>CAZLWG010000098.1:0-2153 GCA_964563315.1 uncultured Anaerolinea sp. | reverse complement strand
TACTCTTGTCCTTTTCCATTTCCTGATTTCCCCCACCACCTATGTTACGGAAACGTGAAACGTTGCGGATTGCATCACCCATTGAAGTCCATGTCCATACCAACCTGTGGGGTTTTGCCGCGATCCTCTTGGCGGGCTTGCTGGTGGATTTATACCCGTAAACATGATATATGCCGCGCTGGGCATGTCTTTGTAAGACTGTAATGAAAGACATATTAGCCCAAATTTACTCGAATATCATCTTACCCTTTTGGATAACCACATATTAACCGCTAACAATCCAACCCCGCCAAACACGCCGACTATTGGGGCCTCGGCATCCCCAGTTCCTTGCGGGCAAAAGCACGCAGACGCGAACCACCCATCACGCCCAGAAGATGAATCGGCAGATACAGGCTCATTGAAGGCTGTTCTCCCATGATGCGCAAGATGATGAACGGCGCCCACACCAAAACACCCAGCCAGATCAAAACACTCCCCAACCGATAACGCATCCATGCGGCGTTGTAAATTTTCTCATTCGTTACCATGTGCGAAATGTCTCCGTTACTGCTTCAATTGTCTTATCAATAATCTCATCTGTGTGCAGGGTTGAAATAAACCCAGCTTCAAACTGCGACGGCGCAAGATAAATACCATTTGCCAGCATCTTTTGGAAGAACTTCCCAAACTGAACTTTATCCGCCACCTTAACCGTATTCCAGCCAACGGGCTTGGTCTCGCTAAAGAAGGTCGTGAACATCGTGCCGACCCGCGTTTTCTGGATGGGAATCCCAAACTGTTTTGCTGAGGATGAAACCCCCGCTTCCAACTTCGCCCCAGCCTGCTCCAGTTTTCTCCAAACTTCCTCTCCCCGAATCAGACTCAGCGCCGCAATACCCGCACTCATTGCCAGCGGATTCCCCGACAGCGTCCCCGCCTGATACATCGGACCAAGCGGCGCGACCATTTGCATGATCTCCTTCTTCCCGCCATACGCGCCGACAGGAAGTCCACCGCCGATGACTTTGCCCAGCGTGGTGAGATCAGGCTTGATGTTGTAAAGAGTCTGCGCACCGCCTTTGTGGACGCGGAAGCCCGTCATCACTTCATCGAAGATCAATGCCGCGCCGTATTCCAATGTCAGTTTTCGCAAGCCTTCGAGAAATCCTTCAACAGGCGGAACAACTCCCATATTTCCAGCCACAGGCTCGACGATAAGCCCCGCAATTTGGTCGGGATACTTTTTGAACAGCGCTTCGACAGATTCCAGATCGTTGAATCGCGCGACCAACGTATCCGCAGCGACTGCACTTGGTACGCCAGGCGAATCTGGCAAGCCTAATGTCGCCACGGCCGAACCAGCCTGCACCAGCAGCATATCTGCGTGACCGTGGTAACAGCCATCAAACTTGATGATCTTCTCACGCTTGGTGTACGCGCGGGCAAGCCTCAACGCAGACATGGTCGCTTCCGTCCCTGAATTGACAAAACGGATCATCTCGATGTTCGGCATGAAATCCATGATGCTTTTTGCCAGTTCCAACTCCAGCGGGCTGGGCGCACCGTAAGAAGTTCCCATCAATGCGGCTTCTTGAATGGCTTTCACGACATCGGGATGCGCATGTCCCGTGATAAGTGGACCCCATGACAATACATAATCAATGAATCGATTCCCGTCCACATCGAAGAGATACGGACCTTCGCCGCGTTTGATGAAGAGCGGTTGTCCGCCAACAGCGCGGAATGCGCGCACAGGCGAATTCACGCCGCCAGGAAAAAGGGTTTGTGCTTCTTGAAACAACCCAATTGATTTATCAATGTTCATAAGTGGCTCCAAAAAATTTTATAGGTTGGCAGGTTGTAACGTTTCAACGTTTGAACTTGAAAACTTGAGAACGCGTTCTACAGCCAATTCCCCCGAATGAATGCAATCAGGGATGCCGATGCCGCGATAGCCATTGCCTGCCAACGCCAGCCCAGGGTGATTTTCCAGCGCGGCATCAATGCGCTTGAGAATTTCAGGATGACCCAGATTGTATTGTGGCATGGCTTTGTTCCACAGAAAGACGCGCGAGATGAGCGGCTCGGCAGTGACGCCAAGCGTCAACTTCAATTCTTCCTTTGCAACTTCAAGTAGTTGTTCCCTCACCCCTTGCCCCTCTCCCTCAGGG
>CAZLWG010000097.1:0-4308 GCA_964563315.1 uncultured Anaerolinea sp. | reverse complement strand
TTGCATGTATTAGGCACGCCGCCAGCGTTCATCCTGAGCCAGGATCAAACTCTCCGCAAAAATCTATCACTCTTGCGAGTGTAAGTTACGGATTGACTGGTTCAACAAAATGTTGCTTCCTATCACTTTTCAGTTGTTAAGGTGCTTGCCAATTGAGCGGACGCTATTTTATCTGCCCAACAACCGCCTGTCAAGGATCTATACAGACGAAAACACCGATGCCTTTCCTTCCGCATCGGTTCATCAGACTGCAAAACCTTTCTGCTTTGTGTCTCTGATGTAAGACGGTTTCTCAGTTGTCAACGATCTGTCTTGGGAGACGAAATCTTGTGTTTTGTACTGGCGAATGATGATTATATGCATTTCCCCCACTTTGTCAATACCTTTCAGGCATTTGAACCTTAAAAAATCGGGACGGTTTTCAAGCAGATCGACGAAACGCAGCCGCATACGACTCGATTAACGTGACCGCATTCCCAACCCCGTTCTCGCCTCGTATTATCTGACCGGCAGCCTGCGCACGCTCAAGAACAACCTTCGACTCCGCCTCGGCAATGGCACCCACCATTCTATTCACCGATAGTTTCTTCACAGGAATCGGGTTTGGTCCAGCCCCAATCGCATGGACTCTGCTTCCCCAGAACAGTTGATCTGCCATAAACGGAATCACCACCTGCGGAATTCCCGCCCGCAATCCAGCGGATGTTGTCCCTGCGCCGCCATGATGAATTAATATCTTGCATTTTGGCAGTAACCAATCATGCGGCGCAGACTCGAGATACAGCAAATCACTTGTCGATTCACCTTTCGCGCTCCCCCACCCCGACAAAATGACGCCGCGATTATTTGTTCGCTTTAATGATTCACGAATAACCATCTCTGCTTTTTCAACATTCCTATTGACCATGCTTCCAAACGAAATGCAAACCGGCGGCTTGCCCGAATTAAGAAACTTCTTCAATTCATTTGGCGGCGCGTATGGGTTATCAGAAGGAAAGAAATAATATCCAGTGATATGCACCCATGGACTCCAGTCGCTTGAAGGCAGGATCAGGGCTGGAGACCAAGCGCACAGGATCGGCGTCCGAAGGCGAGGCGGATCATCTCGAAAAGGAGAAAACAGTCTTCGCTGTGGCAATCTAGCCCGACGACGGACTTGTTCAAATCCCAAAAATGAGGTCAGTTCGGTAATGATTACAGAGGCGATGTGCGTCAGTCGATTCAAAAATCGGTTCCCGAGATTTGGCATGGTAATGTTTGGATAATCACCCGTAGGCGTGAACATGGGAAAGGTCTGGATATGAATATCGGGGATATCCTTTTCGCGCGCTAATGTGTGAGCGCCAACGGCATGAGCAAAAGTATGGATGATGAGGTCTGCGTCGCTGCAAGCATTTTGAGTTTGACGAATCATCTCTGCGCCAATTTTTACAGAATGACTCGTGAGTTCGCTTACCTGTTTAATGAAGTTGTACCCTGCATCGTTGAGACGACGGCTTAGGTCTTCGGGGTTTCCTGCCAACGGGAAAAAGCCAATGCCATGCTCTTCAACGAGATTTTTGAAGCGGGATGGCGCCGCAAGAATGACTTGATGCCCACGCTCCATCAAACCGAGAGATAAAGGGAGAAAGGGTTGGACATCACCTCGAGAACCATAGGTGAGGATGGTAATATTCATGGAGATATTTTATACGATAAGGAGTCGACATGAACATCGGCATTCTTCATCCGGGTGAAATGGGAGTCTCGATTGCTGCATCCGCCATCAACAACGGACATCAAGTATATTGGCTTCCTATTGGGCGAAGCGAAAAGACTCTCATTCGCGCCGGAGAACACGGATTGCTCGAAACGGATTCTCTCGCGGCAATGTGCAAGGGATGTAAGTTCATTTTTAGCGTGTGTCCGCCGCATGCCGCCGAAAATGTGGGAAACTCTGTAATCAAGGAAGGCTTTTCCGGTGTGTACCTTGACGCAAATGCAATCTCCCCGAAACGTGCGCAAACCATTGGTGAGAAAATGAAAACTGCAGGAATTGAGTTTGTCGACGGGGGAATCATCGGCGGGCCTGCGTGGAAGCCTAAAGGTACCTGGCTGTATTTATCCGGCGATAAAGCAGACTCCATTGTTTCCATTTTTGCAGATAGCATGCTGGAGACAAAAGTGATCGGAAGTGACGTTGGAAAAGCGTCTGCCTTGAAAATGTGCTACGCGGCATATTCCAAAGGAACAACCGCTTTACTCTCAGCAATCCTGGCAGTAGCTGAGTCGAACGATGTAAGAGATGAGTTGTATCAGCAATGGGATATGGATGAAACTGGTTTTTCTGAACAAGTCAACCGTAGGGCGAAGCGAGTGACGGCAAAAGCATGGCGGTTTGAAGGCGAGATGCGGGAAATCGCCGAAACATTCGGCGAAGCAAATCTGCCGCGTGGGTTTCACGATGCAGCGGCAACGGTTTACCACCGATTGGCGGGATTTAAAGATGAGGTACAAACTCCCGAACTGGAGGATGTTTTGAAAGCCCTATTGCAAAACGAAAGAATAGCCCCCCGGTGAGTGGGGCCATTAATTCATCTCCTGCCTGCCTGCAAGCGCGCGCAGCAAAGTATTTTGATCGGCATATTCCAAATCGCCGCCCACGGGCAGACCACGCGCGAGGCGGGTGACCTTGACGCCCATCGGTTCGAGTTGTTGACGGAGATACAACGCCGTCGCGTCACCTTCCATGCTGGGATTGGTCGCGATAATGACCTCCCCCACCTCCCCCCGCGCAACCCGCTCGATAAGCTGCTTTATCTTCAGGTCATCGGGGCCAACACCCTCGATGGGAGACATAACCCCCTGCAAGACGTGATATTTTCCTTGAAAGCCGCCCGTGCGTTCGAGGGCGAGAACATCCAAGGCTTCTTCGACAACACAAATAAGAGATGCATCACGCTTTTGCGATTCGCAAATCTCACAGCGTTCGCGTCCTGCATCGGTGATGTTGAAACATTCAGAGCAAAAAGCGGTATTGGCTTTGAGATTCGCAAGCGCCGCGGATAAATCCTGCGCGACATCATCAGAAGCGCGCAAAAGGAAGAATGCCAGCCGGGAAGCGGACTTTGGTCCGATACCTGGGAGGCGTTCGAGAGCGGTGACCAGATTTTGAATTGATTCAGGAAGCAGCATAAAAGGTGTTCCAAGTGTCAAGTTCCACGTTCCAAGTAATCTGCCATCCGAAACGCGGAACCTGGAACACTAGAAAGGCATCCCACCCGCCAGCGGGCCCATCAACTTTTGCTGGAGGTCGCGGGATTGGTCGAGCGCCATGTTGACTGCTGACAAGACCATGTCTTGCAGCATTTCCGCATCTGCATCTTTAAGGAATTCGGGGGAGATTTCGACGGATTTGCATTTCTGATCGCCGGTCATGATGACTTTGATTGCACCGCCGCCCGTTGTGACGGTAACGGTTTCTTCAGCAAGTTTTGCTTGCGCTTCCTCCATTTGCTTTTGCAGTTTTTGAATCTGCTGCATCATTCCGCCCTGTCCGCCCATGGCGGGGCCACGATTAAATCCTTTTGCCATAATTGAACCTCGTTAATTGGTATTCGGTGTTTGATCTTCGAGTATCGAATATCGTTTTTTTCTAGTCGTCCATATCCACGATCTCCCCGCCGTGTTGGATCGCAGTAGCGACCATGCCATCTTGCGAAACGTGCGTAGGGAGTTTGCCTTTGGCGTTGGTGACCACACAGCGCACGGACACATCCACATGGAAGTGGTCTTTGATAAGACGCTGAATGGTTTCGATCTGGTCGGGTTTGTTGAGTTTTTCCACGAGCACGTCACTTGCCATGCCAAGGATGAGCGTCTTGCCTTGCATGTCAATATTCCGGACCGAATTCATCAATGCGCCAAGGTTTGCCAGGTCTTTGGGAAGCGTATTAATGAGAGATTTCCAAGCCTTGACAATGTCACCAGAACTGATCGCTGGTTTCTCTTCGGGGCCTTGCGCCTCTTTCTTAACCTCGGGCTTGGATTCAGCTTTGGGAGTTGATACAGGCTTCGGCCTGGGTTGAGGCGTCGCGGCGGCAGGAGTGGATTCTGCTGGCAATTCCATGATCTCTGCCAGAGCAAGTTCCAAACTCAAAGAGGGCTGCCAGCCGCCGCGCAAATCCACTGCGGCATTATTAAAAATTTTCATCATCCGCAAAACGTCTGATGGCAGGAAGGCTTTGGCGTGCGCCTCCATTTGGGTTTTGGCTTCGCGCGTGGCTTCGACTTGCTCGGCGTTGCCCATTTGAATGAGCATAAGACCGC
>CAZLWG010000096.1:0-4408 GCA_964563315.1 uncultured Anaerolinea sp. | reverse complement strand
GCGGGGACAAGCCAGCGGGCGTTGACGATGAATCCCTGATAGAGAAGAATGCCTTGAATACGAAGTTTTGCCAGAGCAACAGGCGGCAGGTTTTGCACGGTTATAAACAGCGCGCCAATCGTTAAAGCGATGACAAGCGCGATGGCAAAGTCATTCCATGTGACAAGGGCGGGGCGTTGACTGGTCTGGATGCGAGCCATGACATTGGCGGTGATGTCCCGCGGCATGGGCGCTAATGGATAATTTTGAAGCGCGTCTTCGATGAGCGCATTATGATCTAGGCGGTGATCCATGATTCCTCCAGTTGAGCAAGCGATTTGCGGAGTTTTTCCTTGGCGCGGAAAATGCCCGTCTTGACGGTTCCAAGCGGCAGGTTGAGAGTCGAGGCGATCTCTTCGTAGGAGAGTTCATTTTGATAGCGCAAGGTGATCAGTAATTGGTAATTCGAGTCGAGCGAACGGATCGCTTCCTGTAAATGGCGTTTAGTCTCGTTCGACTCGAACATACTAGCGGGGCTCTCGGAATGCGTTTCGGGGATATCTTCCATCACATCGTCGCCGAGGTCATTGAGGGTGCGGCGCAGGTTGGGCAGGCGATTGTAGCAAAGGTTCGCAACAATGCGATAGAGCCAGGTGCGGAATTGGCTCTGTCCTTTGAAATTGGGTAACGCCGTCCAAGCGCGCACGAAAGTTTCCTGTGCCAGATCGAGCGCTTCGTTTTCATCTTTGACGACGCGCAAGGCAAGGTTGTAGACATATTGTTGGTGCTCGTTTACCAGCGCTTCAAAGGCTTCGGGGTCGCCTTTTTGGGCTTTTTGAATAAGGGTCTGCTCTGAATCTGCCATATCTGTTGGTTAGACAAAGGAAACGCGAAAAAGTTTCAAAACCGGACAAAAGACAGTATGGTTCAATGTTCTATCGTTTGCCACCCTGCATCCAAAAGTGAAACTTTTTGTCTCCTGACCTGTCAAAGGTAGTAGAAAACATGATAAACCAAGGAGCTATAAAATGAAAAGACCTTTCGTAATTGGATTGTTGGTCACTGCCTTGCTGTTCGTACTGGCAGGTATCGGCGCGGTGGTATTCTTTACGCTTCGCGGCGCGGACTTTGCTGAATTCGACGTGCCGCTCGCCTCTGCCACAGCAGAAGAGAGCAGGATATTTCAAGTAGATACGGAGAAGCCCGTCTCTCTCAGCGTGGATGACGATGCGGGTGACGTATCCATCGTCGGCGGGGATGTGGAGGCGGTGGCAGTCCAGATCGTCAAGACGGCATACGCATCCACTGAATCAGGCGCTGAAACGGATCTGCAAAATATCAAAGTTGACTATAAACAGAATGGCAACGTCATTTCATTGACCTACATTGTAGACGGACGCCAGCAGCATCAGGTGGACACAGTGGATTTCATCGTAACCGTTCCAAAGCAAACAACCGTGAATGTTGAAAACGGTTTTGGCGCGGTGGATGTTGCGGAAGTGAATGGCAATGTAAACATTGCCAGTGATTTCGGCGATATTACCGTCAAAAACATCGAAGGCGCATTGACGCTGGAGAATGCGGGCGGCGAAACCGAAATCAGCAATGTGAATGCAGGCGTCGAAGACGTGAAAGTGGATGTGGATTTTGGCAGAATCAAACTAGAAAAGATCAACGGCAATGACATCTCCATTTCCTCGAACAGCGGCACCATCAACTTGAACAACGTCCGCGCTTCGGGCGATCTGTTCATCAAAACAGATTTCGGCAATATGACCTTCGAAAACGGTTCCGCCGCATCTGTGACGGTTGAATCCAGCGGAGGCAAAGTAACCCTTACCAAGGTCAATATCCGCGGCGCGTTGACCATTACCTGCGATTTCGGCGACATTGAACTGAAGCAGGCGCTGGCAGGCTCTTACGAACTTGACTCCAACAGCGGCGGCATCACCATTGATGGAGCAAAAGGAAATGTGAAGGCGCATACCGACTTCGGAAGCATTGACATCAGGAGCGCGCAGAATGTCACACTCGATCTCAAAACCAACAGCGGCGGCATCGAGTTCAGCGGCTCGCTTGGAAATGGCCCGCACAACATTCAATCTGATTTTGGCAGCATCGCTATTGCCATCCCTGCCGACTCCAAATTGAACGTAAACCTCAATACAGACTTTGGCAGCATCACTTCAGACATCCCGGTTACGGTCACGCTCGACGGCACTACACAAAAGAACCATCAGCAAGGGACAATGAACGGAGGAGGCGCGGAGTTCAAGGTCAAGACCAATAACGGATCCATTGAGATCACCGCCATCAAGTAAAATTACAGGGCTTGGAAAATTCCAAGCCCTGATTTTTTTCAAAAGGAACTTTTATGGAAGCATTGATCCCCTGCCTTGGCGTCGTCGCCATCCTTGCCATCATTTTCGGTTTTCTCGCGTTTTTGCGTTACATGAATTACAAGGAAACCATCGCGCTTGCCGAAAAGGGACTTGCCCGCCCGGAGAAAAAACCGGGCAAAGGCTTGCTGAGATGGGGGATCGCCATCACCGCAATTGGAATTGCCCTCTCGCTGGGACTCTATCCATTAGGTTTCGACTCAGGGGAAAACTATCCGCTTCATCTCGGACCCTGGATGTTGGGCGGCTTCGTTCCACTTTTTCTTGGCTTGGGGCTGATCCTGATCCACTACCTGTCGGAAAAGGATTAATTGGCAGTTGACGATACTCAATGGCCGGTCTTCGTCAGGTTGATTTCCGCCTGATTTATCTTCAAGCCATTTTCTGTTAATTCCACAATATCATTTTCAAGACCGAAGAACGTCCAAAAGCGGGCAGAGGGTTGATGTGCTTCGAGCAGGAGGGAAATGGCTGGCTCTTTGTGAGCATAGTAACGTGAGCGCCATCCGTAGGTGGAGTTGGGGTCGGCGCGAAGAATGGTGAATTTGCCTTCGCCGTTTAATAAGCCAGTTTGGATTTTGTATGTACTCGCTTCATAATTTAGATGAAGCGAGTTATTGTTTTGTGTGAAGGGCGCGTCACTCAAAAGCCAGTGCAAGGCATAGTGATGCGGCTTTTTCGCTTCGAGATCATCTATCACCAGCCACCTATTCCCTTCCAATGCCATGACGGTGCGTTTGTGTCGGACGGGTTTGTAGCCGTCATGTTCGCCCTGCCAGAGATCATCGGTGTGCAAGAGGACTTTTCCTTTCGCCCAATCCGTCCAAGTGAAGCGGCTGACCATCGTCATTTGGTCTTTGCTGTCCACGGTGACAGTGTTGTGCGCGGACGTGCGGGCGAGTCCGTTGCGCCAGATGCCTTCGCCGGAGTAGAGAAAGGTTCCGGCGTCGATGGCGATATTGTGAGTCCCCATCCATAAATCCATGTGGAGTTGGTCGGCGTGGGAGGGGCGGGAGGTGAAGTTGGTACAGCGAAGGATGGCGCGGGAGTTTTCGTTGCGAAGGATGTAGACTCCCCCATTGGGGAATGTTTTACCGCTAAGCTCGCTAAGGGCGCTAAGTTTAAGATCTTTCTTTGCGTTCTTCGCGCTCTTAGCGGTTGACTGTTCTCCACATAACCAATAGACATCTTCATCCCAATCGCCGGGTTCGAAGATGGGTTGACCGGTGGTGATGACTGAACCTAATTGCAAGAGCGGACGGTAATCGGTGAAGTCGCAGTTATTGAGGGGCAGGACGAGGGCGCCATCGTTGGAGCCGTAGATGGGCATGTGCCCGGTGGCGGGGTCGATGAGGCTTGAAAGATATTGTATTGAATTGGCAACTTGTTTTTTCAATTCATCCGAAAACCCTATCCCTTCAACACCGTCATTGCGAGCCGCGCTCTTGCCTTTTGCGGCGAAGCAATCCCCTAGCCAGCTCATGAGATTGCTTCGGGCGGAAGAACGCCGCCCTCGCAATGACGGAGAAGGATTATCTTGGTTTATCTCGCCGAGTTGGATGGCGTAGAGATAAAGATGCAAAATAAAGCGATGGTAGTTGAGGGAGTACATGGCGTAACTGCCATCGGGGAATATCTGTTTGGCGGCTTCTTCTTCGAGCAGACGTTTGCCAAGTGTGAAATATTTTTCCGCGTCTTTGAGTTCAGGGAAGAGCAGACCGACCATCCATAGACCGAAGGCTTCGCTGATGGTGTGGTTGCTGCGGGTGGAGATGGCGTAGCCGATGTTGGCGTGAATCCGTTCGGCTTGGGCGGCGACGAGTTGGGTAAATTGGGAGATTTGTTGATTGGTGGTGGATGGAGAATGGATGAAGGCATAGAAGCCGAACGTCCATGCCATGAGACGGAGGGCGATCTCTTGTCCGTCTTTCCAGTTGGCGCCGGTGTTGGGAGGATTGTGCTCTGCCCAATCTTGAATCAGTCCCCAGAAGGCTCCCGCGTATTTTTCGTCTTTTGTTATGGCGTAGGCG
>CAZLWG010000095.1:0-4896 GCA_964563315.1 uncultured Anaerolinea sp. | reverse complement strand
CTGGAATCAACCGTTATAACACACGGGCTTCCCCGCCCGCAGAACCTTCTACTTGCGCGAGACATGGAAAAGCAGGTACGAGACTCAGGAGCGACACCCGCTACAATAGCCCTGCTTGACGGAAAGATCCGCATCGGCCTCTCCGACGAGGAGCTGATTCGGCTTTCTGAATCGGACTCCACACTGAAAGTGAGTCACCGCGACTTCGCCACAGCCATTGTCAAAAAAACGGACGGCGGCACCACCGTCGCAGGAACGATGTATGCCGCGAACATGGCAGGCATCAAGGTCTTCGCCACAGGCGGCATCGGCGGCGTGCATAAGGAAAGCGCTTTCGATATTTCAACCGATCTGCGCTCTCTGGCAGAGATTCCCACCATCGTCGTATGCGCAGGCGCAAAAGCGATTTTGGACCTGCCAGCCACTCTTGAATATCTCGAGACGATGGGTGTACCCGTCGTCGGCTATCAGACCAATGAATTCCCAGCCTTTTACTCCCGTGAAAGTGGATTGAATGTCAGCGTCCGGCTCAACTCTCCAAAAGAGATAGCAGACTTTGCCAAAGCCCACTGGGAATTAGGCATGAAGAGCGGAGTCCTCGTGACGAATCCAATCCCAGAAACAGAGGCAATTCCAAAGTCCGAGATGGAGCCGATCATCGCCAAGGCATCGGCTGAAGCAATCAAGAGGGGAATCCACGGGCAGGCGTTGACTCCATTTTTGCTGTCCCGCATCGGCGAACTGTCAAAAGGAAAATCGCTCAAAGCCAATCTTGCGCTGCTGTTGAATAACGCCCGGCTCGCCGCAGAGATAGCAAAAGAAGTATCCGTGAAGAAAAAGGAATGGGCTATTTAGTTAGGTTGTTTGGCAATGGAGTGGTTGAGTATTTGTGAGGCGATATGAAAAACGAATTCACCCTTTCCGAAACATTCGATACCGGCACGGAAGCAATCTACAAAGCCTGGCTTTCCACACAGGGACACTCATTGATGACGGGCAGTCCCGCCAAAGTAGATGGGCGGGCAAACGGCGCTTTCACTGCCTGGGATGGTTATATCTGGGGTAGGTTTGTGGAGTTGGAGGAAAACAAGCGCATTGCGCAAACCTGGCGCACGGCTGAATTTCCTGATGACGCCGATGATTCACATGTGGAAATTCTATTGGAAGAAACCGGCGGTAAAACAACATTGACCCTCATTCATACAAATATTCCAGAGGGTCAGGCGGATAGTTACCGACAGGGTTGGGATGATTTTTATTTCAAGCCAATGCGGGAATATTTTGGGTAGAAACAAAGGTCACACAATATGCGTGACCTACTTTTTCAACAACTCCTTCACCATCTCTTCGGGCACTTGCACTGCAACCACTTCGCCTTTCACAGTGACAACACCGTCCACCCGAATCCATTCCTCGATAACCACCTTGCGGCCTTTTACTTCCTTTACCTTTGCACGGATTTCGAGCGCGGGGCCAAGCGGCGTAGGCTTGAGATAATCCACGTGCAATGATGCGGTGAGATAACGAAGCGGCGGCTCAGTATCCATCCCCCGGTTCTCGTCACGGTATCCCGCAGCAGCAGCAGTCCCCGTGCCGTGACAATCAATCAACGAAGCCAACAATCCGCCATACACATAACCCGGAACGGCGGTATGATACGACTTTGGTTGGAAGTGACACACAGATTCTTCGCCATCCCAATAACTTTTGATCTGATGTCCGAATTCGTTCATCGTGCCGCATCCGTAACAATGAGCGAAGTAATCGGGGTAAAACTCCTGAAATGCTTTTTCTGCCATGATATTCCTTTGTCTAATAGAAATTAAGGGGTTGGAGTTGCGGACGAGGTACCCGGGGGTGACAATGTATTCGTTGAAGTCGGTGTCGTCAGACTCTCCAACACCACGAAGCGCCCCACTACCTTCCACTCATACCCCATAAAGATGACGACCTCATATTGACCAGGAATCCAGCCGCCAACGGGGTCGGAACATTCGGTATAACCGCCGATGCCGCCCGTGCCCCACGCATCCCGCCAGGGTTCGGTCTCGTAGCATACCAGTTGACGACCTCGATACCAAAGCGCGGTCCATTGAACGCCGGGCAGGGTATTGTTGTAATCGAAACCGCCGTACATGGTCTCGATCGGAGGTTCGAAGACGGTCCTTGGATTCACAGCTTCACCGCCACTCAATTGAGTCGAGAATTGGATCGCGGTAAACACCGCGTCCGGGTTCGGAGTGACGGGTCCTGTAAAAAGCGCCTCAATGGCAATCGGCAGGAACGGCGTTGTAGTCGGCGAGGGGGTGTCCGAAACAGCGGGTGTCACGGTAAGTGTGGGCGTCTCAGTAATTGTCGGGGTAAGCGTGATGGTTGGTGTCAGTGTGATGGTGGGAGTCAACGAAGGTGTCGGCGTGGGGGGAAAATAATCATAGATCGTCTGCTCGCCGCGAGAAGGGAGCCAGAAGGCAAAACCAATTAGAAACACGGCAATAAAAAAGAACCGCCAGGCATTGGCGTTGTGCCGTCTTCGCAGGCTGTAAAACGATAACTTGCGCGCAGTCTGCATGTTCTTGACCGCCGCCCGTATCGAAACAAATGCACCCACAATTGAAAACAGCGCAACAACAATGACGCCCGCGCGAATATCCATGCCGCGATTATAGCATGGCGGGAGTAGTCGCTTTTTCATGAGTTTATGTTTATACTTGCGCCATGACCGACGAACTTGTGCTTCTCAAACTGGGCGGATCGCTCATCACAGACAAGGACAAACCCTACACTCCTAGACTGGACAAACTGGCAGACCTTTCAAAGGAAATCAAAACGGCTCTGGACTCGAACCCGGGGCTGCGCCTGATTCTCGGACATGGTTCCGGCTCGTTTGGTCATGTCGCCGCAAAAAAGTACGGCACACGGGAAGGCGTGCAAACCCGCGAAGAGTGGGTCGGTTTTTCTGAAGTCCGGTTTCAGGCAGCGGAGTTGAACCGCCATGTTATGGAATCGTTGATCAAAGCAGGCGTGCCAGCCCTTCCGTTCCCGCCATCTTCTTCGATGATATCGGATAATCGCAAGGTCATCCGCCACAATATCCAGACGATACGCAAAGCATTGGACGTTCATCTTTTACCGGTGGTTCACGGTGATGTCGCTTTCGATGAAACGCTCGGCGGGACGATCCTTTCCACGGAAGACGTGTTCGCATTTCTTGTTGAAGCGTTTGCTCCCGCGCGGATTTTGCTTGCAGGAATCGAGGCGGGGGTATGGGAGGATTTCCCAGCGAGGAGGAAGCTTGTAAAACAGATTCAACTTTCGGCGTATGAAAAGATGCGAGATGGAAT
Organism: uncultured Anaerolinea sp.; assembly: GCA_964563315.1. GTDB lineage: Bacteria > Chloroflexota > Anaerolineae > Anaerolineales > Villigracilaceae > Villigracilis. The sequence goes on along the minus strand of CAZLWG010000095.1, from coordinate 1,555 downwards.
TGGCGGCTCGGCAAGCACGGATGTCACCGGCGGGATGAAGTCGAAAGTCGAGGACATGCTGGCATTGATCCAGAAACATAATAACCTGACCGTGCAAATCTTTTCGGCAGCAGAGCCGGGACATCTATCGCGCGCGCTGAGTGGCGAGAATGTTGGAACCTTTTTAACCGTCTGACATGACAAAAATATGACGAAACACTCTTGATTTTTTTGTGAATTATTAAGATAATAAGAAAGTCTAGGATTATATATAATTTCAAGGAGTTTCTATGGCAACCAAAACGAAAATCAGAAAGAAAGTCACAAAGGCGAGAGCCACGGCAAAGAAGATCAATGCCAAAAAGTCGACCGTTAAAAAGACAGTTGCCAGGAAGTCCGCTTCCCGCGCAACCAAGGCGAAGACCGCCTTCAAACCGACAAAGTTAAAACTCCTCAGACCTGTCCCTTCAGATATCGATATCGCGCAGGCGGCGAAACTTAAACCGATTTTGCAGGTGGCAGATGAATTGGGAATCCGCCCGGACGATTTGGAACTCTTCGGTCCGTACAAAGCCAAGATCAAACTGGAGATCCTGGAACGGTTGAAGAACAAACCCAACGGCAAGTACGTGGATGTGACCGCGATTACACCCACGCCGCTCGGAGAAGGAAAAACCACCACCACTGTGGGGCTTGCGCAGGCCATGGGCGCCCACCTTGGCAAGAAAGTCATTGCAGCCATCCGCCAACCTTCGCAAGGACCCACTTTTGGCATCAAAGGCGGCGCGGCAGGCGGCGGTTATTCGCAGATCATTCCAATGGAAGATTTCAATCTGCATCTGACCGGCGACATTCACGCCATCACCGCAGCGCACAATCTCGTATCCGCCGCGCTGGATGTGCGCGTGATGCACGAGAAGAACCAGGACGACGAAAAACTGTTCAATGCGCTCTGCCCGCCCGATAAGAAGGGCAAACGCAAATTCTCCCCCACCATGCTGAGGCGTTTGAAGAAACTCGGCATCAACAAAACCAACCCCGACGATCTGACATCCGAGGAACGCAGCCGCTTCGTGCGCCTCGACATCGACGAATCCACCATCACCTGGCGCCGCGTGATAGACGTCAACGACCGCTTCCTGCGCGAAATCGAAGTTGGTCTGGGGAAGGATGAAGCCGGCCATAACCACCGCTCCGGCTACGACATCACCGTCGCATCGGAGATCATGGCAGTGCTGGCGCTGACCACATCCCTTGAAGATATGCGTGACCGCTTCGGTCGCATGGTGGTCGCCACCAACAGACGCGGGGAAGCCGTCACTGCGGAAGACCTCGGCGTTGCCGGCGCAGTGACCGTCTTGATGAAGGACGCCATCAAACCCAACCTGATGCAGACTCTGGAAGGCACGCCCGCCACCGTGCATGCCGGTCCGTTCGCCAACATCGCTCATGGACAATCATCCATCATCGCAGATAAGATCGCGCTCAAACTGGTCGGCAAGGATGGATTCGTCATTACCGAATCCGGCTTCGGCGCGGACATCGGCATGGAAAAATTCTTCAACATCAAATGCCG
>CAZLWG010000094.1:0-4947 GCA_964563315.1 uncultured Anaerolinea sp. | reverse complement strand
AAGAAACTCATCCTTTTTTCTCCTCAAACCCACCCTTTGCGTTACAGAGTCGGTTCCCGGCGTTTTGGTATACTACCCGCATCCATTTCCAAGGAGATAAAAATGACCCTTTCCGCCCCCCGCTGGGATCTGACCAATGTGTATCCTTCATTGGAATCGAAGGAATTCCAAACCGCCATTGCCGACTACAAAAAGCAGGTTTCTGCCCTCGAAAAATTCTTCAAGAACAAACTCGAAAAAGCAAACGCCAAATCGAAGACCCAAGACCTCGCGGCATTGATCGGCGAAGCCATCGACCGCATCAACCGCATCCGTTCCCTGTTTGCCACCATCGAACCTTTCATTTACTCTTTTTACGTAACCAACTCGCGCGATAAGACCGCCGCGAAAATGCTCTCCGAATTCGAGCAAGCCAACCTGCCCATGGAGAAACTCTACACCCGCTTCAAAGCCTGGCTCGGTCTGGTCGCTCCGAAACTGAAGGAAGCGATCAAACTCAACCCCTCTGCCAAAGCGCATGCCTTCATGTTGGATGAAGCCGCCAAACAAAGCAAATACCTGATGACCGAAGCTGAGGAATCCCTCGCCTCCGAGTTGACCTTGAGCGGAGGCAACGCCTTCGGCAAGTTGCAAGGGACGGTTGTTTCACAGATGTCCGTCGAGGTCGAACTGGATGGCAAAACGGAGAAACTGCCCATGCCTGCCCTCATCAATCTGCGGAGTCATGCGGATGAAGCCACCCGCCGCCGTGGATACGAAGCGGAGAACCAAGCCTGGGAGGGAGTCAAAGAAACATTGGCGGCATGCCTGAACGGGGTCAAGGGCGAGGCGATCACACTGAACAAACGGCGCGGGCGCAAGGATGCCATCCATTCCTCCATCGAAGCCGCGCGCATGGATCGCAAAACCCTCGAAGCCATGCTCGCAGCGATGGAAGGCTCTTTCCCGATGTTCCGCCGTTATTTCAAATCCAAGGCGCAGAAACTCGGCAAGGAAAAACTCGCCTGGTGGGATATCTTTGCCCCACTCGGTAAAACGGACAAGGTCTATTCGTTCGAGGAGGCGCGCGATTTCATCCTCGCAAATTTCGAGAAGTTCTCGCCCGACCTCTCATCGTTCGCAAAACGCGCCTTCGACAACAACTGGATAGACGCCGAACAGCGCGAGGGCAAACGCGGCGGCGCGTTCTGCATGGAAGTGCAGGATGTAAAGGAAAGCCGCATCATGTCCAACTTCGACGGCTCGTTCGACCAGGTCAGCACGCTGGCACATGAACTCGGCCATGCCTTTCATAACGAATGTGCCTACCAGGCTAACAAGACCGTGTTGCAGCAACTCACCCCCATGACGCTGGCAGAAACTGCCTCCACCATGTGCGAGACCATCGTCACTGAAGCGGTGCTTGCAAGTACCAATGACCCGCAGGAAGAACTGGCAGTGCTCGAAGCGCAGATCCAGGGCGCAGCGCAGGTGGTCGTGGATATTTATTCCCGGTACCTGTTCGAGAAGGAGGTTTTTGAACGCCGCGAAGCAAGCGAACTTTCTGCAGACGACTTTTGCGAGATCATGGAACGCGCCCAAAAAGCCACCTACGGCGACGGGCTCGATGAAAACCACCTGCAGAAATTCATGTGGACGTGGAAACCGCATTACTATTCGCCCGGTCTTTCCTTCTACAACTATCCGTATGCCTTTGGTCTGCTCTTTGCAACGGGACTGTACGCCATCTACAAACAACGCGGCTCAGCGTTCGTGGAAGATTACAAAAACCTGCTTGCCTCCACCGGCGAAGAGACCGCTGCCAAGCTCGCCAAACGCTTTGGCATAGACATCACCACGCGCAAGTTCTGGGACGACAGCCTTGCCATCATCGGCAAACGCATAGACCGCTTCTGCGAGTTGTAGGAATAACAAACCGACCTCGGAAGTTTCGATAACTTCCGAGGTCTTTCAAAGGAAAAAGATGAAAAGATATACAACACTTATAACGGTTTCGATCATACTGACTGCCGCTCTTGCCTGTAACTTTGTCGCGCCGCAAGCGGAAGAAACTGTCATTCCATCACTGCCGCAAAACAGCGCCGCGCCGCTCACGGAAGATGATGTCCCGCGCATCGGCGTGGCAGAAGCAAAAGCCGCATTTGACTCGGGTCAAGCTGTGATCGTGGACGTGCGAAGCGCGGAAGCGTATTTGAACAAGCATGCGGCGGGAGCCGTCTCCATCCCACTGGACAGGTTCGAAATCAACATCAACACCATCCCCCTTGAAAAAGAGCAATGGATCATCACCTACTGCACCTGACCGAACGAGCATACGAGCGCCCGTGCGGCGTTCCTTCTCCTGCACAACGGCTACTCCAACGTGCAAGCGCTCCTCGGCGGGTTTGAAGCATGGATCAACGCAGGTTACCCAACCCAGCCATGAAAATCCTTGACATTGATCACATCCAAATTGCCATGCCGGAAGGCAAGGAGGAAAAGGCCCGCACTTTTTATGTTCACATTCTGGGGTTTACCGAAATCCCAAAACCGCCCGAACTCGCCAAACGCGGTGGTATATGGCTTCAAGCTGGAAGCGCGCATCTTCACCTTGGCGTGGAAAAAAATTTTCGTCCTGCCCGCAAGGCACACCCTGCCTTCATCGTGGATGATCTCGATGGATTGGTGGGAAAAGTCCGCGCCGCCGGCCACGAAACCGACACCTCCCAGCCGCCGCTCGCAGGGTACAGACGCGCCCATGTCTTCGACCCATTTGGCAACCGCATTGAATTAATGGAAAAACTGGACGGATGAAAAAGACGCCTCGCGTTACGCCGTGGGCTGATCCTGAAATCCCAACCGAATCCACTCTGCGGCAATTAATGGCGGATGAAGGCCTTGACCCCTATGTTTGGTCGAACGGACCGTTTGACATCTACTCCGCACATTCGCATGGATACGATAAGGTCATCTACGTTGTACGGGGAAGCATCACCTTCGGCTTGCCGGAATTGAATCAATCGCTTACCTTGAAAGCGGGAGATAGATTGGACTTGCCCGCCGGTATCGTCCATAACGCCAATGTGGGAAGTGAAGGTGTGGTCTGTTTGGAAGGGCATGCGTAAAACGGAGGCGGCAGCTGGCCGCCTCCGTTTTTTTCATAAATCAACTTCTTCCGTCTTATTCCGATTTTCTAAAGAAGGCAGCAAAGACGCCCGCCAGTACGAGCGCCGCAATCGCTATCGCCCAAATGCTCATTGCAGCACCCCTTTGCTCTGTCAGAGAAACTGCTTCCGAATTTGTCGCTGTAACGTTAAAAGGCAGAGGCGTGGCAGTCTGAGCGGCTGAAGGAGTGTACACAGGCGTGGTAGTGGATGGAGGCGGCGCCGTTGCGGGCTGGGTCGCTCCATGCACCACCAACAATTTTTGACCCTGCATGATGGTCGTATCGCTCAAATTATTCAGTTGCTGGATTTGCAGAATGGTGGTGTGGTAATTGATTGCAATGCTCCACAAGCTCTGTCCGTATTGCACCACATGATATACATCCCCATTCGGCAGGGCTGTATTCATCTGTACCGGCTGCATGTATTGTGAGACTCCGGTGTCATTCCCATTGGAACTCCCTGCGTTCTGAGGAATGCCCGCGAGCGCTGTCATGGTGGGATACGCATTGAATTGAAATTTTCCACTGGCAGTCTGCAGGGCTGTCTCAAGCACAATATAGACGTCTTCGCCGTCGAATGCGACCCCGGCTCCAATATCACTCCTGTCAACGGATAACATGGTATTGGAATGCGGACCATCTCCCCGCCAGGCTTGAACCGCCTCCTGCGCCGTGTTTGCCTGTATCCAGTTTTCCGAGCGGTATCCGTCCTGCGAAAGGTCTCCCGAAAGCGGGTAGCCGCTCATCATCAACCATTGACCAAGCGTCCAGCCATTCGGGCGCCAGTGACCGCCCAGACCGGATGCGATTCCATTTGCCTGCTCCTGCGCGACTTGCATGAGAACAGTATGCACAGCCAGTGGGGCAAGTCCATAAGCCAGCCTAAGGTCGTTTACCGCATTGATCACCTCGGCGGGAGTGGGCAAAACCCTCGTTTCAGGAGTTGGCCCTGGTTCCTGGGCAAAAGTCAACTGACGAGGCAGCAGTGAAGCCAAAAAGATGAGAGGGATAAATATGTTCTTCAGGGCGTCCATACTCGTGCGCGTCCTTTTTCACGAAAATGCCTGCAACCCCGTCTGTGCTCTGCCTAAAATCAACGCATGGATATCATGAGTCCCTTCATACGTGTTGACCGCTTCCAAATTCATCACATGACGGATAACGTGATATTCATCCGAAACGCCGTTGCCGCCGTGCATATCCCGGGAAGTCCGCGCGATCTCCAGCGCTTTGCCGCATGAATTGCGCTTGACCAGTGAGATCATTTCGGGAGTGGATTTGTCTTCGTCAATCAATCGTCCCACACGCAAAACCGATTGCAACCCCAGCGTAATTTCCGTCATCATGTTTGCCAGTTTCAATTGAATGATCTGATTCGCCGCCAGCGGACGCCCAAACTGCGGACGGTCCAGCGTGTATTGACGCGCCGCATGCCAGCAGAATTCCGCCGCGCCCAACGCACCCCAGGCAATGCCATAACGCGCCTTGTTCAAACACCCGAACGGACCTTTCAGCCCCTTCACTTCGGGAAAAATATTTTCTTCCGGCACAAAAACTTCGTCCATTACGATCTCGCCTGTGGAACTGGCACGCAGGCTGAACTTGCCCTCGATCTTCGGCGCGGATAAACCCTTCATGCCTTTTTCCAGAAGGAAGCCGCGAATTTCGCCATCCAACTTTGCCCAAACGACAAACACATCTGCAATCGGCGAGTTGGTGATCCACATCTTGTTGCCATGCAATGTGTAGCCGCCGTCCACTTTTTTGGCGCGGGTTTCCATGCTGGCGGGGTCGCTGCCATG
>CAZLWG010000093.1:0-5311 GCA_964563315.1 uncultured Anaerolinea sp. | reverse complement strand
TACAAGAAACTCATCCTTTTTTTCTCCTCAAACCCACCCTTTGCGTTACAGAGTCTAGCTGTTGAACAATCACGTTATGAAAACTCTTCGCCATATTCTCTCCATTTTGGCACTCCCCGTCATGGTCGTCCTTGTGATGCCGGCATGGTTGTCCCGCGCATTTGCAGATTACGACACCCGCTGGTACGGGATGACCTCCCTGACATGGACGGGATGGATCGCGGGAACATTATCTGCATGGATCGGATTCATGCTGTTCGTATGGTGTGTGAATCTTTTTGTGCTCGTTGGGCAGGGAACGCTCGCTCCATGGGACCCGACCCAGAAACTGGTTGCAGTTGGTCCGTATCGTCATGTCCGTAATCCGATGATCGGCAGCGTGGCTTTGATGTTAGTCGGTCAATCCTTGTTTTGGGGATCATGGGTCATCGGACTGTGGGCGGTTTTCTTCATCCTCGTCAATCATGCTTATTTCATCGTTTCAGAGGAGCCGGGGCTGGAGAAGCGTTTTGGAGAGAGTTATCTCGTCTATAAAGCGAATGTCCCGCGCTGGATTCCGCGCCTCAAGCCATGGATGGGTTGATCGAGGGAAATGCGATATTCAAGTCCATGCTTCTCCACTATTATCAATGAGTGTGGGTTTCGAGAAATATCCTCACGACTTCGGGATCAAAAAGTTTGCCAGCGTGCTCGCGGATGTAACGATACGCTGCTTCTCGCGGCCATGCTTTACGATAAGGACGGTCTGATGTGAGCGCATCGAAGACGTCCACCACGGCGAACACCCGGGCAGAGAGCGGGATTTCCTCTCCCTTTAATCCGCGCGGATAGCCGCTTCCATCCCACCGTTCGTGATGGCAGTAACAGATTTCCATTGCGCGGTTCAGGTAAGCAATGGGGGAAAGCATTTGACGGGCATACAACGGATGCTGCCGCATGACGTCCCATTCATCATCAGCCAGCGCGCCCGGTTTGAGCAGGATCGAATCAGGGATTCCCATTTTGCCGATATCGTGAAGCAAAGCTCCGCGCCGCAAGTCGGCTTGTTCTGCAACGCTCATCCCCATTTTCTGCGCCAATTCCAACGCCATTTGCGTCACCCGCCGGGTATGCCCTTCCGTTTCGTGATCCCGCAAGTCCAAGGCGCGTGACCAACCCTCAATGGTGGCGTCGTATGCCAATAGAAGGTCTTTGTTTGATTTTTGAAGATTCTCCAACAGTTCGGCATTTTCGATTGCAATGGCGGCTTGAGTGGCAAGAGTTTCAAAATAGTTGATCCAGTCCGGCTCGGGCTTGAACTGTTTTCTACGGAATATCTCCAGAACGCCCTTCACTTCTCCTTTCACCAACAATGGAGTGACATGGTGTGAGACAAAATTTTCATTTACCAGGAGGGAGGAACGGCCGAACGTCTCGCGGGCAAGTTGGAGGTCCGTGCAGGAGACGGTTTGGTAATTCAAGGCGGCGCGTCCTGCAAAATCCTCCCCAAGTTTTATTTGCGTCTTTTCAATCGCACTTGTGATGAAGCCGATACCGGCGGCATACTCCAACATATGGTTGGACTGGTTCAACGACAAAATGCTGGCAGCGTCCACTTCCAGTTCGGTCTTTACATGTTTCAAAATTATGCCGAGCGTAATGTCCAGATCGAGGTTGTTGGTAATGGCAATATCAATTTGATGCAGGGCGAGCAAGCGCCGCACCTGCTGTTCGGTCTGTTCGCGAAGCAGGACGCGATGGATGGCGCTGGCGGCGATATCCGAAATGGCAATAAGCAGATGCAGATCCCAATCCGTAATTTCCTTCCGGCGCGCTATCCACAATGCTCCAATGGCTTCCTCCCGCGCAATGAGCGGGGCAGAGGCAAGGCAGTGCGAGTCGCCCAACAGGTCGGGGCGGTAGAAGAGCACGTCGTCTTCCGCATGGTTATTCAAGTAAGGCTTTTTGTTTGCAATGACCCAGTTGCACACCCCTTTTCCGGGCGGGATGATCAAACCTTTCATCCTTTTACCGACCGGACCGCGCCCCATTACATCTATGAAACCATCGTTTTGCGGATTGGGCAGCACAAGGACGACCCCATCCGCTTCGAACAATTCTTCGAGTTGATCCATGATCACATTTAGAATCTCGGTCCGGGTCGTTGCCTGCCTTAATGCCGTGCTGACGGCGATGATTGCCTTGCGCTCGAGTTCATGACGTTTGCGCTCGGTAATGTCGCGGGCGATTCCCAAAAAATTGCCGTTATCCAGCATCTTTCCGCTGATCTCAACGGGGAGCAGGGAACCATTTTTCGTAACCAATGTGCGTTCGGATATGAGGCTTTTTCCCGCCCGCAATTCATCGAACCTTATGGGGGTTTTCGCCTGGCTTTCGGCGCTGGTAAGTTCCCGCATATTTAGTTCGAGAATTTCATCCCGGGTGTATCCCAGCATGTTGCAGCCGCTAGGATTTACATCTATGTAGTTTCCATGCGGATCTGCAACGAAAATACCGTCACCCGCTTGTTCCACCAGGGTTCGGTATCTTTCGTCACTCTCGTGCTGGGCAATGACTGCTCTTTCGCGTTCGGTCACGTCCACCATGCTGATGACCAACCCGCTAATGTCACCGTCTCCCTCTCTAACAGGATGGAGTGTCCAGTTCCAATATGTGACGCCGCGTTCGGGGTGTTGGGCATATACAAACGGTTTGGCAAAAGCGCTGTAGGATTCGCCTGTGTCCACCGCCCTCTGAAAAATGACTTTGTTTTCATCGTTTGGATACAGGGAAAAGTGATTCTTGCCCACAAAATATTCGGGCATTTGGTCGTCTGCTTCTGCATAGGCGCGGTTGACACGCATGAAATTGAAATCCGCATCCAGATAGGCAATCAGGAATTCCGTCGAAGAGAAGATGCGTTCCAGCAGGGAGCTGTTCTCCTTCGATGCCTCCTCTGCCCGTTTCATATCCGAAAGAAGATGAATACGGTTGAGCGCGGCTGCCATGTGACTTGCGAGAGCTGTTAGATATTCCCGCTCGGAATTTGTCGGCGGGCGGACTCCCTCATCTCCAAACGTTCCTGTTCCAACCGACCCCAAGTGTCTGTCAAAAATCATGATCGGGACATTGACAATCGTGCGGTTTCCCAGTTTTGCCACGATCTCCTTGTCGGTCCGCTCATCGGTCTGCGCATCTTCGACTACGATGATTTCCCTTGCAGCCGCGATCTCTTCGAGCATGTGATCGCCCTTGATGGCGAGGGTGGTTATACCCTCGCCGGTCATGACGGCATCCTTTAAGGGTCCGCCGGCAACCAGCGCGCGAGCGTATGCTTTATCTTCCGTAAACAAATAAACCCACAAATTTTGATAACCGAGGATGGTCTTTACTTCATCCTGAGCGGCGTTCAAAACCTCAGCGTAGGTTTCGGCTTGTTCCAATGTCCGAGACAGGCGGAGCAGCGACTGAGAGTGTTGTTCACGCTCACGCAGAGCGTCTTCCATTTGTTTTCGTTCGGTAAGATCAACGAATGTTACGAGATGTTTTTTGCCAATGGACGAAAGGCGAAATTCGATATACCGGCGCGACCCATCCTTGCATGTGACGATTGCCTCCATCGCTTCGATCTCGCTTTTCTCCCTGATCGCCCTTTCAACCCTCTCGCTCCATTCTCTTTTGATTTTTTCCCTATAGGTTTTATCGGGATACGCAAGAGGCCACCAATGCGCCACGTCTGAAATTTCTGCAGCGGTGTATCCGAACAGTTCGATGAATTTTTGATTGACAAGTTCGACACGCTCATCCTTCCCCGATGATACGATGATTGCCACAGGCGAGGCTTCTATTAATTGTTTGATCTGTTTATCCGTCACCCTGCGCGCCTGGCGATGCTGTTCTCTTCCCCCCGAATGCTCCTTTTGGTTGCGCCCTTGCATGAAAACCTCCGGGTTGTAAGACGCAGAACCCCTCCGCTGTTGGTCCATTCTATTTTGACATATTTATCGTTTATTTTCCACCTTCCAGTGAGACGGTATTTAAGGGAAGTCCCTGAAAGATGTAAAACCTTCAGGGACTTCCATGTTTCGTTACACGACCAGGCTCACCAGCCGCCCCTTCGCCACGATGACCTTCCGTGGCTCCCTGCCTTCCAGATACCTCTGGACGACCTCCGAAGCCAGCGCCGCGGATTTGATTGCCTCCTCGTCCGCGTCCGCCGGGACCGTGATCCTGTCTCTGACCTTGCCGTTGATCTGCACTGGCAGTTCGATGACATCCTCCTTCGCGGCAGTTTCATCCACAGCAGGCCAAGCCTGGTTGTGGACCGAGTACGGTTTACCCAGATGGTTCGTCCACAGTTCCTCGGCGATGTGTGGTGCAACGGGAGCCAGCATCTTCAGGTAAATCTCCTGCGCTTCGCCCCATTCGGGCGTGCCTGCCGCGCCCGCGTCGCGCGCCTTGTACATGTCGTTCAACAGTTCCATCAATGAAGAGATGATGGTGTTGAATTCGAAGGCCTCGAAGTCATGCGTTACTTTTCGCAGGGTCTGGTGGACTCGTCGGCGTAGATTCTTTTTCACCTCGTCGGAAGCAGGCGCGGGCGAGGATGAAGCGTCTGTGAACAACGTCCAGATGCGGCGCATCCAGCGGGCGGATCCTTCGATGCCTTGCGAATCCCAAGGCGCGCCCATCTCCCAACGGGCGAAGAACATCATGTAGGTGCGCACGGTATCGGCGCCGTATCTGTCCACCAGCACATCGGGGGCGACCACATTGCCGCGGCTCTTCGACATCTTCTCGCCGTCTTCCCCCAGCACCATGCCTTGATTGCGCAGTTGCAGCATCGGCTCATCGCCCTTGACAACGCCCGCGTCACGCATGGCCTTATGGAAGAAGCGCGTGTATAAAAGATGCATGGTGGCATGCTCGATGCCGCCTGTGTAAGTATCGACGGGCATCCAGTAGTCGTATTCCTTCGGGTCGAATGGGCCCTTGTCGTAATGCGGCGACAGATAACGCAGGTGATACCACGACGAACACATGAACGTATCCATCGTATCGGTCTCGCGCTCGGCAGGTCCGTTGCACACGGGGCAGGTTGTGTTTTTCCAAGTCGGGTGCAGTTTCAGCGGGCTTTCGCCGGTCGGCTTCCACTCCACATCCTCGGGCAGGGTAACGGGCAGTTGATTCTCAGGCACCGGGTTCCATCCATGAATGCTGCAATGAATCATCGGGATGGGCGAACCCCAATAACGCTGGCGCGAGATCAGCCAGTCGCGGTAACGATAGTTGACCGACTCTTTGCCGATGCCTTTTTCTTCCAGCCAGTCAA
>CAZLWG010000092.1:0-5977 GCA_964563315.1 uncultured Anaerolinea sp. | reverse complement strand
TTCCGCATCAAAGTGACCGAACCGATCCGCCTGATTCCGCGTGAGGCGCGTGAAGCCGCCTTGAAGGAAGCGGGCTACAACCTGTTCCTCATGAACGCCGAAGACATGTTCATCGACCTGCTGACCGACTCCGGCACTGGCGCGATGAGCCAGGAACAATGGGCGGCGCTCATGCGCGGCGACGAGTCCTATGCGGGCGCGCGTTCGTTCCACCGCCTCAAAGCCGCCGTCGAAGATGTATTCGGTTTCAAGCACTTCGCTCCCACGCATCAGGGACGCGCTGCGGAAAACATTCTGGCGGCGTGTCTGGTCAAGCCGGGTCAATGGGTGCCGAGCAACATGCACTTCGACACCACCGACGCCAACATTCGCGCGCGGGGCGGGCGTCCCGCCAATTTGGTCATAGATGAAGCGCACGATCCCGAGAATCAGCATCCTTTTAAGGGCAATATGGATATTGCCAAACTGCGAGCCTTCATCGAAAATTACGGGCGTGAGCAGATTCCACTTGGAATGATCACCGTCACGAACAATGCGGGAGGCGGACAACCCGTCTCGATGGAAAACCTGCGGGCAGTCTCTGAAGTGTACCGTGAGTATGATATCCCATTTTTCATAGACGCCGCGCGCTACGCCGAAAACTGCTTCTTCATCAAAGAGCGGGAACCTGGCTTCGAGAGCAAGTCGGTCAAAGAAATTGCGCGTGAAATGTTCGCGCTGGCGGACGGGATGACCATGTCCGCGAAGAAGGATGCGATTGTCAACATTGGCGGCTTGATCTGCATGAACGACGATACGCTCTTCCAAAACGTGAAGAACGAATTGATCCTGCGCGAAGGTTTCCCCACTTATGGCGGTCTCGCCGGACGCGATCTGGATGCGATGGCTGTGGGGTTACACGAGGGATTGGACGAAGATTACCTTCGTTACCGGCTGGGACAAACAGCCTACCTCGCTTTGCGTTTGAACGAAGCAGGAATTCCCACCATCCAACCCACTGGCGGGCATGGCGTATACGTCAATGCGGGCGCGATCTTCCCACACATCCCCAATTATGAGTTTCCAGCGCAAGCGCTGGCTGTAGAACTTTACCGTGAAGGTGGAATCCGCGGCGTGGAGATCGGCTCGGTAATGTTTGCCTGTCTTGACCCCGATACTAATCAATGGCATTACCCGGCGCTCGAACTTCTGCGGCTGGCAATCCCCCGCCGCACATACACGCAGAGTCATCTCGACTATGTGTCAGATACACTGGCTACGATCAAGTCCCGCGCGGATAAGATACACGGCTACAAATTCACCTACGCGCCGGAACTACTGAAGCATTTCACAGCGAGATTTGAACCGTTATAAAATGTCATTACGAGGAGGGTGAAGTCCGACGGAGCATTTCCATTCCAGGACACGTTGATAAAAAGGAGATCGCTTCACCCGCTTCACCCGCCCGCAATACCACTGGAATCAATGACTATCCAAATTTATATTGTCTTTGGCATACTGCTCTTCGCAATCATTCTATTTATCACAGAATGGGTTCGCATGGATGTGGTTGCGCTGCTGGTGCTGGGCTCACTGGCGGTCACGGGGCTGGTTACACCCGCAGAGGCACTGTCGGGGTTCAGCAGTCCGGCGGTGGTCACGGTGTGGGCCGTGTTAATTCTCAGCGGGGCATTGGCTCGGACGGGCGTCGCCAGCTTGATCGGTCAAAGGTTGATGCGGTTGGCAGGGGACAGCGAAGTCCGCTTAATGCTCATCATCATGCTCACGGTGGGAATCCTGTCCGGTTTTATGAACACCATCGGTGTTGTGTCGCTTTTCCTCCCCGTCGTCATTGATATTTCGCACAAGAAAAAGCGGCCGCCATCGAGACTTTTGATGCCGCTTGCGTTTGCCGCGTTGTTGGGCGGCTTGAACACGCTCATTGGCACTCCGCCAAACATCCTTACCGCGGAGGCGTTGAAGAATGCAGGCTTGCGTCCGTTTGCGATGTTCGAGTTTGCGCCTGTAGGCATTTCGGTGTTAGTTGCCGGGATGCTCTACATGACCTGGATCGGACGTCATCTTTTACCATCGCGCGATACCACGCGGGATATCGGTTCCGGGAGTGGAAAAGATCTAAAATCGGTCTATGAATTGCACGAACGCATGGTGATGTTGCACCTGCCTGAAGGTTCGATCCTGCATGGCAAGACGCTCGCCGAAAGCAGGCTTGGCTCGGTACTTGGCTTGAATGTGGTGGCGGTGCTTCGCAATGAGGACACCCATCTCTCGCCCGAGTCTGCGTTCACTCTTCTATCAGGCGACCGCCTTCTTGTGGAAGGACGCTTGGAACAATTGACTGAAATGCAGACCAAGGAGAATCTCATCCTGGAGAACGAAGGGTTCGAGATAGAGCGTCTGGTTTCCGATGATGTCACCCTCCATGAGGCGCGCCTCACGCCATCTTCCAGCCTCATAGGGCAAACACTTCGGCAGGTCGGCTTCAGGCACACGTATGGGATGATCGTGCTAGCCATCATGCGCGATGGAACCTCTTATCGGACAAACATAGAAACGATTCCCCTGCTTGTGGACGATAAGCTTTTGCTCCAGGCGCGGCAGCATCAATTGGATAAACTTGGCGAAATCGGTCTTGAACTCAACATCTCAGAGCCCTCCTCTCTTCCCGCCTCTCTCGCGGACTATAAACTGAATGACCGGTTCATGGTCGTTCGCGTCCCTCCGGACTCTTACCTGGTCGGCAAGTCGTTGACGGAAAGCCGCCTTGGCGATTCATACGGGTTGGATGTGCTGGGAATCGTACGGGGGAACGAAACTTTGCTGATGATGCCGCCCGAGGAAAAACTGCAAGCCAACGACTCATTACTTGTTAAAGGCAAGGAACACGACCTGACACTCATCAAAGGACTCCAAAGCCTGCGACTTGAGGCACAGCCAATGCCGGACCTCGGTGAAATCGAATCGGAGGAGATCGGTCTCGTGGAAACCGTCCTCTCGCCGCACTCTACCCTGGCAGGCAAGACCTTGCGGGAATTGAACTTCCGCTTCAAGTATGGGTTGTCAGTGCTTGCGGTTTGGAGCGAGGGACGTGCTTACCGCTCAGGTTTGCGCGACAGAAATTTGAACTTCGGCGATGCATTATTGGTGTATGGTTCACGCCGGCGGCTTCGTCTGCTTGGGCAGGAACCTGACTTCCTCGTCCTGACCGAAGATGCGCAAGTCCCGCCTTTGAAGGAAAAGATTCCTACGGCGGTCCTCATCATGCTGCTTGTATTGACCCCTGTGGTGCTCGGCTGGCTTCCCATTGCCATCACCACCATTGTCGGCGTGGCGCTGATGATCCTCACAGGCTGTCTCACAATGGAAGAGGCGTATCGCTCCATTGAATGGAAGGCCATCTTCCTCATCGCAGGGATGCTCCCGCTCGGCATTGCCATGGATCAAACGGGCGCGGCGCAACTCCTTGCCAATGGCATGATAACTTTGATCGGGGGCTTTGGTCCGATTTCCCTGTTGGCCGGGTTTTTCATCCTTGCCGCCCTCGCTTCACAATTTATGCCAAACCCCGCGGTTGCTGTGCTGCTTGCCCCAATCGCCCTGAACACCGCCGCAGACTTGAGCATTTCGCCCTACCCATTGATGATGACGGTAGCCGTGTCAGCCTCTGCTGCGTTTCTGAGTCCCGTCGGGCACGCGGCAAATGTGCTCGTCATGGGACCTGGCGGGTATAAGTTCTCAGATTATGTGAGAGTGGGCTTGCCGCTTACTTTGTTGACAATGATTATTGTGTTAATCATTGTGCCGTTGGTATGGGCATTTTAATTTAACGTTACAATTCGGACGATCAAGGAGCCTTTATGACCAACGAATCCCTTCCCCTTTATTACACCGATTACCTCGAACTCGATAAAATCCTCGGAAGCCAGCACCCCAAAAGCGGCCCGAAAACCGATGAGATGTTGTTCATCATCATTCATCAAGCCTATGAACTGTGGTTCAAACAGATCATCCATGAACTGGACCGTGTACGAGAGATCTTTTTAGCGGACAACATCAACGATAACACCGGTGAAATGAGCATTGCCGTCCACAAACTGAAGCGGGTGGTGAAAATTTTGGAAGTGATCAACCAGCAGATCGGAATCCTCGAGACCATGACCCCGATGGATTTTCTCGAATTCCGCAACCTTCTCCTGCCTTCTTCAGGGTTCCAGAGCCTGCAATTTCGTGTCATCGAAGCCAAATTGGGGCTTAAGTTGGAACACCGCTACAAAGCAAACTATTACAAGAATACGCGTCCGGGCGGTTTCAACCAACGGGATTATGATGCGATCACCGCGGTTGAGTCCGAGGCGACCCTCAAAGATTTGGTCATCAACTGGGCGGAACGCACCCCTTTCTTCGGTGAAGCGCTTTGGCTGGATTATAAAACTCAATTTCCTCTTGAAAAGGGTGAGCATAAATTTTGGCATGACTATAAACAGATCTACAAAAAAAGCCTGTCGGGTGACGTGGAAATGCGCCAGTTCGACGAATTAGAGCGCATTTTTTACAAGGACGGATTGGGCGAATTTTCAGTAAGTGCGATGCGCGCCGTGTTGTTCATCATGATGTACCGTAATCTGCCCATATTCCAGCAACCCTACGACCTGCTCACCACACTGGTTGACATAGACGAATTACTTTCGCAATTTCGCTACAAGCACATGCTGATGGCCCGCCGTATGATCGGCATGCGGACCGGTACAGGCGGCACAAGCGGAGCGGGATACCTGGAAGGTGCGCTGCGCCAGCACTACATCTTTAAAGAACTGACGGAGGTTGCGACTTTCTTGATCGAACGCAGTAAACTGCCGGAACTGCCCGACGCAGTGAAAGAAAAGATGAGTTTCAATGCCTAGGAAAAGCCGCTTCTGGTGAACAGAAGCGGCTTTTACCAAATTACTTGGTATATTGCGGAAGTTTATCCAACGACTGCAGGTACATGAAGATCGCCTGAAGTTCATGGTCGTAGAATTTGGCATAATCCTTCCATGGCATGAGCTTGGGGTCCAATTCATGCCCGCCGGGTGTAAATCCGGTACGGATGGTATTAAGGAAATCCTCCTCCGACCAGAATGCAATTTCACCGCCGGGAGTCAGGTTTGGCGAGATAACTGCTACCGTAGGATCTGGGAAGGGTCCGCCGTTCAAGTCCGGTCCATGACACAGACGGCAGTCATGCGTGTTGACCATATACTCGCCATAGGCAACACTGGCATCCGCCGCTGGTGCAGTCACGTTGGTCTCATGGCTTACTGATTCAACGGGCAGTTGTCCAAGCACGCCTGCGGTCAAAAGAATTTTTGCCACAGGTGATAAATTCTCCCCATTCAATTCACGGTCCACCGGCGGGACAGTATTGATATAGGCGATGATGGCGCCCAGTTCTTCGTTGCTCAAATACGATGTCGAGGCAACTGCGGGCATGAAGATCGACTTACCTTGCGAATCTACACCGTGACGGATGGCATTTACATAATCCTCGGTTGTGTACGACGCGCCCACGCCTCCGTTACCCTTGGTGAGGTTGGCAGAGTCAATGGTGCCGAGCGGAGGCGAATCGAACCAATTCTCCACGCCGCCAAGATCGGGTCCATGACAGCCCGCACACAAGGACTCTACGCGGTGTTTGCCCAGCTCAAGGCTGGCTTCGTCGGCAGGCAAATCAATATCCGACGGCGGGAAATCATACGTCTTGTTGAAGCGGGCATTCCCCATCAGGAACATCAGAGTCCCCACGAATAGGAGCACCCCCAACAAAGAACCAACAACAATGCCGAACCATTTCAATATCTTCATTTCCTTGATTCTCCTTTGGCGGAATAAAGAATGTCTAATAATATAACAAAATCACTCCGATTTCCAGCGTCACATCAATGTGTTTCCGTAACATAGGTGGTGGGGGAAATCAGGAAATGGAAAAGGACAAGAGTAT
>CAZLWG010000091.1:0-6042 GCA_964563315.1 uncultured Anaerolinea sp. | reverse complement strand
CCTCCCTCCCCGATGGATGGATTCTATCTTTTTCTCGATTTATGCACCAATGCCACATAAAACAGTAAAAAAAACGCCGCGTTTGCGGCGGTTTTTTTTTTACTTCACAAGCACATTCCAGTCCTGATATTTGGGATGCTTCGCGCGCACAACGTCGTCGAATAGAGTGCGCAATTTCGAAGTGACCGGGCCCATCGTGCCGATTCCAACCGGACGATGATCTATCTTCGTCACTGCCACGACCTGTGCCGCGGTTCCCGTCATGAACATCTCGTCTGCGATGAAAACTTCCGTGCGGTCAATCGAACGTTCCACCACTTCGATCCCAAGTTCTTTGCGCGCGAGCTCGATGATGGAACGGCGCGTGATGCCCTCGAGGATGTTATCCGTTACCGGCGGCGTAATCAGCACGCCATCCCGCACCATAAAGATATTCATTGCCGAGCCTTCTGAAACGTGACCGTTATGATCCAGCACCAGCGCTTCATCGAAACCGGCGCGGTTTGCATCGGTCTTGATTAGCGCGGAATTGGCGTATGCGCCGGCTATTTTGCCGCGCGCAGGAATGACGTTGTCGTCGATCCGCCGCCACGATGAGATCGTCACATGCGCGTTCGTATCGTTCTTGACATACGGCTCGTATGCGATCACGAACATGCAGAATTCGTCCGTTAAATTGTGCAGACGCACGCCGATGCCCAAATCCGCCTTATAAATGGTGGGGCGCAGGTATACATCCTGCCGCCAATTGTCCGTGCGCAGAAGATCGAGCGTGAGCTGGATCAAACTCTCTTCATCGTATTGGATGTTCATCGCCATCATCCGCCCGGAGTTAAGCAGGCGGCGGAAATGGTCGTAGGGACGAAAAACGAAGAGACTTTGTTTCTCTTCGTTCCAATAACCTCGCATACCACCGAACACGGCGGTCCCATATAAAAATCCATGCGTGGCGATATTGATGTTTGCATCGCCAAGGGGAATGATCTTCCCCTCGAAAAAAGCGTGCTTCGTTAGATCCACTGACACCTCCTAAAATTTGAGTTGGTCGGTTTGAGATTATAACTCATACAACACCGCCATAATTTTTAGCGCTTCGTTTCGTTTTCGTCCGTCATTTTGCATTCAACGAGTAATTTTCATTACCACCCAAAGGCAACACCAACGGACTCGATTCCAATCTCATCACCTTGCTGTTCGCGAAGAACGCAAAATCGAATTCAGTGGAATCCCCCGCCTGTTTGCCGGGAACAGGCATCAGCCGCGCAGTGAGCGGTTTGTCCAATCGCAGCGATAAAGCGCACAGGTCAAGAAGCAGAGGCGTGATCTCATCCGCTGTTGTATCGCCTGGCAGGGGGAGCGTGTCCAACCCTGTGCCGCAAACCGCGGAATAAAGCAGGGCGTCCTTTACCGTCAGCGTTCCATCCGCTGCGCGTTTTGCAAGCACAGAATCCTCCAGCACAGGCTGCATGAAACCGTTGAAACCAACGTGCGGGAAGTCGGCGCGTTCGATGGCTTCGGTGAGAATCGCGGCGGCGGCAAGCGAGCCATGCAAGCCAACCTTTGGCACGCCCATTTTCTCGACAGCGCTGCCGAGCGAATGCGCATCATCGGGAAAAGGCGCGAGAGAAAAATCAATGCCGAGGAAGCGGACGTTCGATAATTCCTTCTTCGATATTCGGGCGATGGCTTGACCGTGTTTCGTGATCTCCGCGACGAGAGCGCCTCTTGCTTCGCCCAAACTTGTTTGCCCATCAAAAGCATTGATTGCCACGTCAGCCGACTCTACCGCAATTGCGAACGCAGGCTCATCCGAGTCGTGATATGCCGCCGGGAAGAACGGCGCTCCAGCACAGACATTTGCCAAGGCAGCAAAACGCAGGTTGGCAAAGCCGTTCGGATCGATCGGGGCGCATTTAACGATGATCTCAGCGCACGCCTTGATCGCAGCCATGTGGATATGCCCGCCTTTTGTCATTGCCCCGCCAAAGAAAATGTTTTCGCTTGCAAAGATCGCATCCGGGATCAGATTGTAGCTTTTCGGCAATTCCGGCAGCGCAGGTCCGAGCGACGCGTATGCAATTCCTGCGGATTGGATTGCGCTCGCAAATTGAGCGGCATATTTCGGCAATTCGTCAATGTGCTCTTCTCCAAGCAATGCCGGAAATGGAATGCTTGCCATCCGCACGGTTTGCACTTCGTACCCTGCCGTTTCATATGCAGACTTTGCCTGCGATAAAAACTTCCCCGCCTCCCGCAGGGCTTTCTCCTCGAGCGGAAATTTTGGATTGCAAAAATAAGTAATGGAACGAATTTTCATGAGTCTGGATTCTCGTCATTCTTCTCTTCGTTTTGTCTGGGGGCAGGCTTGATCCAGCCTGAGCGCTCGCCCAATAAAATGATAAAGCCAGAAAGCAGCCCAATTCCAACGAAGACGTAAATCATCGTAAATATTTTGCCGGCGTCTGTTTTTGGCGAAAAGTCGCCATACCCGACAGTCGTGAGGGTTGTGATCGTGAAATACAGGGCATCCAGCGCACGCCAACCCTCCACTTTTGAATAGAACCATGTCCCGAGGATGAGAATGCCAAACACTCAGTAAAACAGGGCACGAAATTCCTTGTCCCGCATCCCGTACCAGAGACCTCTGAGAAAGCGATTAAGCAGAATGAAAAAGGCAGGCATTTATTCCTCCTTTTGAATCCGTTGACGAAGCACTTCGAACATCAACACCGACCCTGCCACACCTGCATTCAGCGACTCCACCTCGCCGGGCATGGGAATGCTGATCCTGCCGGTTGCCAGCTTCCGCGCCGATTCGCTGGCACCTTCCGCTTCATTGCCGATGATCAAAGCCACTGGCTGGCGTAGATCTGTTTCCCAGCATGAAGCGCCGTCCATGTCGGCGATGTAAACCTGCAAACCTTCCAACTTGACAGCCTTCTCGACATCCTCCCAATCCATTGAACGGATCGGCAGCCTGAAATGCGCCCCCATCCCTGCGCGGACGACCTTCGGCGCAAACGCATCCGTTGTTTCGGGCGGAATTAATACAGCTTGTACGCCCGCTGCCGCCGCGGAACGGAGTAATGTGCCGAGGTTTCCCGGATCACGGATTTGATCTGGAATGAGGATGAAATTAGGCGATTTTGGAATCGGAAGACTGGAAAATATTACGACGGCAACAACCCCCTGCGGCGTTTCCGTCTCACTCAGCGATTTCATCACGCCGGGCGAAATTTCCTCCACTTCCACGCCTCTTGCCTTTAGACTTTCGATCTGCGAGTTTCCCCTTTCGTTCAGCGTGTCGTCATACAGAACGATCTGGATTTCCCAATTGCTTTTTACCGCTTCCTCGAATAAGCGTACGCCCTCCACAACGAACGCGCCCGCAGTGAGTCTCTCCTTGGATCTCCCCAGCAAGGCGCGGAT
Organism: uncultured Anaerolinea sp.; assembly: GCA_964563315.1. Taxonomy (GTDB): domain Bacteria; phylum Chloroflexota; class Anaerolineae; order Anaerolineales; family Villigracilaceae; genus Villigracilis. The sequence goes on along the minus strand of CAZLWG010000091.1, from coordinate 2,613 downwards.
AAGCTTCACTTTCGAGTTTTGGTTGGATGTGATCATTCCCCCCGGCTCCTTTTCCAGACATCGAGGAAAACATCCGCGCTTGATTTGTCAAATAGAACGATTCTGACCTTTTGTATTTCCGATTTTTGGTTCTTATTGAAATATCCTTCAATGGATTGGAGGATGTTTGCCGCCGCGCGGTCTTTCGGGAATCCAAAAATACCTGTCGAGATCGCCGGCATGGAAATGGATTTGCACTTTAATTTGTCAGCCACGCGCAGGGAACCAGTCACTGCATCGGTAAGTTTTTTATCCTCATCGCCGTCACCCCAGACCGGACCCACAGTGTGGATCACATATTTCGCAGGCAGGAGCCCGCCCGAGGTCCAAGCAGGCTGCGAATGGGGGACAAGCCCATGCTTGCGTACCCATTCATCGCTTTCCTGTTGAATCGTCCCGCCGCCTTTTTTCGAGATCGCCCACGCCACACCGCCACCATGCGCCAGATGTTCGTTCGCGGCGTTGACAATGGCATCAACAACCTCTGTCGTAATATCACCCTGCACAATCTGCAGGGTTTGTCCTGATGGAAATTTATTTTCGATCAAAATGGAATTCATGCGAATATTTTACCCCCATTAAAAATTGCAGGGGCGACCCGGCGGGTCGCCCCTTGCTACATAATTTATTTCGTTTGCGCCACAACTGCGGCGAATGCCTGCGGGTTGCGGACTGCAAGATCGGCAAGCATTTTACGGTTGAGCTCGATGTTTGCTTTCTTCATTGCGGCAACCAAACGGCTGTAGGTCGTTCCATTCAACCGCGCCGCGGCATTGATGCGGGCAATCCACAACTTGCGAAGATCGCGCTTGCGCACGCGGCGGTCACGAGTGGCATACCACAGGCTCTTCAGCATCGCTTCGTTCGCTCTTCGGAAGAGCAAATGCTTCGAACCGCGCTGCCCCTTCGTGAACTTCAAAACTTTCTTATGACGGCGGTACCCTTGCGGGCCTCCTTTTACGCGCATGTTTTACTACCTCCTGCAAACTCGCGGGCGTCGGTGAGATCGTCACCAGTTGCGCACACCCGAAAGCCGCAAATAATAATTGACTGCAACCGGAAGATTACTCTTCCATGTTCGGGGCAAGGCGTTTGATGCGTTTCACGTACTTGCGTCCCTTCACAGGAACCATCTCGCTCAATAACGCCTTCGTGCGGTCCGATGTGCGGCGTCGCAAATGGCTTTTGCCGCCTTTCGTTCGCACAAGTGTGCCGGAGCCGGTCAGGCGGAACCGCTTGGAGGTCGCCTTATGCGTCTTCAGCTTGTATTTCTTTCCAGGTTTTGCTTTGCGAGGCATTGCTGGTGTGCTCCTTTCTGACAAAATGAACCGCGGGATAAAACCTGCTCCCGCGGACGTTCAACATCGTTTGGGACTTTCCAACCGAACGCTTACGCTTCTTTCTCCGCTTCAGCCTGTTCGGGTTTCTCTTTCTTTTTCGTCGCTGCAGCTTTTGCAGGAGCGAGTACCACGAGCATTGTTCGTCCTTCCATCTGCGGCGGTACTTCGATTGCTGCCACATCCGAAAGGTCTTGCGCGATTTCCTTCAGATCTTCCAGCGCGATTTCGGGATAATCCATTTCGCGTCCGCGGAACTTGACCGTAACACGCACCTTGTGCCCCTGTTGAAGCCAGCGGCGGGCATCATCCACCTTGAATCCGCGGTGCGCAGAATTCGTCTTGGGGCGCAGACGGATCTCCTTGACTTCGATCTTGGTCTGAGCCTTCTTTGCTTCGCGTTCTTTTTTTGCTTTTTCGTAGATGAACTTTCCAAAATCCATCACACGGCAGACGGGCGGGTTCGCTCCAGGCGAAACTTCCACAAGATCCAGTTCCGCTTCGCGTGCAATCTTCAAGGCTTCCTTGACGGAGACAACACCCACGTTGTCGCCGTCCGGACCGATCAGGCGAACCTCCGCAACGCGGATGCCTTCGTTTACTCGAAATTCGTTGGCGCTTATAAGTTTCTCCTCACAATATAGACAAAACAAATCCAGCTTTTGGCTGGTTTTTTGCGTGCGAATGATACCATGAAGGCGCGCGAGTCGTCAATAAACAGAGCCGGGTCCCGCCCCGGCTCTGTCATCACATGTGCGGCGCGACTTTGGCTTCCAGTTTTTCCTTCGGCTGGAACCCCGTCAGCCGTTCTTTGATCTCGCCGTTCTTGAAAAGCATCAGGGTGGGAATCCCCATCACACCATACTGCATCATGATGTTGGGATTCTGGTCCGCATCCAGTTTGACAACCTTGACCTTGCCGTCCCATTCGCCCGCCAGCTGATGGACTATGGGCGCAACCATTTTGCAAGGCTGGCACCAATCTGCTGTGAAGTCCACAAGGACCGGCATCTGGGAGTTGATTACCTCATCCTGAAAGTCTGATTCGGTCACATATTTAACATCTGTCATTTTTGCCTCCAGCCAACTAGATGGGTTGTCCGCTTCCTTAATTACGCCGTTGCATGATACAAAAATGGTTACCATCGCCTCACGTTGACAATTCCCATCTCCCATAGTAATATTTGCCCCGCTTTGACCACGCCGAGGTAGCTCAGTGGCAGAGCAGGGGACTCAT
>CAZLWG010000090.1:0-6083 GCA_964563315.1 uncultured Anaerolinea sp. | reverse complement strand
AGGTTGTGGATACTAAGCATGGTGACACCTGTAGTTAAAAAGAAAACCGAGGGCATGCCTCGGCAGAATTACTTGTATCGCACAAGTTTATAAACAGAAAATTTGATTGTTCCCCTGCAATTTTCTGTAAAATTTACTAAATAGGATACAAGCGATGAACGCCAATAGGGTAATGCCCTAAAATACTGGTTTAACTACTTGATGTCCGTCATTCGCTGGGTATCCTTTCCGGACAGGATTTTATCATGTTTTCGCACTGAAGTTCATTAGCGCTGTGGTGGGCGCTGATCAAAGTTTTTTTACTCGTTCCCTGCTTTTGAAATTTTTTCCAACGATAGAATACTCTCTATTTCTTCATACTCACCTGTCCCCGAATCCTTTGTTGAGTAATAATAAACCACATAAGGATTCCCTTCTTCTTTTTGAAAAAGGCTTGCCAATCCATCATCGTAGAAAATAAATCTTTTATTCCCAACTTGTAATTCATATGCTTCTTCGTACTCCATTTCACCGTCGTCTAAATTTTCAAATTCCATCTCCGTCTTATTGATTTTGACCTCTCCCTCTGCTTTATTGAGAATGAATGCCGGTTGCTGGATATTTTTCATTATATTTTCAGAATTTAGGCCCATCATATTGGTAACGACGCTTGCAAGGAATGGTTCATTCCAGAGTTTAAACGAGTTTCTTGTTCAATGGAAAATGATCCTTTGCGATTTGCTTGCAAATCGGATTCGCTAAATTTAAAATAACCCATAAGTTCCTTGTTCATGAATGCTCCTTGTTGTTACAGCCTTAGTGAGCGCCACTTGGCTCACGCGCAGGTACTTTTTCTTCTCGAATCCCTGAATTATAAAACCATCCCATACAATTGCGAAGCAACCTGCTCATGAGGTAAACTTCTCCCCTGACTATGCATCTAGACCCTCAAAGGAAAATCCATGAGCAAAAAAATCTTGGCAGTTTTGGCACACCCCGACGATGAGTCGTTCGGCTTGGGCGGGACCCTGGCGTTGTACGCAAAGCGCGGTTATGAGACGTATTATGTCTGCGCCACGCGCGGCGAAGCGGGTATGGTGGACGAGGAACATCTTAACGGTTTCAAGGACACAGCGGAACTCCGCTCGCATGAGTTGATGAATGCGGCAAAGCATCTGGGTTTGAAGGAAGTCTTCTTTCTTGGCTATCGCGATTCGGGCATGCCCGGCATGAAAGAGAACACCCACCCCGATGCTCAGATCCAGCATCCCATCGAGGAAGTGGCGGGTAAGGTTGTGAAATACATCCGCAAGTTGAAACCGGATGTTGTCATCACGTTTGATCCAATCGGGGGATACAAACACCCCGACCATATCCACATCCACAAGGCGACGGTGTTTGCATTTGCCAATGCGGATAACGCCTCCTTCTACCCCGAAGCGGGTGACCCTTTCAAGCCGCAGGCATTGTATTTTCAGGTCTTCCCGCGCTGGTTCCTGCGGGTGATGACGCGCATCATGCCTGTCTTCGGCAAAGACCCAACGAAGTGGGGCCGCAACGGTGACATCAACTTGAAGGAACTTGCCGAGGTCGATTTCCCCGTTCATGTTCGATTGAACATCCACTCGGCGGGCGAGGAGAAGCGATTGGCAAGCGCTGCGCACGCCTCACAGGGCGGCATCCAGATGCGCCGTGGTTTGATGGGTTTCTTCACCAAGCTGTTCGGTGAAAAAGAAGATTTTATGCGCGCTTATCCTCCAATCGAAGAGGGGTTTAAGATGAAACAAGATCTGTTCGACGGGATATAACGGATTAACAACTTTGAAATCAATGTGATATTTGCGATCTACTGGGTATAATTGATTCGTCGTCATTGATGTTGATGAAAGCAGAGGTCAAATGCCTGAGCGACGAACCAACCCGCGTAAGAGAGTTTCTTTTTACCTTCGTGTGCTGAACGACGACACGCAGGAGATCCTTGGCCAGATGGTGGAAGTCAGCATGGTGGGACTGCGGTTGGAAACGGTCGAGCCTGTGCCGTTGGAAAAAGATTACTATCTGCGCCTCGAACTCACCCCCGACCTGGGGAAAATACCCTATATCGTTTTTCTTGCCCGATCGAAGTGGTGCAATACAGACGATATCCAACCCAACCTGTATCAAGTAGGTTTTGAAGTCGTTGAAATCCTTCCCGAAGACAGGCAGGTCTTTCAGCGGATTCTCGAAAAATACGCCGCCTGATTCGAGACGGCGTATTTCTTTATTACATAAAGGTTTTATTCGGCAGGATATACGTCTGTGACATAATCCACTTTGAAAAGATTGTGGATGGTGGATACATACGCAATGCCGCTTTCTGCATCCAAGGCAATGGTTCGGATCCATGGTCCCAAATAGAAACTGGCAAGGGGCTCATTGGTCTTCAGATCAATGACCTGCATTCTGTTATTGATAAAATTTCCGACCAGCAATAAATTTCTTTTCGGGTCAATGGACAAAGTGCGGTCTCCGAAACTTGCGGGGATGTCACCTTTGTATTCGAGCGTTTCGGCATCGTAGCGGAGGATCGCTCCATCCAGCGGTGAGGCGACCAAGACTTCCGAGGTGGCGGGTGAAAAAGCCATCCTATCCGTCCTTTGGCTGGTTTCAACCTTTTGGACAACTTGATGCTCCAGTGTATCCCATGCTACAAGGTAGGTATCCTTGAACGAATTGAAATACATGCGCGGCTCATCGGGATGGAAGATTAAGAAAGCCGTTGGGATCACGGGCAGGGGAATGGTGGCGAGTACAGCCCCACTTTCCCGATCGAACATGAAGAACGGCGTGCCCGTTTCGCGATCCGCTTCCGAGGCGACTACGATGCTGTCTGTAATGCGATCCCAGGCGATCCATACGTCACCCGGAGAAATATCCTTAATGGGAACGGACTTGAAAGCTTTCAGCGTCAGTGCGTCAAGATATAGCAATTCACCTGTTTCGGCTCTCATTGCATAAATTTCCTGCCGCTCGGGGTTGAATGCAAAACTTTGTGTTTTTCCAATTTCAGTGATTGACCTTGTCGGCGGTTTTTCGAGCTGGGTCACGTCAAATGCCAGCAGGTATCTGGTACCGTGGCCGACGGCATACAACATGCCCTGTTCTGGATTTAACTCGATCCAGTTGAATCTTCCCTGCGCGAACTTTTGCACGGACGGGTTGGCATGAAGTTTTTCGCCAAAGGTCAGCACCCGCTGACTGTTGAAGGGAGTAAATACAAAAACCCAATAAAAAGGCACAAGCAGGATGCCTGCAAGCCATGTCATTTTGATCGGATTCCCGTTCCGGTATTTTTTCGTCAGCCAGAAGATGTATGTTTGGGGGAGCAGCGCCTCCACCCACCCGACGGCTGACAGGCAAACCACATCCATAAGCCGCCCCGGCAATTTTTCGAGCCAGTCATCAGGCGTGGTATTAAACGCCAAAATAATGGTCACCAACAAGGCGCGGCTTAATGAGCCTGACGTTAAAAGAAAAAAATTAAAAGAAACAAAAACAATTGAAAACGCGCCAAACAGAAAAAGAACAAATCTCAGAAGGGCATTTGGAATTAATTTTTGTGTCAACCAATATCCAATCCCTAAACCAAGCGCGCAAGCCAGATACAGCAGGAGCCGTGTTGAAAATGTCCCGGCCGTGTACACAACAAACTCAATCGCTTCCCCCAGTCCAAATCGATCGTCAATAAACGTGATAATGTCATCCCGCATCAAATACAGCGCCAATGCAAGCAGTGGCAGACGTATCACCGCCCAAAGGATCAAGCCCGTTTTTTTCATGGATTATTCCAGAACAAGGGCGGGTTTTTGTTTATGCCATTCAACAGCTTGTTGATAGGCATACCCCGCGCGCAGCACCCCCGATTCGTTCCACGCGCGTGAAACGATCTGCAAGCCAATGGGAAGCCCTTCGCTGCTAAATCCGCACGGGACGGAAAGCGCGGGTAGTCCGGTCAGGTTGAAGGGCGCAGTGAAGCGGGTCAATTGGCGGGCTCGTTCTACGGCGTTTTCTCCTTCCAAAACCGGCGCAGTGATGGGTGTGCTGGGAAGTAAAAGTACATCGTATTCTTCAAATAACAACTCGCATCTCCGCCGGATTTCAGTCTGTGTGCGCCTTGCAAGCACGTACTCGCTGGAAGTGAAACCTGCTCCCGTTTCCAGGCGCTGACGGACATCCGCCCCAAACCAGTCCGGGTGCTCCTTCAGCCGCTCCCGATGGAAAGCGGCTCCATCTGCCTGGGTCATCACAGCGTTTGCAACTGCGGCCTCTTTGAGAAAATCCATGTTTATTTCCTCGATGGTCGCGCCTTGATTTTCCAATATTTTTGCCGCTGCGTGGACGGCTTGTTGAACCTCGGCGTCTGCTTCTTCGATAAAGCGACCGATTGCCAGCCCAAATTTGCGTTCGCGGATTGGGTCACGCAAATGGCTGGAGTAATCGCCGGGTAATGTCTTTACGGAAGCCGGGTCGAGTTCGTCGTAACCTCCCATAACCTGAAGCATCAAAGCCGCATCCTCCACTTTTCGGGTGATCGGTCCTGCGTGATCGAGATTCCAGGAAAGCGGCAGAATGCCGCGCAAGCTTACACGTCCGTAGGTCGGTTTTAGTCCCACTACGCCGCACAATGCGGCAGGAATGCGGATCGAACCGCCGGTGTCGGTGCCGAGGGCAGCAAGCGCCATGCCTGTTGCCACCGCCACGGCGCTCCCGCCGGATGAGCCGCCCGGCGTGCGGGAGATATCCCAAGGGTTTCTGCAAGCACCAAAATGAGGATTGTTATTCGTCACACCAAGCGCGATCTCATGCGTGTTGGTCTTGCCGACAATGATTGCGCCCGCCTTTTTGATCTTTTGAACGACGATAGCATCTTCCTCCGGCACATGATCGGCAAAGAACTTCGAGCCGCCTGTAGTGCGGACGCCTTTTGTGTCGTACAGATCTTTTACCGCTACGGGAAGCCCAAACAAGGGCATGCTTCCGGAGTTTGGTAGCTCGTTTTCCTCTGGCGGGATCACGGTGATGAACGCATTAAGCGTCGGGTTGAGCCGCTCGATTTGACGGTAACATGCTGCGGCGAGGTCAGAGGCGTTCATCTGTCTGCTTTTGACCAGGTCGCGCTGGTCGGCGAGGGATAAGGTGTCGAAGTCCATGAGTTAATTATATGCAATCCAACCGCATTCCCCATAGCCTATCTGTACTGAAAAAGTAGGTCACGCACAAGGCGTGACCTACATGTTGTCTGGAGGTTTGCATCGGTTAGAAGAGACCAACCACTTTGCCTGTTTTCAAATCCAAATCGACATCGTAGAAAACGGGGCGGGTTGGCAGACCGGGCATGGTCCTCATATCGCCGAGGATGGGATAGAGGAAACCCGCGCCAGCCGATGCGCGAATCTCGCGGACTGTAATACGGAAGCCAGTGGGCGCGCCCTTCTTGGTGGCATCAGTACTGAAGGAGAGGTGGGTCTTTGCCATGCAGATGGGCAGGTTGTCGAAACCGAGGCGGGTGTATCGCTCGATCTGTTCGGCGGCTTCGGGAGTGTAATCCACGCCGTCGGCGCGATAGATCTCGCGGGCGATGGTTTCGATCTTGTCTTTGATGCTGGTCGTTTCGAGATCGTACAGAAATTCGAAGTTGCTGGGTTTTTCCGCGGCTTTGACAACTGCTTCTGCCAGCGCCTTGGCGCCCTTGCCGCCGTTTGTCCAGTGAGTAGAGACGACTGCATCCATGGCGCCCATCTTCAGCGCGGCTTCGCGGACGAGTTCCACTTCTGCGGGGGTATCGGTGGCAAAGGAGTTGACAGCCACAACCACGTTCACGCCAAATTTCAAAGCGTTTTGAATGTGGCGTTCGAGATTTCCTAATCCGGCTCGGAGCAAGTCGAGGTTCTCGTCAGTGTACTCGGGCGCGAGAGGCTTGCCTGCCACCACTTTTGGTCCGCCGCCGTGCATTTTGAGCGCGCGGATCGTGGCAACAAGCACAACGACCTGTGGGATGAGACCCGAATAACGGCATTTGATGTTGAAGAATTTTTCCATGCCGATGTCCGCGCCGAAGCCGGATT
>CAZLWG010000089.1:0-6434 GCA_964563315.1 uncultured Anaerolinea sp. | reverse complement strand
CACAGAGAGCACGGAGATTTTTTAAAGGTTTTTCTCTGTGGACTCCGTGATCTCTTTGGTGAAAAAAGGGAACCTCACCAAATACCAAAGAGCCGAAAAACCTTTGTGCATCTTGTGATCCTTTATGGTCAAAGATAACCTCGATTATAAAACTCTCTCATCCATTCCAAACCTGATAACCATCCTCCAAATACATGACATTGGACGCACATACAAAGATATAATCCGACATCATGGCAGATTCAAAACTGATACTCATCACCGGTGCGACCGGATACGTCGGCGGGAGGCTCGTGCCGAGATTACTCGAAGCCGGATACCGCGTGCGGTGTCTTGTGCGTGATCCCTCCCGATTGCAGGGGCGCGGGTGGTTGAACCAGGTCGAAGTAGCGGAAGGCGATGCGCTCAATCCCGAAGAATTGGCAAGTGCCATGCAGGGAGTCTCAACCGCGTATTACCTCATCCACGGGAAGCAGGGCGGGAGAGACAGTGCCGACCGCGATCTGCAAGCCGCGCGCAATTTCGCTCAAGCCGCAGAACAAGCCAAACTCGAATCCATCATCTATCTCGGCGAGTTGGTGGATCCGACCGCCAACCTTTCCCCATATCTTCGCTCGCGGCACGAAACAGGGTATCTGCTTCGGCATGGCAAGGTTCCCGTCACGGAGTTTCGCGCAGGCATGATCGTCGGCTCGGGTTCGGCTTTATTCGAAATGATCCGCTATCTGACGGAGCGCGAGCCGGTGCTGGTCTGCCCCGCGTGGTTCTTTTCGCAGGCGCAGCCGATTGCCATCCGCGACGTCATCTCTTATCTTGTGGATGCGCTCAGGACGCCGGAAGTCGTTGGGCGGGTGATCGAGATCGGAGGACCCACCCGCCTCACCTACGCGGACATGCTGCTGGGGTATGCAAAGGAGCGGAATCTCCGCCGATGGTTGATCCGCACGCCGTTTCACGCCCCGAGGCTCTCCGCGTATTGGGTTCACATGGTCACGCCGATCCACTGGCGCGTAGTCGCCCCGTTGATCGAGGGCCTGCGGGCGGAATTGATCGTCCGCGACGATGCGGCACGGAAGTTGTTTCCGCAAATAGAACCGATCGATTTCCAAACCGCTGTCCACCTCGCGTTGGGACGCATTCAACGCGACAACGTGGAGACGAGCTGGTCGGATGCGCTGGTAACTGCCGTGGGGGATGTCAAGCCGTATGAGTTTTCTGTGGAAGAAGGCATGTACATCGAACGCCGTCAAGCCCTGCTCGACCTGCCCGCCGAAACCGTCTTCCGCTCGTACACGGGTATCGGCGGCCAACGCGGCTGGCTCTTCATGGACTGGGCGTGGGGCATGCGCGGCTGGATGGACAAAGCCATCGGCGGCGTGGGCCTGCGCCGCGGGCGGCGTCATCCCGACGAAATCCACCCTGGCGAAGCGCTGGATTTCTGGCGCGTGGAAAGCGTGGAACCGAACCGGCTGATGCGGTTGCGCGCGGAAATGAAACTGCCGGGCAAAGCATGGCTTCAATTCGAGTCTTTGCCGAAGGAGGATGGAAAGACATTGTTTACTGTTACCGCGTATTTTGCGCCGTATGGTCTCTTCGGCTTTTTATACTGGTACGCCATGTGGCCCTTCCATAAACCGCTTTTCGACGGCTTGACTCGCAGACTTGCCTCCCGCGCCAGGGTATTGGCGCATTCATATTAACTCGACGGGTGTGACACACTCTACTTCAGCGGGTTATATATCGCATGATCAACTTCCTTTTCCCCCTTCTCGGTTATATCCTCGGTTCGCTTCCCTTTTCCATCTGGATCACCCGCTATGCCAAAAACGTGGACGTGCGTGATGCAGGGTCGGGTCATGCCACCACAACCAATACCATCCGTCAGGCGGGGTTTGGCTGGGGCGCTCTGGTTTTGGTTTTGGACATTGCTAAAGGTTTTTTGCCGTCTTTTCTTGCAGTTAAATATTCTGGTGAGTTGTGGGTCATCGCCCTGACGGCCACATTCGCGGTCATCGGTCATTGCTGGCCTGTCTTTGCAAATTTCCGCGGCGGGATGGGACTGGCAACCACTGGCGGTACGCTGCTGGCAGTGAACCCGCTGGCATTTTTGATCAGCTTCGGCTTGCTACTGCTTCTGGTGCTGACCATCCGCCATTCCGCGCGGGCGAGCGTGTTCACGGGAATCCTTGCCGCGCCCGCCTTGTGGCTGGCGAACATCCGCAATGAGGCATTTTGGATGATGCTCGGAGCGGGAATCGTGATCTCGATCCGCTTTTTGATCGATTGGAACAGAAAGTATAGGGAGTTGTGGCTGGATCGGGAGAGGGAAGAAAAAGACGCGGGTTAGGAATCAATTCAAATCATGGAGCAGGCATGAGCGGAGGGAAGAGGCGGGTTTATTCCCCCAAAAGCCAGCCCAGCAAACCCTCGCGTTTTGCCGCAGTCTCTTCGACACGGGGCATTGCCAACAAAACGACGGTGATGTTATCGTGTCCGCCGCGTTCGTTGGCAAGACTGACCAGCGCTTCGGCGGAGGATTTGAGGTCCTTCTTCGAGCGGATCGCATTTCGAATCTCGTCATCCCAAACCAGGTCGGTCAGACCGTCGCTGCATAAAAGAAGCGTGTCTCCAGGTTGAAGATGAAAGCCCTGGTTGTTGATCGATTCCTCGTCCGTTTCGCCGTCGTCGATGCGCAGGCGAAAATCCACCTGCGGAAGTTTCACGCCGCCAAGATGCCTGCGGATGACATGCACGTTCGGGTGGTCGTGAATCTGCTCGGCTGTGATGATGCCCTTTTCAAAGGCCTCCTGAACCCAGGTGTGATCAATGGTAAGGCGCTGGATGTATTTGCCGCGCAAAAGGTAGATGCGTGAATCGCCCACATATGCGGTATAGAGCCTGTTTTCGATGATCCATGCGCAGGCACACGTGGCACCCATACCTTCTTCGTCGTTATTTCCCGCCGAGTGCGAGGCGATTGCCTGACTTGCGTCGTGGATTGCGCTTTCGAGAATCTTTTGGGGTTTCTTTGCGTTGCTCTCCGCAACGCTCATCGTAATGTAATTGACCGCCAATTCCGCCGCCACTTCACCGGCGCGATGCCCCCCGATGCCGTCGGCGACAACCGCAAAGACCGCCGGGCGCGGGTCATCCTTGCCCAACTGGAACGATGAGACAGCGTATCGATCTTCATTGTTCTTGCCGGACATGCCTGCGTGGCTAAGCGCGGCAACATGCACATGTGCAAGGGTGGTGCGGATCATTCGTGAATATCAAGTTCTCTGATCTTTGGAGGCTGGGAAGGCGGGGGCGTTTTAAGCATAAACCGATACGTCAACTGCCCAAAGTTTACCATATCCCCATGCGCCAGCCGATAGCCATCCCGCTGAACCGGTTCATAGTTGACCCACGTGCCCGCGACCGAATTGTTATCCTGCAAAAGATAGCCGCCATCGTCGGTGAGGCGAATCCGCGCATGAACCGGCGACACGGATGGATCATCGAGGATGTGAGTGCATTGCACCGGATCGGTGCCAAACACGATCTCCTTTTCACTCAATGGGATGGGAGCCGCCGTTGCGAATTGACCGTCCGGATTGAGGCGGACGAAGGAAGCCCCCGCTTCCTCCCCGGACTTTTTATCTGTTTCTATTTTCTTTGGCTGTGCCCGGCGCTTTTGGGTTTTGACCGGCGCCGAAGCAGGGATAGGTTCCTTCGTCAACGTTTTGATAGGCTGGGTCAGCGGGTCGTTCTGGGCACGGCGCTCCTCGCGAAGTCTGCGCAAGGTCGGGATTCGCACCCGCCCGCTGAGCAGGATGAAGAACAGCACTAATCCAGCCAGGATGATCGAACCAAAGGTGATTGCCGTTCGGTATTTGGCAAGGAAGGCAGAAAACCCGCTCGGAGGTTTGACTACTGTTACCGTCACCGGAACAGGCAGGCTGGTTTTGCTCAGCCCAAGCACATCCACCGCCTCGACCTTAACCTGATGCTCTCCGCTTGTGGAATAAACAGTCAAATCCCAAGTGAATACGTCGAATGGATCGGCGGTGTTCTCGTCAGCAATGACGCCGTCCACGTAGAGGGTTGTCCTCGTCAACGGGCGCGGATGTTTGTCCGGGAATTCGACAATGATCTCGATTTCCTGCGTCTCAGGCAGAAGGAGCTCGGTGTTGAATGGGTCGTCCGCTGGTGCCTGGCGCGTGATCTGCAATGCCGGAGCAACCATAAACGGGTTGGGCGGTTCAATGGTCAGGTTGAAGTTTTGCTCGTTGGAATTTATTACACCGAACGGCGCATCCACTTTCACGCTGACGACATGCTCGCCCGATGTGTTGATTCGTGATGTGTACCCCAGCATGTAGATTCTGCGAAGAGCGGAAAAATAGGCTTCCGGGTCGGGAAAGCGTTCCTCGCCTGAATACTGGAACATGCTCCCCCCGGTTTGAATGGCAAGGTTATTGAAGACCGCCGCGCTCGTCGTGGTGAATGTGGTGTTTGCGTCCACATACCAGACAAAGACTCGGATGTCATTCTCGACTGCGCGTTGGATGATCGGTTCGAGGGAGGACGCAAGCGCAGGGTCTTCCATCTGCGGTGTGATGAAGAGCACGGCACGTTTCATGCCGATACGCGGTGTCTGCGCGCTGACCACATCCAGCGCAGTGACAAGGGATTGCAGATTGGCTTTGGCGGCGCGCATATCCGGCCGGAAGCCGCCCAACCCGACGACGAAATCTGCCGCGTTGGCATGATTGATGACAGGGCCCGCCTGGCTGACCAGACTCAAGTCATCAGGCAAGTCTGCCGGGCGGCTTTGCGCCCATTGAGCAAGCACCTGCGCCACGCGTTCAAAGCGCGAAATACCGTTGGCATTGCGCGCATCCAGCGGCAGGCCTTGATTGACAGAGACCACCAATTGCAAAGGGATGGCGATCTCGTTCAGCGAGTCGACCGGGAGGGGCTGTCCGTTTTCGATAACGGTAACCGCTTCCAGCTTGAGTCCCGAGGCGAATATCTTCTGAGCATCGAAGACATCCAGATATGCCGAGACGGTTGGGAAGCCGGAAGCGTCCGCATTGTGAAGAATTGCAACCGCAGAGTTCGCTTGCGCCTGTGCGCGGGGCACAGTGCTGAAAATCAAACCCAGGCTGAGGAGCAGGGGAAGGAGTTTACGCATTTCCTTCAGCAAGGACAGGGGTTTCCTCTTCGGTTTTGGAAAGGCGCAGGTAGGTCAACGCCCAAACGGATTGGATGTACGATGTCAGCACGCCGTTCAGGAAAATCAAAACCGGCAGATACAATGCACAGCAGGCAAGCGCGATGTATACAGGGGTGAACGATCTGCCGAGCGAGTCTGCGCCGAGGATGATCGGCACAACAGCCAAAATGACGGGCATGGCAAAGATCAACGCCACAATCGCGCCGCCGATGCCGATGATCAGCGCCAGCAGGATGAACGGAACCACATTGGATTTGACGATCTCCCAACCGCGTTTGAAGCCTTCCCACATGCCGAGATTTTCCAGCACAATGGCGGGCTGAGCTTGTTCCAAAATCACTGCCACCACCCAACTGACGGGGATCAGAACGCACAACAAAGGCAGGATACAGATGAAGCCAATGCCCGCCGTAAACACACCAAAGAAAACCAGCGGGAGAATGACGATCGCAAACGCCAACCCCACCAGAAAATTCAGCCAAAAGAAACGCCAGAAATACGGCATGCTTTCAGACCAGAGTTCCGCGAACGTCATCTTTTCGGCTCCGTTCTCGGCTTTGTTGACGCCCAGGATCAAACCGATCCGGCCCATCATGCCCAACGCATAGAAGAGAATGGACAGAATCAAGATCAATACGACAACAGCGAGGATGACCCACCAATTCTCTTGAAGGAAATGACCAAATTGTTCGAACCCTCTCTCGAATCGATAGTTCGGGAATGGATTATCGTCGGCGCCATATCGGTAGCCGCTGTTCCCTCCGCCGCCCCCGCCCCCGCCGCTGCGCGCAAAACCGGCAAAAATGCCGAAAACCCACAGAATCTTGTATTTCCAAATGATCTGCCAGGCTCGTGTCAAAACCTCCCCAAGATTAAAGTTGTTCATTGTGCCTCCATGATTCGAAATTTCTCCGCCGCACTAACCTTCGTTTTAGGGCAAAGTTGAAGCGTACAAACTACATACGACAGAGAACTCGAAATGTCGCCTACTCCCACTCGATGGTTGCGGGTGGTTTGCTCGTAATATCATACACCACGCGGTTGATTCCTTCCACCTCGTTCACGATGCGGCTGGAGATTTTTGCCAAAAGCTCATGTGGCAGGCGCGCCCAATCGGCAGTCATAAAATCGTCCGTCGTCACGGCGCGGATGGCGGCGGCTTCCTGATACGTGCGCTGATCGCCCATCACGCCCACTGAGCGCACGGGCAGAA
>CAZLWG010000088.1:0-6518 GCA_964563315.1 uncultured Anaerolinea sp. | reverse complement strand
AGGTCAGGAGTGAGCGCTGTCATCCTGTTTGGAATCCCCAAAGAGAAGGATCCGATCGGGTTGGAGAATTTTTCGGAAGATGGAATTGTCCAGCAAGCAATTCGGGCGATCAAGAAAGAAATCCCTGAGATGGTTGTCGTCACCGATGTTTGTTTGTGTGAATACACCGATCACGGGCATTGCGGCATTTTGAACACGGGCGAACATTTTCACGCGGGCTTGCCTGATGGGTATGTATTGAATGATCCGACGTTGGATGTGCTGGCGAAGGTGGCAATCTCACATGCCGAATGTGGCGCGGATCTTGTTGCGCCATCAGGAATGATGGATGGCATGGTGGCGTCGATCCGTTCAGGATTGGACGGCGCGGGTTATGAGAACCTGCCTATCCTGTCTTATGCGGTGAAATATGCGTCATCGTTCTATGGTCCGTTCCGCGATGCGGCGGAAGGTGCGCCGAAGTTTGGTGATAGAAAATCTCACCAGATGGATCCTGCCAATGTCCGTGAAGCTCTGCGTGAAGTCGCGTTGGATGTGGAAGAAGGCGCGGATATGTTGATGGTGAAACCTGCCCTGGCGTATCTCGATGTGATCCGAGTGGTGAAGGATGCGTTTCCCGAGTTGCCGATGGCGGCGTACAACGTCAGCGGCGAGTATTCGATGATCAAAGCCGCCGCGCAGAATGGCTGGGTGGATGAAGCGAAGGTCACACTCGAAACGCTCACCTCCATTAAACGCGCAGGCGCGGATGTCATCATTACCTATCACGCGCTGGATGCAGCACGGTGGTTGAATTAAAAAGTCAAAAGTCGAAGGTCGCAGGTCAACTGATTTTTGGCTTTCGACCTTCGACAAAAGGAAACCAAACATGTCATTGGAAAATTTAGCCCCCCGCGCCGCTGCCGAGCGGTCACTGCACAACGAACGTATGGTACATGCTGATTTCGATAAAGCGCCCTTCACTATCGCCTGGGAGGTGACACGCGCCTGTGCGTATGCCTGCGTTCACTGCCGCGCTGATGCAATGCACACGCCCGACCCAAATGAGTTGAATACGGAAGAGGCGCTTCGCCTCATTGACCGTCTGGCGGAGTTCGGCTCCCCGATTTTGATCTTCACGGGCGGCGACCCGATGATGCGCAAGGACTTGCATGAGTTGATCATGTATGCCGCGCAAAAGGGGCTGCGCTGTTCACTAACCCCCACCGCCACCGCCCTGCCCACCACGGCACGTTTGGAAAAAGTGCGCGATGCAGGGATTCGCAGAATCGCTCTTTCGCTCGATGCGCCGCGCCCCGAGATCCATGACGACTTCAGGCAGGTTAAAGGTTCGTGGCAGCGCACGATGGATATTTTGCACCGTGCCCAATCCATTGGGGTGAGCGTACAGGTCAATACCACCGTTGCCAAACACAACGTAGATATTCTCGATGAAATGGTTCCGTTCTTACAGGAAGTTGGCGCGGTGCAATGGTCGCTATTCTTCCTTGTTCCCACAGGGCGCGCACAAGCGGAAAATATGATCTCCCCCGAACAACATGAGCGCGTTTTCAATTGGTTATATGACCTTTCGAAAAATGCGCCTTTCGATATTAAAGCCACCGCAGCGCCGATGTACCGCCGCGTTGCCATCGAACGCAAACGCATGGAGCAGGACTCAGGCACGCCGGTCACGTTCCAGGGAGCAGGCTTCCAATACGCGGACGGTCTGAACCGTCCGACGCGCGGCGTCAATGACGGCAATGGGTTTTTGTTCATCTCACACATCGGCGAGATTCAACCTTCGGGCTTTTTGCCGATCGCCGCAGGAAACGTTCGCACCGATGATGTGGTGGATGTGTATCGCCATTCACAGATATTTACTGACCTGCGTACCCCCGACAAGATCAAGGGGCGCTGCGGTATCTGCGAATATCGCGATGTATGCGGCGGTCAGCGCGGGCGCGCGTATGGCGTGACGGGTGATTATCTTGAATCTGACCCAGCCTGTTTGTATATTCCCAAAGGAGCGTAAATGACCACAGACACAACCGAACAATCCCTGCGCACGTTCAACCATTATGCTTTATTTTCTTTCAAGGATGCTTACTGGTCTTTAAGTGCGGCTGAACGTGCGGACTTCCACAAGAATTGGCTGGCTGCTTTGCGCGCCTCCGCTCAAAAAGTGGATTTGTTTCAGGGCACGGAACATGACGTGGATTTGATCGTCTGGTCTGCGTTGACCGTGAAGGACAATCAGGATGCCGCCACTTTCTTTGAGAAATTCGCAAAGGCGCTGGCTCCCTATCGCCACCTGATCGAACAAAAAGATTCCCTGTGGGGCTTTACGCGTCCGTCTCAGTATTCGAAGGCACGCTCCAAACAGGAGATCGATCCTTTCGCCGATGAGCACAAGCCCTACCTGATCATTTATCCGTTCTCCAAAACAACCGAATGGTACTTGATGAGCCGCGACGCGCGTCAGGGCATGATGAACGAACACATCCGCATCGGCAAACAATACGAAGATATCAGCCAGTTGCTTTTATATTCTTTTGGTTTGCAAAATCAGGAATTCGTCGTGGTGTACGAGACCGACGATCTGACCCGTTTCTCGGATCTGGTCAATGAACTGCGCGATACCGAAGCGCGCCGCTACACCCTCCGTGATACCCCATTGCACACCGCCATCTATCACCCCGCCGAAGAGACCCTTGCCTTATGGAAATGAACAGCCGTTTTTTACAAGCCTGCCAACGCAAACCTGTGGACACAACTCCCGTTTGGTTCATGCGTCAGGCGGGACGTTATATGCCAGAATACCGCGCCATCCGCGAGAAGTATTCGCTGCTCGATATCTGTTACCAGCCCGAACTCGCCGCCGAAGTGACGCTTCAACCCGTCCGCGCTTTTGGTGTGGATGCGGCGATTCTCTTTGCCGATATTCTGCTGCCCGCCATTCCGCTCGGCGTGGGCTTGGAATTTGCGAAGGGTGAAGGTCCCGTCTTGCAGAATCCCGTCCGCACGATGGAAGATGTCAGGGCGCTGAAACCCGTCAACGCAGAAACAGATCTCGGCTATGTGATGGAAGCGATCCGCATCCTGCGCAAGGAACTCACGGACACTCCGCTTATCGGTTTTTGCGGCGCGCCGTTCACGGTTGCATCCTACATCATCGAAGGCGGCTCGTCGCGCGAATTCCTCAAGACCAAGACGATGATGTATTCTGCGCCTGAGGTTTTTCACGCCTTGATGGATAAACTCGCGGATGTGTTCAGCGATTACCTCACGGCGCAGATCCGCGGTGGCGCACAGGCGGTGCAGGTCTTTGATTCGTGGGTCGGCGCGTTGAGTCCTTCTGATTATGAAACCTTCGTTTTGCCATACTCGCAAAAACTGCTCAAAGCCGCGCAGGCGATGAACGTGCCTGTCATCCATTTTGGGACGAACACAACAACGCTCCTGCCGTTGATGAAACGTGCGGGCGGGGATGTGATCGGACTCGACTGGCGCATCCCGCTTGACGACGGCTGGTCCCTGCTCGGAAACGATGTCGCCGTTCAGGGGAATCTTGATCCCGTCACGCTCTTCGCGCCGCTCCCTGAACTCAAAACGCGCGTGCATGATGTGTTGCGCCGCGCGAACGGCAAGCCTGGCCACATCTTCAATCTGGGTCACGGCATTTTGCAGCACACACCTGTGGACAATGTAAAAGTGGTTGTGGATATGGTGCATGAATTTTCTTCTGAGAAGGCGGAGGTCTGATGAATTGGCTTGGTCTCATTGCTGCCGCCACCGCTTTCCTGAGCATTTGGGTCGGTCATGTGGCTGTTCGTAGGATCGAAGCTGCCTCACGGACGATTTGGGTTCCAACGCTGGCGGCGATTTTCCTGGGTGTTTTGCTGGAATATTTCTCCTTGATCGTGGACAACCTGTTGTTGAAGACTGCCTGTGGCATCACAGGCATCACTCTTCTGTGGGATGCGCTCGAATTCACGCGGCAGCAAAACCGCGTCAAGCATGGACATGCTCCCGCCAACCCGAACAACCCGCGCCATGCCCGAATTCTCAAAGAACATCCCTCCGCCACGACGGTTGACCTGCTCGATCGCGAACCAACGGGCTCAGAAATTGCAGGCCAGCGAACACCATGAATAATATTTTTGGGCTGATCATCGGTATTGCGACTCTGCTTATCATCGGACTGGGATTTCCACTTGTCATCCGCGGCGAAAGATACTTGGGCTACCTGTGGTGGCCCTACATGATGGGCATCGGCTTCCTCATCGTTTGTGCATCCCTTTTCATTTCAACTGATTGGTTGTCTGCTGTCGTTGGCGTACTGGGTGCAACCTTCGTCTGGGGCTCTACTGAACTTAAGGAGCAGGCTGTCCGCGCAGAACTGGGCTGGTTCCCATTCAATTCAGAAAAGATAAAACCGCCCTTTGAAAAAATCATCAGGAAATGGAAGGCTCCTCATCTATGATCGGATTATTGGTAATGGCATATGGGGGTCCTGACAAACTGGAGGATGTCGAGCCATACCTCCTGGACGTGCGCGGCTACCGCCCCACTTCGCAGGAGATCATCCATGAAGTGCGCGAACGCTATCGCGAGATCGGTGGACGATCTCCCATTCTGGAGCAAACGCAAGCGCAGGCAGACGCGCTCGAGTCTGCGTTGAACAAGAATGGCGGTCAATTCAAAGCCTACATCGGAATGCGGCACTGGCATCCCTTCATCAAGGATGCGCTGGCGAACATGCAAGCGGAAGGAATTGAGAAAGCGGTGGGCGTGGTGATGGCGCCGCACTACTCGCGCATGAGCATCGGCGCATATTATCTGCGACTCGAAGAAGCCAGCTCACCGATTGCATTTTCCCGCATCGAAAACTGGCATCTGGATGTGGGATACATCAATGCGCTCGCTGAACGAGTACATGATGCGCTTCAACGCTTCCCCGAAGAAACCCGTGCGGAAGTCCCCGTCATTTTCACCGCGCACAGCCTACCTGAAAAGATTCTGGAATGGGACGATCCTTATCCTACGCAACTGCGTGAAACCGTCGCGACTGTGATGGAAAAACTCGGCTCTCAACCGCATGAATTTGCCTATCAATCTGCTGCTATTTCCACCATCCCCTGGCTCGGGCCTGACGCGTGCGAAGTCATCAAGCGACTTGTGGCGGAAGGCAAAAAACGTATTTTGCTTTGCCCAATCGGGTTTGTCTGCGAGCATGTTGAAATCCTATATGACATTGACATCGTTTATCAAAATCTTGCCAAGTCACTGGGCATTCATCTCGAACGCATCGAAATGCTCAACACCGCGCCAGAGATGATCAAGGGGCTGGCGGGTTTGATCCGCGAAAAGGCGAAAGAAGCAGGTTGGGTATGAATCGAATCATCATTGTTGGTGGCGGTATTGCAGGTCTTGCCGCCGCGTATTACGCGCAAAAAAACATTCCTGACGCGCACATCACCCTGATCGAGTCTGCTTCGTATTGGGGCGGCAAGATCAGCACAGATCGCGTTCCTTTTGACGATGGTCATTTCATCATCGAAGGCGGACCCGATACCTTCCTTGCATCCAAGCCTTGGGGCGTGGCGCTGTGCAAGGAACTCAGTCTTGGCGAGCGCTTGCACGGCACGAACCCCAACAAAAAGAACACCTACGTTCTCAACAAAGGTCGCCTGCTTCCGTTGCCCGATGGACTTGCCATGATGATTCCATCGGATGCTTCATCCATCCTGCGTTCGCGCCTCATTTCAT
Source organism: uncultured Anaerolinea sp. (assembly GCA_964563315.1). GTDB lineage: Bacteria > Chloroflexota > Anaerolineae > Anaerolineales > Villigracilaceae > Villigracilis. Next base: position 767 of record CAZLWG010000088.1, on the reverse strand, counting down.
GGTTTGGCAAAACACGCATGGGGATGGATTTTCTGCTCCCAGCGAAAAATGTCAATGACGATGAATCTCTCGGTGCATTTGTCAGCCGTCGGCTGGGGCGCGAGGCGTATGAGAATCTTATCGAACCGCTTATGTCTGGCATCTACGCGGGCGACGGCGATCAACTTAGTCTCGCATCCACCTTCCCATATTTGCGTGACCTTGAAATTAAGCATGGAAGCCTCGCACGCGGCGCACTCGAAATGCGAAAGAAATCCAATGGTAAATCCGTTCAGGGTTCGCGCTCTGCGTTTCTCACGCCCACAACAGGTCTCGCCGAAATTGTCGAAGCGCTGGTCGAAAGTCTAAAGTCGAAGGTCGCTTTACGACTCAACACACGCGTCACATCTGTCACCCGTCACCTGACATCTGAAGCCTGGCAAGTGACACTTGACTCAAATGAAACTTTGACCGCCGACAGAGTCATCCTCGCCACCCCCGCCTACATCAGCGGACAATTACTCGCCTTATTCGACCCCGAGCTTGCTTCGACCCTCCAAAGCATTCCCTACGCCTCGACCGCGACCGTCTCACTCGCCTACCGCCTGAATGATGTACCACGCGAACTGGACGGTTACGGCTACGTCATCCCGCGCCGCGAAGGACGCAAAGCCCTCGCCTGCACGTGGACATCTACAAAATTTCCGCACCGCGCACCTGAAGGCTATGCATTGATTCGTGTGTTTGTCGGTCGCGCGGGACAGCCCCTCACCCCAATCCCTCTCCCT
>CAZLWG010000087.1:0-7077 GCA_964563315.1 uncultured Anaerolinea sp. | reverse complement strand
TTGGCTTCCATATCATCCTGCCATTGTAAATCAATTCACGTTAATCCGAATAGGTACATAGTTCATGTCTCGAGAAAGTGTTATCCGACGTTAATGTGGGAATGACTTTCAAATGTAGAGCACATCAATACCTATCGGGTATAATATCCCCTTTGGAGGCTTGCTTTATATGGAAATCACCTGGTACGGACATTCTTGTTTTCGTCTCACTGAACGCAATTATGCAACTGTCGTCACCGACCCGTTTGACAGCAAGACAGTCGGCTATGATCCACTCAAACTCAAGGCGGAACTCGTTACCATCAGCCACGATGCGCCCGGTCACAATAACAACGACGCAGTCAAAGGCGCCACCCACGTCCTGACAGGCGCGGGTGAGTTCGAGATCGGCGATGTGTTCGTCACCGCCGTGCAGACAGGTGGCAACGGCGCGAAGAAGAACAAGAACAAGACTCGTAACACGCTGTACGTATTTGATTATGACGGTATTACTGTGGCGCATCTTGGCGACATGGAAGAGGTTCCGACTCAGAGCGAAGTTGAGGCTTTGGGAACCGTAAACGTGCTCCTCGTCCCAGTGGGAGGCGGGAGCAGCCTCAACGCAGCCAAAGCTGCGGAAGTTGTCAGCCTGATCGAGCCGAATATCGTTGTACCGATGCACTATGCCACGTCCGATACAAAATTAAAACTGGATTCGCTCAACAAATTCCTCAAGGAAATGGGCTTGGGTAAGATCGAAGCGCAGCCATCCCTGAAGGTGACGCGCTCAGGTCTGCCCGACGAGACGAAGGTCGTGGTGTTGGATTACCAAAAAGGATAGAATGCCCGCAGGTAACTTGTCCGTCAAAGTGATCATGACTTGGGATATCGCGGCGGAACGCGATCAGGAATATTTCGAGTTCATCATCGGCGAATTTGTCCCCGGTGTGCAGCGGCTCGGTTTGCAGCCAGCCGAGGCATGGGCAACCATTTACGGCGAATACCCGCAGATACAGGTCGGCTTGCTTGCTTCGGACCAATCCTCTGCGCGCCGCATTCTTGCTTCTTCCGATTGGGCTCTTTTGCAGGAGCGGCTTTTTGGGTATGTAAAAAATTACTCCTACAAGATCGTGCCTGTCCGCACAGGGTTTCAGTTCTAATTATAGATAAGCACACATGAACCGGATGGCTACCCGTCTTAATCTGTGGTAAATAACATGCAAAATCGTTTCGCAAAACTCTGGCCGTGGTTTTTCTTTGCCGCGGCTTTTCAGTCTCTCATCGCCTTCGCCGCGCTTCTGCGCGTGCCGTCCGAAGGATTGTCCTTCGCGCGGCTTGCCTTGATTAGCGCCATTGCCTTCCTTCTCATTTTGGGAATTGGATTGGGTCTTTACTCACGCGGGAACCTTTCCCGTTTTGATAATTTTCCCGCCACACCGGCAATTTTTTTCTCCGCGCTTCTCGCCCTGACCGTCACCCTGCTCCTGTTCCTCTTTCGTTATCTCAACCCGGAGCGGCTCCTGCCCTACTACGAGCGGATGAGCTCGTTGCTGTGGCTCATTTTCTTCCTTGCTCTCGAAGCGACTCTCCTCCTTCTCCTCTTAAAAAATGGTTTCCAAACCACCGCGCTCGCGGACCGGAAGCCTGTGTATCTTTCGTCTGCTGCTGCCTTCTGTCTTTTGCTGATTCTTTTATCGTTCGTTCTGATCACAAAGATCGGGATTACACCCGATACTGCCTATTGGGGCGAACCCGGCGTTGCCATTCAAGGCTGGCATTTCATTCTCTCCATTGTCATTGGTTTTGCTGTTCTTTTGCTTTCTGTTCAACGCCTTCAGCCTTTTGCTTTCCGCATTCTGTTCCCTCTTGCCATCTATCTCACCGCTGCGATTCTATGGTTAAGTGTACCGCTGGAGACTCTCGCAAGCAGTTTCTATGCGCCTATTTCTCCGCCGACGAACATTCCCCTGCCATACTCAGACGCAGGGTTTTACGATTTTTCTGCACAAAGTCTCCTCATTGGCACGGATTATTTTGGCGGTATCCCGCCGCGCCCGTTGTTTGTGACATTCCTGGCTTTTTTGCATCTGCTCTTTGACCAGAACTACCCCGCCATTATCGCAGCGCAGACACTTGTGCTGGCAGTTTTCCCAGTTGCCTTGTATTTCCTTGCGAAAAAACTTCACTCTCCTGCTTCTGGCGTGGTTGTGGCGTTGTTCGCTATTTTCCGCGAGTATACTGCCCTGTGGATCGCTTCTAATACACGTGTGTCCAACACCAAAATGTTCACCACTGATTTTCCAACTGCAATGGCAATTGCGTTGATGTGTCTTGCGGTCATCTGGTGGCTGGAACGGCGCGATCTAAAGTCCACGCTGACGGCAGGCGGAGCGTTTGGCATCTTCCTGCTTTTCCGTACCCAGTCCATGCTGACATGGCCTGTCGTTTTCCTCCTCGCCTTGTTCTTGATGAAATTTAAATGGACGGAATGGATCAAAGTAGGAATTGCCTTTGGCATGGCGTTGCTGCTGGCTGTCTTGCCATGGTTGACGCATAACTACACCATTGCAGGTAAATTCTCATTTGACGACCCGAATCAAGTAGCGATCATTTACAGCCAGTATTCCTTCACTGGGAATCTCGACCTTAGCCAGTTCAACCCCGAAACGGATAGCGTTCGTCAACGCGTTATTTCGTTTACGCTCGAAAACCCCGCGTATGTTGCGAATTTCATTACCGCACACTTCCTGAACACTGAGATTGGCGGTCTCCTTGCACTTCCGCTCATCAAACCCTTTAATGGTTTACAAGCCCCCGTCAATTTATATTGGGTGGAATGGAATGGTTCGCTCGAATGGTACAACCTGCTTCTCATTTTGATATACCTTGTGGTCCTTGCGGTTGGATTTGGCGCGGCATGGCGGCGCGCAGGCTGGCTTGGGCTCGTTCCGCTTGCCTTCAACCTCGGGTATGCCCTCTCGAATGGCATTGCCCGCTTCTCAAGTTGGCGTTACAACCTGCCAGTGGACTGGGTCATATACTTTTATTTTGCCATTGGCGTAACCGAAATATTGGTCGGCTTATCCCTTTTGTTTGGCGCGAAAACTGAAAATTTAGTTCCTCAGAATGTACAACCTGAAACTCGGATAATTTCGTTCCGCGATTTTCGCCCGCAGGCTCTACTCATCGTACTTGGCTTTATGTTTGTTGGCGCACTGCCCTGGCTTGCAAAGGGACTTGTCCAACCGCGTTTTTCTGTTGCGCAGGATGAGCTGATCGTAAAACTTGAGTCAAACGGATACGATCGCACGGAAATCGAAAATTTTCTTGCGCAATCCAACTCCGTCCTCATGGAGGGTCGTTTGTTATACCCGCGTATGTACCGGCGAAACGAAGGACTCGCTTCAGCCAATCCATGGCCTGCGTATGTCGAAAAGGATTTTCCGCGCATCGGCTTTCTTCTAATCAACGAAAACCACCAAAATTTAATTTTCCCCACCAAAGAACTGTTGGATTTTCCGCAGGGCGCGGATGCCATCGTCCTTGCCTGCGATGCGGGTGACAGCCTGCTCGAAGCCCGTGTTGTTGATTTCGGCGTGGCATCTTATCAAAGCGCGCCGCTTTCGCAGCCCTGCCCGTAAATGAAACTTTCCACATCACTGCTGAAATGGTATGCCAAACATGGGCGCGCCATGCCTTGGCGGGGACATACCGATCCATACGCCGTTTGGGTCTCCGAGATTATGCTTCAACAAACGCGTGTGGAGACGGCCATCCCATACTTTGAAAAATGGATGGAATTGTTTCCCAACGTGAATTCTTTGGCAAAAGCCAAAGAACGGGATGTGCTCAACGCGTGGGAGGGACTCGGATACTACACCCGGGCGCGGAATATGCATAAAGCTGCGAAAATTATCGCCTCTGATCATAACGGACAATTGCCGCGCGACTTGCAAGCCTTGCGATCACTCCCCGGCATTGGCCGGTACACAGTAGGCGCCATCGCATCCATTGCCTTCAAAATGGACGAGCCGACTCTCGACGGCAACCTTAGACGTGTCTTTGCGCGTTTATACGATGTAACAGAATACGCCGACTCGCCATCAGGTGAAAAAATACTATGGGATCTGGCGTCAAAGAATCTGCCAAAGGGAAAAGCAGGCGACTATAACCAAGCCCTCATGGACTTGGGCGCGACCGTCTGTTTGCCGAAAAATCCGCGCTGTTCACATTGCCCGTTGTTATCCATTTGCGATGCCCGGAAGAACGGCACACAGGAAATGCGGCCGGTGTTGAAACCAAAGAAACAAGTTCCGCCGCAGTACATCCACGCTGCGGCAGTAATCGTGGAACGCGGGCGCGTGCTGTTGAGTCAACGCCCGCAGAATGGATTATTGGGAGGGATGTGGGAATTCCCGAATGTGAGGGTGGAGGAGAATCCAGCCGGGGAGTTGGAAAAAGCTTTGAAAGCAGCCACCAAGTTTAGAGTCAAGAAAATGGAGGCGTTGACTGTGGTTGCTCATGCATATAGTCACTTTAAGGTCGTAGTTCACGCTTTTATATGTCAAAAGGTTTCCATCCCAAAACAAAAAAATTTGAAGTGGGTAAAACTCAGTGAATTGGACGATTATCCGATGGGGAAAGTTGACCGCCAGATTGCACAGAAAATAAAATGACCGCCAAACGGCGGCCATTTTATTTTACGATTTGCTCAACGTCACGAAGACCATTGGCCGGCGTTTGGTCTGTTGGTGCAGATAGCTCTTGACTGCACTGACAATATCTTTTTCGTTATCAATGCCGCTGCCGTGAACGACATCCATGACGCGCTTTCGGACTTCTGGAATGAGTTCTTCAGCGTCTTCGGGAGAAACGAAACCTCGTGTGATGATCTCGGGTTCATGGAGCAGGCGTCCCGTCAGTTTGTCGAGGCTGATATCAATCAGCAGAATGCCGTTACGCGCCAGTTGACTGCGCTCGCGCATGACGTCGTGATCGATGTCGCCGATGGATTCGCCCGTGACGAAAACATAATCGCCGGGAATGCGTTCGCCGCGCATCACCTTGTTCCCAACCAGTTCCACCACTTGACCGTTTTCAACGACGATCGTGTTTCCTTCTGGAATACCAAGTTGCACAGCCAGATCGGCGTGACGTTTGAGCATGCGCAGTTCACCATGGATAGGCATGAAATGTTTGGGCTTGACAAGATTGATGAGGAGTTTCTGTTCCTCTTGTGCGGCGTGACCCGACACATGAATGGGCGCGACGCTGTCATCCACGACTTTTACGCCTCGACGCAGAAGCCGGTTGATGGTTTTGCTAATGGTCTCTTCATTGCCTGGAATTGGATGCGACGAAAGAACAACTGTATCGTTCGGCTTGAGGTCGAACTGACGGTTTGTGCCAGCCGATAAACGCCCAACGATGGATGATGGTTCGCCCTGCGAGCCGGTACACATGATGACGACCTTGTGATCCTGCATTTGAAGTGCCTGGTCGATCGGGACGATCATTTCGTCTGGGATTTCGAGATAACCCATCTTGCGCGCGATCTTGACGTTATCCACCATGCTGGGACCCGCAAATGTGATCTTGCGTTTATGTCGCGAGGCGGCATCCGCCACCTGTTGCACGCGCGATATTAATGAGGCGAATGTAGCGATGATCACACGCCCTTTTGCTTCACCAAAGACTTTGTCGAATGCGGGTCCAATGACCGTTTCAGATGGAGTCCAACCCGGACGTTCGGCGTTGGTCGAATCTGACAGGAGTAGGTCCACGCCGCGCGTTGCAAATTCAGCAAGTTTTGCAAAGTCGGTAGGCCAACCGTCAACGGGGGTGTGATCGAATTTGAAATCGCTCATATGGACCACTAGTCCTGCGGGGGTGGTGATGCCAAGTCCCACCGCATCCGGGATGGAATGACTGACGTGGAAATATTCGACCGTGAATGGACCGATTTTTGTGGTTTCGCCCGCCTGAATAGTTTTGATCTGAGCTTTGTGCTGGGAATTATTTCGCAACAACTTGCCTTCGATCAGTCCGCGTGTGAGAGGTGTGGCGTGGATGGGCGCGGTAATGTCTGCAATCAGATGCTGGATGGCGCCGATGTGATCTTCATGCCCGTGCGTGATGAATATTCCAAGGACGCGGTTCGCCCTTTTCTTTAAATACTCATAGTCCGGGATGATGTAGTCCACGCCCAACATGTCGTTGTTGGGGAACATGATGCCGGCGTCCACCACAATGATGTCGCCGCCAAACTCGTAGGCCATCATGTTCTTTCCCACTTCACCCAACCCCCCGAGTGGGATGATTCTTAATTTGTTTTTCTTGCTCATAGATTTTTACTAACCTCTTGCTTAAAAGATTTTGATCCGCCTGAGGCGGGTAAGGTCAAATCCGGACCTGGCAGGTTTTCCAAAACCCGTCAGGTCTTTGTATGAAAAAAGACCTCCGCTGACTTGCCCGCGTGAGGTCCCTGTGTAGAAAGATTTCAAACACAAACCCCTTACCAAACAAACTGCCTTCCCGGCAGAAAAAGTCAAATCAAACTGGGTGAATTATAGCAGGGTGATGGCGTTTCGTCAAAGCCGGTCAAGCTGATGAACAACTGTCTTACTGTTCTGCCATTATCTTTTCCTGCTCCGGCTCTTTTGCCGTTCCATCATTATGTTGACTTGCAGTTGTTTCTCGGTAATGATCTTTTTGATTCGATTCCGTTGATCCTCTTCGTAAGTTGTCGGCAGCCGTTCTTTTAACGTTGCAATTTCCTGCAACAACTCCACTTCGGCAGAGACCATCCCGGCGTTCTTGAGAACGGAATATGCCATGCGGAGGTCTTCCGGAGTTTCAAAGTATGCGTTCAGATCGAGGGGCGTGCCTTTGCCTTTCAAGTTGTTGAAATCGCCTCTTTCCATTGATTCCTTGATTGCGGCTTCGACTGATTTTTCGAAATTCATTGTATTTCTCTCGCAGTCCAATTTTGGTTGTGCCGATTTTACCTGAAACGGTGATTTTCCGCCGCATGTCAACTTGCAATGACTCTGTAACGCAAAGGGTGGGTTTGAGGAGAAAAAAGGATGAGTTTCTTGT
>CAZLWG010000086.1:0-7591 GCA_964563315.1 uncultured Anaerolinea sp. | reverse complement strand
GGCGGGCGTGTTTTGGATGAATGATTTCGGGCAGGCGGCGGATTCGGCGAAGGCATTGGCGGAAGGGCAGGAAATCCGCCCGCAGTCATCCGCCAGAACAACCTCGGTGTGGGCATATGTTGCCTATGTATTTGCGACGTTGTTTGCGTGTCAGTTGTTGTTCATGTTGTTGATGCTGGGAGTTTCGATGGTAACGGGGTTTTAATGTAATAGCGAGCCGAAGGCGAAGCAATCCCTTACTTGCGAGGAGATTGCTTCGCTGTGACTTCGTCCCTCCTCGCAATGACATGAAACTTAATGATATACTTTTGAAAACTTTTTGTATCCGAGGCGATGAACCATGAAAGTTACCCTTCTACAAGAGAACCTTGCCCGCGGTTTGAGCATTGTCTCGCGCGCTGTTTCGCCGCGCAGTACATTGCCCGTTCTTTCGAACATCCTGATCGCCACCGATGAAGGACGTTTGCGCCTTTCGGCGACGAACCTTGAATTGGGGATCACTTGTTGGGTTCCAGCGCGGATCGATGAGGACGGTTCGACCACCGTGCCCGCCCGGACAATCCTGGACCTGGTAAATACCCTGCCCGGCGACCAGGTTCAATTTTCACTCGATTTGAAGACCCAAAACCTGCATGTGAAGAGCGGTTCATCAAACACTGATATCAAGTGCATTGACGCACAGGAATTCCCGCCCATGCCTGCTCCTGAGATGGACGGCGCGGTGCAGTTGAATGTGGCGGATTTCAAGGAAATGATCCAACAGGTGGCGTTCGCCGCTTCAACGGATGAAGCCCGCCCGGTGTTGATGGGTGTGCTGATGAACATCGAGAAGGACAAGGTGACGATGGCGGCAGCAGACGGTTTCCGTTTGTCTGTGCGCAAGGCGCAATTGGCGCAGGCTGTGTCCCAGCCGATCAATGTCATCATCCCTGCGCGGGCATTGAACGAGTTGGCGCGTGTGGCGCATGATCCCGAAGAGCCGATCTATATGGTGGTTCCAAAAAACCGCGGACAGGTTTTGTTCCGCGTGAAGGATGTGGAAGTGGTTTCGCAGTTGATTGATGGAACATTCCCCGATTACCACCAGATCATTCCACGCAGTTATAAATCCCGCACGTTGATCTCCACTGCGGCTCTTCTCAAAGCCTGCAAACAGGCGGAGATTTTTGCGCGCGAAGGTTCGAATGTGGCGCGTCTGGACATCAAGCAAGCCAATGGTGAAATGCAACCCAGCGAAGTGGAGATTTCGGCGACTTCTGAAGAAACCGGCAAGAACGAAACCATAGTCGAAGCCACGGTGGATGGGAGCGGTGTGTTGATCGCGTTCAATGTCAAGTTCCTGCGTGAGGCGCTGGAGATCATCAAGACACCCAACGTAGCGCTGGAGACGTCAGCGCCAAACGCGCCTGGAGTGGTCAAACCGGTGGGCGATGACGACTTTCTGCATGTCATCATGCCGATGCACTTGGGATAAATCATGAATTACGGGAGATCCGTCAGGTGAACAGCCTGGCGGATTTTTTGTTTTACAATACCCATTGGAGCGACTATGACACTTCCCAGCATATCCATGGATAATGTTTTGAAGATCGTGCTTGCCTTGAGTCAATATCCCATTCTGAGCGGGCGTATCCGTTCGCGGATGCGGAAGGCGCTGTTCACGCGCGGGATCATTAAAAAGGAGACGTTCGAGGAAGAGGCGCGCCAGAAGGCGATTGAGTCGCAGGAACGCGAGGGACTGCACGATCCGTTCGTCGAGGAAAAAACGGATGTGTGGGAAACGCGCCTCGCCCGCATCCGTGATTCACTCACCGACTTTTATTTTGCTTACAACCTGCCCTATTCCGAATTTGAAAGTACAGTCCTTGAGGTCTTGGCAGAGCGGGGCAGCACTGACTCGGAATTTATCTGGTTCAACCCTGAACTGGCTCCGCAGGACCTGTTGTTCGAACAGGCGGAGATCATCGAGTCCATGCCTGAGGTGGAGCGGAAAAAATATGAAGCGCGCCTGCATGAGCTAAAAGTTGTACTCATCCGCACCATGATCAGCGATCAGCTGCGATATATCAAGATCGCGCGCCGCTGGCTCACAGTGGAAGATTTGAAGGAAATTCGAAGCCGTAAGATCGGGCTGGGGAAGATCGGGGGAAAAGCGGCCGGCATGTTGCTTGCCATGCGCATCATCAAAGAGACCACTCCGCGGGAGATTTGCGAAAGGTTCAAAATCCCCATCTCCTATTACCTTGGTTCGGATGTGTTCTATAACTTCCTGACGCTCAACGGGTTGGTCCATTGGAACGACCAGAAATACAAAACCGAAGAGCAAATGCGCGCAGAGTACCCTGGGCTGTGTGATGAATTTTCAAAGGGGAGATTCCCCGATGAAATCATCGAACGCCTTGAAGAGATACTTGACCGCGCGGGAGATGCCCCGCTTATTGTCCGTTCTTCCAGTCTGCTCGAGGATAACTTCGGCACATCCTTTGCGGGGAAATATGAAAGCGTGTTCCTGCCCAATCAAGGACGTTCGGATGAAAAACTCCTCGCGCTCACAAACGCGATTGCAAGGGTCTATGCCAGCGTCCTCGACCCGGATGCGCTGCTGTATCGTCATCACAAGGAACTGGCGGATTATGACGAACGGATCGGCATTCTGATCCAATTTGTTGAGGGGCAACGTTTGGACCGTTACTACCTGCCGCACGCCGCCGGTGTCGCTTTCAGCCGCAATCTCTACCGCTGGTCGCCTCAGATCAAACGGGACGATGGATTCCTGCGCCTCGTTTGGGGGCTCGGTACCCGCGCCGTGGACACGCTTGCGGACGATTACCCGCGCCTTGTAGCACTGAGCCATCCAACTCTTCATTCCTCTTCCGATGTGCGCATGATCAAACGCTACTCCCAGCAATACGTGGACGCCATTGACCTTGAAGCAAACGCTTTGGTCACCATCCCCGTGCATGACGTGCTTCAAGGAAATTATCCTCCGCTTCGTCACATTGCCCGGGTGGAGGAGGACGGCTACCTTGCTCCGATCCGCTCCACAATGGTCGTGCCCGAAAAAATGGTCATCACGTTCGACGGTTTGCTCTCCCGCACGCCCTTTGCCGAAACCATACGCACGGCATTGAAACTGCTCGAAAAACATTACGGCTCTCCGGTGGATACAGAGTTTGCTCTTGAGATTCTCGACCCCGAAGACCAAAATGCAGAAGTGCGGATTGCGCTTCTGCAGTGCCGCCCGCAAAGTCACATCCAATCCATGGAAGCTCAAATCCCGCGCGATCTGCCCGATGAACGCATCGTCTTCTCGACGCAATCCATGGTTCCGCAAGGCGCGGTATATGATATTCGTTACGTTCTCTTCGTCCATCCAAAGGGATACTTCAGCCTTGCCTCTCACGCTGAACGCGCTCAGTTCGAACGCTCCATCAGCCTGCTCAACACCGCCTTGCTGGGCGAAACCTTCATTGCCGTCGGACCTGGTCGCTGGGGAACGTCCACGCCTGATCTTGGCGTACACGTTTCCTACAACGATATTTACAACGTCCGCGCCTTGATCGAACTTGCGGGCGAAGATGTTGGCGGGTCGCCGGAACCGTCTTTTGGGACCCACTTCTTTCAGGATTTGATGGAAGCGCAGATTTATCCGCTTGCCGTTTTTTTGGATGACAAAGATACGGTTTTCAATCGAGGGTTTTTCTACGATTCACCCAATCAACTTGAGCGGTTCATTCCGGTTGATAATCCCCGCATTCTCGATGCTTTGAAATTGATCGCTGTCGAAGACCATCGCCAAAACCATCATGTGGATTTGGTAATGGATGCGCACAAAAATTGTGCCGTGGCGTTTCTGGCAAAAGATCAACATGACATGGACGACGAGCCTCTGGCAAACTCTTCAACAGATATAAAATAGAAAAGGTGGTTGCTTTATGACAACCACCTTTTTGTGTCTATAAATTAGAACATATGTTCTTATTTCTTACGCCTCACTCCCACCGACAATTGCTCCCGTTCTCTCCGCCTTATCCTTCACTGGAAGCCGCTTTGTCCACATCAGCCAGCCGATGAATAATGCCATGCCGACCCACGCGGTTGGCGCAGCAAGCGTTCCAGCAAAGGCCATATCGAAGCCGGGTTCAAAGAACATGATCGGCAATCCTGCCACCGCATTGACCGAACCATGCGCCAGTGCCGCCACCCAGGGACTTTTCGTGTTCAAATACAACCACGAAATAATAATGCCCAACAGTATGCAGAAGGCGATCATCATAAACACGCCCAGGATCGGATACCCCGGATAGTTATGTCCCTGGACAATGGCAGGCGCATGCCATACGCCCCAGATCAAACCGCTCAATAGCATGGCTTTCCACTGTCCAAGCGGCATCAACTGTGGGAGCAAATATCCACGCCAGCCCAGTTCTTCTCCCATTGTGAACAGCATGTTGAACACCGGAGCCAGCGTGAACGCAATCAATACTTGTGAAGCGACGATGATACCTGCGGGCACTTCGCCTCCGCCTGCTGCAGATTCCATTGCATCCCAAATCATCGTGAAACTCAGATCCGGTTTTGCCATGTTCAATAACAGAGTCACCAAACCGCCGAGGATGACGAGCGCAATTGGAAGGAGCCACGCCCAAAGATAAAAACGCTTCGGTCCCAACGTATTCAAGCGCAGACTGCTGAACGGTCTCTTCGCAACGAACAATGTCACGATGATGGCGGCGATGCCAGGTACCCACATGCCTACCGCCCAAAGACCGCCGGTTGCCAGTTGTTTTGTAGTTGGATCCATGCTGCCCAACGCAAGCGGAGCAAGGAACAGGGTCCATGAGAATAAAAAGGTGATCGTCAGAAACCAGGATAATGATTTTCTTTCCAGCATACGTTCCTCCAGAGTTTAATACTTGTATTGCGGCATGGATCGCCGCCGGATCGTTTCGCGCGTGAGCGGGCGTTTGGCAATGACGTTGATCTTATTCGCATTCTCGATGATATGCGTGGAGACAACCTCCCAGCCTTCCTCGCCCCATTCATTGAGAAGCGCTTCCAATTCTTCCGCCTTCACGCCGCTGAAAAAACCGCCGACGGTCTGCACACGGTATTCCCATTTTTGAAGTTCATGGTTCATGACAGTTTCCTTTTGTTTCACGTGAAACCTGCCGGGCCACGTGCGGTAAATCATGCCTTCGTTTCACGCTGGTACAGCACATACGAATAGACCATCAGGAACAATGCCGAGCCCAGTACGGGAAGGAGAGTCAGCCAAAGAGCTGTGGAGCCGCCGAAGAAACTTCCAGCGAAGGCTAAAACTCCGGATGCAATGAACAGGATCGAGCCGAGTTGATGCGTCTTGTCCCAAACGAAATCGCTGGAAAGAGTCCATGGAGTCCGTATCCCGATGAACCAGTTGCGTTTTGCCTGTCTCAACATGTAGCCGATGAAGATGAACAGAATACCCATGAATGGCAGCATGGCAGCGCTCATGCGGAATTCGTAACCGAGATTCCAGGCAAGGGTCAGTCCGTGGACGTAAAGCATGAAGGCGGTGATCAACAGGATGAACAGGTTGAACACGCCCCGGAATTTGGCGATGTTTGCCTTGAGTGGATCGATGGCCGGGATGATGAGGAATAGCGCATACATTCCCAGCGTGACCAGCGGCATCATCCACACGCCCCAAAATTTTGCCATGTAACCGTCCACCTGGTCGTTTTCGTTCCAGTGCGAAGCCATTTGCTCGGGCAGTTGATTCCAGAAGAGCGCGCCTGCGATAACTGCGGCGGCGATCAGGATCAGTACAAGAATGGTGGTAAGTTTTTTCGTCATTCGTTTTCCTTTCGGTTGTTTCACGTGAAACGCAGGGATGCCGCGCCCTTGCGTAGTTATTCTTCTTCCTTTGGCATATTGTTTTGCGCCAGCGAAACCATGCCGCTGATACCGCCAAGGTTCATGGTGTCTATCGCGGATGAAGGCACGATGACCAGCGCGCCCTTCTCCTTCAGACCTTCGAAGAGCATGTTCATTGCGCGCAGATGCAGCGCGGTTGGGTTGTTGATGTACGCTTGTGAAGCCTCGGAGAACGAAGCCGCGATCTGTTTCTCGGATTCTCCAAGAATGACGCGTGCCTGACGTTCGCGCTCTGCCTGTGCCTGGCGCGACATGGCATCTTCCAAATCCTGCGGGATGACGATGTCGCGGATCTCCACCGACTGCACCGTCACCCCCCATGATGTTGTGCGCTCGTCGATAACCTCTTGTAGTTCCTTGTCGATCGCGCTGCGCCCAACGAGAATATCCGCCAGCATCTTCTTGCCAATGATGTCGCGCAAGGCGGTCTGTGCTGCCCAATCCACCGCGGCACGGTAATCTTCCACTTCGAGTGCGGCTTTCTCTGCATCCCACACCACCCAAAACAGTACCGCATCCACATCCACGGGCACAGTATCTTTCGTGAGGGTTTTCTGCGCGGCGAACGGAGTGACCATCACGCGATGATCTATCCAAGTTGGCGCGGTATCCACAATGGGAATGATCCAGAACAAGCCGGGTCCATACAACCCCTTGAACTTGCCGAGCCGGAGCACGATCACTTTTTCCCATTGAGAAGCGACCTTCAACGCGAACAAAATGTAAATGCTGACCAGCGTCCAAAAGACGACCCATCCGCCGATTACAACATCCGGGTATTTACTTTCGCCAAGAATTGGACCCAATATTGTAATGAGAAGGAAGACACCAAACAATGTCCCTGCGATGGGCGGAATGCGTTGGTCTTCCTTTTTGCTTTGAACGAACGATTTAAGTAACTTTGAACTCATTTTGACATTCTCCTTTTTATTCTTCGTCTTGGGCATTCGCTTCTTTTCTGACCTTCAACCTGTCTCTCACCATCTGGCTGACTTCTCGCTCTGAAAATCCCAGCCTCACTGCTTCACTGATGAAACGATCCGTCAGTTCAAGCAGAGACTCATTTCGAAGTTTTTCGCTCACTTCCGGCGGCGGGATTTCTGTAATGTATGTCCCGCGTCCTTGTTGGGTGGAGATGATCCTTGCTTCGTCCAGCATGCGGTACGCGCGCGCCACTGTGTTGAAGTTGACCCTCAATTCCAAAGCCAGGGCGCGTACGGTTGGAAGTTGGTCTCCTGGTTTCAAAACCCCGTTTGCCAACTGGCTTTGAATTTGATTGACGATCTGGGTGTAGATGGGCAGTCCGGAATGAAAGTCGAGTTGCAGGGTGAGTTGTTTTTCTGCCATAGGCGCATCCTTATTGTACTAATTGTATCATTGTACGCATTGTAGCACTTAAGCGAGTTTTGTCAAGACGGTGCACCCACCCCCCCAGAGGGGATCCCGTTTGAAGCGCTGGATCAGGTCTGGTTGTGGATGAGGCGGCTGTATTCCGCTTACAGTCCTCTTATAAATAAAATATGTCCACATGGTAGAATTTGCGTGCATTCAATTTAAGGAGCAGAAATGGAAGCAAAGACAGGTACCTGGACTGAGAAAAAAGGTTTAGCCCAAATGTTGAAAGGCGGCGTCATCATGGATGTGGTGAACGTCGAACATGCCAAGATCGAGG
>CAZLWG010000085.1:0-7734 GCA_964563315.1 uncultured Anaerolinea sp. | reverse complement strand
GCTTCTTTCATGCCGCAAAGGTTCCTGTTAGGCAACTCAGGTTAAGATGAATAGTTGGGTAGTTAGGTAGTTGGGTAGTTTCCGCCGCAGAGGTTGCGCGTATCAGCGTCCTGCGGCGGTTTTGTTATGGTAAAATCGCCCTCGCCCGAAAATTGGGCTTCATGGAGGGATGGCCGAGCGGCTGAAGGCGCATGTCTTGAAAACATGTTTGGCGAAAGCCAACGTGGGTTCGAATCCCACTCCCTCCGCCAGACGATTGACGATTTGAAATTTGCGATTACAATACCAATCGTACATCGTCAATTACACGATCACAAGTTGACATGGGGAGGTGCCAGAGTGGCTGAATGGGCTCGCCTGCTAAGTGAGTGCTGGGTAAAACCAGTCGCGGGTTCGAATCCCGCCCTCCCCGCCACGAAAAAACACACTCGATTTTTCGGGTGTGTTTTGTTTTGTTACCCTTCTCCATTCCACTCAATATCGAACGTGGACGCTTCCAGCGCGGTAACGCCCATCTTTTGGGCGAGGAAAAGATATGAAATTATGCTCCTGAATTGCAACAGGAAAGGCAGGGGGTCTTTGAAATCCAAAATAACATCGTCGCTGGTGAAGAAGGTCTTCAGCCAGCGAAGGAAATTCCCATTGAAGATGGAAGCAGGCAGAGCATAGGTTAACATGGCGGGGGCGAGCATGTACGAATGCCCGCCGACCGGCGTGATGGTATCCATATTCGGGTTGAAGAACGACTCCACAAAATTCGGATGCGATGTCAGCAAATGCGAGCCGCTTGTTGCGCGTGGGTTGCACTCAAGAGCGTATAACTCTCCTTCAGGTGTTTCGATGAAATCGAACGCCATCTGTCCCGTCACGTTGAACTTCTCCACGAACGTCCGCACCCATTCGAAGACGGCAGGATGGTCCACACGCTGAAAAGCGACTGCTGCGCCCTGTCCCGCTGTAAAAATCGCCGGATAAGCGGCGTGCGCAGTGATGCGTCCATTGTGGCAGATCGAATAGCTGCAATAGTGTTGTCCGCGGATGAAGGCCTGCGCAAGCCAGGGTGAGTCAAATTTCAGCGTGGACAAGGCTCGCTTCAACGAGGGCAGGATCAAGGTCCGTGACGCGAAGCGCGAGTAAACAGGTTTAAGCACCAAATCCCGCCAGTGCGCAAACGCGTGGAGCATGTCATCCTGATTGCGGATGAAGATCGTCTCCGGCACGCGCAAACCATGCTCGATGGCATTGACGACAAAATTCCATTTATTGTGAAACTTGTCAAGCTTTGAAAGCGGCTCGGAAAACACGCGGCACGGAAGAGAATCCAAATCCTTTGCAATGTGAAAGACTTCCTCGCAGGTGGGGATCAACAAGTGGATCTGGTTCTGTTCGATGATCTGTTTCAACGCCCAGAGAAACGCCTCAGTCTCCTGACGCGGGGCTGGTATAACAAAATCAGCCCTTACTGCATACGACGGTTGACTCAAATGCCCGCGCAGCGACTCCGCCGTGAAGACGGTATGTCCCGCACGGTGAAAAGCGCGGGCAAGATCGAGCGTTACAGGCGCGCGCGCGCCGGTGAGAAGAATATTCATAGTTTGTGTCACTCTGAGGGAGCGTTCTTTGCGACCGAAGAGTCTCCTACATGATGGCAGGTATCCTTCGCTCCGCTCAGGATGATATTAATCATTAATACGTCAGCACCATCCCGCCGATGGACAAACCCGCGCCAGTACCCACCAACAGCACTTTATCGCCGCGCTGAATCCGTCCATCGCGTGCGCCCTGATACAGCGTGACAGGAATCGAAGCCGCAACACAGTTTCCAAGCGTTTCGATGGTCCGGATGATTTTATCCTCTTTCCAACCGAAACGTTCCAGCATCATTAAGCCAACCTTGCTCGCCTGATGCGGAACGATGGCATCGATATCCACCATTCCTTTTGATAAGCCGGGATACAACTCTTCTAGGAATTCATGCGCAATGCCGCGCACCATCCGCAGCACGGCAGGGCCGTCCATATGGAAAAGATCGTCCTCCGGCTTGTGCCCCTCGAAGCGCGGATGGAAGCGCGAGCCGCCTCCCATGATGGTCGTGAGATACGCGCCATCGCCATATGTTTTGAAATGTGCATGATGGATTCTCGAGGCATCACCCTGGTTCGATCTTGTCACAACGACAGCCGCTGCTGCATCCCCAACCAACGAAGCAGACTCCGGTTCCTTTGGGTTGATTCCACACGAAGCCACATCAGCGCTGCAGATCAGAATGTTCCTGTAACGTCCGCTTTGAATGAAGTTCGCAGCAACATCCATGCCTGCCACAAAGCTCAAACATGTCGTGTGGACGGTCATCGCCGGGATACCCGAATTCCCCAGCCCCAATTGACGCTGAATCAATGCGCCCGTATCAGGAATTGCCTGTTCGCCCGTGCCGGATGCATTGATGATCAGATCGAGCTGATTTGGTTTAAGCCCGGCTTCATCCAACGCCTCCCGCGCCGCCTCCGCGGACATGAACGACGATGTTTCATCCTTCACCCAGCGGCGCTCGCGCACGCCATTACGCCGCTCCACCCAGCCTGCGGGCACGCCACACATCACTTCCAGTTCCGAACTCGGGACGATTCGTTTCGGCAAATATCTTCCCAAACCAATAATCTTAAAGGGAATATCTACTTGCATGGCTCTCCTTGTGTGATGTCATTGCTTCGGGCTTCGCCCTCGTAATGACATTAGAAATCGTTTTTCCTAAAATATGGTATTGCCACGTCCGAAATCTTGCCGATCAACTTCCATGGCAGTTGTCGCTTGCGCGGCAGATGTTTTTTAAAGACCGCATTATATTCCGTCACCGACTCGCCGCCGCGCACTTTCTTAAATTTACCCACCCCGCCGCTGGCATGGACGAGCAGTCCGCGCTTTGCGCCTTCATACAAAGTGATCAACGTTAGTAAACGATATAACCCCTCATCCGGCGGTAAGGATGTGTCGTATCCGAAAAGCGGCTGGGTCATCGTCCCATTACGGACGAAGAATCCCATGATGCCGTTTAAGCGTGCATCCTTCTTAAGTCCATACATGTGCAAAACTCCTTCATCGCGCGCAAGTTTCAAAAACTCGAACGTGAACTGCGGGTTGTAGTACGAATACTTTTCAAGATACAGCATCTCATACAAACAAACCGCGCGATGCAGCTCATCGTCCGATAGATCTTTTCCATTCACAATTTCGCAGCGATTCTTCTTCAGCACGCGGACATCCTCCCTGCACTGACGGGTCTTCAACGAAGCGACCGGGTCCATGTACCAAACCTGGCGGCTCAAAACCAGATCATAGCCAAGTTCTTTCAATGTGTCATACACGTGCGGATTCTTTTTCCGATCTACGGAACGAAAGACGATGGCGCGGTCTGGAAACCAGCCAACAAGCGCCTCACTCAACGCCGATAGCTGGTCGTTGTTTACTGACGGGTATAGATTCGTCGAAAGCAGGTAATTATTGACGAAGACCACCTTATCCAATTCGGAATAGCGGAAATATGAACCCACCGGCGACATAATCACTTTCACCACGATTTCCGCCAGTTTGTTATTGAGGTGCTTCACCTCCTCCAACCCGCCATAGGATACATAATGGCTGTATGGCGAAACCGTGTACGTGTTCTGTGGGTGAAAATCTGTGATGGTAATAGGGATGACCGTCTCGCCAACTTTGACCGCCATCAATTCCGTGTTATGTACATTACGAATGTATTTCTGCGGATCTTCAGTCATCAGAGGGATGAGATAACGGCGGGCGTAATCGCCATCATCCGATGAAGGGAATTGCAGGGTGTGGATGTTTTCACGGGTGTAAAGTTTGGGTTGCATATGGTCTTTTACCAAAAAGCATTACGAAGGGTCGCAAAGGTAAAGAACAAACGGCTCTCCTTTGAGTGCTTTAGCCCTGTGTGGTTAATGATTTTATCGTCTGTTCGCAATGGGACGGAACGACAATCGTATCAGGGTGTGTCAAGTGATAGGTGTGTAATTGTCCCAGCGTCTTTCGATAAGCGACGGGATCTGGGAAAAGCATGTCCGCTATTTTATGCGGCGGACGATTTTCGACGATGGAGCGTTTGAGCCATGCCGCATCCGCGACAAAGAAGAAGGCCTTATCGTCATCGCCACGGGCGAAGACCCCCATTTGTCCATGGGCGTGCCCGGGAAGTTCGACTCCAATGATGGACTGGTCGCCAAGCAGGTCGTAGCCGGTTTTGAACGGCGCATATTCTTCAGAAAGAAGGATCGGCTTGGTGACATCCACTTCATGAGAACGGGCATCGAAATCTGCGGGGATGAGTCCCCGCAGGTAGGCGTGTTTCATATCTTCGGATGCGGGCAGGTTACGGAGTCCGCTAAAGGCGTGGGGAAGGTAGATATAACGGGACCAAGCCAAATCGGGGAGCGAGGCGATGTGGTCTGCATGGAAGTGAGAAATGAAGACATGGGTAATGTCCTGTGGACGAAGATCAAATTTTGCAAGTTGATTCACAATCAGATCTTCTTCGCGCAAGTGGACAGGGGTCATCCAACGATAAAATCGTTTGGGGAATTTCTTCGTCTCGTCGAAGAAGCGGTAGGAATAGCCGGTATCGAACAGCATGGCGCCGAATTTTTTATGGCGGAAAAGAGCGAACATGGCGGGAAAATGGATGGCGCGCCACCGCCCGCCCTGGATGGCAATATGTTCAGGGGCAGTGCAATAACCTGCGTGGAGGATGTCGATTTTCATAAGTGTATGATGTCATTGCGAGGAGGAACGAAGCGACGACGAAGCGATCTCAGACATACGAGATTGCTTCGGGCGGAAAATCATCGCCCTTGTAATGACATGGACTCCTTCCACCATTTTAAAAATCTCTCCACACCTTCTTCCACCGAAACACGCGGTTGATAACCAAGTTCGTTTCTCGCCGCGGAAATATCGAGTGTGGTGCTGTTGGCCATCATGCTGACCGAAAGCCTCGTCAACGGCGGCTCGGGAGCATATGGAATGAGCGAGTAAACGAATTCAACTGCGCCCGCAGCGGCGCTGGCGGTCTTGCGGGATATGTTTCGTTTGGGGTGGGGATATCCCAATTCATCGCAAATGCGTTCGATGAGTTTCCATATTTTCACCGGCTCGCCGTTGGAAATATTGTATTTTTTTCCAAGCGTATTCGCAGGCGATTCAGCGCACAGCAAAAGCGCATCCACCACATTTTGGATGTAGGTTAAGTCAACAACATTTTCGCCATCGCCAAAAATGGGAAGCCTGCCAGACTTCAACCTTGGAATGAGTCGCGGAAAAATGACCGTATCGCCTTCGCCGAAAATCGCCCGCGGGCGAATGGACACGACAGCAAGTCCTTTTGCGAAGCCTTTGTCAACTTCCTCTTCGGCGAGGCGTTTGGTATGGGCATAGCTGCTGATCGGATCAGGTAACGGGTCAGTCTCTTTAACGTTCACGCGCGAGCCGTAATCAAAATAAATACTTGGCGTGGAAACATATACCAGCCGCTTTACATTGTTTTCGAGACAAGCGTGTATCACGTTCCGCGTACCGACAACATTCGCTTGATAGAACCTTTCGAAGTTCCCCCAGGGTGAAGGAAAAGCCGCGCAATGAAATACGATCTCGCTTCCCATGAATGCCGCTACAAGCCCCTCCCTTTGACGAATGTCCTGTCGAAGCGGACGCATCCCCGCATCTTCAAGTTCGCTTAATCGCGCCGTATTGCGACCGAGCACAGCCACGTCCCAGCCCATGTTGTATAAACGGCGCGCCAATGCTCCGCCCACAAAGCCCGTTCCACCAGTAATTATTGCCTTCATAAATTTCTCTTTTCTGCGCGCGCCTTCAATTCTTCACGGACGATCTTCGAGTTATGACGCACATCGGTCGGAAATCTTTTAACAAACAAGAACGTTCCGATCCTCGACGCCTGCGGGTGGAATTCCGCCAGGTCAATCAATTCGCGTCTGATTTTATCTTCGTTTGTTTTTACATTCCGCTTCAATTCCACCCACAAAACAGGTTCGCCATTTACAGCGACCAGAGCGGTTCTATAAACAAGCGAATGCGTGTTGAAGATGTTTTCGATCTGTTCGGTGAACATCACGTCATTGTTTGTAATCACACGATGCGACTTCCGCCCGCAATACCACAGCCTGCTTTCCTCGTCGAAATAACCAACGTCGCCCATGCGATGGATGACATCATCCTCGATCTTGATTTTGGACAAATGATTCGCATCTTCCCTTTGGATGTAACTTCGCGTCGTTGCCGGACTTTGAACTGTGATCTCCCCAATGACATTTTTCTCCACTTCAAGAGATTCCTGCCATTCTGTGATCGGCCCATCGGTGATGGGAATGATGCGCACTGTCACGCCTTCGATGGGTCTACCCAGGCAAACTCCTGCGCCGTTTTTGGTTTTTTCCTCCAGCAAAAATATCTCGCGGCTTTCGATCTTTGAAATGGGAAGTGTCTCCGTCGCGCCATAGATGCCGAAGAGATCTGTTTTATCGCCCAATAATTCCCTGAATTTTTTCTGAAGAGGGATAGTCGCCGGGGCGCCCGCAGTGATGATGCGTTTGAGGCTGGGGAGTTTTACCGAACGAGAAACGCCATATGCTACGAGAATATCCAGCACCACCGGAGAGGCGAACATATTGGTGACGTTGAATCGCTGGATGGCATCCGTCACTTTCTTTGGATCGGTCTTGCCGGGAACAGGGAAGGTTATATCCGGAATGACCGAAGTCACTCCAAGCAGGATGTCGATTAACGCATAAAGCGGGAAGGCTGGCAGGTCTATTTCATTCTGTGTTATGCCGAAGGTATTTTGAAGTAATTCCAATTGGGCGGCAAGGTTGGAATGCGTGTATATTGCGCCTTTGGGAAGCCCGGTGGAGCCCGAAGTGTAGATAATGGCAGCTGACGAAGAACGATGGACGATGGGTGAAGCAACGACCTTCGACCTTCGACCTATTACCTGCCGTATCGTTAGGTTGTGTTTTATCGAATTCCTGCCCCATCCAAAAATATAACGAAGTGTATGCGTCATCCAGTTGCCGATGAAAATATCAGGCTGGGCCTCTTCGAGGATCACGCTCACTTTTTTCAAGCCGATGGCAGGGTCAAGAATAATTGGAACGATGCCAAATTTGAGCAGGGCTAATGCAAAAGGGAAGAACTCTGCGCTGGGGGGAGTCATTACGGCGGCTGTGAGGCCTGGGGTCAGCGGGCAGGCTGAAAGTCCGGAGAGGAATCGGTTGGTCTGGTCAAGCAGGTTTGCGTAGGTGAGCGTCTTCCATTTCCCTTTGTCAAAATAAATCAGGGCGGGTTTATCCGGCTGAGCGAAGGAAGTCTGCTCGAATTCGGCGAAGAGGTCCATGCGTTGGATTGTATCTGGTTGTCGTGATGTTTATCAGGGTTGTCCTGTTATTTTTGTTACTATGACTTGTGAATAATTTCACTATTATAGAATTAGAGGGGGTGGACTTTACTGCGAATGGGCGACGCATGTCGTACCGAGCAGCAACTGGTGTGGTTTGGTTGTAGCACGGAGGCTCCTATGCCCCATATGACAGATGAACGGGTCCGAGCGGGATTACCCCACAAGGAAGATCTATCCCTATTGCATGAAGTCAGTATGAAAACTGCGGGCGTTTCGCGGCTGGAGATGTGCATCCAGTGCGGGACGTGCGG
>CAZLWG010000084.1:0-7876 GCA_964563315.1 uncultured Anaerolinea sp. | reverse complement strand
AAGTTCTCGCGCCTCGCCTTCATCCTGTACCTGTTCTTCATCAACCTCGGCTCTGCTCATCATCTGTTGGTGGATCCCGGTCTCACTTTCGCGTGGAAAGCCGTCAACACTTCTTATGCCATGTACCTTGCCGTGCTTGGCTCGATGATGCATGCTTTCTCGATCCCTGCCGCCATGGAAGTGGCGCAGCGCGCCAAAGGCTTTACCAAAGGACTTTTTGGTTGGTTACGCAACGCTCCCTGGGGTGAACCTGGTTTTGCAGGTTTGGTCATGTCCATGGTGATCTTCGGCTGGATCGGCGGCATCACTGGCGTGACCATCGGCACAGAGCAGATCAACATGCTGGCGCACAACACACTGCGTCTGCCGGGTCACTTCCATGCCACCGTTGTCGGCGGCACGACCACTGCCTTCATGGCATTCACGTATTACGTCATCCCGCTCATCTTCCGCAAGGAACTCAAACTTAAGAAGTGGGCGCAATGGCAGCCTTACGTGTACGGAGTCGGCACTGCGCTTGTTTCACTGGGCATGATTACCAGCGGTCTGCAGGGCGTTGCCCGCCGCAACTGGGACATCACCTTCGCTGGCGTTGTCCCCGGCACAGTGGACCTCACCCTCGCAATCTTTGGCATCGGCGCATTGATCGCAGTGACAGGCGGCATCATGTACCTGACCATCGTTTTGGTTTCCGTCTTCACAGGTCCGCGCATGGAAGCGGGGCAGTTGCTTCTGATCGGCGGCAATGAAAATCCCCTACTCGAATCCACCAAACTGACTGACGAGCAGATGGAACATCCAAAGAACCAGCCCAAGGGTACGCTTGTTCTTGTCTTTGCCTTCCTCGTCTGGTTCGCGATCTACTATCTCAGCAATTGGTGGCTGCTCGGACGAACCTGGTTCATCCGGTAGCGCTCTCCTTTTCACGTCATTGCGAGCCGCCGTCAGGAGGCGAAGCAATCTTTCCCTGCAATAAAAGGATTGCTTCGGGGTTAACGCCCCTCGCAATGACATGAATATTTTTTAGAGGTGTTCGAATGCTTGCGTCTTTTTTGCTTGGTCTGCTTGGAAGTCTAGGTCATTGTGTGGGGATGTGCAGCGCCGTCATTATTCTTTTTGACCGCCAACCTATTTTTCAAAACAAGTTTGCCTGGATTCTCGCTCATGCAGGACGCATCAGCACCTATTCATTGCTGGGTCTTATTTTTGGCGCTTTCGGTCAGACACTTTTTGAGCTCGACAAACTTCAAGCCGCGCTCTCCATCCTTTTTGGAATTATCGCCTTTTATTTTGCTTCTGCATTCATTGGATTGACTCCCTCGCCTGAACTTTTATTTTCCGGGTTGGCCCAACGCTGGGGACGCGCCATCCGCGGCTTCAAGCCCGCATCACTCCCAACTTCGTACCTGCTCGGTCTCCTGTGGGGACTTCTCCCCTGCGGCTTGATCCTAACCGCACTCGTCGCGGCAATGGCTTCTGGAAACGCACTTCAAGGCACCCTCAACATGTTTATCTTTGGCATTGCAACAGTTCCAAGCCTGTTTGCCGTCAAATGGCTGGCAGCGAGATCCACATCCCGAATCTTCTCGCGCGGATTGGCATCATTGGTCATGATGTTCTTTGGGTTCCAATTTGCCATGCGCGGATTTGCGTCACTCGGATGGGTCGAGCATTTTACGCTTGGCTCGTTTATGTTCTGGTAATCACACCATGACTATCGCCACTGCATCCTCTCCCGTCAAATCCCTTTCCACCTGTTCGCTGTGCGGATTGACCACTCTGCACCCGCTTACAAACAGCGCAGGTGATGTCTTCTGTTGCCCGTCGTGCAGGGAGGTGGCTGCGCTTCTGGCAGAGAGTCCGGCTGGGGAACTGGAGCAGGTTCAGGTCAAGGGAGAGGCGCAGAACGTCACGATCACTCTCGGCGGGATGTGGTGCTCATCCTGCGCCTGGCTGGTAAGTGAACAACTCAAACGCACAAAGGGCGTGGTGGACGCGGAGGTGAGTTTCATCCAGCATCAAGCCAATTTGACGTATGATGCAGCGGTCACGAATCCGAATTCGTTGAAAAAACGCGTGCGCTCGCTTGGCTATCAGGCTGCCTTGCCAAACGAAAAACCGCGCGATGAAGAGGAATCGTTTTTTACGCGCCTGCTGATCGGCGGCGTGATGGTATTGCATGACATGGTCATCGGTGCGGGGATTTACGGGCGCGAGTTGTTTGGGTTGGCTACACCTGAAACGCAATGGCTGGTGGATTTTTTCCAGATCATGATGCTGGCGACAAGCATCCCTGTTTTGCTGCTGCTGGGCTTGCCGATCTTGCGAGCAGGGTTTGCCAGTTTGCTGCGCGGGCAACCGAACATCCACACGCTCATCACCATTGGAACGTTTTCGGCGTTCGGCTTGTCGGTGCGGAATTTGATCGTGGGACACGGCGGTTTGTATTTCGATACCGCGACCATGCTTATATTTTTGGTCTCAGTGGGGCGCTGGCTCGAAATGCAGGCGCATAAATCGAGCAACAAGGCGGTGGTGCGTTTGCTGGAACAGATCCCGAGCACAGCCACGGTAGTGAAGGATGATGGCGATATAACCGTGAACGCTTCCGAGCTTCAACCTGGGATGCGTGTGCGTGTCCGCCCTGGCGAAAAATTCCCCATCGACGGATTGATCGCTCTTGGCGAAGGCGATGTGGACGAGTCGCTTCTGACGGGCGAACCGAGACCGGTCAACCGCCGCGAAGGCAATAAAGTGCAGGCAGGCACGATCAATCTAGACGGCAGCTTTGAAGTCATTGCCACAGCGGTGGGTGATTTGACGACAGCAGGACAGATCGGGCGTTTGCTGCATGAAGCCCTGTGGGCGCGATCTCCTCTCGAGCGCCTTGTGGATAAACTCTCCGCGTGGATGACTCCCATTGCGCTTGCTCTGGCGGCGATTTCCTTCTTGATATGGAATTCCATCTCTGGCGTTGAAACGGGCTTGATGGTGGCGCTGTCTGTTTTGCTGATCGCGTGCCCTTGCGCGCTGGGGCTGGCAACTCCGCTGACCTTGTGGCTGTCGCTTGGACGCGCGGCGGAATCGGGCGCGATTCTGCGAAGCACATCCGCGCTGGAGCGGTTGGCGAAAGTGGACAAGGTCTTCTTCGACAAGACAGGCACGTTGACGCAATTGCCGATGAAGGTGCAAAATATTTTTATCGCGGAGAACAAAGAAGAAAATGGAAAAGGATTTGAGGGTGTGGAAAATGAATTTCTTCAAATCGTTGCTTCGATTGAAAATCAATCCGAGCATCCGCTGGCAAAGGCGATTGTGGAGTATGCCAAAGAAAATCAGGTGGAACTCGTCAAACCTGAATCCTTCAAAGCCCTGCCCGCGCTCGGTGTCATTGGCACATTACGATTTACGAATCTCGAATTACGAGTCATCATCGGCTCGGCGCGATTGATGTCTGCTGAAGGGTTGGAGATGCCGCAGAATATCAGTCAACAGGCAGAGGCGTGGAAAGAGGCGGGGTTGGTGGTCGTCCATGCCGGTTGGGATGGGCAGGTTAGAGGCATTGTGGGGCTGGGGGAGACAGTCCGCGCGGAGGCAGAAGAGGTGGTGAGGGATTTGCAGTCGCGCGGGCTGATGCTCGGCGTGTTGACGGGCGACGACTCCAGCGCAGGCGAACGATGGCAAAAATCGCTGGGCATTCCTGTGCAGGCGGCGCTCACGCCTGACGAAAAGATGAATCATCTTGCGGAAAATGCCGCAATGGTCGGCGACGGTATTAATGACGGACCGGCGCTCGCCGCCGCTACGGTTGGACTGGCAATGAACAATGGCACGGATGTGGCACGCACCGCTGCTGATATTGTATTGATGCGCGATGACCTGAAGGTCATTCCGTGGCTTGTTGACCTTTCGCGCGAATCGATGAAGCGCGTGAAACAAAATTTGGGTTGGGCTGTGATCTACAACGTGATCGGAGTCGGTTTGGCAATGGCTGGCTTGCTGCAACCGATCTTCTCGGCGTTTGCGATGATCGCCAGCAGCATCTTCGTCACGACCAATGCGATGCGGATGAATAAATTTCCATTACTTTACAAAGAACAGGAAGATTAACCACCAAGAGTCACAAAGGTTTTCCTTCGCGCTCCTTCGCGACCCTTGGTGGCTTTAAAAAGGAATACATGACACAAAATTATTACGCTCAAAGAAAAACCCTGCGCGCCTTCGAAAAACTGTGGACGAAACTCGAAGGCCTTGTAAATCGCTTCACCAAATCGGACTTCAACCCGTTCTATCACCTTGGCACACTGACCATTTTTATGTTGTTGGTGTTGATCGGCACGGGTATTTATCTCACTGCCATCTACCGCCCCGGTCTGGATGTTGCCTACGCCACCGTTGAAAAAATCGATTCCAACTGGTTCGGCTTGCTCATGCGCAGCGTGCATCGCTACGCCTCCGACGCGATGATCCTGCTCATCATTTTACATTTGCTCAAAATGCTGTTCAGCGACCGCTACTGGGGGTCGCGCTGGCTGGCATGGACAAGCGGCTGGATCATGCTTGCCGTTACATGGCTGGTCGGAACATTCGGCTATTGGCTTATTTGGGATGAACGCGCGCAATGGATGACCGAGTACATGATGAACACCCTCGCAGGCACATCGGGTCTCACCTATGTCGCTACAGACATTGCCTCGCGCACCTTTTCCAATTTTGTCATCATCCTCTTCCTGCACGTTTTCCTGCCGCTGATCGGCTTTCTCGGCATTTACATTCACGGCTTGAGGCTCTCCCGCGCGCGTTGGTGGTCGCCGCGCTGGGTCAGCATGCAAGCCATCGTCGGATTGGTCATCCTTTCCCTCATCAAGCCTGCCATGTCCGCTCCGCGAGCCGACCTGTCGCGCCTGGTCGAATCCGTCCCGATGGATGCGTATTATCTCGGTTTTCTTCCCCTGATTGATGCCTGGGGCAATGTGATCTTCTGGGGATTGGTCATCCTCGTCGGCGGGACGTTGTTTCTGCTCCCTTGGCTCGCCTCCGGTCGGGACCTCGGACCTGCTTCTGTGACCGATCCAAAATGCACCGGCTGTAACATTTGCTACGCTGAATGTCCGTTCGATGCCATCCGCATGGTGGAACGGGACGATGATTCAGGCTTTCAGAAGTTAGCGATCATCAACGCGAAACAATGCACAGGATGCGGCATCTGTGTGGGGGCTTGCCCTACCGACGCCATCGACATGGCAGGCGGCTACAACAATGAACAGGTCTTTGGCGCGATCAAAGGCGCCCTGCACCGTGAAAAGAAGGAAGGCAATCCCGTCACCGTTCTGTTTGCCAGTCACCGCGACGAAGCGCTGGGCGGACTGCCAGCGGTATTAAACGTCAACGGGGCGAATCCTCCAGTAACCGTATCCGCCTGGGGGGAGAAAGAAGCGGCGCGCGTCGTCACGGCGGTGTTGCCGTCTGCGAGCACGGTCAACATCGAGTGGATCAAGTCGCTCGAAAACGAAGGCGCGCGCGATGTTGTCATCCTGTCGCATCCGTATGACGACGGCATTTACCGCGAAGACTCGCATTGGCTTTTGAACCGTCTGCATCTGCGCCCCGCCTTGGTGAAAGAAGGCTTGCACTGGCTCGAAACCACGCCCGGCGATGCAAAGGCAGTGGAAGATTATTTGAACGACCTGCACAACCCTGAAACGCAAAACGAAAAACAGCCGCCGTCTCTGCCGCCAGTGAAGGAGCGGAATAAGTTGATTCCATCTTTGGTAAGCGGCTTGGTAGGGACAATTTTATTGCTTGGGATGTTCGCGCTTGCTTTGCCGCTCGATATCCCCGCAGGAATGAAAGCCGCAGAAGGAAGCGCGTTGCGCGTGGCAGTGGATGCGCGGGGGAAGATCGCGTCTGCGAACATTCCCGAAGGCGTAACCCTGCCCGAGGGCGCGGATGCGGAAAAGATATTCGGCGGCACACATTACCCCATCTCGGTGCGCGTGTCAGTGGATGGCGAGCTCATTCTCGAAGACACGTATAAACCGTCAGGGTTGAGCGGCAACGGGCGTATTTCCGCGCTCAAATTCCTGGAGATCGAATCGGGCATGCATCAAATCGAGGTACTCATCAAGGATGATGACGGTGATTTTCGTTCGGTATATTTGGGGAATGTCAACTTTGAAAAGGGACAGGTTTTGGTTCTGGCATACGATGAAACTTTGGACGCGTTTGTTTTAAGACCATAAACGATGGTTGAGGACGATAGACCGTGGAAAGTAGGGGGAACTACGGTCTATCGTCTTCGATTTTCTGTCAATCCTGCTTTTTTCGATACGCTATAAAGAATCCCAACAAAACAACAACCAGCCCCACAAACGGAATCCAATTCAAGCGTGCGCGTTCTGCCAACACGGCGCGGAAAGGGGCGTCCGCCTCCGGGTTGGCGATGTACCATTTACCGACGTACTCGGAAGAGCCTTCCACCAATCCATCGTAGTAGACATACCCGGTGTAGGGGTAATAATGCAATTGGTCGAAAGGCTTATCTTGCGGTTTGTCATCCGCTATTTCCACATACACGCGCACAACCTGATAACCCTGTCCGGGGTCGGCAGGAGCGGATACTCCGCCTCGTGAAAAATCAGCAAAGGCGAAAAAATCCTCCGTCAATGCAGAGTTGGTGACATTGATCTCGCCTGTGATGCCGGGACCTTTGATTGTGATGTAATCGAAATTTCCCTGTGCTAGGGCAGCCATCGTAGGGATGAATAATACGGACAAGAGGATCAACAACCATGTTTTTTTCATAAGCAAACTCCGTTTCTCGTAAGTTGCTGCGATTGTACACGACTGCTTCCGGAAATACTGTGACAGAAGTCGGCGTTTCAGAATGCATCCCCCCGAAACATGAAGTAAAATCCGGCAGTTATGACGGACAAAACAGTAACCATCATCGGCGCAGGCATGGCGGGACTTTCCGCCGCATATGAACTTCACAAGGCAGGCTGGCATGTGACCGTCCTTGAGGCGCGCAGCCGCATAGGCGGACGGGTTTATTCAGTGCGTGAGTTCTCGAACGGATTGGTTGCCGAGGGCGGGGCGAGTATATTGACGAAGACCATTCGCGCATGATCGCGCTGGCAAGGGAGTTCGATCTGTCGCTTGGCGAAGTTGGAAGTTGGCAGGGTCAAAGCGGCGATTGGGGCGCGTTCAAAGGAAAAGCAGGGACTTTATCGGACGAAAATTTGTGGGGCGCAAACCTTCAGGGTGAATTTCAAAAGATGTGGGTTTCACTTGCCGACTTGGGCAAACAGGTAACGGACCCGTCTGATCCGGCTGCCGCGCCAACTGCAAAGGAATTGGATGCAAAATCCGCGGCAGAGTGGATTCAGGCGCAGAACGTTCATCCACTGGCGCGCGCAATGTTTGTCAATCACATCCGCTCGGAATATACCTGCGAACCCGAAGAATTTTCCCTGCTCGATCTGACGCGCAATGCTGCGTTGTATTACAGCGACCCAAACTCGTGGCATTCCACGTACCGCGTCGTCGGCGGCAATGACCAAATTCCGCAGGCGATTGCGAAGCGCCTTCCCGACCTCCGCACGAACGCGGTGGTCACGTCTGTAAAGATCCAGCCAGAGGAAGTGATCGTCAAATACAAGCAGGTGGATTCGTTCCACACCCTCCGCTCGTCGTTTGCGATACTCGCCGTTCCGCTCACGGTCGCGCGGATGATTGACTTCAATTCGTCACTGCCCGCGCCGCATCAAAAACTCGTGGATGAAATCTCCTACGGCTCGGTAACAAAGGTGATGATCGAATACGGCTTTGGTGCATGAAAAGCTAGACAAAGAAGGCGTGAGGCAGTAACTTTGAG
>CAZLWG010000083.1:0-7920 GCA_964563315.1 uncultured Anaerolinea sp. | reverse complement strand
AACTCAAAGTTACTGCCTCACGCCTTCTTTGTCTAGCTTTTCATGCACCAAAGCCATTCACAACTGAATCTGTAAGTTCTCCCCTTCCCATCTCATCTATACGCACATGAAAAATAGAACCATCTCCTACATTATCGAACCCAACCTTGTGATCGAAGGCGCGGGCGTATTATTGAGGCGCTCCTTCGGTCCGCATGCCAGCAACAAATTCGATCCTTTTCTGCTCTTCGATCATTTCGCTTTCAATAACCCGCTTGAAGGACCTATTCGCGGCTTTCCCACCCACCCGCACCGCGGCATCGAAACCGTCACCTATATGCTCGAAGGCACTGTCCGCCACCGTGATAGTCTTGGGAACCAAGGTACGATTGCCGAGGGCGACGTCCAGTGGATGACCAGCGGGCGCGGCATTCTGCACGAAGAAATGCCCCGCCGCAGCGAAAATGGCAATATCTACGGCTTCCAACTATGGGTCAACCTGCCTTCTTCGCAGAAAATGGGTCAGCCGCGCTACCAGGAAGTCGCTACCGGAACCATCCCGGTCCTCGAAAAGGACGGCGCGACAATTCGACTCGTTTCCGGAGAAGTGGATGGAATCGGCGGACCCGTGACCGAAATTGCCGCCTCGCCTCTCTACATGGACGTGAAGCTGGTGCCTGGTTCCCGATTCAGTTTTCCCATCCCAAGCGGACACACGACACTGGCATACGTTTTTGAAGGTGCTGGAGAATTTTCTGGGGAAGCTGTTGAATCCGTCAGCATGGTGGTGTTCAACGATGATGGCGGGCAGGTCGAAGTCAAGAGCGAAGCGGGGGTGCGTTTCATGCTCATGACAGGCGCGCCCTTCAAGGAGCCCATCGTGCCGTACGGGCCTTTCGTCATGAACACACGCGAAGAGATCGAAGAAACCATCCGTGAACTGCGCGAGGGAACGTTCATCAAACCGTAAATGGTGATAGACCTCCAAAGTCTGACTTTTATATGACCCAAATCCTCTATGGACCCAGGCTAGGCAAAGAAGGCGAAGTGCGGATCGGCTGCTGCGCCGTCCTGTTCGACGAAGCGCGCAAAAAAGCATTACTCACCCGGCGGACCGACAACGGGCGCTGGTGCTTGCCCGGCGGAAGAATGGAAGCGGGCGAATCCGCCGCTGAAACCTGCGAACGCGAAACCTGGGAGGAGACGGGTTTGAAAGTCCGTGCAAAGCGGCTCGTTGGGGTGTACAGCGATCCTGATCAACTGGTCATCTATCCTGATGGGAACAAGGTCTTCATGGTGGTCCTTTGCTTCGAGGCAGATATTGTGGAAGGCGAATTAAGGCTGAGCGACGAAACAACTGCCTATGGCTGGTTCTCCCTTGCGGAAATGGAATCCTTGCCCATGCACTCAAACCATAAAAACCGAGTGGAGGATGCTTTGACCGGCGGTGATGCAGCAATGAAATAAAAGCAGACTGACTCCACCCTGCAACAGCACGGGAAAACACGCCACTCTTGAACGGATGGCGTGTTTATTATGGTAACAGTCATTTCGCTAGTGATCGCCACTTCATTATTATTGGAGATACCATGTTAACCAATCTTTCAGAACGATTTCATCAATGGGCAAAAGGCTGGCTTGTGCTCATCCTGCTGGTTTTAGACGGATTCTTTGCCGGATTCCTTTTGCCGCTCATCCAAGGCATGATGCAGGGCGGACAGGACGGAATCCGGCCATTGGATTTGATGTTGTTCGCAACGCCGGACCAGACCTTTGCCATGATCGAACGCTACGGTGAATATGGGCGTCCGTTCTACCGCAATGTCGAATTGACGGTGGATATCGTTTATCCCATTGTATATTTGTTCGCTTTCGGTTTACTCATCTCGTGGCTGTTCCAACGCGGTTTTTCCCCGAACAGCAAAATGATGAAGCTTAACGTGATGCCTCTTGGAGCATGGTTCTTCGATTTACTTGAAAATCTCAACATCGTGGGGTTGCTTACGATGTATCCCTCACAGCCCGCAGTGTTGGCATGGCTGCTAATGGTATTGACCACGATCAAGTGGGCGTTTGCAGGCGCAAGTATTGTATTGATATTAGTCGGGCTGGTGATGGCAGTTAAGAACGGCTTCAAAAAACAAGCGTGATTTCCGCAGAGACATGGAGGCGCTTTGCCCCTAGGTTGTTTTCCACCAAACGCCGGTACATTCGGGCAATATCACCCAGTTGTTCGCCCGCACTTTATCCCCCAATTCATCCCCAAAGAAAAAACGGGATAATTCTTCGGCTTCCTCAATAGATTCAAATTTATAGTCGGTGCGAATCCACTTGCTTTGGAATCCAACTCGATCCAGCCAGGGATAATAGTCCTTGAGATGCTTCAATCGAATCGGCAATTCATTCCCGGTACCCAGCGATTCAAACAGGACAATATGGCCGTTCGGTCTCAGGACGCGTTTCATCTCGACCAGCCATTTCTCCAGCTCGTTTTGCCATGTTTCCGTATGCCACTGATAGAGATACGCCACACTCCAGCCTGAGACAACAAGGTCAGCGGACGAATCCTCAACGGGCAATTGGCGGTGGTCGGCAACGTCCACCTGCCAGTTGGTCAACCCGCTGGCAGAAAGCTTTTGGCGGCAGACCCGCAGCATCTCCTCCGAAATGTCAAAGGCGCGGATGCGGGAAACGATTGGGGCAAGCATACAGGCTAACCGTCCGGTGCCAGCTCCAAGGTCAAGCGCGAAGCGGTTTTCCAATGGCGCGATCTCACGCAAGGTTATGAGAATGTTTCCCTGATGGTCTTCGCGCGCGATCAAGGCTTCATATTTATCGCCGTTCGTCTTGTAGATTACTTCCTGTGTAGGCATCCTGCAATTATAATTGGCAGATGGACTCTTTAACCCCCACCGCACAAAAGATACAAAATTTGTTGAATTCGCTCGGTTACGATTACAAGGTGATCGAACACGCCGAGTCGACGCGCACGGCGCAGGAAGCCGCCGACCGCGCAGGTTGTGAACTTGGGCAGATCGTCAAGTCGTTGATCTTCAAGGGCAAGGATTCGGGCAAACCGATTTTGGTCCTGACCAGCGGACCAAACCGCGCGAATGAGAAACGCGTCAGCGAGTATGCCGGCGAATCGATCACCAAAGCGGATGCGGATTTTGTCCGCGCTGTGACAGGGTTTGCCATTGGTGGCGTCCCGCCGATTGGGCTTATGGAGAAAATGGAAACTTACATTGACGAAGATTTTTTGCAATATCCCACTGTTTGGGCGGCTGCAGGAACACCCAATGCAATATTTGAATTGAGGACAGAAGATTTGCAGAAAATGACGGGCGGAATCATGGCAAACATCAAACAGTAAAGGAAAGACGCATGGAAAAATATTTTTCCCTGGTTTATGAAGGTCCGGAGTTTCAACTGTTTGGAGCAAGCCACCTGACCGCAATTGCGATCATCGCAACCTTTTGTCTTTCCTTTCTTTACCTGCGCAAGGTATGGAATGAAAAAGAACGGACAATTGTCCGTTGGGTCCTTGCCATTGTGTTGGTCGTAAATGAACTATCCCTGCATGTCTGGTCGGCATATTGGGGGATTTGGGACATCAAAACCTTGCTGCCGCTTCATTTGTGCAGTGCCATCTTATGGTTGACGCCCATCATGTTGGTGACAAAAAATTACGCGATCTACGAATTTCTGTATTTTCTAGGCATAGGCGGCGCAATGCAGGCAGTTCTCACTCCCGCCGACGCCGCAGATTATAACTTCCCACATTTTCGTATCATGCAGACCTTCATCGCGCACGGGCTGCTGATCGCCATCGCGATCTACATGACTGTTGTGGAAGGCTTCCGTCCCACTTTGCGGTCATTCTGGCGCGTCATCATTTGGACGAATGTTTACATGATTCCCGTCTTTTTCATCAACCAATTGATCGGGAGCAATTATCTTTTTGTAGCAGGTAAACCCAATTTCCCAACCCTCCTCGACGCCCTCAGTCCCTGGCCTTGGTACATCCTGCAATTGGAACTGGTTGGCTTCGCCATTTTGTTCCTGTTGTACGTCCCCTTTCTCATCAAGGATTGGCGCGCGAGGGTCCTTTCCATAACAAAAGCATAACAGCCATTTCCTTCCGTATCGAATTGCACGGAAGGGAGTTTTAATAGAAAATTCGATAAAGGAGACCCAATTTATGAGGTATATTTAGATAAGGATACCCCACATTCCATTTCAGGAGTGAATTTCCGCTGTCAGCAAATAAACTTTATTTTCAAGAATCGAACTACCGGAGGAGAAAATGAAACTACATCGGAAAGTCTATTTTGCCTTGTCCTTTTTGATCGTTCTCACCATGGCATGCAGCCTGTCATCGCCAGCCCCAACCGAACCCCCAACACAAGAAGTTATTACAATCGTCGTAACTGCCACAGAAGAGGCTGCCGCCCCCACGGAAGATGCATCCTCTTCCGATAAGGCGACCGCGACACTCAATCAAGATTTGAATGTCCGGAGCGGACCAGGGACCGCGTATCCAATCGTCACAGCGCTCACTGGCGGAACAACCGTCGAGATCATCGGTAAAAATTCCGACGGCAGTTGGTGGTTGGTCGCGCTCGATGGTGGGAAATCGGGTTGGATCTCCGCGCCATTTACAACAAGCGCCAACACAGAGGGCGTCCCCGTGGTGGATGCCGCGCCTCCCCCACAAAGTTCATCAGGCGGCTCGAGCGGTGGAAGTTCAGGTGGTTCCAGCGGCGGCTCGAGCAGTGGAAGTTCGGGCGGTTCCAGTGGAGGTTCTTCCGGCGGGAGTGGAAGTTCGGGCGGCGGATCAGGTGGAGGCGGTCAGACGGCTCCATCGGACAGCGATATCATAATCACACTCAATATAAAGAACGGCAGTACTAATCAGTCTGGCGCTGTGTCGTACCCAAACGGCGATACAACTGACAAGATTTATATAAACATCAACGGTTTCGACAGCGTGAAAACTTCCGGCAATGTCACCTACACCCTGACCTGTACAGGCGGCACGCCCAAGGTAAAAGTGGTGGGAGGTGCAGTGAACGGCTCGGTCGGCTGTAACAAGACTTGGAAGGTTTTCTACACCAATGACAGCGACAAGGAAACCATTACGATTACGCAGGATACCAACGGTTATTCCAGCTGGATATTGATTGCCAGCGCCGGGGGTTAGCCGGAAAATGCCCAGCCGATCGG
Organism: uncultured Anaerolinea sp.; assembly: GCA_964563315.1. Classification (GTDB taxonomy): domain Bacteria; phylum Chloroflexota; class Anaerolineae; order Anaerolineales; family Villigracilaceae; genus Villigracilis. The sequence goes on along the minus strand of CAZLWG010000083.1, from coordinate 2,715 downwards.
CTGGGCATTTTTTGTTTGCAATCAACCGGTCTTTGTCGTAGAATCGTTCATATCATATCGTTTGACGGTATCTCAGCCAAAGGAGAGATTATGGTTACAAAAACAAAGAATGAATCCCGACCGATGACGGAGGAAGCCGATTTCCTCCAGATCAAATCCATTGACCATGTGCATTTCTACGTGGGCAACGCCAAACACGCCATGTATTACTGGTGGAAGGCGTTCGGTTTTAGACCCGTGGCGTATTCGGGGCTGGAGACCGGGAACCGCGACTTTGCTTCGTACGTGCTCGAATCGGGGCAGGCGCGGTTTGTCGTTTCGGCGGCTTATTCCCCGTCCAGCCCGCTTGCTTCGCATCACATGGTGCATGGCGACGGCGTGAAAGTGATTGCCATGGAAGTGGATGATGTAGAAAAAGCCTGGCAGGCGACCACATCCCGGGGAGGCAAATCAGCATGGAGTCCGCGCGAAGAAAAGGATGATTTCGGCATCTACCGCACATCCGCCATTTACACCTATGGCGAAACCCTGCACGTCTTCGTTGACCGCGCCGATTACAAAGGCGCATTTGCACCGACTTACAAACCCATCAAATACGAAGCCGATACCGCCGGCCTCGCCGCCATTGACCACATCGTTGGAAATGTGCAGCTCGGCAAGATGAATAATTGGGTAAACTTCTATCATCAGGTAATGGGATTCCGCCAGTTGATGCACTTCGACGATAAGGACATCTCCACCGAATATTCCGCGCTCATGTCGAAGGTCATGCAGAACGGCAATGGGCGGGTCAAATTTCCCATTAACGAACCCGCCGAAGGCAAGCGCAAAAGTCAAATCGAAGAATATCTCGATTACTACCTCACCCCCGGCGCACAGCATGTCGCTATCATCACCGGCGACATCATCGAAACCGTGGACAAACTCCGCAAGAACGGCGTCGAATTCCTGCGCGTACCGGATACCTACTATGAAATGCTCCCCGACCGCGTCGGCAAGATCAAGGAAGATTTCAAGACCATCCACGAACTCGGCATCCTTGTGGACAAGGACGACGAAGGCTATCTCCTGCAGATCTTCACCCGCCCCATTCAAGACCGCCCCACCATGTTCATAGAGGTCATCCAGCGTCACGGCGCGCAGGGATTCGGCAAAGGCAATTTCAAAGCCCTGTTCGAATCGCTCGAACTCGAACAAGAGCGGCGCGGCAACCTATAGACAACGGAACCTTTTATGCAAAAAACAAAGATCGCTCTCGCCATACTCCTCTTTGCCTCGCTCGCATGCGGACTGATCTCGCCAGCCGCCGAGCCGACAGAAGAAACAAATCTGGAGGATGCCGTCGCGGCCACGTTGACCGCCATCGCGCTTCAGACTCAGCCCGCATCTATCCCACCGACCGATCCAATCGAAGCAGGAGGCGTCGCAGTAACCTTCTCGGGAATCAGTTTCACCATCCCACAAGGACTGGCAACAAGCGCGACCTCCACCCTCGTTCCAGCATCGCTCGACCCACAGGTTCCATTTTGGGATATTTATCCGGCTCACATTCAATTCACCCTCGACGGATACATCCTGCAAGATAAATTCTTTGAGCCACTGATACGCGTCTACCCTGCGGCAGAATTCGAATCCGCGAATGAAGGCGCGGCGATGATTATTGACGAAATGCGGTCATTGCTTGCCACACAGGGTTCCCCCTTGCTCGCCAACATTCCATTTTTACCGCTTTTTAATGCCGCGCAAATATTCCACTCGAACGAACAGTTCATCACATTTCAAAACGGCAGAGGCATCCGTTTCCTCACACAATTTGGACAGAACATCTCACCAGTAAATAACCACGACCTGTTCTACACGTTTCAAGGCATGACCAGCGACGACAAATTCTACATCTCGGCGATCCTGCCCGTAAACGCGTCCTTTCTATCAGAGTTCCCCTCACCGGAATACCCCATCCCGCCGGACGGTGTTCCCTTTGATTGGGAAAACTGGGAAAACACTCAAACCTATATGGATGCGATCACCCAACGATTAAACAACACAGATTCAGCAGCATTCACACCACCTCTTACATTGCTCGACGCTTTGATCCAATCCATGATCATCGCGAGCATTCCATAACGAACTTTAGAAGGAGAGTAAACATGCCCTTTTATCACAAGCTTGGTCAAATCCCGCACAAACGCCACGTGCAGTTCAAAAAACCGGACGGCAAACTGTACCGCGAAGAAGTCATGGGGCTGGAGGGGTTTTCGTCTTTGCAATCCATCCTTTACCATCACTTCCTCCCGCCGCGCGTCATGAAGACAGCCGACTGCGGACCCGCCAAACCCGAATTCGTGGACTTCGGACCGATCCGCCACCGCGCCTTTACAACAGCTCAGACTCCGCTCGGAACTGATCCTGTAGCCGGCAGGATTCCAATCCTCGGTAATAACGACGTCATCCTCGGCGTCTCCCGCGCCCCCAAAGGCACAATGGATTACTTCTACCGCAACTCGCAAGCCTACGAGACATGGTGGGTTCACGAAGGAAGCGGCACGCTAAAAAGTCAGTTCGGGAATTTGCCCTTTCGCAAGGGGGATTACATCGTCATCCCCTTCGGCACAACCTGGCAGATGGAATTGAACGAAGAGAGTAAGTTCTTCACCATCGAAAACCCAAGCCAGATCGAACCGCCCAAACGCTACCGCAACAACTACGGTCAACTCC
>CAZLWG010000082.1:0-7996 GCA_964563315.1 uncultured Anaerolinea sp. | reverse complement strand
TCAACTACGACAAAAAATATTTTGAAGAAAATAATTTAGCCGTGCCTGCTTCGTTTGAAGATTTGGCGAAGCCCGAATACAACGGCTTGCTTGTGGTCGAAAGCCCCGCTACCTCTTCGCCCGGCTTGGCATTCCTGCTTGCCACTCGCGCTTATTTTGGTGACGGCTTCCTTGATTACTGGCAAAGCCTCAAAGACAATGGGGTGGTGGTGGTGGATAGTTGGGAGACTGCCTACTACACCAACTTCTCCGCCTCTTCCGGGCAGGGACCTCAGCCAATGGTCGTCTCCTACGCCTCCAGCCCCGCCGCGGAAGTGTTCTTCGCCTCCGAACCGCTGACTGAATCTCCGACCGCTTCCATCGTTGCGCCGGGCATGTGCTTCCGCCAGATCGAATTCGTCGGCATCCTCAAGAACGGACAGAACCGCGACCTCGCCGAAAAATTTGTAGACTTCATGCTTGGTAAACAATTCCAGGAAGACATGCCGCTCAATATGTTTGTCTATCCTGTGAACCAGTCCGCGCAACTGCCAGAGGTGTTCACAAAATATGCTCAAATTGCTGATAAGCCCGCGGATATATCCTATGATGATATTGCCGCCAACCGCGATGCATGGATCGAAGCGTGGGTTGAGGTGATGAAATAAAACTCATTCAACACAGATGAACGCAGATAAACAGGGATGGCAAAACATCCAATTCATCTGTGTTTACCTGTGATTGAAATTTCAAAATGAGTCTTTCACCAGTGCTTGCCGTAAAAACTCGTTCGTTATTATCTGCCAACTCGCGGATTCTTCTTTGGATTCCAACTCTCCTCTTTCTTCTCTCATTTTTCTTCTTTCCCCTCTTCAAAATCCTGACCCTCACATTTAATCTCAATACTCTCACCAACCTAAACAACCTCCTCATCGCTCGTAACTCATTACTCTTCACTTTCTACCAAGCCGCCCTCTCCACCCTGCTCACCTTCGCCCTCGGACTCCCCGCCGCCATCCTCTTTTCAAAATTCAACTTCCCCGGCAAATCCCTGCTTCGTGCGCTGACTGCCGTACCTTTCATGTTGCCTACTGTCGTCGTTGCTGCCGCTTTTAACTCAATTTTTTCGCCACGCGGACTCTTTTCTTTCTTCTTTCCTTCTTTCATCATTCACCCTTCGCCCTTCATCCTTATCCTCATTGCCCATACGTTTTACAATACCTCAATCGTCATCCGCATCGTTGGCAATGCCATCTCACGGCTTGATCCAAAACTAGAAGCCTCCGCCCGTGTCCTCGGCGCGGACACGTTCCATGTCTGGAAAGATGTCATCCTCCCGATTCTGCGCCCTTCTCTGCTTGCCGCTGCCCTGCTCGTCTTCATGTTCGACTTCACCAGTTTCGGCGTCATCCTGCTGCTCGGCGGATCACAATTCGCCACCCTCGAAGTGGAAATCTACATCCGCGCTTTGCAACTGCCCAACCTCAACCTCGCCGCGCTGCTTGCTGCCATCCAACTTGTCTTCACGCTTATCTTCTCCATTCTCTATTCCCGCACCATAAACCAAGTCCAAACCCAAACCGCCCCGCGCTTCTCCACCGCCCGTCCGCCGAAAACCATCAAAGAAAAAATCTTCGCCGCCACCCTCGCCCTCCTTCTTTCTTCTTTCTTCTTTCTTCCTCTCATCTCTCTACCGATTAGCTCATTAACTCGCCTTGAAGCCGATCGCGGACAACGCACTGAAGTCCAATACGGCTTTACCACCGACTACTACGAACAACTCTTCATCAACAGACGAGGTTCGTTGTTCTACGTCCCACCGGTACAAGCCGCGCTCAACTCGTTGGGCTTTGCGGGCATCACCGTCATCCTTTCGCTTGCACTCGGCTATCCCGCCGCGTATGCTCTCGCCAAACCGACCCGCCTCGAAAAATTTCTCGACCCCTTCCTAATGCTTCCGCTCGGCGCATCTGCCGTGATGATGGGACTCGGCTTCATCCTCTCCTTTGGTCGCCTCATTGCTTCGCCATTCTTTATACCCATCGCACACACGCTCATTGCTTTGCCTTTCGTTATTCGCACTCTGCAACCCGCACTTGCTTCCATCCCTGAACGACTGCGTCAAGCCGCATCCACTCTTGGTGCGTCACCTCTGCGTGTCTGGCAAACCGTCGACTTTCCCATCCTCTCTCGCGCCACGCTCAGTGCCGCGACCTTTGCCTTCACCGTCTCGCTCGGCGAGTTCGGCGCAACCTTGCTCATTACCCGCCCCGAATATCCCACCATCCCCATCGCCATCTCACGCTTCCTCTCGCAGCCCGGCGGTCTCAACTACGGTCAAGCCATGGCGATGGCAACCGTCCTCATGCTGCTCACCACGCTCAGCATTTTGCTCATCGAAAAACTGCGCTTCAACAACGCCGGAGAACTCTAATGCTCGAACTTCGCAACGTCGTCAGATCCTACGAAGGCAGACCCCTGCTCACGGACATTTCTTTTACCGTATCACAAGGCGAAACAGTCTGCTTGCTTGGCGCATCGGGCAGCGGCAAGTCCACCATTTTGAGGATGATTGCTGGGTTGGATTTTCCTGAACGTGGGGCGATTCTGCTAAACTACCTTGACCTCGCCCAGACACCGCCTTACCTCCGCGACTTTGGCTTGGTCTTCCAAGACTATGGGCTTTTCCCACACCTGAACGTTTTTGACAACATCGCTTTTGGTTTGCGGATGCGAAACACCACTGCCGAAAAAATCTCTTTGCGTGTAGCCGCACTTTTAGAGCAAGTCAATTTGGCTGGCTTTGACTCCCGCAAAGTGACCGACCTCTCAGGCGGCGAACAGCAACGTGTGGCACTTGCGCGTGCGCTTGCACCCAGTCCGCGCCTGCTGATGTTCGATGAACCCCTTGGCGCATTGGACAGGTCATTGAAAGAGGATTTGCTCAACGAAATTCGCAGTATCTTGCATAAAACAAATATCCCCGCCATCTACGTCACCCACGACCAGGAAGAAGCCTTCGCTATCGCAGACCGCATTCTCATTTTGCACGAAGGGACCATTGTCCGCGACGCCGCTCCTCATGAGATTTGGCGCGAGCCAAAGTCTGCGGCTGTGGCGAAATTGCTTGGAATTGGGAACGTCATCGAAGGCGAAATCATTGCCGAAAATAGAGTCGAAACTGTATTTGGCGTCTTTCGATTAAGTTGTCATAAAGATATTGGAACAAAACTTCAATTATTAGTGCAGCAGCCCCCCTCTCCCACGGGAGAGGGGCGGGGGGGTGAGGTCCGAGAGCAGATTCAACTCACAGTGGAGGACATCCTCTTTAAGCAGGACCAGTTCCAAGTCAAAGGGAGAGGCGGGCTTATCATCCACATGAAAGACGCACCCCGCATTGGCGATGTCATTATCGTGCAGGTTCAGGTAAAATGCCTGTCATGAAAATCTTGAAAAAGAATCTGGCGGATGAAGTCACCTGGCAGTATGAAGGTGTGGAATTACATCGTGATGAAAATTCAATTACCGTCGAAGCCTTCTTCAACCGCGATGATTTGCCATTTCAAGATATTGTACTGAAGCGGGATGACCGTTTTGTGGAAACCTTCTACACTGATAAGTGGTTCAACATTTTTGAGATCTATGACCGCGATGGTGGGGAGTTGAAGGGCTGGTATTGCAATATTACCAAGCCAGCTGTTATCGAAGATGGAAAAGTCTCGTATGTTGACTTGGCTTTGGATTTGTGGGTTTCCGCCAATGGTGTACGGACAGTTTTGGATGAAGATGATTTCGAAGAATTGAATCTGGATGAAGAACTAAAACAAAAAGCCCTTGCGGGACTGCATGAGCTCGAAGCATATTTTGAATCAAAAAATCCTCCGCATTGAACGGAGGATTTTTTCCTTTATTCGTCTTCTTCATCGTCAAGAAGCTCGTCTTCATCCAATGACAAAAGATCGAAACTGTTCAACTCCTCATTGAAGTCGAGGTTTTCGATGGCATCTTCAAGGAAGGCGATGGTTTCTTCGTCGTCGGTTTGTTCGAGCAGATTAAGGAGATAGATGCGGGCATCTTCGCCGCCGATCTGCGAGAGGGACCAGATGGCCGCCATGACGACATCGTCATCCTCTTCCTCGTCTTCAAGCATCTGGAGCATGATGGGAGCCGCCGCTTCGATGTTGAGTTCGCCTGCGGCTTCGGCTGCTGCAAAACGAATTCGAGGGTCTTCGTCCAATAATTTGCTGATTACGCGCTCATCCCAATAGTTGTCGTGGGAACGCCCCATGGCGCGCAAGGCGCTCGCGATCCATGCAGGGTCTTCACGTTGAAACGCGGATTCGACGATGTTCGCCATTTCTTCTCGTGAGGAATAGCCGAACGATTCAAGCGCGCGTCTTCGCAGGGATGGATTTCCATCGCTGCGGATGATCGAGATCAGGGCATCTTCTGTTTTGTGCTGAAGGGATTCATCCAACTCCTCGAGTTCCCCAAGCAGGACGAATTCACCAAGCAGGGCTGCCGCTTCCATGCGCGGGGCGAGGTCAACGTCAGTGAGGAAAATATCAATCAACGGGTCAACAAGCTTGGGGTCGTTTGATTCGGCAAGCAGTCCTATCCCGCGAGCGCGGACCTCTCCATCTGCGTCGTTCAGCAATGCTTTGCCGATGTCTTCGTAGGAGACAAGGGTATCTGAGTCTAGGTGGGATAGAAGGGAATCGAGCAGGAGCAGTTTCCTGTCCGGTTTGACGCTGGGCCACACATCCAGAAATAGCTGCAGCGATTTTGGATCGAGGTCGGAATAATGCTGGAGATGATTCTGCGGAATGTCTTTTTTGGAGTCCAGCAGGTGATCGAGAACGTTTTGGAATGAAATGGTTTCGGTCATCTTATGGAAGCGGGATTTGAGGCGGGTCTATGAAATCCCGCACGTTGACAAAGAGCATCAGCCCGATGAGCAGGAGCATGGCTACGCCGTTGACCATGTTTTCCCATTCGGGCGGGATGCGTTTGCGAAAAAGGATTTCAGGAAGGGTAAAGAGAATGCGTCCGCCGTCCAATGCGGGAATGGGGAAGAGGTTGAAGACGCCAAGCGACACACTCAGAACTCCGATGATGTTGAGAGTCCAATTTGTGGGGCGGGGAGCGGGTTCACCGGTGTTCTCGGCAGCAACAACTTCCTGACGGCTGGAGACGTCCTCCTCCACCGCAAAATTAAATATATCGTAGATACCCTTGAAGCCGACCAGGCGTGCATCTTCCGGCGCAATGATTCCCTGGATGAGCGCAATTGGAAGATAAATAATCGTAGCGGCCTGTACGCCTGTGATGATCAAACCGCCAGAAACGCTTTCAGTTATGGTTGCGGGGCGGGTGGCTGACGACAGCCCAACTCCAAGGGCGCCTTCCTGGGCTGACCGACTCGAAAGCGGTGTAGCGGTGACCGTGATTTGCTTTCCATCGCGTTCGATCAATAGCTCCACAGGCATATCAAGGTTTTCACGGATGATGCCAATGGCAGGGTCAACTTCCTCCACCTTTTGCCCATTGATGGCGAGCAGAATGTCGCCGGATTGAATGTTCGACTCTGAGGCGGGGGAGTTTACACTGACTGAATCAATAGCCACAGGTCCGGGAACCGGCACCCCTTGAAACGCAATCAGCATCGAAAACACCACAACCGCGGTCAGCAGGTTCATCAACGGACCCGCCGCAAGAACCACCAACCGCTTCCATGGGTTTGCCGAAGCAAGCCCGCCCGGAACATTCGGGTCGTTCTCGCCTTTCGGGCGGATGAACCCGCCGAGCGGCAAGGCGTGGATCGTAAACTCCGTTCCCTGCCATTTAAAAAGCGTCGCGAGTTTATAGGAAGGCAGGCCGAAGCCGAATTCTTCCACTTCGATCTTCGCCCAACGCGCCGCAATAAAATGCCCCAACTCATGCACGAATATCATCCCGCTCAATGCCAGCAGGAACACGATTAATACTGCAATTCCAGATACCATTTTTATTCCTTTACGAAACGATTATATCTGTAAATGGATTGTGCCGAAGTTAATGTTTTATTAGACGGAAGTCCCGCCTCACTACAAGCCCGTGCTTGATTCTGTTTTCTGCGGCTTTTATCCCCCCTGCGAATTATACGATCTTCGCACCGCCGCCAACCCCAGCCACAAGCACATCACTCACGCCCGGTAATTCGCGCAGGCGTTTTTCCACTTCTTTTGCATATTCGCCCAAACAGAGCACATGAACATTTGGACCTGCATCCACCGTATAGCCTGCGGGAAGTCCGCCTGCGCGCCATTCGCGTACTTGATGAAAGATCTCCACCGTGGCAGATTGCCAGTACATTAACGGCGGCTTGGAAGTCATCATCACAGCGTGCATCATGTCCGAGTCGTGTTCGATGATGTTCGCAAAGGCTTCAAAGTCCTTGTTCAAAACGGCATCACGGCAGATCTCAAGCCGACCGGGAGCATCTTCTATACGGGCGTTTTGCAACGGACTCGTACCTGCAATGGCATGACCTTCGGTAGAGCCGGTCTTTTTATGTGCTGTGCTGACGACGGCAATGCAGTCCACCAAATTCCAATGGTCAACCGGCGCGATGGAAAAGGAAAATGAATCGTCGTCGCCGCTTCCCATTTGCCATTCCACGAACCCTGCTGGGATAGAGCGGGAAGCGGAGCCAGATCCACGCCGCGCGAGAATGGATAATTCGCGTTCGCTTAATCCCAACTCAGCCGCCTTGCTGGCAGCCAGCGCCAGAGCCGCAAACGCCGCCGCTGAAGAGGCGATCCCTGCACCTGCGGGGAAATTGTTCTCGCTAATCACCTCTGCATTCATCTTGAGCCCCGCCTTCTCGCGCACCAGATCAAGGATGTATGTAACACGCCCCAAGCCTTTGCCGACCACAGAATGTCCATTAATGATCAATTCGTCAAGAGGAAGCGACGGCTGGAAACTGACGGTTGTGCGGGTAAACAACCCATCCAAATTCATCGAGACGGAGCCATTGACTGGAAGCCGCAGGTCGTTATTGCGATTGCCCCAATATTTAATGAAGGCGATATTGGCGCAAGCGACAGCCGTTGCGGTTATAGTAGACATGTTGGGTAAATCACCTTTTCGTTGTTTTCTGCCGCCAGTTTACCACGAAGATTAAATGTCTCTCAGGAGGGTTTCTTCAAGAAACAGCGTCTATCCGTGTTCATATTTGGCGAATCATGATTTGCACAATGTTCCCTTATACCGCTTTGAAGATCTTCTCGAATTCCTTGCGGTCTTCGTCCGTAAGCGGCAATAGCGGACGACGAGGCGCGCCAACCGGGATTCCGCGCAGTTCGCAGCCAAGTTTGACCTTTTGGGTGTAGCCGCCGCTCTCCACGTTGCGAAGAAGCGGAAGGAGCTTGTCCATATGCTTGCGTGCGGTGACAAAATCGTTTGCAAGAGCCGCTTCGAGGACGTGATAATGTTCGAGAGGAGCGCAGGAGGCGGCGCCGCCGATCCATGCATTTGTGCCCCACAGGAAGTAGTCCAGTGCCTGATCGTCGGAACCGCAGATCATTTGATAGCGGTCGCCGTAACGCAGGCGGAACTCGTAGACGCGGGACATGTCGCTGGAGGCTTCCTTGATGCCGATGACGTGATCGTATTTAAGCAGACCGTCCATTACTTCGTAGCTGACTTCGGTGCCTGCGCGCCAGGGGAAGTTGTAAAGCACGATGGGTATTTTGACGGCGTTGGCAACGGCTTCATAATGCGCGAGCAGTTCGCGCTGGTTGGGACGTGAATACGGCGGGACAGCGACCATGAGCGCATCGTAGCCCATACCCTCGGCGATTTGCGAATAGCGGATCACGTCACGCGTGGCTCCAGAGTAGGTACCTGCAATGAGCGTGGCACGCCCGTTGGCTTTATCTTTGACGAATTTGAAAACCTCCAGCCGTTCGGCTTCGGTGAAGGCATAGACTTCGCCCGTGGTGCCGCCGGGGACAAGCCCTGCGATCTTGTT
>CAZLWG010000081.1:0-8057 GCA_964563315.1 uncultured Anaerolinea sp. | reverse complement strand
CGCATCATGTATGCCTATCCGGGCTATGTCACGGATCGTCTTATCGAAGCGATGGCGACGCGGGAACAGGTGCTTCCGTATCTCGACATGCCGCTTCAACATGCGCACCCGAAAACGCTTTATCGCATGAAACGCCCGTCCAACATGGAGTGGGTTCATAAGACGCTTGGCAAAATGCGCGCTGCCATGCCGGATTTGGCCATGCGCACAACCTTCATCGTCGGCTATCCCGGCGAGACTGATGAGGAATTTCAAGCGTTGTACGATTTCATACAGGAGATCCGCTTCGACCGCGCTGGCGGATTTCAATTCTCCTTCGAACCGGAGACGACCTCCGCGCCTCTCGGCGACCCGATACCTGCCTCTGTCAAACAGGAGCGGTACAACCGTTTGATGGAACTTCAGCAGACGATCTCCCTGCAAGTCAATCAATCTTACGTCGGCAAGACGCTGGACGTGCTGGTGGAAGGTTACAACGATGGCGTTTCCATTGGGCGGTCCTACCGTGACGCGCCTGAGATCGACGGTATGGTGCTTGTGGAAGGCAGGGCGAATGTTGGTGATATTGTCCCTGTGCGAATCACTGGCGCGCTGGCATACGACTTGACAGGCGTGCTGGCGGAAGAGAAGAATTTGATCCGGCTATAGCGTGCAACATGAATCAAGAGACCGCTGTGTCGATACAGCGGTCTCTTTGTTTTACGAAACTCTTGCCAGCGCGGTGGCTCCGAGAATCAGAGCGGAAAGCGATAAATTTATCCGCAGGATGAGCAGTTCTTTCTTTTGCAATTTGGCAAGTTCATATTCTTCCGCTTTTTCCTTTTTCATCAGCACCCTCTGGATGGCGGGAAGCACTTCCCAAGTTTGGATCGCGCTAACGACGACCATGATGACTGCCAATCCGTGCTTGACGAGGATGGCAAGCGACCATTGAGTGCTGAGCGAGAGAAAGCCGTCGTAATGCGGGCTGGTGCTGAGTTGGAAAAGCCCTGTGACCAGCAGAAGACCCATACAAAACCATGCAAGCGGCTCAAGCCGTTTTTGCAAAGCGGAGATAAAACTCAATTGGTCGGGCAGGCTCAAGGTCCGGTGGGAGGCGGGGAGGACGAGGATGTTGATTGCTGCGAGGCTTCCGATCCACGTCACGGTTGCCAGCATATGCAGCCAAAAGATGATTGCCAGAATCCATGAAGGAGGTGTCTGCATGAATTAAGGTGCTGCTGTGGGAGCCTCTGTAGGAGCTTCTGTGGGAGCTTCTGTAGGCGACTCGATCACTGGTTCTGCAGTGGGCGGGTAGCATTGCTGGTACGCCTGATTGGCGTTGTTGGCGGAGGTTCCGTCCAATGTGCCATATTTGCCTGCGGCTTCGTATTGCTCGTAGGCGGCGCAGTATTGCTGACGTTCAAAGAACTCGTCACCATACCTTGTCAATGCAATGAAGTAACGCTGAGAGGCTGTCATGGTTCCATCCCAGAGGGAGGGCCAGCCGGTGGCAACCTGTGCGAAGTAAGTGACGGCCTGCTCCCAGTTCAATTCCCAGAAACTTGCGCCTGTGATGTAGGCGCGCGCGCCTTCGCGCAGACCGCTGGCGCTGTTGTCGAGCGGGCCAAAGCGTTCGGCGAGTGTCAAGTAATAGATGCCGCCTTCGAGGTTGCCCTGCTTGGTGATAAGGTCATAGCCTTGATTTCGAAGGGCAAAGTAGTACATGCCGTCTACTTGAGCTGCTTTATAGCTTGGGTCGAGTTTTCGGATCGTGTCGAGAGCTTCCAGTGCGCCCGCCCAATCCTGCGCACGGATGAGTTCTTGTGCGCGGGCGAAAGCGCTCTCGGCGCCGCTGAAATCGGGTGTGGGAGTCAGCGTGGGCGTGGGGAGAGGCGTAGGAACGGAGCTCAAGACGAGCACTTCGGTCAATTTATCCCGTGCGCCGGGGAAGCCGGGGTCCTTGTCGATGATGAATTCAAGGCGCTGCTTTGCGTTCTCATAACGCCCGAATTGGATATCGACCAGGGCGAACGAATATTGTTCGGCAAGTTGTTCGGCGAGAATGGCTCTCTCAGCGGTCGTCCGCGCGCCGATGCCGGAACTGTATCCGGCAAATCCGCCGAGACCGACCAATAGGAGAAACCCCAAAATGCTGATCAGCACTGAGCGCCATTTCGACGATTTCTTGACCGCCTTGAGAGGCTGAGTATCATCTTCCTTATAAGGTTGGACGGGTTGTGTGTTTCCAGTATGTTCAGACATGACAGTGATTATACATTCCTTTGAAATGTTCCAGCACTTACTAACCGCTTTTTAAGCGGCATCTTACAATTTGAAAAGAAGTTTTGCTTCAGACCAGACGATTCCCAGCGCAATTACACCGCCGACGACCATGCCGATCAGCGCGGTGGAGATGCCGCCGCCGGGCAAGTATAACGCAACTGCGTATGTGACGACTCCGCCGATGACCGCTGCGATCAATCCTTTGATGATGGCATTTCCGGTTTTGAGCGGCTCATGCGTGCGCCTCGAAAGCCAGATGAGCTGGATGATCGCTTCGATCAATAAGGCGATCTCCGCGAAAGCGATGACGGGCGCGCCGATCTCGTCGAAGTAGGTGACACCGATGATGCCGATCGTCAAAAAGATGGCGAGGCGGATGAAGACCGCATACAGCGGAACCAGTGGTTCCTTGCGGGCATAGAATGACCTGACGGCGATTTCGTGAATGACATATCCCGTCAGTGTGGCGAGATAGGCGCGGGTCGTCCAGGTGATGAGAACGGATGTCGCTTCGTCGAAGCCGAAGACTGCGCGGACAAGCGGATGAATCCCAGCGGACATGACGGCTGCAACCGGAAGCGAGAGCGAGATCAAGACCCGGAGGGCGCGTTCGATTGTGGCGCCGAACTCTGCCCAGTCGCGGCGTGAGGCGAGTTCAGAAAGGGTCGGGAGCAGGGCGGTGGCGATGGCTGTCCCAAGGATGGTTTCAGGGACCTGCATGATCATCCAGCCATAGGTGAGCGAAGTTACAGCCCCGACCTGATCGAGTCGTGAAGCGAGATTATCGCGGGCAATGAAAATGATCTGAATGCCGCCCATGGTAAGCAGCCGCGGCGCCATCAATTTTAGGGCATCCATCAAACCGGTATTGCGGATGTCGAGCGAAGGAGTCCAGCGAAAGCCGAATTTAATCAGCGCAGGCACTTGAATAAGCAGGTGCAATGCCGCGCCGATGATGACGCCGTACACCAGCCCGTAAATTCCGAAGCGTGGAACGAGAAAGATTGCGCCAAAGATCTGTCCGATGTTGTACATGCTGGGCGCAATGGCGGGTAGAACAAAATGCTGGTTTGCATGGAGCGATGCCATCACCAACCCGCTGATCGAGAAGATGATCGTGCCGATGAGATTCAAACGCATCAATTCCGCGAGCAGTTTGCGCTGCTCTTCGCCGAACCCGGGCGCGATGCCGAGGTTGGCATCCACGATCTGCTGCGCGAAGATGGCGATCAGAATTGCGATGGAACCCGTCACCACAAAACCGAAATTTGCCACCCGCGAAAACAGATCCCAGGCGGCGGCGCGGTCTTTTGTGGTGAGATATTCGGACAACAAAGGGATGAAAGCCATTGCCAGCGCGCCCCCTGAGATCAGCGCGAACAACACATCCGGCAGGTTGTTGGCGGCGTTGAATGTGTCGAGCAGATGCACTTCGTCCGAATAGATGCGCGAGACGATGCCTGTGCGGACGAAGGCGAAGATCTTGTCTATAAAAAAGAAGAACGCCACAATCAATGAGTTACGGGTAAGGCGCGATAATTTACTCATTTAGATTCCTTGATTAGAAATTACCCTTGATCGCGCCGCCATCCACGCTGAGCATGACGCCGGTGATGTAGGATGCGGCAGGGCTGACCAGGAATACCGCGGCATTGGCGAACTCTTCGGGTTTTGCCATTCTGCCAAATGGAATATCCGCCGCCTGCCGCTTCGCTTCTTCCTCGATGGAGGTCTTGTTCGCCTCCGCACGGACTTCGAAGATTTCCGTCACCCGTTCGGTTTCCGTCCAACCGGGCAGGATCGAGTTGACGCGGATGCCTTCCCTGCCAAGTTCCAGCGCAAGGGATTTGGTCAGCCCGATTGTTGCCAGGCGCACACTGTTGGAAATGATCAGGTTGGGGATGGGCTGGCGAACCGTCAGCGAGGTGATGGTCAACACGCTGGCAGAGTCAGACTTCCGCAAATATGGAAGCGCTGATTTTATCAAGCGGACGTGAGACATGAGACATAGGTCAATTCCCTTTTGCCATGCGGCTTCATCCAGCGCATCAATCGAACCGGGCGTGGGTCCGCCTGTGTTGGTGATGAGGATGTCCAACCCGCCCAATGTCTTGACGGTTTGTTCGATCATTTTTTCCGGCACATCCGGCAGGCTGACATCTCCTGCGAGTCCGATTGTTTGCGAGCCTGTTTCCTTTTGCAATTTTTCCGCTTTGGCTTTGATCTTGGCTTCATCCCGCCCATTGATGGCAACCTTGCAGCCTTCTTTTGCCAGCGTCAGCGCGGCGGCGTAGCCCAGCCCCTGTGACGACCCGGCGACGAAAGCGCGTTTGTCTTTGAGTTGTAAATCCATGGCTTCTCCTTGATTTCATGTCATTGCGAGACGATGCTTTTCCGTCGAAGCAATCTCCTACATGGATGGAAGCTGCTTCACAAAAAATGCTCGCAGTGACGTCAGATAAATTCGATTTTTGTATCCCAGACATCCCCATCCGTCCAGTTTGATTTCACCCATTTTGCCACAGTTTGAAGCGCGGATTGTAAAAAGGCGTGGTCGTTTCCAACCATCGCGCAGACGATGACAGCTTCGTCCCATTTGTCGTGCAGGTCCATTTCAGCTACAGAGACGTTGAACTCGCGCCGCAAACGTGAGATGAGCGGCTTGATGCGTCCACGCTTTTCTTTGAGCGAGGTACACAAGGGAATGTGGAGATGGATGGCGAGGGTGGCGAACAAGGGCTATTCTTGGGCGTTGCTTGAATTTTCTTCCCGCCTGATTATTTCTTGAAGCGCATCAATTAACATGGGTAAATCTTCATTAAGAGTATGCCAGATCACTTCGATGTTAATGCCAAAATACCGATGGACGAGTTTGTTCCTCATATCTGCCGCGTCCCGCCAGGGAATTTGAGGATATTTATTGCGGGTATCCTCTGGGATGTTTCGTGTCGCTTCCCCAATGATTTCCACTGCTCGAATTACAGCGTAAACGGTTTTCTCGTCTTTATTGAAGGCTTCAAAATCCAGCCCTTCGGCGAATTGTCTTGCCCGAACCGCATTCTCAAGCATGTCATGCAGATAATCAATATAAATGCGGCTCATAGGACGGGTTCGGCTTCTCTTAATATTATCTTCTCGATGGCGGGTTTCAAGGAGTCTTTTAATACCAAATCCACTTTTACACCTAATACGTCCGAAAGGTGGTGCTCCAATCGGATGAATTTCAAAATGCTGGGTGTTTTGCTGAATGTGACCAGAATATCCAGATCGCTGTCGGTTTTTTCCTCATGGCGGACGTACGACCCAAATACCTCCAGCGTGGCAACCGCATATTGCTCCCGTAACAGGGGGAGTTGTTTCTGAAGAACAACCTTGAAGGTTTCCAATTGTTTCTTTCTTGGCATGACTTTGATTATACAACAGAGGGATTAATCCTGTCTGCGCGTTTCTTGGGCGGAATGCAGCGATTTGTTGTTGTAAAATAAGCACAGCCGGCCATACGCGCAAGGCTATGGAGGAAACCATGAAAAAGACTCTTCTCTTCGCCTTTATTTTGATTCTGACTGCCTGTTGGTTCCCATCCGGGAACGCAACACAGGCAACAGCCGCTTTGGAAGTGACTTGGACGCCTCGACCTACACAAACACCCGTCCCCGCACCGACCCTGCACCCTGACTTCCTCACCCTTCAGGTACAAATCTCTCAAAGTGACATTTACACCCTAAACGCAAACGGGCAAATTGAAATGCAGACTGAAGAGGGCATGACCATTGTCCCAGATATTCAAGTCCATCCTGATGGCACAATGACCTTCACCCACGACGGGCAGGAAATGACCGCCGACACCGAAACTCTGACTATCGAAGGTCAAACCATCACCTTCAAAGACCAAGACGGCAAGACATGGATTTTTGATGGAAAAGAATTGGCGCAGGCTCCAGAATATCTAAGCTCGGCAGATGGTACTGTTTTGTGGACAAAAGAAGGCATGTCAAACGGAGAATTAAGAGTAAAGGATGAAAAAGCAAAAGAATTAAGAAACGACACCCTAAAAGCTCTTTGGGCTGTCAACAATGCCCTTGTCAACCCAGCCTATCTGGAAGATACTCCTCAGGAAATAATTGACGACCGCAAAGCATTTTTGGCTAAATTCCCAACTGCAAACGCATTGATTAATTATGTGGAAAATGGCGGAGAACCAGTTGATTTTATCTATATCCCTGTAAATAATTCCCAAGCCCTAAGCGCCAGACATTTGCCTACTGCAATGATTCAAAAACTGGAAAATATCGATTTATCCAAAATAATTATAGGTTTTGATATTTTACCTAAAAGTGAATTGGTTACAGATGGATCATTTGACACGTCTATCCCAATGGCTATAAATTCTCCCTATGTTGAATTTGGAAGTCTAGCAGAGCGATTGCTTGTAGAAACGGTTAAATTGCCCGACAATCAAACTATACTTTCATGGAAATTTAACAGTATATTTGATTTTGAGATACGCGCAGATAAGGCTCTTGGTAGAATAACTTTGTATCAAGAACAATCGCCTTCCATGAAACTTTTAGGGGCTACAGTACTAACAAAAACAGGTTTGGATGTAACTGCCAGTTTATTACCAAAACACACCGAAATCAACAAAGCCATTACTCCTCCTGTTTTGCTTTCATACTACAACCTTAAGCACATTTATAAAGACAAAATTACGGATGAAAGATATTATAAAAATGCTTCTGACTTAACTAAAAGTTACTTTGAACTCCCATAAAATTTTAAATTATTGAAGTTATCTAAGTTTTGTGTCATAGTAATTATGTTATGCTAAAGTGGGTTAAATGGGCGATAATCGGTATCTGTATACTTTTCCTTGTTTTGCTTGCTGTTAAAATCGTTTTTGTATTTAGACCAAATCAAATAACTATTCTTAATGCAAACCCCAACTACAAACTGACCTTAAACCAAAAGGTTCTTGATGATTTCAATAAAGAAGCGATTGAAATTGCCCCCGAGGGGAAAACCATAATTTTTATTTCCCCTTTTTTGGAAATTACAAAATCAGGGGCAATCTATAAAGGCAATGTTTTTATGTATGAAAAACATAAAAGTTTTTTTGGCGTCTCGTTTCTAACGGTTTACTTGGATAAACAGGCAATTGAAAGCTTGGATCAAACTAAGATGAATGGAGCTCTTGGCTACTTTTTGTTAAGGCAGACACTTGTGGGTAGAGGATTGGATGATGTAAAGCAGGTTAGTGGCTTGCCTTACAAATACGGCATTACCAAATCGGAATTATTCAATTTAGCCAAAAGAAAATGAGGATAAATACAGAAAATTTTTTAAAGTTATCAATTACTTTGTTTATCGGTCTTTTCTTTTTCTTAAATCTACCTCAGCCTGCTTCTGCTCAATGTGCTGGATTTACAAGGTGTGGAGCATGGGATGAAGAAGGGGGCTTTTGTGACCCAGACCATGATTACATCATAGGCTGTGGAAACGGGTGTAGTTCAGGTGGTTGCGGTGGCTGTGAAATCTCAAGCAGTTGTAACGGAGGAGCCCCCCAAGTCTGTGAATGTGGGACGAGGGCGGATGGGAGTTGTAAGCCCTGTAGTGGTGGGAATCAGTGCAATGCGGATTATATAAGAAATTGCGCGGGGACAAAGACACTTATCCGCTAAGACTTTAAGCCCAACGCTTTTCACACCTTGCGATTTACGTTTTACGAATTACGCCTTACAATGGCATTGGTGCATAAATCGAGAAAAAGATAGAATCCATCCATCGGGGAGGGA
>CAZLWG010000080.1:0-9510 GCA_964563315.1 uncultured Anaerolinea sp. | reverse complement strand
CCGAAGGCGGAGGGTTGGGGAAGAGACAATTCTCGCGCCCCACTTCATTGCGGAGTTGACGAAGCGCTTCGAGGAACGGCTGCGACTCGATATCTCCCACCGTGCCGCCGACTTCGAGGATGACGATCTCCGCGCCCGTTTCCTTCGCCACCAGCCCGATGCGGCGTTTGATCTCGTTCGTTATATGCGGGATGACCTGGATCGTCCCGCCGAGGTAATCGCCGCGCCGCTCTTTGGAGATGATCTCTGCATATACCTGCCCGGTCGTGAAATTGCTGACCCGGCTCAGGCGGATATCAATGAAGCGTTCGTAATGACCAAGATCGAGATCCGTTTCCGCGCCGTCATCCAGCACATACACCTCGCCATGCTGGTACGGCGACATGGTGCCGGGGTCCACGTTGATGTACGGGTCGAGTTTCTGCACCGCCACTTTGAATCCGCGTTCCTTTAAAAGCAGGCCCGTCGCTGCGGCAGTAACGCCCTTTCCAACGGAGGAAACAACTCCGCCAGTAAAGAATAGATATTTTGCTGCCATACATTTCTCCTTCGACTACCACCCTTCCCCTAAAAGGGGAAAGGCAGGGGATGGGGTAGTAATAAACAAAGAGAATGGGGAGGGCGTTTAAGCCCTCCCCATTCGGGGTTTCGTTCTTGTTGGTGGTGATTGGTATATCCGCTTCATCCGACCAGCTTCACCAGATCTTCGGCGGCGCGCCGCATCTCCAAAAAGATCATGCCGAGTTTCGCTTCCTGGCGCGCCATGGCGGTCAGCACGGCTTCCTCGCCGATGGCGGTCAGCACAATTGCGCCCTTATCGCCTTTAATATACACCTGCTCCAACCCGCCGCGCCCAAGTTCGCCGGAAATCCGCTCTCCCAGGCTGAGCATCGCCGCAGACATGGCGGAAACGCGGTCTTCCTCCACGCCTTGCTGCAGGGCAGACGCCATGATCAAACCGTCCACCGAAACGACAGCGGATGCTTCGATGTCTGGTGCGGCTGCCTGCATGTTGCGGAGGCGTTCCACCATTTGGTCTGAGCGGGATTGTGCCATAACTCGGTCTCCTAAGCGGGGCATTCAGTCTATTGAACGGCTAGAGTTTACCAGAAAAACCTTTATTCGAGAATTGCCCCCACTTTTCAATCCGTTTTCAATGCCGTATTTGACCCCGTCTTTTCTTCATGTTAAACTTAACGGTTGCCATGCTCAAGCCTCTTTTGATTTTTGCCCTGCTTATTCAAAGCCCGATGGTTTCGATTTCCTCCCCGCAGACAGGCGGCACCTTGCGCGGACAAGTCGAAGTCATCGGGACGATGGACATCCCGGGATTTTCATCAGCCGAATTGACATTTGCCTACGCATCTCCTTCCACGGGCGCTTCAGACTCCACCGATACCTGGTTCCTGATCCAAACATATTCTCAACCGGCGGCTGACTCCGTCATCGCCGTGTGGGATACGGAAGCCATCAGCGACGGCGATTACGCCTTGCGTTTACGCGTCTTCCTGCAAGACGGCTCGTTTCAAGATGCCCTGGTCGCTGATTTGAAGGTCCGTAATGAGGAGCCGCTGCCAACACCCACGCCCACTCAAACCGAACCTGCCTTTGATTTTCCGCAATTCAATCAGTCGCCTGATGTACCTGCTCCCATTGACAGCAGCCCGACTTCGGCAACCGTTCTTCCCACAGCCACACCCCTGCCGCCCAACCCTGTCTCCCTTACCGCGGTTTCGATCTTCTCCATCTTTGGAAAAAGCGCGCTTGTTGTCCTCGGCTTATTTGCCTTCTTTTCTTTTCTCCTCCGCATTCGGAAAAACAACTGATACATGGAAAGCGATCTATGACGACATCCACCTACCTCATCATTGGTCTTGGCAACCCTGGGCGTGAATATAAAGACACCCGTCACAACATCGGATTCATGATGATCGACCTGCTTGCCGTCCGCTTGGATGCGAGAGGGATGAAACTACAATCCAAAGCCATTGTCACTTCGGCGCTGTACGAGGAGCACAGGATCATCCTTGCTAAACCGCAGACTTACATGAATCTCTCCGGTCATTCCGTGCAGGGACTTTTGCATTTCTACAAGACCCCGCAAACACATTTGCTCGTCGCGCACGATGACCTGGATCTGCCTTTTGGCACGATCCGCATCCGAACCACCGGCGGGCCGGGAGGCCAGCGCGGCATGGCAAATACGATCGAATTGCTTGGCACAAAGGACTTTCCGCGTTTGCGCCTTGGTATTGGTCGTCCGCCCGGGCGCATGAACCCGAAGGATTATGTCCTGCAAAATTTTTCGAAGGATGATCTCAGACTCCTGCCTGATATCCTCAACCACGCCGCCGATGCTGCCCTCGAATTTGTGATGAACGGTTTGAACGCCGCAATGAACAAATATAACGGGGCAGTGGAGTAGTTTTGTTAATCGAATGCCATCGCTTTTAGATCATTTACGCGGACTTCCAGCCTATCAATTATTATTGACTGAACTTAACGCGCACAAACCTGTCTCTGGACTTGGCTTGCCGCGTTCTGCACGTCTGCCTGTTCTCGCGGTGCTTCATGGGGACGTACACCAACCGATCCTGCTCATCACAGATCGCGCCGATCATGCCTTATCTCATTATGACGAACTTGGATTCTGGGTCCAATCTCCCCGCTATTTATTTGCAGAGCCGAACCCGCTGTTCTACGAAGAAGCCGCCTGGGGCGCGACTACAAGGCGCGACCGTCTGCAAGTATTGACGGCGCTTTCCGCCTATCATCTGCCGTTCGCGAAGAGACCTGAAACGCCGCCTATCATCGTTGTATCGGCGAGGTCGTTGATGACACGCACCCTGCCGCGGCGGGATTTTCTCAAAGCATGCAAAAAGCTGTCCGTAAACCAGACCAGCCAACACGATGTTTTGATTCGTGAATGGGTGCGGATCGGGTATCAACGGGTGAATACGGTCCTGGAGCCGGGACAATTCTCGCATCGCGGCGGTATCCTCGATGTGTGGACTCCCACGGAAAAGAATCCGGTCCGGCTTGATTTCTTCGGAGACGAGATCGAAACCATCCGGCGCTTTGACCCCGCCACTCAGCGCACCATCGAAACATTAAGCGAAATTCTTATCACACCTGCGCGCGAGTTCCTGGCGGATGCACCCGATTCAGAAAGTCAACTTTCCGAGTTTCACATCCCACTTTTGCATAAACAACCTGCGTCGCTTTTGGATTACCTGCCTCAGAAAACCCTTGTGCTGGCGGATGACCTAAACCTGATTGATGTGATGGCAAACGAAGTGGAGGAGCAGGCGGTCAAGTTTCGACAGGAGAGTGTTGCGGAAGGCACGCTTTCGGCGGATTTTCCTGTGCCCTATGTGCCGTGGTCTGAATTGCATGACAGCCTCGATGAGTTTGTCTATTTGGAATTGGGACACTCGACCGAAAAAGAAGACGGGATCCAACTCGCTTCCCACTTCGGGCACGACGAACGTTTTGGCGGACGGCTCAAGCCCTTCATTGATTACCTTGCGCCGATCGTCGAGCGAGGCGAGCAGGTCTTTATTGTTTCGCGTCAAGCTCAGCGATTACGCGAACTCTGGAATGAACATTATCCGGATTCTGAACATCCCAACCTCGAATTTACCGAGGCTTCTCTTTCCGAGGGTTTTACTCTTAATGCCAGTCAGTCATTGGTTCATCTAATTACCGACTCTGAAGTCTTCGGCTGGGAACGCCCCCAGCCGCGCACGCGTCAACGTAAAACGGCGGACACCCCAGAGTCTTTGTATGCGGACTTGCAGGCAGGGGATTACGTTGTCCATGTGGATCACGGTATTGGACGTTTTGCAGGTTTGATCCAGCGGCAGTTGGATGGACACGAGCGGGAATACCTCACCGTTGAATATGACCGCGGAGACATTCTCTATGTCCCCGTCCATCAGGCGGACCGGCTCACGCGCTACGTAGGCGCGGATGGCGGCAAGCCATCGCTGGATAATCTTGGCGGGCAGGCTTGGGCGGAGACCAAGACCCGGGTGAGAGAAGCGGTGCAGAAAGTCGCCGAAGATTTGCTCGATCTTTATGCGCGTCGTCAAGTAGTGGAAGGGTTCGCATTTTCTCTTGATTCTGCATGGCAGAAGGAGCTCGAAGATAGCTTCCCTTATGTTGAAACCGACGACCAGAAACGCGCCATCACAGACATCAAGCGCGATATGGAACGCGCCCGCCCAATGGACCGCCTTTTGTGCGGCGATGTCGGTTACGGCAAGACCGAAGTCGCATTGCGCGCCGCCTTTAAAGCCGTAATGAGTGGAAAGCAGGCTGCCGTGCTCGTGCCAACGACAGTTCTTGCGCAGCAGCATTACGAAACCTTTTCCCAGCGGCTTGCCGCTTTCCCCGTTAAAGTGGAAATGCTTTCACGCTTTCGAACGCCGCGCGAACAGACCGAGATTTTGTATCGACTCGCGGTGGGCGAAATAGATATCATCATCGGGACGCATCGCCTAATCTCTTCCGATGTTGTGTTCAAAGACTTGGGCTTGGTTGTCATTGACGAAGAGCAGCGCTTTGGCGTGACTCACAAGGAACATCTAAAAAAACTTCGCACCGAAGTGGATGTGTTAACGCTCACTGCCACGCCGATCCCGCGCACGCTCTATATGGCATTGACGGGTGTCCGTGACATATCCAACCTCAATACACCGCCGGAAGAACGCTTGCCGATCATTACCCATGTCGGTCCTTACTCGCCCCGTTTGGTGCGTCAAGCCATTCTCCGTGAATTGGAGCGCGGCGGACAGATCTTCTTCGTCCACAACCGCGTGCAGACGATCGATGCAATGAAAGCCCATTTGGAGAAGTTGGTCCCCGAAGCTCGGATTGACACCGGTCACGGGCAAATGCCGGAAAATCAACTCTCGGCAGTAATGCACCGTTTCACGAACGGCGAAATTGACATCCTGCTTTCGACCACCATCATCGAATCCGGGTTGGATATTCCTAATGCGAATACCCTCATCGTAGACCGCGCCGACACCTTTGGCTTGGCGCAGCTTTACCAACTCCGCGGGCGCGTGGGGCGCGGAGCCATGCGCGCGTACGCGTATTTCTTCCGCCATAACAAACTATCGCCGACCATGGACGGACAGCAAAGGCTCGAAGTCATAGCAGAGAACACCCAGCTTGGCGCAGGATATTCCATTGCCATGCGCGACCTTGAGATTCGCGGAGCAGGAGAATTGCTTGGTACCCGCCAGCATGGTTTCATTCAATCCGTCGGGTTCCATCTTTATACAAGGATGCTCGCCGATTCAGTACGGCGTCTGCGGCGCATTGCCTCTGAAGTGTATAAAGTGGAGAATGAAAAATTGGACGGAGCGTTCTCTTCTTTCAACCTGCCACTTTCCATGCCTGTCAACGTGGATTTGCCGCTTGCGGTCGGCATCCCTGCCGGGTACATCCCCGATCAGGATCTGCGTCTGCGTCTTTATCGCCGCATCGCGGACTTGCGCGATGAAACCGAACTCGACGCGCTCGGCTCGGAATTCCGCGACAGGTTCGGTCAACTGCCGGAGATGGTGCAGAACCTGCTGTACCAAATGCGGGTCAAACTCCGCGGTGAAAAAGCGGGGCTCACCTCGGTCAGTTGGGAAGCGGGGCAGATCCTGTTGCGGTACCCCGCACCAACAGACGGGTCCGAAGCCAAGCGCCTGCCCGACTTGCCGAATGGCGTGCGAGGCGGGAAATCTCAATATTGGATTACGCTTGCAAAGGAGGAAGTCTGGACGGCAAAACTGTTAGACGTTCTTCATCAACTTAATGGCGCTTCATCCTGACCCTCCATCTGGTTCTGTTTCCTGAAAAATTTTCGCCCGGACAATTTGCCCGGGCGTTTTGTTGTTACTGAAAATTCATGCAGTTCAAATCATCCTTCAGATCACGGATGGTCTCATCCCGTTCTGAGGATGCTGGCGCATTTTCCGCGAGACGGTCCAACGCGCTGCACAGGCTTGGCTCCAGTCCGGAGGTGATGCGTTTGGAGAACTTGGTCAACTCTGCCGCCTGATCCCATTTGCCGGTGTGACCAAACCCCTCGATGAAAGGGATGTACTCGAAGCCGTTATCCGCCCGCTCGCCCGCGGATTGGGCTTCATCCCAAAGTCTGACGATCTCATCCCATTGGCCATATTGACGCGCCAGATCAGCCTTTTCGAAGTAATAGCACCATGTCTGTGTGTTCTGT
The DNA here is from genome assembly GCA_964563315.1 of uncultured Anaerolinea sp. Classification (GTDB taxonomy): domain Bacteria; phylum Chloroflexota; class Anaerolineae; order Anaerolineales; family Villigracilaceae; genus Villigracilis. The sequence continues at coordinate 3,269 of CAZLWG010000080.1, read as the reverse complement.
GTGCCGTAGATTTCTTTTGGAAGGATTGGTTCCGAATCCGTTAATTGGATCCGGTGAATATCCGAGCCTGCCGCCAGTTTGCGGACACTGTCGCTGACGAGGCGTAAATTCGTATCCTGCGGCTGCAACACCCAAAGGCATCGCTGCATCTCAGGGTTGAAGTCTAGCAAGAGCATCTGGCTGCTGTTTCCGTTGAATTGCATCGTCAGTTTTTCATATTCGAGCGGCACACCTTGCAAAAGGTCGTCCACGTTTGGATTGGTGTAAAGGAATGGAAAATACCAATAAGGCGGCGTAACCCCGAAATTCCCGGCTTCATAAGTGGTATTGATCGAAAACGAAACCGCGTATTCGCCCATCATCCCCATTACTTCCTGGTCGGTAAGGATGGCGGTCCCCGGCGAAATGCTCGGCGCACGCCAGAGCAGCTGCCGGGCGAAGCGTTCCTGCTTTTCCCATGAATATTGGAACTCCTTTGTGTTATCCAGGTGGAAGTTGATCGCCAGGGCGAGTAAGAACGCGAGGAAGAAATTTCGTTTGCTCTTTTCGGAGATGAAGTAATCGGCGAGGAGAAAGGTCAGAAGCGCCGCGCCAAACATCGCCGGAATCCCGAAGCGGGAGGCGGAAAGCAAATTTTTACTTTCGACAATCGAACGTCCGATGAACCAAATGGGAAGCCCGCCTGTCATCAATGCGGCCAGGGCGAGAGTCACGGCATCCTTTTGCCATTCGGTTTTCCTTGTATCAGCGCTGCGCGGAAGTAGATTATGGAGGTAAAAATACGCCAGTACAAAGCCAACGGTGCAAACGAAGATCTTGAATAGCACAAAGGGCGAGGCGAGGTTGAGGAGGCTTGCATCCGTTGCCTTGCCCCAGCCGATGGTCATGACGGAAATTGCGTCCGTGACAAAGGCCGTAATGAGAAAACGGATCGCGTCAAACGGCTCACTCAGCAGTTGCGTCAGCAGAACAGGTTCGTTGCGCGATACGCCTTCCGGATTTTGATAAACGACGATACGCCAATAAAAGAACACGCCGAGAACGAGCAAATAGGGAAGCCAGTTGAGAAAGACACGCAATAATTTTTTTGAAGCATTCGTTCGAGAAATCAATATCCACAAAATAACAATGCGGATCAATTCCAAACCCGCAAAATATTCGCTGGTGAAAAGATGCGCCCCTTCGAGGATCAGCGCGCCGCCAATGTACATCCATTTTCGGGGCGATGAGTCTTGAAATGCCAGCGTCATCAAGATCAGCGACGTATTGAATGTGAGAAACCCAAACCAGTGATGAGTGGAACCGACCGCAAACGGCTGAAGCATGAAAAAGGGAAAGATCGCGAACAGCAGGGAAGCGGCAATGGTCTCCTGTTTTTGTTCGCGCCACATCATGCGCAGAAACAGCCAAAAAGTCAGGACGGTCGCAAACCGCATCAACAGCGCGAAGACGTGCCACGCGATGGGGCTGAAGCCCAACAGCCTGAACGCGGCCATATAAAGCCACGCCGCATTCGGGCGGCTGTCGTAAGTCAGCATTTCGCGCAGGCTGTCAATGCCCTTCAACTTCGCATAAAACACGTAAGGCCAATCGTCCATGTAAAAGCCAAGGCGGGGGATGAGCAGACCGAGACCGAGAATGCAAACTACAAGGAAAGCCAGCGGCGCGCTGGACTCTGAAAAGGATGCTTTTTGCAAAAAGGCTTTGACCCGATTCATATTGATGGTGATTATACCCTCGACATTTCGCCTCTCTCCAGACCTCAAACCTGATTCCGTTTTCTGAAAACAATTCGGCATCCGGTGGGTTTTGGGGTAAAATAGAACACTCGTTCCCCAATTCAAAGAAAAGACAAACAAATGGAATTCAAACTTCAAGCTCCCTTCATTCCAATGGGCGATCAGCCCGAAGCCATTCGTGGACTTGTAGACGGCGTGACCAAAGGATATAAACACCAGGTGCTGCTCGGCGCGACAGGCACGGGCAAGACCTTTACCGTCGCATCCGTCATTCAGGAGTTGCAGAAACCCGCGCTCATCATGGCGCACAACAAGACTCTCGCCGCGCAGTTATACGCCGAGTTCAAGGAATTCTTTCCTGAAAACGCCGTTTCATATTTCGTCTCGTATTACGATTATTATCAACCGGAAGCGTATGTCCCGCGGCATGACCTGTTCATCGAAAAAGAAACCCAGATCAATGAAGAGATCGAACGTCTGAGGCTGGCGGCGACGACAGCGCTGATCTCACGGCGCGATGTCATCATCGTTGCCTCCGTGTCGTGTATCTACGGTTTGGGTTCACCGGAGGAATTCGGCAAAGGGACGGTCATCCTGCAGGTCGGGGAGATTTACCGCCGCAATGCCCTGCTGCGCCAGTTGATCGAGAGTCAATATCAACGAAACGACATGGAACTACGCCCCGGCACTTTCCGAGTGCGAGGCGATACGCTGGAGATCATCCCGGCATACGAAGAGAAGCGCGGTTATAAAATTACCTTCTTCGGCGACGAAGTGGAACGCATCATGCAGTTCAGCCCGTTGACGGGCGAGATTTTCGAAGAGCCAAAGGAAGTTTCGATCTATCCTGCCAAGCAGTATCTGACCGACTCCGACCGCATGAACGAGTCCATCACCAACATTCAAACAGAATTGGAAGAGCGGTTGGCGTTCTATAAAAGCCAGGGCAAGTTTTTGGAAGCCCAGAGAATCGAACAGCGTACTCGTTATGACCTAGAAATGTTAAAGGAAGTGGGGTATTGCTCTGGCATCGAAAATTATTCCCGCCATTTGGACGGACGCGCGCCAGGGACACATCCATGGACGATGATCGACTTTTTGCCGAGTGATTACCTGCTGGTGATTGACGAGAGCCACATGACCGTGCCGCAAATACGGGGCATGTACAATGGCGACCGCGCACGCAAGGAAACGCTGGTGGAATACGGTTTCCGCCTGCCATCCGCACTGGACAACCGCCCGCTCAAGTTCGAAGAATTCGAGCAGGTCATGGGCGCGACCATCTACACATCCGCGACGCCGGGTCCATATGAGTTGGACAATGCGGAGCAGGTTGTCGAGCAGATCATCCGCCCAACGGGGCTGGTCGATCCCGAAGTGGTCGTGCGCCCGGTCAAGGGGCAGGTGGATGACCTGGTTGGAGAGATCAAGCAGCGGGTAGAAAGAGGCGAGCGCATCCTAGTCACGACTCTTACAAAGCGCATGGCGGAGGATTTGACGAAGTACATGTCCGAGTTGGGCGTCAAGGTG
>CAZLWG010000079.1:0-9820 GCA_964563315.1 uncultured Anaerolinea sp. | reverse complement strand
CTGCCACGCCTGCAGCACCGCCTGCAAGTCGGAAAACGAGGTGCCGCTGGGCGTTTACCGCACCTGGGTGAAATACACGGAGAAGGGCGAGTTTCCCGACGTGCGGCGCTCCTTCCAGGTGACGCGCTGCAATCACTGCGCCAACCCGCCCTGCGTGCGCATCTGCCCCGTCAGCGCGATGTATCAGCGTGACGACGGCATCGTCGAGTTCGACCCGTCCATTTGCATCGGCTGCAAGTCGTGCATGCAAGCCTGCCCCTACGACTCGATCTATCTCGACCCCGAGACCAACACCGCGGCGAAGTGTCATTTTTGTGCGCATCGTTTGGACGTAGGACTTGAACCCGCTTGTGTCGTGGTTTGCCCTGAACATGCGATCCTGGCTGGGGACTTGAACGACCCCGCTTCGGAAATCAGCCGAAAGCTGTCCACTGCACAAGTGACCGTTCGCAAGCCCGAGCAGGGGACTGGTCCCAAACTCTTCTACATCAACGGCAACGACTGGTCATTGCACCCGACTGCCTCCCCTGCCAACGACTCATACGTGTGGGCGGATAAAGTCACCGAACAGAACACAGCCACTTACGAGTTGCCTGTAATTGAAAGTAGGTCACGCTTCAAGCGTAACCTACGGAGTAAGAGCGGCACGCCGATTCGGGCTCCGCAGGAACAGGGACGCCCGCTTAACGGTCCGATCCAGATCGGCGGACGCGTTGCCGAGCAAATGGTGCAGACCGCCTACAACGCGCAGCATAACATTCAGTGGCATTGGGAATTGCCTGCCTATCTCGTTACTAAAAGCATCGCAGGCGGATTGTTCATGTTGTTGAGCCTAGGTTCGATATTTAATCTGTTTCCCTTCAACGCAACGACTTTCCTTGCGACAGGTTTTACCGCGATGGTCTTCATGCTCATCACGGTCATCCTGCTCATCAAGGATCTCTCACAACCCAAACGCTTCTTGAATATTCTTCTCCGTCCACAATGGAAATCATGGGTGGCGCGCGGCGCATTCATCTTGATCGGCTTTACTGCTGTCGCGGGATTGTGGTGGCTGATCGAAGGCGCAGCGCAATTGAATTGGTTATCCAGTGACGTTGCTTCATCGCTTCGCCCTGTCTTTGCATGGGTAACGCTTCCACTGGCGTTATTCTCCGTGATCTACACCGCTTTCCTCCTCGGTCAAGCCGAAGGACGCGACATGTGGCAGACACCGCTTTTGCCGTTCCAACTTCTTTCACAATCTGCGATGGTGGCGAGTGGTGTGTTCATTGCATTGGGTTTATTTGTTCAGTTTTCCAATGAGTTGTTTGGTTTCCTGACAGACACTTTCCTGGCCAGTTTGGTGATTAACCTGGTTATTACACTGGCTGGAAAGTTCGCCATGCCCCATGCATCTGAAGTTTCCCTGCTTGCTTCCCGCGAGATGAGTCACGGCAAATTCCGCAACCATTTCTGGTGGGGCGGCATCGGATTGGGACATGTCCTCCCGCTGGCATTATTTGCCGTTCCAAGTATATTGCCACTGGCAGTGTTTGCGGCAGTTGTTGGCTTGTTCTTCTATGAATACGCCTTCGTCATGGCGCCGCAGCATATTCCGAATTCATAATCGTGGTGTCATTGCGAGGAGCCGCGAAGCGGCGGCGAAGCAATCCCAATGAAACAGACGTGCTTTTGATAATTGGAGATTGCTTCGGGCTATCGCCCTCGCAATGACACATAAAGAGAATCTATGACCAAACCCCCTCCCCAAACCTCCGCAGGGACAGCCGTTCCGCAATTCGCGACATCTGATCGCAAACCCATCAAACTGACCGAAGTCGTCCACCCCGATGGGCGCATCAGTCAATACCCGCCTCCCGATGTGTGGGATGACTGGGTCGAATGGGACGGCAAAGCCTGGCCTCAGCGGGTTGCCCATCGTTATACACTTGTGCCCACTTTATGCTTCAACTGTGAAGCAGGTTGCGGACTTCTTGCTTATGTGGATAAAGACACCTACGAAATCCGCAAACTCGAAGGCAACCCTGCCCACCCTGGCAGCCGCGGACGAAACTGCGCCAAGGGACCTGCGACTCATAATCAAGTCTATGATCCCGAACGGATTCTTTATCCATTGAAGCGTGTTGGCAAGCGCGGCGAAGGGAAATGGGAACGCATCTCCTGGGAGCAAGCGCTGACCGAAATCGCCGAGAAAATGCGCGAGAGCAAACTGCGCCGCCCGAACGGAGTTGTCTATCACGTGGGTCGCCCTGGCGAGGATGGATACACCAATCGTATCGTCCAGGCATGGGGCATGGACGGGCACAACAGTCACACCAACATCTGCTCATCCTCATCGCGTGCAGGCTACAACTTCTGGATCGGGCAGGACAGACCAAGTCCTGACTACGCCAACGCACGGACCATTTTATTGATCTCCAGCCATCTCGAAACGGGACATTACTTCAACCCGCATGCCCAGCGCATCATGGAAGCCAAGACCGAAGGAGCAAAACTCATCACCTTCGATCCGCGCTTGAGCAACACCGCCTCCATGAGCGACGCATGGCTGCCGACTTATCCTGGAAGCGAGAACACCATTCTTCTCGCAATCGCGAATCACCTCATCCAGAATGACCTGTACGACAAAGACTTCGTGCGGAGATGGGTCAATTGGAAGGAGACTCTCAAAGCTGTCGCCGATGGAAAGTTATCAGTAAACAGCGACCAACTTGCGGCGGAGATTCGAAGCGCTCTCGCTTCATCCAACCTGACACCTGAAACTTGGAACCTGAAACTTTTCCCACTGTTCGACCGTCTTCTCAAGGACCTCTACGCCGAATACACCTTTGAACGTGCCGCAAACGAATCCGAAGTCTCGATTGACCGCATCGAACTCGCCGCGAAATACGTCGCCAACTGCGAAGGGAAACTCGCCACGCACGTCTGGCGCAGCGCCAGCGTCGGCAACCTCGGCGGATGGCAGGTCTCGCGTTGTCTCTTCTTCCTCAATGTGTTGACGGGAAGCGTTGGCAACCTCGGCGGCACATCCATGACGGGCTGGAACAAGTTCGTGCCCAAGCCCTTCAAAGGCGCGCCTGCCCCCGAAACGTGGAACGAACTGCATTACCCCATCGAGTATCCGCTTGCGCATTATGAAATGTCCATGCTTCTGCCACACATGCTTGAGGAGGGCCGCGGCGACATCGATGTGTATTTCACGCGCGTCTACAATCCGTTGTGGGTTAACCCCGATGGCTTCATGTGGCTCAAGGCGCTCAAGGATGAATCGAAGATCAAGTGTTATGTCGCGCTCACGCCCACGTGGAACGAAACGGCATGGTTCGCGGATTACGTTCTGCCGATGGGTCACGGACCCGAACGTCACGACATCCAAAGCCAGGAAACGCATGCGGGTCAGTGGATCGGTTTTCGCCAGCCCGTGCGGCGCGTCGCGATGGAACGGGCTGGCATCAACGTTGATTTCACCTATCAAGCCAACCCTGGCGAAGTGTGGGAAGAAAACGAGTTTTGGATTCAACTTTCCGCGAAGATGGACCCCGATGGCTCACTCGGCATCCGTCAGTGGTTCGAGTCGCCGTATCGCAAGGGCGAGATCATCACCGTCGAGGAATACTATCGCTGGATCTTCGAAAACTCCGTGCCTGGACTCCCCGAAGCCGCCGCGAAAGAGGGGCTGACTCCGATGGAGTACATGCGCAAATACGGAGCCTTCGAGGTCAAGAAGGAAAATTATTCTCCGTTCGACAAAACGCTTCCTTCTACGCCTGAAACTGGTCTGACCTCCGATGAGCATGATCGCGCCCTCGACTCTTCTGGCGCGGTCATCGGCTTGATGGTGGACGGACAACCCAAGGCAGGCTTCGACACGCCCTCTAAGAAACTCGAGTTCTTCAGCGACACGCTCGCCAATTGGGGCTGGAACGAAAAAGAGAATGTCATTCCGTGGTCGGTCAAGAGTCACGTTCACCCCGACAACATCGACCGCTCCAAGGGCGAGATGATCTTGCTTCCCAATTTCCGCCTGCCGACGCTCATTCACACACGCTCGGCGAATGCAAAGTGGTTGTACGAGATCAGCCACAAGAATCCCATTTGGATGAATCCCGAAGACGCGCGTCGCATCGGCGTCGAAACAGGCGGACTTGCCAAGGTCCAAACAGAGATCGGTTACTTCATAGATTCCGTTTGGGTGACCGAGGGTATCAAGCCTGGTATCATCGCCATCAGCCATCACCTTGGGCGATTCCGTTTCAAGGAAGATGAAGGCGTCAATCGCGGCGCATCGAATTTGGTCGAACTCAACGAGCAGGGTGATGGAAAATTCCTGCTGAGGGTGGTGCATGGTGCGAAGGCGTGGCAGTCGTCAGATCCAGACACGAGCCGCATCTGGTGGAGCGAGGTCGGCGTCTCACAGAACCTGACTCATGCGGTGCATCCCGATCCCGTTAGCGGAGTCCATTGCTGGCTGCAAAAGGTGACAAGCGTGACCAAAGCCAAAGAGGGCGAGAAGGCTGGCGACGTCTTTGTCGATACAAACAAATCCATGGAAAAATACCGCGAGTGGCTGGCGATGACCCGCCCTGCGAACAAGGTCAGCCCCGATGGCAACCGCAGACCGTACTGGTTGAGCCGTCCGCTCAAACCAACAAAAGAGGCGTATAAGCTGCCGAAGTAGCACGCGAAGCAATCTCTGGTATTTGAGAGAGGAGGTTGCTTCTACGGATGAACGCCTTCTCGCAATGACAGAATAGTCCGAAGCAGAATCAGCTGTCCCTGAGTCTGAAGCGGAGCAATATCCGGTAGAATAAAATATGGTTGCAAAATCCACAAAACCAAAGACAAAAAAAACCAAGAAAGAAGTGCCCCTCGGAGAACCGGTCTGGACGTATCGCGGATATCAACTCCAGGCCAGTGAATTCGTGACGGCAATGGTGCATTTTTTCCGCGCCGAGGTCCAACGTGCCAATGTCTGGCGTCAGCGGCTGGATACAACGACGAACTGGGCTGTCGTTGCGACCGGCGCGGTGTTATCCATCGCGTTCAGCCAGGCATCTGTCCATCACAGTATCATCATTCTGAATACCCTGCTCGTGCTGTGGTTTCTTTTTATTGAAGCGCGGCGATATCGCTATTATGAATTGTGGAGTTACCGCGTGCGTCTGATGGAAACGGACTTTTATGCCGCCATGCTTGTGCCGCCCTTCCATCCGTCGCCGGAGTGGGCCGAGAATCTCGCAGAAAATTTGCTAACACCAAGTTTTCCCATTTCGATATGGGAGGCTTTTGGAAGGCGTTTGCGCCGAAATTATTTTTGGATATTTCTGATTCTTTATGCCTCATGGGTGGCAAAGATCTGGCTTTTCCCCACTCCGGCCCAAAGTCTGACCGAGTTTGTTGATCGCAGCGCTGTGGGCGCGATTTCGGGCGAGTCCATGATCGTGATGGGATTGGTCTTCTACTCGGTTCTTGCTTTTATTGCGCTTGCCACAATCACCATGACCCGCGCCACTGGCGAGATCCTGCCGCGCTTTGGCGACGAAACGGCGCCCGCGGCACCTTCAGAACAAGGCAAGCACACGGGCTTGCGCGCGCTTCTGGCTCCACGCCGCCGCCGCCGCCAGTTGCTTGCACTTATCATCACAGATAAAACACAGGAAGTCTCCGACCGCATTCTCACAGACTTGCATCGCGGTGTGACCGCCATACAGGGCAAGGGCATGTATACGGGAGCAGATCGTTCCATTTTGATGTGCGCGCTCACAATCACCGAAGCGCATAATCTTAAAGCTGCCGTTGCAAAGGAAGACCCGAAAGCGGTTGTCATCGTTTCGCCCGCACAGGAAATTCTTGGCGCCGGGTTTGCCCCGTTGGAAGAGGATAAATGACACTCGAGGAGATTCTTCATAAGAGCGCCAGCCGCCACAAACATCTTTGTCCGCGCCAGGTATTGGGTGCGCGTATTGGTCTGGCAGGCATGGATGCACTCGGCTTCGACGCGCCGCCCGTCAAAAAACAAATGCTCATCATTTCCGAAATGGACGGCTGTTTTGTGGATGGCGTGATTGCCGCTACGAATTGTGGGATTGGACACCGCACCCTGCGTGTGGAAGATTACGGCAAAGTCGCCGCCACTTTCATTGACCTTCAAAGCGGGCGGACGCTTCGCATCGCGCCTTTGCCGGGTATTCGTAAAAGGGCATTTGACTATGCCCAAGCCGGTGCGCGCCGGTATTTCGCGCAAATGGCGGCATACCAGACCATGCCTGTGGATGAATTATTGTCCATTCAGGAGGTTGTGCTTGCCACGCCCATCGAAGCAATCATCTCGCGTCCGGGCGCGCGCGTCACTTGCGATGTGTGCGGCGAAGAGATCATGAATGAACGCGAAATCCGGCGCAATGGGCTGACGTTATGCCGCACCTGCGCCGGAGATGGCTATTACCTTTCAGCAATGGTAGCTTTTATTGTGAATTCAATTCCTTGAGGAATTTTTCCTTATTTGCCGACCTGGCAGTCTTCCCGCTCGATGTTTTGATAATCCATTTATCGTCAACGACTTTGACATGACGCAACGCAATGGCGGAGCTTTTGGTGACGTGTTTGCGGATGGCGTCTGCGATCACCTCTTGCTCTGATGGTCCGGTTGAGTCCGCTTCGGCGATAATGACCACTTCTTCGGTGCCTTCTTCTTCGTCGTACATGCCGAATGCCACGGTTCTACCTTTGTGAACTCCGGGCACTTCACTCGCAAGAGACTCCAAATCTTGAGGGTATACGTTCTTGCCACCGACGATGATGAGGTCTTTCTTTCTTCCTGAAACATACAATTCACCATCGGCGATATAGCCATAATCACCGGTGAGATACCAACCGTTCTTGATGGCGGCTTCGGTGGCGTCGGGGCGGTTGAAGTATTCTGTCAACATGCAGTCGCTTTGTACGGCGATCTCACCAACACTTCGATCCGGTAGGTTGTCGAAGTCTGCATCCACCACACGGACTTTCACGTTGGGGAGAGGATGCCCGGATGAAGTCATCTTCATGGAAGGCTGGTCAGGCTTGGACGGGGTCGCGAGGCGTTTTGTCATGAAGGTCTCGCGGTCGATCTCATCCACGGTGGGAGTTCCATCCAGCGGACTTTGAGTCACAGCAAAGACGTTTTCGGCCATGGCATAACAGGTTTGCAGCGCAGACTCCTTCAAACCGTACGCGGAAAACTTTTCAAGGAAGAGGTCATGGCTTTCGACATGCACCGGCTCGGAGCAGTTAATGATGGCGCGCCAAGAAGAAAGGTCGACGCCTTCGAGATTGCGCTCGCGAATTTTGTGGGCACAGAAGTTGTAGGCGAAGTTGGGCAGCCAGGTGAGCGTGCCTTTGTATTGCGAGACTGCTTGATGTAAGCGGTAGGGCGCGCGCACCCAGTCGAAGGGCGACATATTGACGAGCGGAATGCGCAAAAGCACCGGCATGAGGAAGCAGGCGATAAAGCCCATGTCGTGATAGAGCGGCAGCCACGAAACGATGACATCTTTTTCAGGATCGATGTGAATTGTTTTGCCGTAGGCTTCGAGTTGATTGAAGACCGCGCGATGTGAAAGCGCCACGCCTTTTTGCAAACCGGTCGTGCCAGATGAGTGCTGAAGGACGACGATATCTTCGGGGGATGATTTGAAGCCTTGCAGGGTTTCAAAATTGGGTTCGGTTTCGGCTTCGATTTGATTCGCAAGAATCACATGCTTGACCGAATCGCCTTCGGTCAGTGCGCCACGGACTTCAGACTCAAACTCCGGATAGGTGACGATGGTTGTCGGTTTGGTAATGGAGATGAGCGAAGCGAGGTCGGCGCGATATTTTTCGGGTGCAAGTTTCTCGGTGAGAAACGGCATGATGGATGGAATCGCGCCATGTAGGATCGCTCCCCAGAAGGCATAAATCAAGTCTTCGCCGTGCTGCTGGATCAAAATAACCACCTCGCCGGGTTTGATTCCTTCGCGGGCGTAAGTCAATGCAAAACGATTCGCGCCGCGAATCAGGTCGCGGTAGGTGAGAGGTTTATCCGCTTGACCGGCGTGTTGCAGGATGATGCTGGTTTTGTCGGGGACTTCCTGGTAGGAGCGTTGGAGGAGGTTGGGGAGGGTAGTCATATTTGGACAATAGACGATGGGCGGCGGACGATAGACGAGCAAAGCATGGTCAAATCGTCTGCCGTCTATCGTCGTTTTTATTTACGCGATGAAATCAATCCAGCCAGTTGTTCCAGATTATCGAACGTATCTGCATTCAGTTCGGTATCCTCGATACGGACGCTGAAGGTATCTTCGATGAAGAGCGCCAGGTCCATCAGGCTGAAGGAGTCGATCAATCCGCTGGAGATGAGGGCTTCATCCGCGGCAATGACTTTGCCCGGCTGCTTGAGGATTTTTTCTGCAATGAACTTTGCGATAGGGTTAATGATTTCAGTTGTCATGAATGTTTCCTTCTATTATGTTTTTACTCATTACTTTTTTTACTACTCTTCCACCCCTCGCCGCACCGCATCCAACGCCTGCAAAGCGGTGAGATTACGCCAGGGCCAGCCGCTGAGCATGTTCTTGGGTTTATCGAAGAAATTGCGCGAGAACGAGAGATGGAAACCGTCGTTCAATTCAGTGGAATGACCCTGATTGGGCAAAGGCTGAAGCGCTGCCCAGAAATTCCAAAGCGGAATATCGTATTCTACAGCAATGTCCGCAATTTCGGCGTTTATGCTGTGGTCACCTTCAAGGTTATCGCCTTTGGTGGCGAGGATGGGTACCACACCCTGCTCGATGGAATATTCGATGATCTGGCGCATGTACTTGCCGTAATCATCGGCCGGGCGTCCGTTGAAGTTTGTCTCAAGGCTGATGACCGCAATGCTTGGGTTATGCAATCGGAACTCGCACTGAATGGGATTCTCGTTTTTCTCGCATTGCTTAGGGTCAGCACGTAATGGAGCGAGAATCGCTGCCACATTATATCCATCGCGCATTGCCAAACTGGTGCGCGAGAACGAACCTTTATAATGATCAACTGTTTCCTGCAAATACGAATATTCTTCGCCAAGACTGTACCAGCCTTCGTGGTCGAAGTCCACAAGATAGAAGCCGGTGTTGGTTTGGCAATCACCAACTTTGGAAAAGGCGTTGGGATCGCGTCCCAACTCTTGTCCGTGTTTGTAGATCTCGCGCGCGGTATCGGTCACTTTGGGGACGATGGGCAGAGTCATCCATTCATCGGGTGCAAGCGTAGGGCGGGGAGTCGGCGCGAATTCTTCTGTAGCGGCTACTACCGTTTCGGTTTCAGTTGCTTCGGGTGTGGATGTGAATTGGCTTTCAGGTTGAGGTATTGCCGTTGGGGCGGTGGTGCAGGCAGCAAGCAACAAAATCGATAAAAGAAAAAGTTGTCGTACTTTCATTATTCTCCTGATGGTCATTATGTCATTGCGAGGAGGGCGCTCTCCCCACGAAGCAATCTTTGACATGGCGAGGAGGTTGCTTCGGGCGAATAACAAGAGCGTCCTCGCAACGACATGAATACTTTATTTACAATTTTCCAAAATATACGGCGCGAGATTTTCTGCCAGCATGTTCTCTCCCGCAGGCGTGAGGTGAATCGCGCTGTTGGTAAATTCATCTGCAGGGACAAGGTTCCACAAATCCACATACGTCCAGTCATTGCGCTCGCTCAACGAAGTCATGATTTCGCGGTAATCGTCATACGCCCAGCGCGGGTAGAAAAAATTATAGCGGATGTCGCTGTTCGCGCCCGAACTTATTAACATCGGCTCATTTAC
>CAZLWG010000078.1:0-9887 GCA_964563315.1 uncultured Anaerolinea sp. | reverse complement strand
CGAGAAGCACAACGCCAAGTACGGCGGCGCTCCGCTTTCCGTCTTCCATGCGAACGCTTACGATGCCGCGAACATTCTCTTCACTGCTCTTGAAGAGGTCGCCGTTGTGGAAGCCGATGGAACCATCTACGTCCCCCGCCAGGCTCTGCGCGACGCCATCTACGCCACCCAGAACTTCCAGGGTGTGACCGGTTCCCTCTCCTGCTCGCCCTCCGGTGACTGCGGCGCTCCTGTGATCGCGATCTACGAGATCATGAACTCAGACCCCGCTTCCTGGGATCCGCAGAACGCTGACAACCCGAATCCCAAGAAGATCTATCCCTAGTTCGTAATATTCATCAGCAAGACAAGGGGTGAGGTAGGATACCTGCCTCACCCCAAAATATCATTTAGCAAGGAGCCGGTTCATGCGAACGACACTAGGAGAACGACTAACAGACTGGTCCATAAGCGGTTTCATGTGGGGGTTCCGTATCCTGATTGTTCTGATCGTAGTACTTGGCACATTCTTCACACTTCAAAGCGGAAAATACACCGGCGAACAGTGGATTGATTTCATCATCTTTGGAATATCACAGGGGAGCATTTACGCCCTGATCGCTTTGGGATATACAATGGTGTACGGCATCCTGCGCATGATCAATTTTGCCCATGGCGAAATATTCATGAGCGGGGCATTCAGCGCATACTTCCTCGCCATTTGGCTGAACTCCATAGGCTTTGTTGACGCAAATCCCGTTCTTGGCCTTTTAATCCCGATATTATTCGCAATGCTGATGTCCGCTCTGATCGCCATGTTGGTCGAGCGGGTCGCCTACCGCCCCTTGCGCGGCGCCCCGCGCCTCGTACCGCTCATCAGCGCCATTGGTGCTTCGTTCTTTCTTCAATATACCTTCCGTGGTTTTTTTGGACCGGGTGTATATGCCTACCCACCCATCAAAGCATTGGAAGGGGAATGGATCATCTTTGGGATCGGCATTCTGAGAGTGCAGGTGATTGTTGCCATCGCCGCCGCTCTCATCATGGCGATCCTTTACATCATCGTCATGCGCACAAAGATCGGCAAAGCCATGCGCGCCGTTTCCGAAGACAAAGACACCGCCGCCCTGATGGGCATCGATGTAAACCGCATCATCGTTTCCACCTTCGCCATTGGTGCCGCCATGGCTGGAGCCGCGGGCGTACTCTATGCGCTGATTTATCGTCAGGTCAACTTCTTCATGGGCTTTACCCCGGGCATCAAAGCATTCACCTCCGCGGTATTGGGAGGCATCGGAAACATCCCCGGCGCCATGCTCGGCGGGCTTGTGCTTGGAGTTTTCGAATCCATCGGACCCGCCCTTTTCCTCGACGGTCTTGGCATCATCCGCCCTTACCAGCTAAAGGATGCCATTGCCTACACCATGCTTGTGATGATCCTATTATTCCGCCCCTCCGGTATTCTGGGCGAACGCCTGACATCCAAGAAAGCCTGACAGGGTGAATTCAATGAAAAAAGAAAACTTCATCTGGAGTTCCATCAAAATTGGGCTGGTCGCGGGAGCCATTGGCGTATTCCTCTGCCTCGTAGGCATGGTGGAAGTCTTTAGCAAACGCGACGTCATCAAGGACGTCATCACGCTTGGGATGTTCCTCCTGCTTGCCACAAGCGTCCTTGCAGGCTTCATCGCCTCCCGCCGGACCTCCGACCTGCTCGAAGGAAACAAGGCTTTATCCAACCTTTTGGCTGGGATCTTTGCAGGCCTGTTGACAGGCATTGTACTGGCATTGTTCGTCCTTTTCTCCAGCCAGGTCAATCTTCGTGCTGTATTTCTGAATGTGACACCCGCTCTCTTGGAACTGCTCACTTTTGGAAAGGGAACCAGCGGCGTGTGGCAGCTTCCAGTATTTGGAGCAGTTGCAGGCTTGGTTGGGGGCGGGTTCCTGCTTCTCTCACCATCCATTCGAAAGCCCATTGTCAGCGCCATCATGGTTATCATCTTCATGGCGCTTTTCTCAAGTCTGTTCCGAGTCATCATGGTCAACCAGGGAGGCGGAATCGAAAAAGCCGCAAAATACCTCTTCAGCCAGACGGGCCTGACCACCAACGGCAGTATGATCTTTTTTTTCGGCACGATACTTGTCTCCATCCTTAGGTCGTCACAGGCTGGAAAAGTTCAAAATGTGGTGGACAAGCTGCCGCAAAAGGGAAAAATTTCCCTGCGCATCGCCACGATTCTCTTGATCGCCTACATAGCGATCATGCTGCCGCAAGCTGCAGGACCATTTATCGCCCAGGTGATTGTCATCATCAGTCTTTACATTCTGATGGGGCTTGGTCTCAATATCGAAATTGGATTTGCGGGACTGCTCGACCTTGGCTTTGTGGCGTTCTATGCCATCGGCGCCTACACTGTCGGCTTGCTTACCTCTTATGGCGAGTTTGGCTTACAGCATGTCTCTTTTTGGGTGGCAGTGCCAATTGCCGTCCTTGTAGCCATGCTGTTCGGCGGTATTCTTGGCATCCCGGTATTGGGTGTTCGCGGCGATTACCTTGCCATTGCCACCCTCGGTTTTGGCGAGATCGTGCGCCTGCTCGCAGGCTCGGACTTCATGGCTAAATATCTCGGCGGGCCGCGCGGTATTATCGGCATTCAAAAACCGTGCATAGGCACACTGGAGCCTTTCGTTTCCGTGGATGTACCTCGCATCTGTAACGGCATCGAACTTGGCAAGCCGCAGGATATTTATTACCTGGCAATTGCCAGTGCTCTGTTGATCGCATTCTTCTCCTACCGGCTGCGTGAATCCCGCCTGGGGCGCGCATGGATGGCGATCCGCGAAGATGAAGATGTAGCGGAAGCGCTCGGCATCAAACTGGTGCAAGCCAAATTACTCGCCTACATGCTCGGCGCCGCGTTTGCAGGTTTGGGCGGAGCGATCTTCGCCACCCTGGTGGGTTCCATCTTCGCCTCCAGTATGCAATTGATCGTTTCAATCAATGTGGTTGCATTGATCATCGTTGGAGGCATGGGGAGCATCCCCGGTGTGGTCGTCGGCGCGATTGCATTGATCGGTTTGCCGGAACTCTTGCGTGAAGTATCCGAGTTCCGCTTTCTCTTGTACGGGGCGGCGTTGGTTGCGGTCATGCTTGCCAAGCCGGAAGGACTCTGGCCCTCGCAAAACATCCTCCGCGAACTTCACCAGGAAGATGCCCCCATACCATCGGAAACGAACTCCTAAGGATGGCGGACAACATGACATCCATTCTGATCGCTCAAAAAGTGACCAAGCGCTTCGGCGGGCTTGTTGCTGTCAACTCGGTGGATTTTGAAATACCGGAAAAATCCATCGTCAGCATCATCGGTCCGAACGGCGCAGGCAAGACCACCTTCTTCAACTGCATCACCGGTTTCAACAAAGCCGATGAAGGCACCATTACGTTCGACGGGACGGAAATCCAAAACCTCCGCCCGGACCAGATCACCCGCCTTGGAATTTCACGCACCTACCAGAACATCCGTCTGTTTGCCAATATGACGGCGCTCGAAAATATCCTGGTAGGGCAGCACAAATTCCTTCATGCGTCATGGGTCAGTTCCATCATCCGTACGAAGGGCATGATGGAAGAGGAAAAGGGCGCCCTCGACGAAGCACACAGGCTTCTCCGTTATGTGGAGTTGAAGGGCAAAGGCGATCTGCTGGCTCGCAATCTTCCATACGGCGCACAACGCCGCCTTGAAATCGCCCGCGCGCTTGCCACCCGCCCAAAACTTCTTTTGTTGGATGAACCCAGCGCAGGCATGAACCCGCGCGAAACCGAGGATCTAACCGCCTTTATCCGTCGTTTGCGCGACGAACTCGGCATTACCATCCTGCTCATCGAACACCATATGCGGGTCGTCATGGGCATCTCCGAAAAGATCACCGTGCTCGATTACGGACAGAAAATAGCCGAAGGCACGCCAAAAGAGATACAATCGAATCCGCGCGTGATCGAAGCCTACCTCGGGCGAGGCGCCGCCACCGAAGGCATGGAAAACGCCCACGAACGCTTCAACAAAAAGAAATCCTAGAGAACAGTAGGTCAAGATGTCTATATTAAATATCAACAATGTTCACACCTACTATGGCAACATCCACGCCTTGAAGGGAATTACCATCAACGTTGAAAAAGGCGAGATCGTTACCCTCATCGGCGGCAACGGCGCAGGGAAGACCACCACCCTAAAAACCATCAGCGGATTACTCCAGCCGCGTGAAGGCACTGTCCTCTACAACGACGAAAATCTGAACAAGTACAAAGCGCATGAGATCGTTTACAAGGGAATTTCCATGGTTCCCGAGGGACGCGGCATCTTCACCAGCCTCACCATCACCGAAAACCTGGAAATGGGAGCTTACAGCCGCAACGACGCAAGCGGCATCAAGGAGGATATGGAAAGAGTGTTCACGCTTTTCCCACGCCTCAAGGAGCGCCGAAACCAGGTTGCAGGGACTCTTTCCGGCGGCGAACAACAGATGCTGGCCACCGGACGCGCCCTGATGACCCGCCCTGCCGTCCTTCTCATGGACGAACCTTCAATGGGCCTTGCGCCTGTGCTTGTTGAATTGATTTTCGACACCATCCAGCAAATCAATCAGCAGGGTACCACCATTTTGTTGGTGGAACAAAATGCTCACATGGCGCTATCCATCGCGCACCGTGGTTATGTCCTTCAAACAGGTGAGATCATCACCAACGACACCGCTGAGAACCTGAAGAATGATCCAACCGTTCAAAAAGCTTATCTGGGCATGGAATAGAAAACCTGTAACACACGCAAACGCAGAGGTACAATCATGTCCTCTGCGTTTTTGTTACCTGAATATATGTCCTTGCATGCGGCATCTCGCGCCGCAAAGCAATCACCTGATATAAGTGAGGTGCTTATGTTAATTCTCAACGCGCAGGATGTCCGCAAAGCTTTGCCGATGCGCGACGTTATTGTAGCCATGAAACAAGCCTACGCCTCCCTCTCCGACGGGCAGGCTGAAGTGCCGCTCCGGACGCGCTTGTCAATCCCAAACCACGACGCGCTCGCCATCTTCATGCCTGCCTACGTCCACACCGCAGAAGATGACGCGCTTGCCGTCAAGATCGTCAACATCTTCCCGGGAAACCCTTCGCGCGGTCTGCCCTACATCCAGGCCGCGGTTGTCGCATTCGATGCAGGCACAGGGAACGTCTCTGCAATGCTCGAAGGAAGCACCCTCACCGCCATCCGCACAGGGGCGGGAAGCGGCGCAGCAATAGACCTCCTTGCACGAAAAGACAGTAAGGTCGTGGCAATCTTTGGAGCGGGCGCGCAGGGACGCACGCAAATCGAAGCCGCATGTTCAGTCCGCAGAGTGGAAAAGGCTTGGGTCTTTGATTCAGATTCAAAACGGGCTGAGGCGTTCGCCAAAGAAATGGCGGGACAAGGACCGATTCCCACTTCGCTCGAACCTGCCCCGACAGCCCAAGCCGCCGTGAAAGATGCAGATATCATTTGCACCGCCACCACATCCACAACACCCGTCTTCGAGGATAAAGACCTCAAGCCCGGCGTTCACATCTCTGCCATAGGCTCGTATACACCTGAGATGGTCGAGGTCCCGGCAGAGACCATCGTCCGCGCCAGCGTTTTCGTGGATTCGCGCTCTGCTGTCCTCGCTGAAGCAGGAGACTTGATCCAACCCATGCAAAAGGGATTAATCACCGAAGCCCACGTCCGCGCAGAGTTGGGCGAGATACTGCTTGGCAAAAAAACAGGCAGAGAGTCGGAAACAGAAATTACATATTTCAAGTCCGTTGGCGTGGCAGTGCAGGATGCCATCGCCGCACAACTGGCATTGAAGAACGCCAAAAATATGGGGCTGGGGCAGGAAATATCATTTTAGGAAAAGGAAACAGATACCATGAACCTACCTACCACGGCAGATATTGTCATCATCGGCGGGGGCGTGATGGGGGCGAGCGCGGCTTATCATATCGCCAAGCGCGGAGTGAAGAACATTGTCCTGCTGGAAAAAGAGGAATTTTTTGGAACGGGTGCAACCGGCAGGTGCGCAGGCGGAGTCCGTTACCAATTCTCGACCGAGATCAATGTCAAACTTTCGCAGGGAAGCCTGCCGATGATCGAACGGTTCAAGGAAGAGATCGGGCAAGACGTCAACTACATTCAATGTGGGTATTTGCTCGTGGCGACCAATGAAAAGGATGCTGCTACCTTCAAGCATAATGTGGAAATGCAAAACCGTCTTGGCGTGCCTACGCAGTTACTGAACGGAGATGAGGTCCGCGCGCGGCTGCCGCTTATGAAATTCGATGATGCCATCGCAGGCACGTTCAACCAGAAAGATGGGATCGTCGACCCGAATAGCGTTGTGATGGGATACGTCAGCGCGGCACAGAAGATGGGCGTGCAAGCCGTTACCAAAGCCGAAGTGACTGGAATCACCGTCAGCGGAGGTGAAGTTCGGGCTGTGGCAACAAGCCTCGGCGGAATCGAGACGCGCATGGTTTTGAACACCGCAGGGCCCTGGTCTGGGTTAATTGGTCAAATGGCGGGAGTCGAACTTCCCATCACACCGCTTCGGAGACAGATGTTTACGACGAACGCGCTGAAGGAAGTCCCTGCGGATTTCCCGTTCGTGATTGACTTTGCCCAATCGTTGTATTTTCACCGCGAAGGCGAGGGATTGCTGATCGGCATGAGCAACCAAAACGAATCGCCTGGCTTCGACCAAAATGTGGATGAAGACTTCGAATTGGTAAATCTCGAAGCTGCAATAGAACGCATGCCGCTTGTGGAAAAAGCCAGCCGCGCTTCACATTGGGCAGGATTGTACGAGGTGACCCCAGACGCTCACCCGATCTACGGCGGCACGGATGTGAAAGGCTTTACAGTTTGCACAGGCTTTTCGGGACACGGCTTCATGCACGGACCCATCTCCGGCAAGTTGATGAGCGAATATATTCTCGATGGAAATTTTTCCACACTGGATGTTTCAATGCTCGACCTGAAACGCTTCGAAGAAGGGCGTTTGATAAAAGAGTACAATGTAGTTTGATTAACTATATGTATTTCATACTATTTGTGGGTTCGCATAAAGCGTGACTTATGACCTCAGCAGAAATCATCACCATCGGCACGGAAATATTACTTGGCGAGATCGTGGATACGAACACGCGCCACATCGCCCGCACTTTGCGCGGTTTGGGCGTGGACTTATACCGCACCATCACCATCGGCGATAACGTCGAACGCATCGCAGAGTCCATTCGCAACTCGATGGGGCGCGCCGACATTGTCATCACCACCGGCGGGCTGGGACCCACTGTGGACGACCCCACCCGCGAAGCCGTAGCAAAAGCCGTTGGCGTGGACACTGAATTCCGCGAAGATTTGTGGGAGCAGGTCGTTGAAACCATTTCGCGCTACGGGCGCAAACCCTCCGAAAATCAAAAACGGCAGGCGTATGTACCGCAAGGCGCAATCGGGATTCGCAACCCCGTCGGCACCGCGCCGTGCTTCATCGTTGAAGCGCCGCACAACGCAGTCATCTCTCTGCCCGGCGTGCCCAATGAAATGGAACACGTCCTGCATGAATCCATCATCCCATATCTGCAAAAGCGTTTTCAACTCGATCAGATTCTCAAGATCCGCGTTTTGCATTGCGCAGGTCTGGGAGAAGGCATGATTGACGAAAAGATCGCCGATCTCGAAACGCTCAGCAACCCGACTGTTGGGCTTGCAGCTCATACAGGCGTAGTGGATGTCCGCATTGCGGCAAAAGCGAAGAATGAAGCCGAAGCCGACACAATGATCGCGCAGGTCGAGTCACAGGTGCGTGAAAGACTCGGAAGCGTCGTCTTTGGCGCGGATGAGGATCGGCTGGATGAAGTTACACTGGATGCTGTAGCAAGGCGGGGGTTAAGTCTTGCGGCGATTGAATCAGGATTGGACGGAATGCTCGCGCGAAAAATCCCGCACACCGCCTCGATCCCCGACCTTGATTCTGATTCGCTTCGAGACGCCTTGCGCGCCGCCCGAACCGAATCCAACGCCGACGTGGCGCTCGGGGTTGCCATCTTTATGGAAGAACGCGCCGCCGAGATGGCGCTGATCACACCGAAAGGCGAGAAGACCCATCGCATCACCTTTGGCGGACCGCCCAAAAGCCTCCCGCGCTGGAGCGTGAACCTTGCCTTGAACTGGCTGCGAACGACGATGGAGGAACTGGACTAATGCCCGCGCCGCGCCGCCGCAAAGACAATCCCTGGGTCATTTTGGCATGGGCATTGAACATCATTGGGCTGGGAGCGATTGCGCTTGTGCTGGTGGCATGGTGGGCATTGCAGCCCGCCCGCGCCGCACCAAATGAACAGGAATTGGGTTCCACAGTCACTCTTCCTGCCACATACACGCCGGATCCACTATCGTTTTACCTGCCCACGGTGACGCCCAACCCGCGCTCGACGATGATCGTAGTGCAAACCCCAACGCCGTTTGTACTTCAAAACGCAGGGAACCATCGCGCGCAGGTCATCGGCTATTCGGTTTCAGGACGACCCATCGAAGTCTATACCTTCGGCAATGGTGAAAGGCAAAAGATGATCGTGGCGGGAATCCACGGCGGCTATGAATGGAACACCATTGCCCTGGCAGACGAATTGATTCAGCATATCAACAACAACCCCGAGGTCATCCCCAGCGACGTGACGCTTTACATCCTTCGCAACCTTAACCCCGACGGCGACGCCCGCGACCACGGCATTGACGGACGTGTCAACGATCACGGCGTGGACTTGAACCGCAACTTCCCCACTAATTGGGCAGCAGATTGGAATCGAAGCGGCTGTTGGAGTTACGGTCCGACAACCGGCGGGACGGGCCCTGGCTCCGAACCGGAAACGCAAGCTGCAATGTATTTTTTGCAATCGCATAAAATCGAAACATTGATAAGTTATCACAGCGCTGCATTGGGCGTTTTCCCCGGCGGCGAACCCTGGGAAAAGAAATCCATTGAGTTTGCGAAGGCGCTATCAAAGGCAACAGGGTATCCCTTCCCTCCAATAGACACTGGCTGTGTCTTCACCGGCACACTCGCCGATTACGCCGTTGAATTGGGTGCGGTATCCGTGGATATGGAACTTTCCACGCACAAGTACACAGATTTCAAAGAAAACTTGAAGGCATTGGAAGTGCTATTAAACTGGACAAAGAACTTAAAATAGAAAACTGGAAATCAAAAGGAGCCTGAATGACACAAAAAGCAGATCTTCTTTTCATCAACGCCATCGTGCTGACCATGGATGAAAAACTCAATCAATATGATCCCGGTGCAGTCGCCGTCAAAGGCGATTCGATCATCGCAGCTGGAATGGAAGAAGAACTTAAAAAAGAGTACACCGCCAAAGAGGTCATTGATTGCGGCGGAAAGATCCTCATGCCGGGGTTGGTCAACGCCCACACGCACGTCCCCATGACTTTATTACGCGGTCTGGCAGATGACCTGAGGCTGGATGTCTGGCTGATGGGGTACATGCTGCCCGTGGAACGTGAATTCGTCTCGCCGGAATTCGTGCGGCTGGGAACCCTGCTTGCCTGCGCGGAACAGATTCGCAGCGGCGTGACCACTTTCAATGACATGTACTTCTTCGAGGATGATATTGCCCAAGCTGCGTCGGAAGCAGGGATGCGCGCCGTATGCGGTCAATCGGTGATGAAATACCCCGCACCCGATGCCGCAGCCTTTGAAGATTCAATCGCCTATGCGCGCGAATTCATCAAAAAGTGGAAGGATCATCCGCTCATTGTTCCGGCAATCGCGCCGCACGCCCCCTACTCCACCACGCCCGAGATCCTGCGCACCTGCGCCGA
>CAZLWG010000077.1:0-9975 GCA_964563315.1 uncultured Anaerolinea sp. | reverse complement strand
CGCAGATAAGGTAGATGAGGCTATGAATGAGGTTGGCTTGGATCGCCGCCACACTTCCCGCCACAAGGACGACGATAACAATGGCAACGCCTCCACCTCTTGGAGTAGGTGCGGAATGGGAACTGCGCTCGTTGGGATGATCCATGATGCGGCGACGTTCGGCGTATTGACGGATGATCCACACGCCAAGGGCGGAGAGGATGGTGAGGAGTGCGAAGATAAGGATGGAGGTCACGGGGTGATTATATTTGAGAATTTTCCTATTGAGATTCGGAGGTTGCTGCTCACTAAGCAATTTTATTTACTATAGGAAAATTTATATTTTCGGCTTAAAGGATTACAAGCGTATTGTCGGTTAATGTTTCATATATTACAATTCCTCGTATGAACAAACTAGAGGCAATAACAACTTTGCTTGCTGTTACAGAGTTACAAGTTTTGAAAAAATATTACTCAAGATCTCGGGGTAATGGCTCACAACATTTCAGGTGGGAAACTGAAAACGATGAACTTATAAATGATTACGCAGCATTAAAGGCATTACATGCTTTAGGCTATATACATCTTGCCACAGAAGACAATTCATTAAATGTTACATATAAAAGAAGTTATTATCTTACTCTTTACCCCTCCGCATTTCAACGAATAGAGTTTGAGGAGTATAGCCCGGTAAAGAAAAAATACACAATTTTTCGCGAGAAATATAAAGACAATATGTTAATTATTAGTTTTGTGATTTCAGTTATTTTAGCGATTCTAAAATTATTTGAATTTATTGCTTCAAGGTAATCATGGTTCAGCCTCCATTCCAATCCCCTCCTCAAAACTACGTGGACTGAAGCCGAAGTCCTTTTGGGCTTCTTCATAGGAGAACGCCTTGTTCTCATTTAATCTCAGCACTTGTTCAGCTTTGATGGGCAGGCGCAGTCGCATCCGCTCAGTGAATTGCAAAACGCGGACGATGGGCATGTACGGCAAGTGTAGTTTCCAAACCCGTCTACCAAGGGCAGACACCACCGAATCGATCACCTGATTGTAAGTCAGCGGGTCTTTACCTGCGATGTTGTAACTCTTGCCGATGGTCACGTCGTTTTGTAAGGCAAGCAGCACGGCGCGAGCCACATCGTCAACGAAGATGGGCTGCTGCAGAGACTCGCCATCCCCGAAGATGGGCAGGATGGGCGTAATGCGCAGCAATCGGATCAGCCGCCACATGTTACGGTCACGCGGAGAACCATAGATCATGGTCGGGCGCAGGATGGTGTAGTCCACTCCGCTGGCGTGAATGGCCTCTTCGGCAGCAAGGCGGATGGATTTGCTGCCCGCATTCAACTGTGTGAAGATGGCGGTGGTGCTGATGAAAAGTCCGCGTTTCACACCCGCCTCTTTCATGGACCCGAGAATTGTATCCGCGTGACCGAAGCCGAGCGATGCGATGTTGACGAGCGCGTCCACGCCGCGCATGGCACTGGTCAATGATTCGGCGTCCGATAAATCACCAGTCACCCACTCCACCCTCAGCATGGAAAGAGGCGAACGATCACTGCTTGGGCGAGTCAAACACCGGACCTCGAATCCGTTCTGCACAAGAAGTGGAATGACGCGTGAGCCGGTGAAACCGCTCGCGCCGGTTATCAAAACCTTCATGCTTTCACCAACTTTTCCAGCAAACTCAAGGTTTCATTCAACTTATCGCGCCGATCCAAATTCTTGACCAAGTACTCACGCGCATTCGCGCCCATCTCTTTGACCTGCGCCGGGTTCTGTGACAGTTGAAGAATCTTCTGCGCAAGCATGGCATCATCAGCGGGATGTACGTAAACCCCGCCACGCGAAGACTCGATCAATTCACGCGTGATGCCGTCAATGACGATGACGCTGGCCCGTCCCGCCGCCATGTAGTCGAAGACCTTGTTTGGGTATGTGGTGCGAAAGGCGGGGATGTCTTGCAGGATGGCAAGGCAAACATCTGCGGATGCGACAATGAGCGGCATGTCCTTTTTGGGGCGCGTGCCCGCGAAGATGACATTGCGCAAACCCATGCGCTTCGCCTCAGACTCCAACCGGGCCCGTTCTTTGCCGTCCCCAAATAATACAAAGCTGACGCTTTCTTCGTGTTGCAATCGTTCCGCGGCACGCAGGAGTGTATCAATATCATTTGCCTGCCCCAGCGCTCCCGAATACAAGACAACGAATTTATTTTCGAGATTTAATTCCTTTCGAATGGAGGAACCATTAATGGACGGGCTGAACATGTCCACGTCGGTGCCGTACGGAATATAGGTCACTTTTTCGGAAGGGACGCCTTTGGCAAGCATATACTCTCGATACGCAGGCGAGTTGACCAAAATGTGAGTCGCGCGTTTATAGAGGAACATCTCCAACCAGCGCGAAAGCCCAATGATGACCGGGTTCTTCAACACACCCATACTGATACCAAACTCGGGCCACAAGTCCCGCACCTCGAGCAGGAAGGGCTTGCGGCGCAGGGCAGCCACCACCCAAGCTGAAACGGACTGAAAGATCGGGGGCGTAGTCCCCAGCACCAGGTCCACACCTTTGAGGCGCAGCGCGGTCAAGATCGAAGAGAACATGAAACTAAAGAAGCCGATCACACGCCAGAAATAACTGCGGTGAATCGCGGGGTAAATATATGACCGCAGGACACGCACGCCGTCGAATATTTGCTCGGCGTATAGTCCGCCGCGTTCCACCGTGCGCCGACCAGTTTGATAGTTCAGGTCGCTGGCGACGATCACCAGTTCATGTCCGCGGGCTTTAAGATACTGACCCATCTCGAAATGACGGGTGTGCCCCGGCTCTTCGGGTGAAACAAAGACTTGATTGATGAGTAGGATTTTCATTCGGAAGGATTATAAAAGGGAATAGCAAATGGTGAATAGTACCAGCCTTGGTTTGATTAAATCTCGCAGGCTCAGTTTGGAAACTTTCAAAACTATAAATTTGACTACGCGCAACAAGGGAACTTTGAGAGTCTTTGATAGGATGCCTGCATAAAATTAGGCTCGAAGAAAGGAACAGCAATTATGGAAATCCCTAGACATTGGCGCCTCAAAAAACAACGATATGGACTCGTCGGTGAGGTCTGCCCTCATTGCGACCACAAAATATTCCCGCCTCGCGACGTCTGCCCAAACTGCGGCGATGAAGCCAAAGACCTGTTTACTTTTAGCGGCAAAGGCGAAGTGTATTCCTACACCACAATCTACGAAGCCCCTGCGGGGTATGAAACCCAAGCACCTTATACTGTGGCACTTGTGAAACTGAATGAAGGCCCAATGGTCACAGCCCAGTTGACCGACGTGGATAATTCTGAAGTGCAGATTGGCATGTCCGTTGAAATGGTCACGAGAAAGATGAGGAACGACGGGGACGAGAGAGGGCTTATCGTGTACGGGTATAAGTTCCGACCTCAAAATTTTGTACCCCAGCAGTAGAGCCTCCGGACTCAGCATCTTTTCGTAGAATATCGAGAAGATTCAGTCGGATCTGTACAAAAAGATTTCGGTCTATATCGATATCAACACGCTCAACTAAAGTATCAACAACCCGTTTCTTAAGCACAAAAATATCATGTTGCTCCTCAGGCGTCTGGGGAGCAACAAGTTTTAACTCCTCAACGCCGGCTCTCAGGTCAGCCAAGAATTCGACCACATTCTCCTCCCAATTATTCAAGGCATTAATATTGATGGTTTCTCCAAGCGTGGCAAGTTCCTGCTTAAGAGTTACCTCCTGAGGCGATGAAACTTATCCGCTGGTCATGTTTTCGCATGGCGGGCTCGGCACCGAGACCAGCAACGAGTCCCTGTATCTCGGACTGACGAGTCACGATTATGTCGGGTGTTCCATCGGTCACCCGTATCATGCCTTGTGGACCAAGAATGAAGATGGGCGCATCACCTTTTGGTTGAGATCACTGGCACAACCTGAGCGAAGGAATATCTCATGAAAAATTCAAAAAGAAAAAAACTGATCGCAATTATCGCATCGATTTCCGTAAGCTTCGATCCACATTGACCAAGCGCGGAGTTCCCTTTGTGACCGGTAAAACATGGACGACAGATGCTCCCTACCGCGAGACCCAATCCATGATCGATGCCCGCCGCGCCGAGGGTTGCCTGACCGTCGAGATGGAGGCGGCGAGCCTGATAGCGGTGGCGCAATTCAGGAAAGTTTTGCTGGGACAAATCCTGTATGCGGGTGATGACCTGAGCGGCGAAAACTGGGACAAGCGCGGCTGGCAATCGCGTCAGGAAGTGCGTGAGAAACTGTTCTGGCTGGCGGCGGATGCATGTCTGGAAATATAGCCATGAAAAATCGATATACGACTCTTATCCTGCTAGTTGCGGCTATCCTGGCAATATTCGTCACGCGTGCTTTACTGGCAACGAAAATCAGCATGCCGCGCACTTTCGAATTGTTCGATACTCTGACCGTGACAGGTGCACTTTTCGTTCTGCTGAAAGGGCATCGTGATTTACGGCGGAGCGATTGGATCACTGCGTTGGTTTTGGGCGTGGTGATTGGCGCGGGGATGCTGTTTGCTACGCTCTTTTCGCCCTATCCATTCTTTGGGATCGTGAAAAGTGATGCGGGGCAGGCAATCGCGCGCGGCTCATTCACACTCATAGCGGCTTTGGGTGGACTGGTCATCATGCGCCGGGACGGACCGGTGAAATTCCATACCGCGAATGGCAACTGGCAAAATGCGGGCTGGGGCGTCCTCATGGGATTGGCTATCGGTCTACCGCTGGCGGTGGTGAATGCCTTCGCCTTGCAGTTTACACAGGGGCGATCCATCCATTGGCAGAGTGCTTTTGCTGCTCTTTTGGATGCACTTCAGTCCGGCGTGGTTGAGGAAGTCATTTATCGCTTTGCCCTATGGAGTTTGCTATGGCTGATATTACGAAACTCATTACCCCGACAATCGGTCTGGCTGGCGGGGTTGATTGCGATGCTGGTGCATAATTATTCCCATTTCGACGACTTGTTCCTGCAATCACCGCTGATAGCATTAGGCATGGGAGCGGTACTGGCATTGTTCTGGGGGCTGCCGCCGCTCTTCCTCGCCCGTCGACGTGGGCTTGAATCTGCCATTGCATTTCATTGGGTTCAGGATGTTGCCCGCTTTTTGGCAGGGTTTTGATTTCAGGAGAATATTGCCAATAGACAGGCTTGAGTAAACATAAGGAAAAACATCACCACACAAAAGGGACAAACGGCAAAGAAGGGAAGTAACAATTCCAGCCTATAATCAGACAGGCATGACAAGCCCACTGCTCGAAACGAAATTTCACATCCCCGCCCCGCGTGTGGAGGATGTTTCGCGCCTGCGTCTGTTGAGAGTGTTGGAAAACGGTCTGCGTGCGAAACACAAATTGACTCTTGTCTCCGCCCCTGCCGGCTATGGAAAGACCACGCTCATCAGCGCGTGGCTTCATTCTGAGAAAAACAGCAGAAAAATTTCATGGCTTTCGCTGGATGATGGGGATAACGAACTCATCCGTTTTCTGAGCTATTGGGCTTCGAACTTTCATCGCGTAGATCAAATCTTGGGGTTGGAATCCCAGCATCTTCTAGGGACAGTGCAATCTCTCCAGCCAATCACTGTCATGGATGCGCTCATCAACGAACTGGCTGGATTTCAGCATTCCATAATTGTCGTATTGGATGACTATCACATCATCAACAATCCCAAAATACATGAAACTCTGGAACATTTTATTGAGCATCAGCCTGCAAACATTCACTTGATCATCATAACCCGCCAAGATCCGCCTCTGCCCCTCGCACGGATGCGCGCGCGCAGGCAAATGACCGAGATCCGCGCACAACATCTGCGCTTCACGCAGGAGGAGGCGCATCAGTTCTTCACTCAATCCATGCAACTGAATCTTGCAGAGGAAGCCACAACCGCGTTGGAAGAACGTACCGAAGGCTGGGCGGCGGGATTGCAACTGGCGGGACTGGCGCTTCAAAACCTGACCGATCCCCAAGGCTTCATCGAGACCTTTCGTGGCAGCCACCGCTACGTGTTGGATTATCTGGCGGAGGAAGTCATCCGCCAGCAGGGGGATGAGGTCCGCGCCTTCCTCACGCACACCAGTGTACTCGACCGTTTCAACGCAAATGCCTGTTCCGCCTTAACAGACCGAACGGATTCCCAGTCCATGATTGACCGTTTGGAACGATCCAATCTGTTTGTTATTCCGCTGGACGACGAGCGCCGTTGGTATCGTTATCATCACCTGTTTGCAGACTACCTGCAAAGCCTTCTCACCAAGTCTGAGTTATCGGTGTTGTACCGAAAAGCATCAACATGGCATGAAGCGAATGGACTGACTTCGGAAGCCGTGCGCTACGCCCTTGCGAGCAGCGACATGGAATTTGCCACCGATGCGATTGAACGGGCACTGAAAGAGGATGCAACCTGGTCGGGATTTAATCTCGGAGTGTTCACATCCTGGCTGGAAGCGCTTCCCGATCAGGTACTGCGTATTCGTCCCCGTCTATGTTTGGATGCCGCGCATGTCTTCTATGCAGCAGGACAGGTGGGGCGCAGCGAATCATTCATCTCACATGCTGAACGAAGCATCGAAAGGTCGCAGGACCGCGAACAAGTATCCGCTCTTGCCATGTTGTATCGCGGTTTGATCGCCGCAGTACGCGGCGAATTTCAGCAAGCCATTGAACAGATCACAGCCGCGCGCACGCGGATTCCCCGCGAAAACCATCTGGCTCACTCAAGCGCTCTTTATGGTATGGGGCAGGCATATAACGGACTGGGTGAGAACGATCATGCGATCGAATGTTTATTGGAATCCAGCAACGAAGCCAGATCAGGGGGAATGCTCTTCCCGATGGTCAATTCGCGCTGCGCCGCCGCACGTCTTCAAGTCACGCAGGGACGCCTGAGTCTTGCCGAACAGACCTGTTGGGATGCCATCCATTACGCTGAAAACGTACGCCTCCCACAGCTGGGTCTGGCTTGGTCGCTGCTCGGCAGTATTGCACTGGAGCGAAATAATCTGGTGGATGCCGAAAAATTCCTGCAAGATGGACTGACTCTTTCCCGTGAGGCTCATCTGAACGATGACATCACCTGGGGATTGATCTATCTCGCCCGCCTGCGAATCGCTCAAGGTAACTCCCAGGATGCGATCGTTGCGATTCAAGAGGCGCAAAACATCGTGCAAGCGTATGGGATTCCACGTCTTTCCCTTGTGATCTCCGCCCACGTTGCACACATGTATCTTGTCACAGGACAAAATCAACGCGGGGTGGATTGGGCGCAGGAATACACTCCTCTTCGCGGCGAAAACCCAATCGATCATGCCGAATTGACGCTAGCGCGCATCCTCATGCATTCCGATAAGGCAGATGATGTCACAAAAATCCTGCATTCACTTTTGGAAAAAGCGACCCCAACGGGACGGGTGCGAACTTGCATCGAAGCAATGGCACTTCTGGGTGTGTTCCATCACACCAAAGGAGATGCAACGAACGCGGTGGAGTGGATTGGAAAAGCCCTGCAACTTGCCGAGCCTGAAGGGTACACCCGCCTCTTTTTGGATGAGGGACAACCACTGCTCGATCTTCTGCCAAGAGCGCGTCGGTTCGCCCCCGGGCTTGTGGACTCCATCCGAAGCATGGAGCAGGCTGAAAGTAAGTCCCGAAGCGTCTCCAGTCAACAGCTGCCCGATCCGCTCAGCGGGCAGGAGATCCGCGTGCTGAACCTGATCATAGCGGGGAAATCCAACGCGGAAATCGCCGATGAACTGGTCATCAGCATCGGGACTGCCAAGTGGCATGTCCACAATGTCCTGCAAAAACTGGGAGCGGGCAACCGCGCGCAAGCCATCGCCCGTGCGCGCGAATTGGGTCAGTAACCACAACCAGTTTTACAAAAGAGCCGCATCCGCGGCTCTTTTCCATTAACCTACCCTACAAACCTATCTCTGGATAGGGGACAAGAATCGCGCCAAAGCATAGACTCATGGCAGTAATCAATTCACATCCCAAGGAGAATCAAAATGGCTCAAATAAACCTACATCAAAGTGTCAGTCCGATGGGAACAAAAGCCCTTGCACCTTTCCTCGCCATATCCTTTGGCTTGACCTGGGGGCTTGCCGCCCTGTTGTTCCTTGCATACGACCAGATTACTGCCATATTTGGCGAAGTGAGCATGAGTAATCCCCTGTTCATTCTGGCAGTCTATGCGCCGCTGATCGCCAGCATCATCATGGTTTGGAACAAGTTTGGCTTCAAAAAACTGGGAGCATTTTTCCGCCGGGCTACCCTTGCGCGGACGTCCCCGTGGTGGTGGGTCTTCATCATCTTCGTTATTCCGCTGGCTATGTATGCAGGCGCGGCGATCAAGGGTACGGCGAACAGTCCTTTTCCTTTTTCGCCCTGGTATCTGGTATTCCCTGCGTTGGTCCAAGCCTTGCTGCTGGGTCCGATGGAGGAGTTCGGGTGGTGTGGAATCGCGCTTCCCATCATGCAAAGAAAATATACACCCTTTGTGGCTGGCTTGCTTCACGGCGTCATTTGGATGACCTGGCATATTCCCGCCTTTTTGATCGGCGGAACCCCCCAAAGCGCATGGTCATTCCTGCCGTTCGCCCTTGGAGGCATTGCTGGTTCAATGATCATCACAGCGCTGTTCAACGACTCTCGCGGAAGTATCCTGCTCCCTGCCCTGATCCATTTCCA
Organism: uncultured Anaerolinea sp.; assembly: GCA_964563315.1. GTDB lineage: Bacteria > Chloroflexota > Anaerolineae > Anaerolineales > Villigracilaceae > Villigracilis. The sequence goes on along the minus strand of CAZLWG010000077.1, from coordinate 1,238 downwards.
ATTGAATAATCCCATCTGGCCCGACGCTCAACCTTGGGACAACCTCTTTGTTGCCGTCTGTGCCATCATCATCGTCTGGTTAAACCGTCATAAGATGTTCCAACGCGGCAGCGGCATGACCGACATACTGATGCCAAACGTTTCCCACAACGATGCAGGAAACGGGTAGGCAATGTTCAAAGGGAACATCCGATGAAGATCAAAACCATTCCCATCATGATATTGTCGCTCATACTGTCCGCCTGCATGACAGTGAACGTGCGGGATAACACTGCCAGGCAGGTGGCGAACAATGCCGCCAAGATCGCGGACTTCGATCTGCCCGCAGGGTACTCGCCTGAATTCAGTATCCATATACAGGGATACACCGCCGCAGGCTACAGCGGAGAAAACGGCTTTGGCTATCTGTACCTGGTCCAATCGGAGAATGAAGCGGACAGGGAAAAACTCGCAAACATGTTGTATCAGGTCGCATTCGGGTCTGAAGATCCGCTCAACGAGTTCTCCGTCATTGAAATCCAGCCTATCACCATCCGTGGACAATCCTCCACGCTGGTCATCAGCGAAGGCGTGATCCTCACCAACTCTGAGAGCAAGACCTATCATCAAGCCATGGCGGCATTTGACGGCAAAGGTGGACCCGCCCTGCTGATCTTGCTGGAGCCATCTGCCGTTTGGGATGTGGATACGGTCAACGCCTTGATCGCATCCATCCGATAGGAAACGCCATGAACCCCACTGACCGCTCCGCCCGATATCAGATCCGCATCAGCGGCGGACTCGACGAACGCTGGCTGCGATGGTTCGAAGGGCTGGTCATCTCGCAGGAAATGGAGGACGAGACCATCATCAGCGGTGACATGGATCAGTCTGCGCTGTTCGGCATCCTCAACCGCATCCGTGATCTGGGACTGGAATTGATTTCCGTCCAGCGCGGCTCAGTTCAAGAAAGGAATATAGAATGAATACAAAGAAAAAATTCGGAGGCTGCATGACCTTCCTGCTCATCCCCGTCCTTCTGCTAATGGCTTTCGTATTGTATTCGCAGTGGATTGCCCATACGCCTCCCATCCTCGGCGCGGATGGAAAACCTCTGCCCGGCAGTATCGCCTCGCTTGAAAAGGTCAAATTGGGAGGTGTTGATCAGTGGCTCATCATTCGCGGTCACGATGTCAACAAGCCCGTCCTGCTCTTCCTCTCCGGCGTCCACGCCACCGTCGCAGGCGTGCTCATGGCCG
>CAZLWG010000076.1:0-11072 GCA_964563315.1 uncultured Anaerolinea sp. | reverse complement strand
CCCGGCTGACGGATTTCCTTGATCAAATCGCAGGTGAGACAAACCTCGCAAACGCGCAGGAACTCGCCAATTATCCAATTCTCCTTCCGACATATCCGCCTGGTTTTGGGCAGCCGGATCAGGTCTATGTTCAAGACGTCAATGGAGCCATGACCATCCTCGCCTGGGTGGATGTAGAAGAGCCCGAACGCGTCATATTGAGCCTGCATTTCATCCCACAGGGAAGTTGGATGATCGAAAAGGTCCAGCCGACGGTAATTCAAGAGACTGAAGTAAACGGTCGGCGGGCGGTTTGGACGACAGGTCCCTATCCTTTGTTGTTACGCAATGGCGGCGTTGAGATGGTGCGGCTCGTTGAAGGGCACGTGTTGATTTGGGAAGAAGGCGGCATCACTTACCGCCTCGAAACGGACCAGCCGCTTGAAGAAGCGCTCAAAATCGCGGAATCACTCGATCCAATTCCCTAGTTGAAAAGGATGAAACCATGAACAAGAAAATAATTCTCATGTTCCTTGTTTTGATAGTCAGCGGTTGCAGTGCAATCGGAAAGGATGCTGCTGCTTCCTGCCCATTGACCGAACCGGTTTGGATCAAGCCTCCAGAAGACGCCGCCGTTTCGAATCCGCCTGAGTTTGGCTATTACTATTCCAACGTAGATAATTCCATTCTTGCATCTGCATGGTGGTTCGGGCAGGAGGATTATCCATTGCGCGCAGACAGCAACGGGGTCAAAGTCGGCTGGTTTCGTCCGGAAGGCGCAGAGTTGACCATCACTGCTCAGAGGCTCGACGGCGAAGCGCCCGAGTTTGACGCGCATGTTCCCTGTTGCTACCCGACACGCTTTCAAGCGACGGGCTTGTACTTCCCCATGGAGGGATGCTGGGAGGTGAATGCAAAAGCTGCGGACAAGGAAATCACTTTTATCGTTTGGGTCGAACCATAAGATTAAGGGAACTCCTTTGCATTGGGCGGTGTAATCGTATAAACCGAATTTTGGAGGTTGACATGAGTTCCCAGTTTCGCATTGCGATTTTCATCGCCTTGTTTCTTTTGTTGTTCATTGCCGTTCCCGTTTTCGCAGGGGGATGGGCGGTCGTTACCCTGGATGAACTGCCGGTCGCCGCAACTGCCGGCGAGCCGTTGACCATCGGCTTTACCGTTCTTCAGCATGGGAAAACGCCGACAACCGGGCTTTCACCAGTCATCACAGCCATTTTGCCGAAACAGGAACAATTCATGGTGACGGCAAGCGAGGAAGGCGAACCCGGTCATTACACAGCGACTCTGATCTTTCCAAAGCAAGGCGATTGGAACTGGCACATTGATACCTTTGGGGTGAATCAACTTATGCCGACTATCAGTGTTGCCGCGCCTGTTGCGGTCCAAGCTGTCGAAAAATACACTTCTTTTTCATTGTTATTGGTCGTTCGCGTGCTGGCTTTTGGCGCCGGACTGTTTGGAGTGATATTTGCGCTTCGGTCAAAGAATCGCCCGGCGATGGCGATAACAGCGCTCTGTTTGGTGGTTGGAGTCGCTTCCTTTATACCGGCGTCAACTGTCCCTGAGGTGGAGGCGCAGAGCGGTTTGTCTTCAGAGTCATCTTCTATATCCCCCATCTCCCAAGTTGAAATGGGAAGACGATTGTTCATCGCCAAAGGCTGTATTATCTGCCATGTCAACGACAAGACAGATCAATCCGATCATTGGACGGTTGACATGGGCGCGCCGAATCTCTCGAACTTTTCCGCCAGCCCTGAAGCTTTGCGCCTGAGGTTGAAAGACCCGACGCTGGTGAAGTCCGACACGCAGATGCCGAATTTGAATCTGTCGGAAGCGGAGATCGAAGCGTTGATTGCATTCATCAATTCGAAATAGAATTGCCATTTGTGATCACGGACAGCGATTTTATCGCTGTCCGTTTTTGTTTAACGGTAGAATTCTACGAAAAGGAGACCCATGACAGATCCTGCTCCCACTCACGGACTTTGGGGCGACCTGCATCGCCCGGATTTGACGCCCGAGAATTCGGATTTCAGCATCATCGGCATTCCGTTCGACGGGCTTGCCAGCGCCCGCAAAGGGGCAGCTCTTGCCCCCGAACGGCTGCGGTTCTGGTCTCAACATGCGACTCCTTTCAGCGAAGACAGGACGCGCTTGAAAGGGATGTCCGTTTGTGATTTGGGTGACATAAAGATCGCGCATCCTGAATCGGACTTCAATCTGATTCTCCAACGGGTGGCGACTCTGCCCAACATGCCGATCCTGCTTGGCGGTGACCATTCGGTGACGATTCCCATTTTACAGGGACAGCGCGAACGTTATAAGAATCAGCGCCTCGGCGTTTTGTGGGTGGACGCCCACCCCGACCTGTGCGATTTTTTCGACGGGTCGCGCATTTCCCATGCCAACACCATGCGCCGCGCATTGGAATTCGGCATCGCACCGCATGATGTGTGCATGGTCGGTTTGCGCTCGTGGGAAGAGCAGGAAATTGACCTGATCGAAAACGGAGGCATCCATGTGTATACCGCTGCAGCTGTGGCGGACCGTGGTATGAGAAACGTGGCGGACAGCGTCTACAACATACTAAACGACTGCGATGCGGTTCACATCTCGCTCGATATCGACTGCCTCGACCCGTCTGTTGCGCCGGGCACGGGAATTCCCGAATTCGGCGGTTTGACCTCCCGTGATGTGCTGACGTTGATCAAATCCACGCAGGACCTCCCGCTTGTCGGGTTGGATGTGGTGGAGATTGCGCCGCCGCTCGACCCGTCCGAGGCAACTGTCTTCGCGGGGCTGAAGATCATCATGGAATACATTGCGGTCGTTGCGCGAAAAAAACAAAGCGAGGCTGAATAATGTCCATTGAACTGGAGAACCTTGAAATCATCCACAACCCGGAGAAAAACCGTTTCGAAGTCTGGATTGACAGCCAACTCTCGAAACTCGATTACATCGAAAACGGCAACACCATTGTGATGACACATGTCGGTGTGCATCCCGAACATCGCGGCGGAGGCGTGGCGGGGAAAATTACACAGGCCGCTTTGGAATATGCGAAGGAAAAGTCTTTGCGGGTGATTCCGATGTGTTCCTATGTCGCCTCATACATTCGAAGAAATCCACAGTACGCACAATTGACCCGGCATAAATCGAACGACGAATGAAAAACGGACTCATCTTTCGCCGCGTCGTGCGGACAGACCTGCCCGCCATCGTCCGCTTGCTCGCCGATGACGATCTGGGCAGCCAGCGCGAGCGGGATGAAGATCCGCTGCCCGATGAATATTACAAAGCATTCGAAGAGATTAGCAAGGATAACAACCACGAGTTGATTGCCGCAGAATTGGATGGTAAGGTTGTGGGGACGCTTCAACTCATTTTTCTCCCGTCCATCAGCTTTCAAGGCAGATTGCGCTCCCAAGTGGAGTCTGTGCGCGTGGATAAGAATCTTCGCGGCCATGGCATTGGCGGAAAAATGATGGAATACGCCATTCAACGCGCGAGGGAACGGCGGGCGCACGTCATGCAGCTGACATCTCACGGCACAAGAAAGGACGCCCATCGTTTTTATGAGCGGCTTGGCTTTAAAAACTCGCATGTTGGGATGAAGCTCAATTTGGAATAAAACGACAATCCCCGGCGGTGAGCCGGGGATTGTTTTCGCTTCTGAATTATTCCTGCAACTGGTATTCGGTTGCAGATTTTTTTATCTGCGATAACAAATCCATCACGATCCTTGCCGCGAATGGGACGGCATCCGCAACCGGCTGCGATAACGTTTCGCCGAACTCTTCGATCCGGTCAATGGATATGCCCACGATCTTGATGTCCTCCGGCAGCTGGGCGCCCATGGACTTCCCCAATTCGATGGCATTTTGCAGCGACGTGTCATGCGTGCTGGTTGTGTGAAAAGCCGAATAATTCGGCAGGTCGCTCAACTTCAAAACCAATATCGAACCGATTTGATCGTTCTTTCCCCGCGCAAAAGCGTCTACCAGGATCGCACGCTGATAGCCGATCAGATGCTCCATCAGACCCAGCCCGCCGACCGAAAGGCATGTCACATCCACAGGCGCATCCGCAGGCAACTGCCTTTGGATTTCTTCAACGACCTTCCACCCGACTCCGTCGTTACCAAGGATGGGATTGCCAAGCCCAACAACCAGGGTTTTCATGGAGTGACCTTTCGCCTCTGTTCTGACCTTGGACCTGCTCCTGTTCAACAAAACTGTTTCAACACATCGAGCGGATTCCCGTCCGCATCCCGGATGGTGATTTCCAAAGGCATTTGCCCGGGCAGGGAATGGGTGGCGCAGCCAAAGCATGGGTCGTAGGCGCGGAACGCCATCTCCACCATGTTGAGCAGACCCTCGTTCACATTGCCGTCCTTGATGAGGCTGCGTGCCGCCTTGTTCGTGGACATCTGGATCGGCGCGTAGTTGTTGGTCGTGCCGACGATGAGATTCGCCTTGGTCACGACTCCCCGCTCATCGGTCCAGTAATGATGCGTGAGAGTCCCGCGCGGCGCTTCGACGATGCCGATCCCCTCGGTTGGGGTTTGGGTCGGTTTGGTATGCACATCCGGTGATGTGATTTCCGGGTCGGTGACCAGTTCCACCCAGCGTTCGGCGGCGTAAAGCAGTTCGATCAAGCGCGCCCAATGCGTGGCAAGGCGTTGATGCACAGGTTTGTCGCCGAGGGTCTTGTAGAACTTTTCATGTTCTTCCTGCGCGAGGGGCGTTGCCATGCCGTCCGAAGCGTTGAGGCGCGAGAGCGGCGTAGCCATGTACACGCCCGAATCTTCACCGTCCACAAAGCCTTTCCAACCAACGTTCTTGAGATACGGGAACTTGAGGTACGTCCACGGTTCGACGTGTTCGGCGATGTGATTCATGTATTCGTGCGGCGCATACTTGATGAACTCTTTTCCGTTCGGGTCGGTGACGCGCACATTGCCATCGTAGAAGTTGACCTTGTTGTTCTCATCCACCAGTCCCATCGAATAGGTGCGGTGTGTGTACACGTCGCCGAGAATGAGGTCAACATAGCTTTTGTTGCCAAGCACGATGTCGTTGAAGAGTTTCAGACTGAATTGCGCGAAATCCACCGCCCATTTGCCCATCTCTTCGATCTCTTTGCGTTGTTCTTCGGTGATGCCTTTGGTGATGCCGCCGGGGATGGAGGAGCAGGGATGCACTTTCCTTCCGCCGATCATTTCGACGACGGTATGTCCGTACTTGCGCATTTGGATGACCTTGCCGCCGATCTCCAACCCCACTTTGTGAATCACGCCCAGGATGTTCCGTTCGGCGACGGGCGCGTCGGGACCCATCACAAAATCAGGACCTCCCAGCGCATAGAAGTGAGTGGTGTGATCGGTGCAGTAGAACGCCATGTAGAGCAGTTCGCGCAGTAATTTGGCTGTCCGCGGCGGGTCCACTTTATACACCGCATCCGCTGCCTTGGCTGCTGCCATGTGATGCGCCTCCGGGCAAACGCCGCAGATGCGGTTGGTCAGCAGAGGCATCTCCTCGATGGGACGTCCCACCACGAAGCGTTCGAAGCCGCGCAGTTCGGGAATCTGGAAATACGAATTGGCGACGTTTCCCTTTTCGTCGAGGAAGATTTCGATCTTGCCGTGTCCTTCGAGGCGGGTGACGGGATCAATCGAGATTCGTTGGGTCATGGGTTCTCCAATCCGTGATGCGCAGTCTGCAGAAAGAGGCTTGCGCATCACGTTTTACTCGTTATTTCTCCAGTGATGAAGCATCGTCATGTAATTCCTTGACGAAATGCGCCCGCGCCGAGACTTCTTCCATTTTGAGCGAGGCATATTGCGAGGCTTCCTTCATCAGTTTTTCGGCTACTTCCTTTGGCAGTTTCTTTACCTCTTCCAGCGTGTATCCTTTGTCCTGGAGATATTCCTCGATGAGGGCTTTTTCCAAAAGCGCGTTGCGGTCTTCAACGGGTTCGGTGTTTTCGAACAGTTTCGCAGTCATGTCATCCTCCTTTCACGAATGTGATGGATTGACACATACATACGATAGCACGAATTATTTCACCTTCCAAGCATCCCTGCTGGCTTTGAGCAGGGACCCCGCCAAATTGAACCGATACATCTGTCCGGTTGGGTCCGGAATCCCATCCAGGATGCGGTCTATTTCCTCGGGAGTGGTCGCGTCGATGACCGATGAAAACGCTGTGATGAGGCGCGCACCATAATCCACCACTCCTTCAGCGGGACCATAACAACCGATGCATTGCGCTCCCACACCTGGGCAGCGGGCATTGCATCCGCTTCGCGTGGCGGGACCGTTGCATGGAATCCCCTGCTCCAGCAGACACAAGTCCGGATCCACCGGCGCAATATCCTGAATGCGTTTGAATTCCTTGATGGATTTAACATTGCGCGTGCGCGGGCATTCATCACAGACCGTCGAATCGCCAGCCCCGATGACAGAGCCCTTCGGAGGCAGTTTTGCCTCCCCTTTCACGACCTTTACGACCAGGTCAACTACTGCCGCGATCTGATGGGATTCAGGCGGGCAGCCCGGCATGTAATAGTCCACATCCACGACAAGGTCGAGCGGACGAAGCACAGGCGCGATCTTTGGGATGGTCAACTCGCCTTCGGGAACGTCAAAGGAAGTACGCGGGTAGATTTCGTTGGGATTGTCGGTCGAGAGTGTGTTGAACGCGGTGTGGACGATCTCGCCTGCATGGCTCAGGTTTGCCAGCCCGGGGATGCAGCCTTCGCAGGCGCACGAACCGAATGCAACGAGAATCTTCGATTTCTGTCGCAGGAGTTTGGCAAGGTGCTCGTTCTCGTCGTTGCGGATGCCGCCGTTGAAGAGAGTGAGCAGGATCGAACCGTCTTCCATCGCCTCCACATCCTTGTATTTCGTGTCCACCGCAACGGGCCAGAAGACGACATCGAAGTTGGCATCCACATCCAAAATCTTCTCGTGGATGTTCAACACGGCGATCTCGCAGCCGCCGCAGGAAGCCGCCCAATACATGGCGAATTTGGGTTTTCCATTTGCTGTCATGCCGGCACCTCCTCGGTCCTGGAGATTTCTTCCTGCAAATCCTCCACATGAATGGGCTTGCCCCAGTTCAACGGTCCCAGCTTCCGAATCTCCTCCACGAACGCAGTCGTTTCACTGGCGAAGCGCGCGCCTTCCGCCGCGCTTGCCCACACGAGTTTGACCCGTTGAGGTTCGATGCCCATCCCCGCAAGCACGCGTCTCAGCAGGAGAAAACGGCGCAGGGCTTTATAGTTCTGTTCGAGATAGTGACATTCGCCCGGATGGCAGCCCGTGATCATGACCCCGTCTGCGCCGTTTGAAAGGGCGCGCAGGACAAAGGTCGGGTCGAGGCGTCCGGAACACATCATGCGGATGAGGCGTACATTCGGCGCATATTTCGTGCGTGAAGTCCCCGCCAGGTCCGCGGCGCGGTAACTGCACCAGTTACAGGTAAAGCCGATGATGGTCGGTTCAAAGGTATTGTCAGTCATGGGAATCAACTCCTTACGCTTCCACCGGCTCGAGATTACGCATCAACAGACCGTCGATCTGCGCCATGATCTGGGCATCGCTGAAGCCTGTGCCGCTGATCGCCCCTGCGGGACAAGCCGCCACGCATGTGCCGCATCCCTGACAGAGCGCGGGATTGATGTCGGATACATTGTCGTCTTCGATGAACGAGATGGCATTGAACGGGCACAATCCATTGCAGATGCGGCAGCCGGAGCATTTTTCGTGGTCAATGGTGGCTTTGATGGGTTCAAGCGCAACTTCGCGCTGCAATATCTTGTCCAGCACGCGGGCTGAAGCCGCCGCGCCCTGCGCCACACTCGAAGGAATATCCTTTGGTCCTTGCGCGCAGCCGGCGATGTAAATCCCTTCGGTCATTGTGGCAACGGGGTCGAGCTTTGGATGTTTCTCAGTGAACCAGCCGTCCACTGAGCAGGAGATGCCGAAGAGTTTTCCGACTTCCTTCGCGTCATGACGCGGCTGTAACCCGCTCGAGAGGATGACCATATCCACGGGGATGCGCCTCTGCTTTCCCGCCAGCGTATCCTCGGTTTGAATGATCAGTTTGCCTTTTTCGTCTTCATAGCGCGCCGCATCAGTGACCTCTGCCACTTTGCCGCGCACGAAGAGCGTTCCCTCTTCAAGCACCCGCTGATAGAACTCGTCGTACGCCTTGTACGCCGTGCGCATGTCAATGTAGAAGTTGTAGACAGTCGCGCCTGTGCGTTCATGGACGAGATGCGCGAACTTCAATCCCTGCATACAGCAGATAACCGAGCAGTAGTTGTTGAAGTTTCTGTCGCGCGAGCCGACGCAGTGAATAATGCCCACCGATTTTGGCGTGGTCTTGCCGTCGCGCAGGACGATGTTTCCGTTGGTCGGTCCAGCCGCATTGGAAAGACGCTCGAATTCCAAACTCGTGAAGACGTTTGGCAGGCGTCCGTAACCATAGTTGCTTACGCGCCGCGCGTCGAACAGGTCGTAACCTGTGGCAAGGATAATGTTGCCGACTTCGATATTGACCAGCTCATCCTTTTGATTGAAATCGATTGCGCCCGTCGGGCAGAATTTTTCGCATGCCTTGCACGTTCCCTTGAGGAAGTACGTGCAATTTTCCGTATCCATCACGGGATATTTCGGCACAGCTTGCGCGAACGGCGTGTAGACCGCCTTGCGATATCCCAGCCCCGCTTCGAAGACATCATCCACCACTTTCTTCGGGCACTTTTCTTCGCAGATGCTGCAGCCCGTGCAAAGCTCCTCTTTGATGTAGCGAGCCTTCTTCTTGATGGTCACATGGAAATTGCCGACGTAACCGGCAACGTTTACTACTTCGCTCCACGTCAACAGGGTGATGTTCGGATGCGTCCCGGCTTCCACCATGCGCGGTGTCAGGATACAAGCCGAACAATCCAATGTTGGGAAGGTCTTGTCGAACTGCGCCATGTGCCCGCCAATGGATGGTTCACGCTCGACCAGGTAGACATGGAATCCGGCGTTTGCTATTTCCAAAGCCGATTGGATTCCCGCAATGCCGCCGCCCACCACCAGGGTATTTGGATTGATGGGAACCTTGATCTCCTCGAGCGGCGTGTTTTCGATCACGCGGGATACCGCACCCGCCACCACTGCCTTAGATTTTTCAGTAGCGACAGCCTTATCGGTATGCACCCACGAAACCTGTTCGCGGATCGAAGCCAATTCCACCAGGTATGGATTCAGACCGGCATTCTTCGCCGCCGTGCGGAAGGTCTTCTCATGTAGATGAGGTGAACAAGCCGCAACGACCACGCGCGTCAGTCCAAGCTCCTTGATGTCCTTCTCGATCAACTCTTGCCCAAGGCTGGAACACATGAACTTATATTCTCGCGCAATGACCACGCCCTGATGTTTGAGTTTCTCCGCCGCCCAATTCGCCACTTCCACCACATCCACCGTGCCGGCGATGTTCGTGCCGCAGTGACAGACATAGACACCAACGCGTTCCTGTTTCTGCTCGGTCATTTCACCGCCTCCTTCCGGTCCTCATGCTTGCTCCAACGACGCGGCATGGGTAAACCCTCATCTTTCTTTCTCGGCGCGGCAGGTTCCTGCGTCACAGGCACTTCCACGCCGATGTTCGCCAGCGCATTCCGCGAATTCACCAGTTCCACGCCAATGCCAAGTTCCTTGGGCTCCTTGCCGAATGCCAGCCCCATCAACTGCGTGAAGAACAGGATCGGCATGTGATAGTTCGTGCCGAAGAAATGGTTCATCTCATCCTGATAAGCGTCCACGTTCATCTGGCACATCGGGCAGACGGTTGCCATCAAGTCTGCGCCGCGCTCGTCGGCGTCCGCCACGAGGCGCCGGATCAATTCAAAGGCAGTCTCAGGTCCGATCTGCGTCATGTGCCCCCCGCAGCAACTCGTTGTGAGCGGATAATCGATCACATCTGCGCCCAGCGCGCGGAGCAGGTCATCCAACTCGGTGGGATGCTCATGATCCGACCAGCGGTTCTTGTAATCAGGTCTTGGCAACATGCACCCCATATAAGGCACAACCCTTAATCCCTTCAGCGGACGCACGACTGCATTGCGTATTTTTTCCAACCCCACATCGTAGACTAAAATGTCAATCAGATGACGGACATCCAGCGTGCCTGGATCATAGTGAAGGCCGCCTGCCGCGAGAGCTTCATTGACCTTCTCGCCCAACGACGGGCGCTCCTGCATGTAATGATCCGCTTTTGCAAGGTTGAGATAACAAGCCGAACAAGGTGCAACCACGGTATGCGTGCCGCCTGTTCCGTTCATGGGGGTTATCTGTTTCGTCGCCAGCGCGAGATTTCGAGCGATCAGCGAATACGCAGGGATGAGGTTGATGCCGAGGTATTCCGTCGCGCCGCAGCAGTTCCAATCCTCGATCTCTTCGAGTTGCAGCCCCAGCGGATCAAGGATCGCATTCATGGACTCCATGTATGCCTTCGCGCTGGATTCCATCGAACAACCCGGATAGAAAAGATATTTGTTCATGTCGTCAACTCCAGTTGCTTGGCGCGATTCAGGATCGTCTTCAACTGTTCCATCTGTTTGATTCTCCTGGGTCTCATCGCCATGCGTCCCTTTGTGATCATGCCCAACCCCATCGGCATCATGCTTGGCAGGCGCAGCGGGAAGTGCTTCAAATAATGACGCGACGCCAGGCCCATTTCAAAGCTGCGCCCGTACGTCTCCACCATGTCCACGAATGTCTGCGAGAAATCAGGCGCGGTCGAGTCGGCGTACAGTTTTGCCTTGATCGCCATGCCTTTAAGCGTGTACATCACATCCGCGATATGTACCTCCTGCGGACAACGCACCACGCAGTGATAGCACGAGACGCAGATCCACTGCGTATTGCTTCGCAGCACCTCTTCACGCATCCCCGCCCGCAGCATCGCAAACAACATGCGCGGCGTATGGTCCATATCTTTTGCGGCGGGGCAGGAACCCCCGCACGTCCCGCACTGGATGCACATCTCCAGCCGCGAAACGCCCGCAGTTTTCA
>CAZLWG010000075.1:0-11291 GCA_964563315.1 uncultured Anaerolinea sp. | reverse complement strand
ATAGGGCTCGAACCTACGACCTCTGCGATGTCAACGCAGTGCTCTAACCAACTGAGCTACCCGCCCGAAGGATGGACATTATAACGACAGTCCCAAAAAATGGCAATCCCTTGCGGTATAATCCCTGCGCTATGGCACGCAGGAAAGCGCCCGAAGAACTATCCGTCGAAGAACTCCGGCGTCTGCTGGTGGAGAAACGCCGCGGCGCGCGCAAGGAACGGCTCGAACATTACCGCCGGACGGGACGTGTCGTTTCGGTTGCGCCTGATGTGGAGGAGGATGCGCCTCTCTCCGCGCCGATCATTGATACAACCGAATCGGCAGAATCCACGCCCGAGCCGGCTCCCATAAACCCGCGCCGCAAATTCATGGACCGCATTCTATTGGGCGTGGAAGTGCTCGCGGTGCTGGGCTTGGTGGTTGTCCTGTTGAACGGTGTGGGTCTGCTTCGCAGACTCAACACGGAAGTGCTCGCCGCGTTGAACCCTGAAACCGTCACGCCCACGCCCTTGGTGATGGCCGTCGTCCTGCCTTCCGGACACACACCGCCCGATGCGCAGGGCAACACCCGACCCAACGAAGCGGAGATTCCGGCTCACTTGCTGCCCATGGTGCAGTCGCTGGCGAACGTTCCCATTCCAACATCTGCGCCCGATCAGGCAGTCCGCATCCAGATCCCCGCCATCAACGTGGATGCGCCTGTTGTGCAAGGTGATGGCTGGGAACAACTCAAGAAGGGAGTTGGTCAATACATCGGCTCACCTTCCCCGGGCCGCGATGGAAACGTGGTGCTTTCGGCGCACAACGATGTATATGGTGAGATCTTTCGGTATCTGGATCGACTCGTTCCCGGCGACCAGGTCATTGTCTACACCCAGCAGCGGCAGTTCACCTACATCGTGGACCGTACGGTTCTTGTCGAACCGACGGCTGTGGAAGTAATGGCGCCCACAAATTCGCCTACGGTTACGCTCATCTCGTGTTATCCATATCTTGTAAACGATCAGCGCATTGTCGTTTTTGCGCGATTGCAAAATTGAAGGAGAAAATTTATGGCAAAGAAAAATAAACGCCCCACCCCATCCGTATCGGTTGCGAACACTCCTCCGCAGAAATTCGAGTTCAACCCCGATTACAGCATGGTCAGGAAGGATCTCTCTCGCATCGGCATGCTGGCAGGTTTCTTTATCTTGATTCTGGTTGTTCTATCATTCTTTTTGAAGTGAAAAGACGGAAGAATAAAAGAGGAAAGACCATATGAGGGTCTTTCCTCTTTTTTATTGACCTTACCTGGCACGGGTATTATATAATTCATTTGCCATGTCCTTGCCTGAATATGAAATCACCCTCGAAAAACTGGTCTACGGCGGCGAAGCGATGGGTCGCCTGCCCGATGGACGCGCTGTTTTTCTCCCTTTCGGTTTGCCTGGCGAGACGGTGCTCGTGCGCCTTATTCAGGAAAAGCAAAACTTTGCCCGCGGCGAGATGGTTGAAGTTCTAAAGACATCCCCCGACCGCATTACGCCGAAGTGTAAACATTTCACTCGATGCGGGGGATGCCACTATCAGCATCTGCCTTACGAGAAACAATTACAGGTAAAAAGAGAAATACTGCGCGACCAACTCCAGCGCATCGGCAGGATTGAAAATCCGCCCATTCAACCGATGGTGGGGTCGCCGCTCGATTGGAATTACCGCAACCATGTTCAATTCCATCTAACAGGGGATGGAGAGCTGGGCTTCATCAACTCGAACGGGAATGCGGCATTTCCCATTGAAGAATGCTACTTGCCCGAACCTGCCATTGACCAATTTTGGCGCGAGTTGACTTTTGAATCCAGGATGGACATCGAACGCATCTCCCTGCGCTCCGGGCGTGAAGAAGAATTGATGCTCATCCTCGAATCCGAAACGGATGAGACCCCCGAAATCGAGATCGAAACCGATATTTCAATCGTTCATTTTTATGAAGATCATCCGGTGGTCATTGCCGGGCAGGAGCATCTTTTTATGGATGTTCACGGCAGAGAGTTCCGCGTGTCTGCTTCGTCGTTCTTCCAGGTCAACACCAAAATGGCAGAGAAAATGGTGGAGTATCTTCAATCTAATTTGCAGACCTCGCAAGCTGTGTCTTTGCTCGACGTGTACTGCGGTGTTGGATTGTTCAGTAAGTTCTTCGCGCCGAAATATGGAAAAGTTATCGGCGTCGAGTCGTCGGTATCCGCGGGCGAGGATTTCGCCTTCAATCTGGATGAATTCGATAACGTCGAGTTATACGAAGGGAAAGCGGAGGAAATATTGCCGGCGCTTGCGCCCCAAATTTCCCAGCCGGTTCATGTCATTGTAGACCCGCCGCGCGCAGGGATCGACAAACGTGCGTTGGATGCCATCCTGGATGTCAAGCCGGAGTTGATCGTCTATGTTTCGTGCGACCCAGCCACTCTGGCACGCGATGCGGCGAGGATCATCCAAAGGGGTTGGCATTTGAAGAATGTAACTCCGTTCGACTTGTTTCCCCAGACCTATCACATCGAATCCATTTCGATCTTTGAACACAAATAAAACACGGCAATCCTTCGAATGGATTGCCGTGTTTTTGATTAGCCTTCCGCGATCACGATCAATTTATCTTCCGGCGCGAATATCACCTTTGCGGATTTTGGCGGATTGGTATGCACGCCGTAGGATTTACCTGCATCATGGCTTTCGCTCATCAAGCGGTAGCCGATGGTGGTTTCTCCGCGTCGTTTTGCGGCTTCGAGAACAGTATAAAAATTGACAGGCTGCCCCGTGACCACATAATCGCTGATGGGTTTGAGATAGATCTCCGCGCCTTCGGGGTCGAAGATGTCGGTGAACACGCCCATCAACTCGGCATTTTCAGACAGTTGGGCAAGCATCAAACTGACCAGGTGTTCACTGACGATGAAATCGTCCACTCTTGCGGCTTCAGCGAGCTCGCGGTTTCGCAGGTCGAGCATTTCACTGATGATGGAGAATGGGGTGTCGTCTTTCTCGGCGATGTCACGTAAATGAAGAAGCGTGACAAGAGTGATGGCATCCGCTTCCTGCGACTCGAGATGGCTGTATGCCAGCACGATGACATGGTCATACTCTGTGACTTCCAGCTTATCGAGCAGGTCGCGGTCGCGGATGTCGCCCTCCATGACCTTCAATTTTTGATTGCGGAGTTTTCCCACCTCTTTTTGGATCTGTTTATCGAGGGCATACATGTGCGAGACAATGGTCAGCTCCGAACCTTTGGCGACATAATTATCCAGTTCGCGGATAATGGTGGAGCCGGAGCGGTTCCAGCCGAGGATGAGTCCGCGCTCAGGCTTGGGCTTGGATCGTCTTCCGTTTTGCAGGATCAGGCTTTCGTCAAGCGGGAGGCGGGAGTGATCCGTGAGTTCGATCTTGTCCTCGTCTTCGGCAATCGCAAAGATCTGGTCGCCTGGCTGAATGCGCGTGTCCATGGGCGGGTTCATCATGATCACGCCATCGGCGGCGCGGATTCCCATCACGGCAGAAGTTTCATACGAAAGCAGGGTTTCGCCATAGGTTTTGCCCGAAAGGGTCGGCTCCGGCTTGAAATAGATTTCATCGCCGCCGAAATTCATCAACTCGGTGTAGACGATGGATAACCCGCTTTGGCGCGAGGTCTGCGCGACAACGCGCGCGATCAAGTCAGTGGTGAGGATCGGCTGGACAACGTCCTTTTCCGAGAGCATTTTTATTACGTCCATGTTTTGCGGGTCTCGGATCTGCGTAACGATATGATAAGGCTCGCTGCGGCGGTTGGGGTTGTTGGTGAGCGCGAGAACGATCTTGATGACGTGTGTGTCGGGGTCTGCGCCGTCAGAAAGGACGATGATCGAACGCGCCGTGTGCGGGCTGACAATTTCGAGGTCGTTCATGTCCATCGGGCTGCCGGAGCGGCAGATGATGCGCGTGTTCTTCGGGTCGGGGATGCGTTCCTTGATCGCATCTTCCATCTCGACCTTGTCCTGTTCCGCCAAAATGACGATGGCTGCGCCGCTCTTACGGCTCTCGTTTGCCAGCGTCAGCTCGGAAATGATGGTGAAGATTTGCGGCGTCCAGCCGAGGATGAGGGTGTGGTCATTTTCGAGGACGAGCGAACGCCCCTTGCGGAGTTGTTCGATGCGGCTTTCCAATCCGTTGCTCATGATGCCGATGAGCGTGGAGACGATGAAAATGCCGCCGATGGTCACTGCCAGCATGATGATGCGGAAGCCGAAGCCGGTATCGCCGCCCATCGTTCCGGCGTCGAGCGTGCGCATGAGGCTCATCCATGCGGCTTCGCCAAAGGTGATCTCTTCGCCTTCGCCCATGACGATGTGCTCGACGCGGATGATGGCGGCAGCAATAAAAATAATGACAAGCGAAAAGACGGCAAGCCCCCCGATCAGTGCAGCGGTGCCGCGCGACATGAAATTGTCGAACCAGTATTGCAATTTTTGCTTCAACGTTGGCTTTCTCATTAGCGTTTCTCCTCTTGCTGTTGGTTTGGTATCTGCACCGGGCGAAATTTTGGCTTATTATAAGGGTATTCCTCCCGCCGAATATGGGAAATTCGACCTACGAAGCATAGAGGAAACAGTGGCGTGCAAAATTGTTAAGATTTTTGTCATCTTTTGCCTGTAACATTGGGACTATGTACCGTGTCAATACAACGCTAAATCCTTTTTAGGAGCGAGGTGAAATATGTTTTCATTGGAAGGTATGGATCGCCGCAAGGATGAGGAACGTGTCCGTTCAGAGGGGCGGCTTCCGCCCGGTCAATCGTTGACGTTGAAGTTTCCCGTCCTTCATTATGGACCTGTCCCTGCGTTCAACCCAGCCACATGGGACTTCCGCGTGTGGGGCGAGGTGGAGGAGGAAAAACGATGGAGTTGGGATGAGTTCAATCAGCTTCCGCGTACAAAACTCGAAATGGACATCCACTGCGTGACTCGCTGGAGCAAATTCGACACGGTTTGGGAAGGGGTTTCCATTAAGACTTTGGTGGAACAGGGTTTGTTGAAGATCAAGCCGACAGCCACCCATCTAATGCAGCACGCAGAATACGGATTTACCGTCAACCTGCCGCTCGAAGTGGCGCTGCAGGAAAACTTCCTGCTTGCGACCCACTTCAATGGGGAGCCTCTCACGCCCGATCACGGCTATCCATTACGGGGCGTGGTGGGATTCATTCCCGGGCGCGAGAATCTCGAAACTCCCTATTTTTGGAAGGGCGCGAAATGGCTGAGGTCACTGGAATTCATGCCGCAAGATAAACGCGGATTTTGGGAGCAAGCCGGTTATCACAACCGCGCGGATGTATGGCGCGAGGAGCGTTTCGGGTGATGAAACAATTCGGGCGGAGCAATTTGCTCCGCCCGTTTTTTTATTTTGGACGTTTATCTAACTTGACGATAATATCCACCTTATCGCCGCCCCGCAGAATAGTAAGCACAACATTGTCGCCAGGGCCTTTGTTCGTGATGAGATAGGATAACAATTCATCGAAAGTACGGGTGGGGCGTCCGTCGATGGCGATGATCAAATCACCGCCTCCCAACAGACCGGGGATGTTGGTGGTGCTTGTCCCGGCTTTGATCCCAGCCTTATCCGCGGGACCACCGGCGACCACGTTGGTCACATACGCGCCGGTATATTGTTCCAAGCCGAGCGCGTTGACCATGTCGAGGGTGAGCGAACTCATGGAAGAGATACCCAGGAAGGGATAATCGTAAACGCCTTTTTCGATGAGAACTGGAACAACACGCTTGACAATGTTGATGGAAATGGCGAAGCCGATGCCCGAATTAACGGGCTCGCCTTCCTGGTTGACATTAAAGGTGCGAATGGCGCGGTTGACGCCGATCACTTCTCCGTTGACATTGAAGAGCGGACCGCCCGAGTTGCCGGGGTTGATCGCCGCATCCGTCTGGATGATGTCGCCCGCAGTGAATGCGTTTCCGTCCGGCGTTGTGTGAATCGAATCAAGCGTGCGCCCGAGCGCGGAGACGATGCCGACCGTCATGGTGCTTTCCAAACCGTACGGGTTGCCGATGGCCACGACGGTCTGACCAACCTTGAGCGAGTCTGAATCGCCGAGCGGGAGCGGGAAAAGCTCATTCGCGGGGGCGTCCACTTTGATGACGGCGATGTCTGAATCCAAATCTGTTCCGATCACCGTTCCATACGCCATAAAGCCGGAGTTGAAGCGGACTTCCACATTCCGCGCGCCGTCAATGACATGATAGTTCGTGACGACATGACCGTCCTTACTGTACACAAACCCGGAGCCTTGTCCTGTGTCGGTGCTGATCGAAACCGTCCCGGGGCTGACGTTTTCATATAACGCCACCAGGCTTTCCTGCGATGAAATTGGATTCACAATGTTGGGGTCTGCCAGCTGAACCGTGGGGATCGATTCTGCGATGTTTGGCAAAGTTGGCTGGGCAGCCTCCTGCGCTGGAAAAGCCGGGGTCTGGCATGCGAGCGCTGCCAACATCAATATCATCAAAGACAGAATGATCTGTTTTTTTCTCATGACAACTCCTAATTTCTTTAAAACTTAATCCGGGATGCTTCCTCGATCAATTCTCTTTGTTTGGACGACAGATATTTCGGAACTTGTACCTTCAATTTCACGTACAGGTCGCCTTTGGTGTTCGGGTTTTTCAAGGTGGGCATGCCGCGCCCGGCGAGGCGGAATATTTGATCGGGCTGGGTTCCGGCGGGTATGCTCAGCTTGACTTTTCCAGCCGGAGTTTCCACATCGGCATCACCGCCGAGAATCAACGTAAAAATGCTGACTGGCGCAGTGGTGGTAAGGTTGCTGCCGTCACGCTCGAAGCGGGCATCTTCTTCAACTTTTATGAGCAGATATAGATCGATTCCTTCCGGTCCCGCGCCTGCTACGCGGACCTTGGACCCGGTCTTCACCCCAGCCGGTATGCGGACTTGTAACCTGCGTCCATTCGTTTGCAGTTGACGGGTTGTGCCGTTGTAGGCTTCGGAGAAACTGACTTGCGCTTCCTGTTCATAACCGGAAGCCTCCTGCCCGAATGGGTTGCGCCTGCCGGAGGAACGCATGGCTTCGCCAAAGATGGTACGGAAGAAATCCGAGAACCCGCCTCCTCCGAACATATCTTCCACGCCGCCGCGCTGATCTGCGCCTTGCTGGAACCAGTCTTCCCATTGAAAGTCGCCGGGCCTGCCGCCGCTGGTGCGGAAGTTGGAGTAGGCGCTCCCGAGACGGTCATAGTGGGCGCGCTTTTTTTCGTCGCTCAACACCTGATACGCTTCATTGATATCCTTGAACTTTTCCTCGGCCTTTTTGTCGCCGGGGTTTTTATCGGGATGATACTTCATGGCGAGTTTGCGGTACGCCGAGCGGATGTCATCCATGCTGGCCTTCCGTTCCACACCGAGGATTTTGTAATAGTCCTTATATTCCATGTCGCTATTTTCATCCCTGCGCGGGTTGCAAGTCAAGCGTTTTGGGCTTGCACTTACATAACTCTAACCTGTCGCTTTCTGTGGTACATTTGCGAGAATCATACAATTGGAAAAGATGAGAACATTATGAAATCAATTTGTGTTTTTTGCGGATCTTCCGATTCGGTCCATGAGGACTATAAGACTGCCGCCTTTCAATTAGGCGTGATGCTCGCCCAAAAAGGGCTGAGACTCGTCTATGGCGGCGGTAAGACGGGGTTGATGGGCGAAGTGGCGAACGGAGTCCTTTCAGCGGGTGGCGAGGTCGTTGGGGTCATCATCCCTTCGATGAACACCCCGGCGCTGGCGCATACCGGCCTTACCCGCATGGACGTCCTGCCGGACATGCACACGCGAAAAGCCCGCATGCATGAACTTGCGGACGGTTTCATTGCACTGCCCGGCGGTTTCGGCACCTGGGATGAACTCTTCGAGACCATCACCTGGGGGCAGATCGGGAATCATCAAAAACCGGTGGGTTTATTGAACGTGCGCAATTACTATGATCGTTTACTGGCGGCCATGGACCATGCCATGGCGGAAGGCTTTATCTTTCCCGAACATCGCAAATCCGTGTTCTGCGAATCCGCGCCGGATGAATTATTGGAAAAAATGGGGAAGTATGAACATCCGCTTGAAGCGGTGAAGCGGTGGCTGAAGGAGGATTAACCTGTCATTGCGAACCCGCGAAGTGGGCGAAGCAATCTCGCCGAAAAGCAGTTTGCTTCAGTGCTTCGCTCCGCCCATAATAACATCACGCCGTTAAAATGATCGGCTCATTTTTTGTGACGATGACCGTATGCTCGAACTGGGCGGCAATGGCGCGGTCAACCGTCCGCAAAGACCAGCGGTCTTTTTCCTCGACGACCCGTCCGCGCCCGGTGGTGAGAAAAGGCTCGATGGCGAGAACCAAGCCTTCGTTAAGAATGCGGCGGTCATCCGGCTTGTGGAAGTTATGGATCGCAGACGGGTCCTCGTGCAATGATTTCCCGATGCCGTGCCCTGTCAGATCGTAGATGACGTTGTAACCCTTTCGCTTTGCTTCCTCTTGAATTGTCCTTCCGATATTATTGAGCCGTTCACCCGCCTTCGCGGCGTGAACGGCTTTTTCCAATGCGGATCTTGCCGCATCGAGCATTTTTTCGATTTCGGGGACTCTCTTGGCGACAACCATCGAAGCGCCTGTATCGGCAAAGTATCCATCAAGTTCGGCGGAAACATCGATGTTGATGAGTTCGCCCTCCTGCAAAACGTGGCCGCTGGGAATGCCGTGCGCAATGACCGGCGAGATGCTGATGCAGGTTGCGCCGGGGAAGTTGTACATAGCTTGCGGCGCTGAGCGCGCGCCTTCCTTTTTTAAAAACTCACTTCCGATGTCGTCGAGTTCGGCAGTGGTGATACCGGGCATGGCGTGTTTCATCATTTTCTTCAACGCCAGCGCGCAGATCCTTCCAATGGCTTTCAAATGTTTGATGTCGTTTTCGGAGTCGGCGGTCATTATCTTTTCAATTCTCTTTCGATGGTTTCACGGTGTTCCTGGAAATGCTCGGTGGTGTCGCCCAATACCCATAATAAAAGCGGACGTTTCCCGGGGTCGTCAGCGTGACGCGGTTTGAGCAGGTCTTCAAAAGGCGTGGATTCAAGCTTCGCCTCCAACGTGACATAAGCCTGCCTCAACATCTCCATCACTTCGCCGCTCGGACGGTTTTTATTCCGCTCGAATAATACGGGGTTGATGACTTCCATATCCCAGCCTCTCACCACATCCTCCGTAACGCCGATGACTTCATGCGCCGGGCGTTTGTCCATGTGGTAGCCAATGAGGACATTCATCCACTCGGCGAGATGGGCAAGATTATCCTTCGGCGACCACCCGCCCGAATCGGGCATGGACATTTGCTCGTCGGTCAGGGAAGCGGCGAGGTCGATCAATAAATTCCATTCCCGCTCGATGGCGGACATAAGCTCTTGTTTGTTACCGGGTATCCATTGTTCGGTCATTCGATAAATTATCCTTTTGGGCGTTTCAAACGTTCAATTATTCAATCTGCCAACGATCACTCGCCTCAACTCCATCTGCACAGACTCCCACGCCTGCTCCGAATTGACCACGACCCAGCGCTTTGGTTCTGCTTTGACCATTTCCAAATACCCCGCCCGGACTCTCTTGTGGAATTCCACAGTATAAGCATCAAGGCGATTCCACTCCGTTGTATTTTGGGTCTTTCGTTTCAGCCCCACCTCCACATCGAGGTCGAGCAAAATCGTCAAATCGGGAGTCAAGCCGCCGGTGGCGTATTTGACCAGTGCGCGAACTTCATCCAAATTCTGCTGATGGCCATACCCTTGATAAGCGATCGTGGAATCGTAGTAACGGTCTGAGATGACGATCTCGCCATCCGCCAAGCGCGGCTGGATGACCTGTTCCACGATCTGGGCGCGGGCTGCCTGATAGAGCAGCGTCTCCGTGCGCGGATGCATTTCCGCGTTCTTCAGGTCATGTAGGATATCGCGGATCTGTTCGCTGATGGAGGTCCCGCCAGGCTCGCGGGTGGGGAAGACGGTATGTCCCTTCTCGCGCAGGAATTCCACGAGATGGGGGATGTGGGATGTTTTGCCCGAACCTTCCGGGCCTTCGAGAGTGATGAACATGTGGAGTTAGAGATTAGCGAATTAGAGATTAGAAGAGTAGAGCGAATGGTAACATAAAAATAGAGAGCAGTCTCGCAACTACTCTCTATTCTGCAATCTCTATTCTCTAAATATCCTCACATGCCTGCGCGGCTCTTTGCCGTACGAGTGACTCACCAACTCTGCCTTGCGCGCCATTTCATGCTGGAGTCGCCTCACGAGCGAAGGTCCCGGCGGCAGGTCCACCCAGCGTTCGCCGTTCAACACGGCAGCAATGGCTTGTTGTGTTTCGTGGCGCACATCTTCCATGTTATCGCGCGGGGCTTGCGGCTCAGTCAGGTTGTACACATCGCCAAGGAACTGCTCCACCTGCGAAACGGAATTCGCACGCAGCACATAGATCGGCATCCCGCGGCTTTCGGCGTCCACCACCGTGTGTTCACGATTGCGGTAATAGGTTCGCAGGGTCACCAGCACGTCGGCTTCGTTTACATCTGCAACCACTACGGCAGGCACGCCGAGGCGTTTTGCAGCTTGCATCAGTCGATTCCGCGCTACGCCGTATGCGAAGACCCGCAGCGTTTGCAGGCGCGCTCCAACGTTGGAGATACCGATTGCAGGCGGATTGATCGACTCGGAGCGCGGGGTCGGCTCGGGAGGAGAAACAGGCTGACGTCGAGTGCGAGGCGGGGCTTTTGTCGCATCACCCCGGACTTTGGGCTGAGTCGCTTTCTCGATCTTTATCTCCCCCGACTCATCCCGTGTGCGGATCTCCGGCGGGATGGGCACATCGCGCAGAAGCGAGTCGACGGCGGTCATGATGTCGTGATGGATCGCGAACCGTTCGCGATGTTGGATTTCGATCAGGACGTCGAAGGTAGGCGGAGCGCGTCGTTCAAGGACTGTCTTTTGTGTGCCACGGCGGCGGGCTTCTTCGTCCGAAAGCGTAACCGCTTCGATGCCGCCGACGAGGTCGCTGAGCGTGGGGTTGAGCAGGAGGTTGTCGAGGGTTTGGCCGTGCGCCGTGCCGATAAGCTGCACGCCGCGTTCGGCGATGGTGCGCGCAGCGAGGGCTTCGAGTTCCCGCCCGATCTCATCGATGACGATGACTTCGGGGTTGTGGTTTTCCACCGCTTCGATCATCACTTCGT
>CAZLWG010000074.1:0-11481 GCA_964563315.1 uncultured Anaerolinea sp. | reverse complement strand
CTACATGGAAACGGGCTACGACATCCTGTTCTTCTGGGTGGCGCGCATGATCATGATGGGACTTGAGTTCACCGGCGAAGCGCCGTTCCATACCGTGTACTTGCACGGACTCGTGCGCGACGAGATCGGACGAAAAATGTCCAAGACAACGGGCAATGTGATTGACCCGCTCACCGTCATGGATCAGTTCGGCACGGACGCGCTTCGCTTCACCCTTTTGGTTGGTTCCACGCCTGGGAACGACACCAACGTCGGGCTTAAGAAAGTGGAGTCGAACCGCAACTTTGCGAATAAATTATGGAATGCCGGACGGTTTGTGATTTCAGCGATTGATTCCCTCTCCCCAGCCTCTCTTCCAACGAGCAAGGGAGAATACACCCTTGCCGATTCATGGATTTGGGCAAAGCTACAGGGGGTTATCCGGGACGTGGACCGCCAGTTCCGAAACTTCCAATACGGGCAGGCTGGGCAACAGATTTACGATTTCATCTGGTCTGATTTTGCAGACTGGTATGTGGAGATTGCAAAGGAACAGATGAAAAACACGGCGACCAAGGTGCGAACCGTCGAAACGTTGGCGCGTGTATTTGACCTGTCCCTGCGCTTGCTCCATCCGTTCACGCCCTTCGTCACGGAAGAGATTTGGGGACATCTCCATAGCGCCTTGCGTGAATCACCGTTGAAAGATGTATGCAAAGACTGGCCCGATGCACTTATGATTGCCCAATTTCCAGAGCCGCGCCAGCCTGAAGGCTGGGAAGCGGATAAGATCGCCGACTTCGAGTTAATTCAAGATATTGTCCGTTCCATCCGCAACCTGCGCTCGGAAAAAGGCGTAGCTCCGTCGAAGAAGATTGCCGCCAGCATTTCGGGGGGCAATAAACGTGATTTGCTTGAAAGTCAAAAAACAATTATCGCTTCCCTTGCGGCATTGGACTACTCGCTATTCAACATCCAACAGTCCCTTACGGACAAACCTGCCGACTCCGCCATTCTAATTGTCGGCACTGTGGAAATCCATCTCCCGCTTGCAGGTATGGTGGATTTGGCGGAAGAAAAATCCCGCCTCGAAAAAGAACTCAAGGAAGCCGAGTCTCATATCGAGCGGCTTGAAAAACTCCTCTCCAGCGACTTCGCCAGCAAGGCACCCGCCGTGCTCGTCCAGAAGGAGCGCGACAAACTCGCAGGCTACAAGGATACAGCCGGGAAGATCAAAGCGCAGTTGAAATGAGATTTGTAGAGGCGGATCGCAATCCGCCTCTACTTGCGTTATAATACGATCAATCAAATACAAACCTTCGGGGCAGGGTGCAATTCCCGATCGGTGGTACAGCCCACGAGCCTGTTTGGGTACATCGCTTTCCTCATTGGGAAAACGGGCATGATCCGGTGAAACTCCGGGGCCGACAGTAATAGTCTGGATAGAAGAAGGTATCAGCACAATTCCGTGTGGGATTGTGTGGATTCGCACCCCGAAAACGTTCGTTGTTTTCGGGATTTTTATTCGGCGGATTCACGCGCCTCACACCTGACTTGTCGCCTGTATTTACGCCCCGGAGCGAAGCCCTGAACGAAAGTGAGGGGTCTCTACTCCGAGGCGTTTTTATTCGAAAAATCATGAAATCCAAAACCCTGCACTCCCTCTCCCGCTGGCTTGGAATTATTTCCATCCTCCTGGCCATTCCAGCTTGGATGCTCATCGTACGCATCAGCGGACTGCCCAAATTCATCCTGCCTTCGCCTGTGGACGTGTGGCTTCGTTTTATCAAGGCGCTCTATGACGGCAGCCTGCTTTATCACGCTGGCGTTACGCTCAGTGAGATCGTGCTTGGACTGCTTGCAGGCGTGACCTTCGCCACGATGGTCGGGTATGCGTTGGCAAAATCGCGGGCGCTTGAAAAAGTCCTTTCGCCGTATCTGGTGGCAAGCCAGGCGATCCCGGTGGTGGCAATAGCGCCCTTGCTCGTCATCTGGTTGGGAGACGGGATTCTTTCAAAGGTGGTCATCTGTGCGTTGATCGTATTCTTCCCAGTGTTGGTGAACACCATTGTCGGTGTCCGCGCCGTGCCAACCGCGTTGTACGACATGATGCACTCCCTGCGGGCAAGCCGCTGGCAGATTTTGTTCAAACTGGAATTGCCCGCATCCCTGCCGGTGCTATTGGGCGGACTTCGCATCGGCGCGACGCTTTCGGTCATCGGAGCCATTGTCGGGGAGTTGGTGGATGCGGAGCAGGGGCTTGGCTTCCTTTTGCAGCTTGGCGATTTTCAATATGACACGTCCATGGTTTTTGTGGCAGTGTTCATGCTTGTTGCTTTGGCGTTGTCGCTGTACGGGGCGGTGACATTGCTTGAGAGGAAATTTTTGAAGTGGCAAAAGTAATAACCAGACCTATCAGGTCTGAAAAATTCAAAGGAGACTCTGTAATGAAGAAGATCGTTCTGCTCATGCTTGGGTTGACAATCGGTTTGATGGGGTGCGCCGGTTCCGGGTCCGCGGGTGAGGCGGATGGACTCCGCAAAATCAAACTGCCAATGGGTTACATCCCGAACATTCAGTATGCACCGTTCTATGTCGCAGCGGACAAAGGCTATTTTACCGAGGAGGGGATCGAGATCCAATTCGATTATTCCTTCGAGACCGATGGCGTGGCACTGACGGGCGCGGGTGAAATTCCGTTTACGGTGGCTTCAGGCGAGCAGGTTTTGCTGGCTCGCTCGCAGGGACTGCCGGTGGTGTATGCGTTTGCGTGGTACCGGGAGTTTCCGATCTCGGTGGTTGCCGCGCCGGAATTGAACATTACTGAGCCTGCCGACCTGCGCGGAAAGACCATCGGTTTGCCCGGTTTGTTTGGCGCCAATTACATCGGTTTGGAGGCGTTGCTGTTCTCCGGCGGGGTTGATTCGTCGGAGGTGAAACTCGATGCGATCGGATTCAACCAGGTCGAAGCCTATGCCAGCGGAAAAAGCGATGTTGTTGCGGTGTATGCCGCCAATGAGCCGATCGTGCTGGCTTCACAGGGGTTTGAATTCACCGAACTGCGCGTGGCGGATTACGAACAGTTGACCGCGAACGGTATCGTTACCAGCGAAATGACGATTGCGAACGAGCCAGAGTTGATTCGCGGCATGATGCGCGCTTTTGCGCGCGGCATTGCGGATGCGGCGGCAGATCCCGAAGAGGCGTATGAGATCAGTTTGAAATTTGTTGAGAATCTGAAAGATCAGGAAAGGGACGTACAGATGCAAGTATTGCTGACGTCCATCGAGTTTTGGGGAACCGACCGCATCGGTTATTCCGACCCGCAAGCCTGGGAAAACATGAACGACTTGCTTGTAAAAATGGGGTTGATCGCCGCGCCTGTGGATTTGAGCAAGGCAGTCACGAACGAGTTTGTACCGTAATTAATGTCGTTGCAAGGAAGTGCAATGACACCAATAGAAATGTCCATCACAAAACCCGCACTCACCGTCAAGAACCTCACTGTCGTTTTTCCGAATGGAAACAACGGCGCGTCATCGGTTAACGGAAATTTGCACGCCTTGAACGACATTTCCTTTGATGTCAATCCGCGCGAGTTCATTTGTTTTCTCGGTCCATCCGGCTCGGGCAAGACCACTTTGCTGCGCGTACTCGCGGGCTTACTGCAACCAACATCGGGGCAGGTGCATTTCATCCGTCACCAGCATCCGAAGATCGGCATGGTCTTTCAGCAAGCCAGCCTCATGCCGTGGCGCACGGTAATGGATAACATCAAACTTCCGCTTGAGTTGGATGGAGTCAGTGAAAACAAGGCACGGCGGAAGGCGCAGGAGATGGTCGAACTTGTGGGACTTCAGGGATTCGAAGATTCGCTTCCGCGCGACCTGTCGGGCGGAATGGCGCAGCGTGTTGGAATCGCCCGCTCGCTCATCCATGATCCAGACCTGCTCCTGCTCGACGAGCCTTTTGCTTCGCTGGATGCTCTTACCCGCGAACGGATGTGGATGGAACTTTCGCGCATCTGGCAGGCAAAACAAAAGACAGTCATCATGGTGACACATTCCATCAATGAGTCCCTTTTTCTCGCTGACCGCGTGCTGGTGCTGACACAACGCCCCGGCAGGATCAAACTGGATGTCGAAGTGGATCTCCCGCGTCCGCGGTTGGATGATATCCGGTACACTCCCCATTTTGGAAAACTGGCAAAGAGATTAAGAGCGGCAATCGAGTGAGTCTAAAAGACCTCGGAGGATTTACAAACCTCCGAGGTCTTTTCAAGATCACACCTTCGGCAAGTCTAACAACAGCACTTCCATCAGTAACCTCGAATTGACATTACGATCCATCTTCTCGAGCGCAGATTCGAGTCCGCCAGCCACTCGTCGGGCAACACTGATATCCAACCGCCCTGCCAGGAATTCGATCTCCATGTTTCGGTCGATGTTGACGAGCGCAGTTTCTGCGCCTGCCGCACGAAGAAGAACATCGCGCCAGTATGATAACCAGACCAAGATCGTCTGGCGCATGGCATCCTTGTCCTTAGCCAGTTTTTCAGCGTAGGAAAATTTCTCTACGCGCGGAGCAGGCAGAAGCGTTTGCAGGTCGTTGAGGCGCTCCTCGCGCTTTTCAAGCAGACTGGCGTCCTCGGAGAGGCGGCGGGCATAACCGGGTCGTCCGCCGGAGATGTGAGCCAGCAGGCGGGCCTGGTCTTCATCCACGCCGCGCCCGGTCAAGTCTGCGCTGATTGTCTCGAAGGGAAGTGGTCGCAGGCGCAGGATTTCACAGCGAGAGACTACGGTAGGCAGGAGTTGTTCAGGGTTATCCGCTGTCAGGATGAGGACGGCATGAGCGGGTGCTTCCTCAAGCGTTTTTAGAAGGGCGTTGGAGGCGTTGTCATTGGCTTCATGGAATCGCAAAAACAATGCCACGCGGTACTTGGATTGATATGGTTTGAGGTTCAAAACGCGCTGGACTTCGCGCACCTGATCCACTTTGAGGATGCCGCCTTCGTTTTCCGCCTGTATCACGTTCAGGTCGGGATGCGTCATCGCTTCGATCTGTTTGCAATTTCGGCAGAGGCGGCAGGGTTCGCCTGCCGCGATGGGTTGTTCGCAATTCAAGGCTTGAGCGAGCCGTAGCGCCAGTGTCCGCCGACCCAGACCGGGCGGTCCGGAAAAAAGATAGGCGTGGCGGACTTCTCCACGCGAGACGTGATTGCGCAGCATGTCCACAACCCATTCGTGTCCAAGCAGATTCCAATTGTCAGTCATCGGGTCAAGTATCAGGCGTCAGATTGCAGGTGTCAAGTGTCGGGTTGGAAATGAAGCGGTTCTATTCTTTTCCTGAGCGTAACCGCAGATAGGATTCATACCGTTCCGGGTGGATCTTCCCATCCTTCAAAGCCGTTAGTACAGCGCAGCCCGGCTCATGTTGATGCGTACAATCGCTGAACTGGCAATGAGGGACGAGTTCGCGCAGTTCGGGGAAGTATGCATCCATTTCCTCCGGCTCGGTATCCCAGAGGGCGAGAGACTTCCATCCCGGCGTATCCGCCACATAACCGCCGCCATCGAGCGGGAACATCTGCCGCGTGACCGTTGTATGTTTGCCTTTGTTCATCGCCGTGCTGATTTCATTCACGGCCAGCCCCAAGCCTTGCTGGATGGAATTCAACAGGCTGGATTTTCCCACACCGCTGGGTCCGGCGAATGCGCTGATTTTGTTTTGCAGTAACGACTTCAATTCATTCAATCCCGCGCCGGTCTTTGTGGAGGTGTAAAGCACGCGATAGCCAATCGTTTCATACATTCCAAAGATTTCCTTAGGAGCTTCCACAAGATCTATCTTGTTTGCGATGATAACGACGGGGATCCTTTGCTTTTCCGCGATGACGAGGAAACGGTCCAGCATTCTCAACTTCGGGTTTGGATGAGCGCACGCGAAGACGAAGACTGCCTGATCGGCATTTGCCAACAGGATTTGCTGATACTCGCCCTGCGGGCGCGGATCGAGCCGGACCAAAGCCTGCTTGCGCTCTTCGACCTTTTCCACAACCCCGCTTCCGTCTTCCAATAGTGTGATCTGAACCCGGTCTCCGATGGCGGCGATGTCACCGGTGGCTCTGCCTTGCTTGAGTTTTCCGCGCAATTGACAAACAACAATGCCCTCCCCGGTTTCCACCCAAAAGAAACCGGATTGGGCTTTGATGATCAAACCACGGTTTGTAATCGCGCTCGTCAAATCATTACCCGTTATCCGTCTGAATCCGGGATGACACCGCCGCCGGGCGGAGTGGGCGTATAGGGCGGGAAGCCGATCTGTCCCCAATCGTAGAACGGGCGCTGCGGGCTTCCATAGTAATATGTCTCCACCATTGCTCTGAACATAGGCACGCCATAATCCGAACCCTGCCCAATGTTCTCGACGATGGCGACAATGGCAATATCGGGCAAGCCTGTGCCTTCCGAATTGTTCGTAAATCCTGCAAACCAGCCATGTGGAAGTCCGCTGCCGGATTCGGCCGTGCCGGTCTTTCCGGCAACGGAGAATTGCAGGCCGCGGATGTTATTGCGCGCTGTGCCGTTCGGACCTGTCACCATGAACATGGCTTCCCGCAAAATATCGAGGTTTTCCTGACGCAAAGGCAGCGTGCCGTTCGCCTCCGGCTTGAACGTGAGAACCGGGTCGCCTTCGATAGGCTGGACTTTTTCCACGATCTGCGGACGATACAGCGTCCCGCCGTTGGCGATTGCGGCAATAAAACGCGCAACCTGTAACGGCGTGACCTGCACATCGCCCTGCCCGATTGCCTGATTGACGGCTTCCACCGGTCCTGCCGGATCGACGATTTGCCCGCTGGCTTCTTCGATCTGCCCGATTCCGGTGAGCGAACCGAGCCCGAATGAACGCGCCATGTTGGCAATATCGGTCTGGCGGTCGAAGTTGTACAAGTCCAAGCCAATGTGCCAGAAATAGGGGTTGCATGAACGCATCAAACCTTCCTGGAGCGTCATTACGCCCCAGGGGCGTGTGGTGGATGTGTTACAGGCATCGCCGCGTGCAATGGCTTGCTGGCAGTATTCGTACGTCCAGTCGTAGAGGACACGGTCCGGCAGTTCGGTGAATTCGTACTGACAATCGTAGGTGGTATCTTTCAAATACAATCCGCTTTCGAGCGCGGCGGAGAAAGTGATGATCTTGAACACCGAGCCTAGCGGATACTGCCCCTGCGAAGCGCGGTTGAGCAAGGGCTGGCTGGGGCTGTTCAGCAAATTCGTCAACCCGAGATTGTTCGGGTTGTTCGGCTCGAAATAATTGGGATCGAAATCCGGGCTGGATGCCATTGCAAGGATTCGCCCGGTATCCACTTCCATGACGACGATTGCGCCGCGGAAATATTCGATGACGGATTGAGCGTGGTATTGCATGTTGCTGTCGAGGGTGAGATAGACCGAATCGGCAGGCTCGGGGTTGCTCTGACCAAGCGTTGCAATGATCTGCCCGCTTGGGTTGACCACGCGCAGGGTGCCGCCGTGCTTCCCGGCGAGATAATCCTCGGCCCATGCCTCGATACCGGACTGCCCAATTCGCTCGGAACCGCGATAGCCTTTTCTGCGGTATTCATCCAGTTGTTCCGGTGAGATGGCGAGCGTGTATCCCACCGCCTGAGGCGCAAGCCCTGTCCTGAAATAATAGCGGGACTCGTAACTGGATACCACTAAACCGCCAGGGTTGATGGAGATCAATCTCTGGGCTTCCTCCCGGGTTCCTTCACACATGGGCAGGTACCAGCCGGGTCCCGAAGCGTCAATCTGATCTTCGATGTCGAGCGGATCGAGTCCGCAAAGTCTGCCCAATTCTGTTGTCAACGCGCCGCGCAAATCCGGGTTGATCTGGTCGGTTTGGATGCCGAAGGCGAAGGCTTCCGCTTGGGTGACGATGGGCAGACCTTTTTTATCGTAAATATCGCCTCGCGCTGGAACACTGTAGTCCATTGCCAGTTGGTTGCCGCCCGCCAGTTCCGGCAGGATCAGCGCGTCGTCCCAAAGCACCTTCCAGCCGTTCTCATTGGAAAGGCGCATGACAATGTTACGCTGTATGTCGCCAGCCAGCGCGGTCTTGTAATTTATGCTGTAACCGACTTCAGCGTTGTGGGGGCTGATCTGGGAGGAGAGGATCGTAAAGTCGAAGCTGGAGGCGCTCATCTCGTTCAGCGCGTTGCGCCAACGTTTGGAAAAATCCTCCAACGAGATCGCGTCTCGGCTGATCTGCGCCAGCATGTCGTACATGGCTTCGTATTCGTCCTTCTGTAACGCCTCCAAAAAATCCTTCACCGCGGCTTGCGCATCCGGCGCAGGCGTGACCCTTGCTTGTGCGGTCGGCAGGGGTGTGGGCGTGGAAAAGATCGCCAGCGGTCCGCCCCCGCTTCCAGACGCGCAGGCGGAGATGAAGAGGGCAATCAGAACCAGATGTATCCAGCGTAAAGGCTTCATTACTTTCCTTTCAGGAGACCAGTTCACCGCTCAGGATGGCGGATGAAACGGGGCATTGATAATTCAAAAACGACTGGCACGCCGCAGGCACATCCGCGGCGGGATGAATTTTAAAATTTTGCAAAGCTCGCACGATATGACACATCGGCAGTCCCATTACGCTGGCGCGGCAGCCTTCCATGAACGCAACCGGCTGAAATTCGGGATGCTGGATCGCATATGCGCCCGCCTTGTCCATTGGGTCGCCGGTTTGGATGTAGGCGCGGATCTCATCGTCGGAATAATTTCGCATCGGCACATCCGTGATGGATAGCTCCGTAACCATATTTTCATCCCGCGCGCGGTACACGGCAACGCCTGTGAAGACCTGATGCGTTCGTCCGCGGAGCCGCTTCAACATGTGTTCGGCGTCCGCTTCATCAACCGGCTTGCCGAGGATGTCATTCCCGTCCGCGACGGTGGTATCCGAACCGACGATCACCGCCTCAGCCCCCGCCTGCGGCTGGATCGCCAGCGCCTTTGCCTTTGCCAGCCTGACAACGTACTCGCGCGGAGACTCGCCTGGCAAGGATGTTTCGTCCACATCTGCCGCGATGACGTCGAAATCCCAATTCCCAAGCGCAAAAAGCTGTCGTCTGCGCGGCGAATTGGAGGCGAGGATCAATTTATGATTCACGCGCGAGATTCTATCACAGAGTAATTTATGACCTTAAGTAGAAATAAGGATAAAAATTGAAATTTTTCCTCTTTCAACTTTCTTCATCCGGTTGTAAAATTCAACAATACCTTGTCTGAACAACCGGAGGCTGAATGAACGCATTGCAGGATCGTATCTTGAAAGAGGGGAAAGTGCTCGGCGGCGGAATTCTCAAAGTAGATAGTTTTGTCAACCATCAAGTGGACCCAAATCTCATGGATGTCTGCGGACGCGAGTTCGCCAAACGCTTCGCAAACGTCGGCGCGACGAAAATACTCACGGCTGAAATATCAGGGATCGCGCCTGCCCTCACTACCGGCGTTCACATGGGTTTGCCCGTCGTCTATGCCCGCAAGACAAAACCCATCACCATGCCAGACCAGGTCTATCTCACGCTCGCGCCTTCGCATACCAAAGGACGCATGGTCGAACTCATCGTCTCGCCGGAATACCTTGCCAACGGCGAAAAAGTCCTCATCATTGACGACTTCCTTGCCAGCGGGCAGACCATCCTCGGCCTGGTCCGTCTGGCTGAAGCCTCCGGCTCGAAAGTGGTCGGCATCGGCGCGCTCATCGAAAAAATATTCGAAGGCGGGCGTGAGGCGCTGAGTCCGCTCGGTGTGCCGGTCGAGTCCATCGCCTGCATCAAGTCACTGGATGATGGCAAGATCACGTTCGTGGATTAAGCGAATCCTTTGGATTCTTTCCCCGCTCATCGGCTGGGTCTTTACCTTTATGAGCTTCGCCATCCCGGTCAAGCGCCTCCGCGAGACCTCTAACCTGATCGCCTTCCATCATCCTTCTCCCAGTTATAAGGTTCATCTGATCATCGTCCCGAAGCGACAGGTGCAAACCCTGGCTGAACTCGACCCTCAGGATACCGCCTTCCTGACGGATTTATATTCCACTGTGCAAAGCCTCGTGAAGGAATTCGATCTGAAGGCGTATCGCCTCATCGTCAACGGCGGAGAATATCAGGACTTTCCGCATTTACATTTTCATCTCATATCAGATGCAGGGACACAGCGAAACGATTAAACATCCAGACTCTTCTGTGACTCGCTGCGTCCCTACGGGATTCATTCATGAACTCCATTGCCATTCTCGATTTCGGTTCCCAGTACGCCCAGATTATCG
Organism: uncultured Anaerolinea sp.; assembly: GCA_964563315.1. Taxonomy (GTDB): domain Bacteria; phylum Chloroflexota; class Anaerolineae; order Anaerolineales; family Villigracilaceae; genus Villigracilis. The sequence continues at coordinate 1,173 of CAZLWG010000074.1, read as the reverse complement.
CCCGCCGCGTCCGCGAAGCACAGGTCTATTGCGAGTTGTTTCCCTGGGATGCGCCTAAGGAAAAAATCCTTGCCATCCAACCCAAAGGTTTCATCCTCTCCGGCGGACCCAAATCCGTGTACGAAGAGAATGCGCCTTTCATTCAAAAGTTCATCCTCGAAAGCGGACTTCCCATTCTTGGCATCTGCTATGGGATGCAAGCCCTCACCCACGCCCTTGGCGGCAAAGTCGATCCGTCTGCCCGGCGCGAGTATGGTCATGCCGAAATCACACCCCTGATTCCCGGCACGATGTTGGATGCACTCTCGAAAGTCTGGATGTCTCATGGCGACAAGGTGACACAACTCCCCGAAGGCTTCATCGCGCTTGCTCAAAGCGGCAACAGTCCCTACGCAGCGATGGGCGATATGAAACGAAAATATTTTGGCGTGCAGTTCCATCCCGAAGTGCGCCACACACCCAATGGAAGTGAACTCCTCAAGCATTTCGTCGTTGACATCTGCGGCGCAAAACCCGAGTGGACTCCCGCTTCCATCATTGATGAAAGCGTCAAACGCATCCGCGAACAAGTGGGAGATAACCGCGTCCTTGCGGCTGTTTCGGGCGGCGTGGATTCATCCGTGGCGGCGGCATTGGTTCACAAGGCGATTGGCGATCAACTCGTCTGCGTATTCGTGGATACGGGGCTCCTGCGCGCCAATGAGGGGACGCAAGTCGCTTCGGCATTTCGGGAGGGGTTGGGCGCTGAGCTCGTGACCGTAAACGCCGCTGACGATTTTCTCGGTGCATTGAAAGGAGTTACCGACCCGGAGCAAAAACGGAAGATCGTCGGCGAGAAATTCATCCGCGTGTTCGAGCGCGAAGCGAAGAATGTCGGTCAGCCGCGCTTTTTGGTGCAAGGGACGATTTACCCTGATGTGGTGGAATCCTCCGCGCCGGATCGCAGTAAAGCCGAAAAGATCAAAACGCATCACAATGTCGGCGGACTACCCGAAGATATGCAATTTGAGCTGGTCGAACCGCTGCGTTATTTGTTCAAGGACGAGGTCCGTTTGGTGGGCGAAGCTCTCGGCTTGAATCAAGGCTTGGTGTGGCGGCAGCCGTTCCCGGGTCCGGGGTTGACCGTGCGCTGTCTCGGGGAGTGTACGCCCGAGCGTGTATCCCGTTTGCGGG
>CAZLWG010000073.1:0-12165 GCA_964563315.1 uncultured Anaerolinea sp. | reverse complement strand
TTCCAGTTCGGCATGAACTGGTCGGAATACTCCCGCTACGTAGGCGACATCTTCGGCGCTCCCCTTGCCGTGGAAGCTTTGATGGCATTCTTCATGGAATCCACCTTCCTTGGCGTGTGGATCTTCGGGGAAGGGAAAATCCCTGAAAAGATGCATCTCGCCGCCATTTGGCTGGTTGCCATCGGTTCGAACCTCTCCGCCTTGTGGATTTTGCTTGCCAACGGCTGGATGCAACATCCCGTTGGTTATGTCATCAACGAAGCTGCTGGTCGCGCCGAGCTGGTGGATTTCTTCGCCTTGATCACCAATCCAAAAGGCTGGCTGTTCTTCTGGCACACAATCGCGGCAGGGCTTGCCACTGCCAGTTTCCTCATCATCGGCGTGAGCGCGTATCACATCGTTCGCAAACAGAATGTGGATTTGTTCAAGCGCTCCTTCCTGACAGCATCCATCGTGGGGTTGATCGCCAGCACGCTGGTCTTCTTCGGCGGTCACACCAATGGACAGTACATGTTCGAGACCCAGCCGATGAAATTCTCCGCCATCGAGGCACATTGGGAGACCTCCGCGCCTGCAGATTTCTCCATACTCACCATTGGTGACCTGAGCGGCAAGCATGAAGTCTGGTCTTTCCGCACCAGTCAGATCGGCATCCCCGGAGTCTTAAGCTTCCTGGCTTGTAACAACTTCGAGTGCGAAGTCCGAGGCGTGTATGACATCCAAGCGGAGTATGAAACGACATACGGCCTCGGCGATTACATCCCGCTGATGGTCGTCACCTATTGGACCTTCCGCTTCATGATGACCATCGGTTTGTTGATGATGCTCTTCGCGTTCCTGTTCCTGCTTGCCACGCGCGGAAAATACGAGAAGGCAAAGTGGATGAAATGGGTTCCTTGGGTCATTGCGCTGCCTTACATTGCGAATGCCAGCGGATGGATTCTGACCGAAATGGGGCGCCAGCCGTGGATCGTGCAGGGCTTGCTCAAGGTACAGGATGCCGTTTCGTCCAACCTCACCACTGTTGACTTGCTGATTTCGCTGATCGGTTACACGGCTGTTTACGGCGCGCTCGCCGCCGCCATGTACTATCTGATGAGAAAATATGCCATTGCCGGACCCGATGCCGCCATGCACGAATCGGTTGACGTAGCCACTGCCACGGTCGGCGGGGACGACTAGGAGAAACACCATGTCTTACGAATTTCTTCAAATACTTTGGTTCATTTTGATCGCCGTTCTATGGATCGGGTTCTTCTTCCTCGAAGGTTTCGATTTTGGCGTCGGCATGTTGCTGCCCTTCCTCGGCAAAAAGGACGAGGAACGCCGCGCCATCATCAACACAGTCGGACCGACCTGGGACGGCAATGAAGTCTGGCTGCTGACGGCAGGCGGCGCGACCTTCGCCGCATTCCCCCACTGGTATGCCACCATGTTCAGCGGCTTTTATCTCGCGCTCTTCCTCCTTCTGATTGGATTGATCATTCGCGGCATTGCCTTTGAATATCGCTCCAAGGATCCCAATCCGAAATGGCGTCACACCTTTGATTGGATGATCGCGATCGGCTCATTCATCGCATCGCTCCTGCTTGGGGCTGCCTTTGCCAACCTAGCGCGCGGCGTGCCAATTGACGCAAACATGATGTACACGGGCAATTTATTTACTTTGCTCAATCCGTACGGCTTGCTCGGTGGAGTAACCATGGTAACGGTCTTCCTGCTCTACGGCGCCACATTCCTGACCCTCAAACTCGAAGGCACCCTGCGCGAGCGCGCCCGTGAACTCTCTAAGAAGCTGTACATCGCCGCCACGGTTGTGGTCGTTCTTTTCGCTGTCTTCACCTACATCGCCACCGACATCACCTCCAAGATCGGCATCGACCCGGGCTTTACGCCGATTGCTTCCGTCGTTGCGATGGCGATCGTTATATTCTTCATCAACCGCAAGATGGAAGGCTGGGCATTCATTGTCACGGCGCTTCACATCGTATTGACCCAGGTCTCTTTCTTTACCTTGATGTTCCCGCGTGTGATGATTTCCAGCACCAACCCCGCCTACTCGTTGACGATCTATAATGCTTCGTCTTCGCAGTACACGCTGACCGTCATGTCCATCGTCGCGCTCATCTTCGTGCCCATCGTCCTTGCCTACCAGAGTTGGACGTACTACCAGTTCCGAAACCGCATCAGCACAAAAAAGAAGAGCCTCGTTTACTAAATCGGTGGCAAATTGAAGATTGGAAGGTTGAAGGTTATACTCCTCTCAACCTTCCAACTTTTTTTAACCTGACACAATATTCCTGTCACTTTCCAATGCACCGCAGACTTCTCTCCCTCACCCGCGACACCCGCCTCTCTTTGACTTTAACGGTTCTTTCTGGACTTTTAGCCGGATTCCTGACCATCTGGCAGGCGTGGAATCTCGCAAGCGTCGTGAATGGAGTCTTTCTAAACAAGTTATCGCTCCAACAGGTTACTCACCTCCTCATCTTCATCCTCCTCGCAATCAGCGGACGGTCCTTGCTGACCTGGCTTAACGAAGTCGCTGCCAATGCCGTCGCCGTCAGAATCAAAACCGACCTGCGCGAACGGCTCTTCGCTCATATCCTCAAACTGGGACCCGCCTACTCACGCGGACAACGCACAGGCGAGCTGACCACCGCCGCCGTCGAAGGCATCGAAGCGCTGGATGCCTATTTCAGCCAATACCTGCCGCAACTGGTCATCACCGCCCTCGTTCCCCTTTCCATTCTTGTCTTCGTCTTCCCCATTGATTTACTCACTGGCTTCGTCTTCCTTATCACCGCGCCGTTGATCCCATTCTTCATGATCATCATTGGCAAAGGCGCAGAGGCGGTCACCAAACGCCAGTATGAAACCCTGCGCCTGCTCAGCGCCCACTTCCTAGACAGCCTGCAAGGGCTGACCACACTCAAACTCTTCGGGCAATCGAAGGGGCAGGCGAAAAACATTGCCAGGGTCTCCGAGCAATACCGTGACAGGACACTTGGTGTTCTGCGCATCACCTTCCTCTCCGCGCTCGCGCTGGAAATGCTCGCCACGATCAGCACCGCTATTGTCGCCGTAGAAATCGGTTTCCGCCTGCTCTACAACCGCATGGAGTTCCTGCCCGCGCTCTTCCTGCTCGTCCTTGCCCCCGAATTCTACATGCCCCTGCGCGCCCTCGGAGCGAGATTCCACGCTGGCATGAACGGTACAACGGTAGCGAAGCGGATCTATGAGATTCTTGACACGCCAATCCCTGATAATCGATATTCGGAAAACGACAATCAAATATCGAATATCGACTTCTCAACGATAGAATTATCTAATGTCTCCTTCACCTACCCCAATGAAACCATCCCCGCCCTGGAAAACATCAACCTACATATCAATCCGGGACAACACATAGCACTCGTCGGCAAAACAGGCGCAGGCAAATCCACCCTTGCCCAATTATTGCTTGGCTTCATCCAACCAACTGAAGGCAACATTCAACCTTCAACCATTGACCTGCAACCTAATATCGCCTGGGTTCCCCAACGCCCGCACCTCTTCCACACAACCATCGCCGAGAACATCCGCCTCGCTAAAGCGGATGCAAGCCACGAAGAGATCGTCCAAGCCGCCAAAGCCGCATGCCTGCACGACTTCATCGAATCGCTCCCTGATAGATACGAGACGATCATTGGCGAAAGCGGAGCCCGCCTCTCGAGCGGACAAGCCCAACGCCTCGCTCTCGCCCGCGCCTTCCTCAAAGACGCGCCCATTCTCATCCTCGACGAACCCACCTCCGCGCTCGACCCCGAAACCGAATCTCTGCTCGAAGAATCGGCACGCGAGTTGATGTACGGACGAACAGTCATCACCATCGCCCACCGCCTCAATACCATCTTCCAAGCTGATGACATTATCGTCCTCGACCAGGGCAGGATCATCGAACAAGGCACGCACCGCGAACTCATCGCAAAAAATGGAATGTATGCGAGTATGGTGAGGACGTATGAAGTGAAAGAAGAAAGAGGAAAGAATTCAAACGTAATTCGTAATGCGGAATACGTAACAAGCGAAACCAATCACGCATCACGAATTACGCATCACGCCCCCAATCGTCAATCGCAAATCGTAAATCCAAAATCGAAAATCCTCCCCCGCCTTCTCACCTTCCTCCGCGGCAACTGGCATCGCGTGGCACTCTCTGTTCTGCTCAGTTCCATCACCATCCTTGCCAGCGTCGCACTGATGGGCACCTCGGCATGGCTCATCTCCACCGCCGCCATCGCCGTCTCCGTCGCAGACCTCGGCGTCTCCACCGTCGGCACGCGCTTCTTCGGCATCACCCGCGCGATATTCCGCTATCTCGAACGCCTCGTCTCACATGATGTGACTTTTCGTTTGCTCGCCAAACTGCGCGTGTGGTTCTACGAAAAACTCGAACCCCTCGCCCCCGCCCGCCTGATGAACTTCCGCTCGGGTGACTTGCTTGCCCGCGTCATCGGTGATGTGGAAACGCTGGAAAATTTCTACGTCCGCGTCGTTTCGCCGCCGTTGACCGCCATCGTCGTTGGACTCTTCACTGCCATCTTCCTCGCTTCTTTCTACCCGCTGCTTGCTCCTGTCTATCTAACCTTTTACCTCAGCCTCGGCTTGATCCTCCCCATCCTCGCGCAGACGACGAGCCGCACATCCGCCGAGCAGACCATTTCCCTGCGTGCCGACTTGCAAACCCGCCTCGTAGACGGCATTCAAGGCATGGCAGACCTGATCGCCTATGGACGCGCCAACGAACGCCTCGCGCAAATTGCCAAAAACGCGAATGAGTATGGCGATGCCCAACGCCGCATGGCGCGTGTGACAGGCATCCATTCCGCGCTTGGCACCCTGCTCACCAACCTCGGCATGTGGACGATTCTCTTCCTGACCATTCCTCAAATTCTCAATGGCAATATCGCTGGTCCCATGCTGGCTTCGTTGACCTTGCTCACTCTTGCTTCTTTCGAAGCCGTCATCCCCCTCCCGCTCGCCGCCCAAATGTGGAATTCCTCTCGTGAAGCGGCAAGACGGTTGTTTGAAGTGGTGGATACGGAACCCGAAATAAAAGATAATATTCGATATTCGAAAATCGATGCACAAGTATCGAATATCGAATTCTCGAATATCACTTTTTCATACCCATCCCAACCCAACCCCGCTCTGCAATATGTAACTTTCAACCTGAAACCCAAAAGCTCTCTCGCCATTGTCGGCCCAAGTGGTGCGGGCAAGAGCACTATTGCCAATCTGCTCCTCCGCTTCTGGGATTATCAAGAAGGAGAAATCACTCTCGGCGGAGAGTCGCTCAAAGTGCTGAATCAGGATGTGGTCCGCGAAAGATGCGAGTACGTATCCCAAAACACCTATTTCTTCAACACATCCATTTATGAAAATCTGCGTTTCGCCCGTAAGAAAGTCACACGTGAAGAAGTGGAAGCAGCCTGCAAATCCGCACAGGTTCACGACTTTATTATGAGCCTGCCCAAAGGCTACAACACGCTCATTGGCGAGCAGGGGTTGCGCCTCTCCGGCGGCGAACGTCAACGGCTTGCGATTGCACGCGCATTGATAAAAGATGCACCGATTTTGATTCTCGATGAACCCACTGCCAACCTGGATCTGCTCACCGAGAAACTTGTACTCGAAACGTTATTCGATGTAATGAGGCGTAAGACCTCCATGCTCATAACGCATCGGTTAATCGGTCTTGAACATGTAGGTGAAATCCTGGTGATGAACCATGGGCAAATCATCGAGCGCGGAACACATAAAGACCTTTCCAACAGGGATAGTTTCTATCGTCATCTGCTGGATTTGCAAAGCCGAATATTGGATGAGAAAATTTAACCGTTTCTCCACTTGCGTCACTTTGATGGAAGTGCTATAATTTTGGTGCTTCCCCTGATGCTTGAAAATCAATATTTCATTGAACCCGTACAGGGCTTCCACCACGCGTGGAAAGTTGTAACGATAACCTTGATAAATACCCCAAATAAACCGAGAACATTCTAAGGAAATTCACCAGCCCAATCCAGAGGGGACTGGTTTTTTTCGCATTCATATTCCACAATTCCCAAAAGAGACTTGACATGAAAATACTTGAACTAGAAAACGAACCGCTTTCAAAATTACGCGCAATGGCAAAGGGTTTCAATATTCCCAATGCCAATCGTTTAAAGAAGGAAACTCTCGCCATGCTCATCCGCGAGGCGGAAGCGCAGAAGGAGGGCATCGAACTGCGAGGCGGCATCCTCGAGATCATAAGCGAAGGTATTGGTTTCCTGCGGGCAACCAACTACCGCATCAGTGACCAGGATGTGTATGTTTCGCAGGCGCAGCTAAGGAGATATGATCTGCGGGCAGGCGACCTTGTGATCGGGCAGGTGCGTCCGCCGCGTGAAAGCGAACGGCACTTCGGTCTGCTAAAGGTGGAATCCGTCAACGGTATCGACCCGGAAGACGCCGGACGCAGGGTCGTTTTCGAGAACCTCACCCCGATCTTCCCCGAAAAACGTTTCGATCTTGAAACCGATAAAAACACGTTAGCCCCGCGCCTCATCAACCTGATCGCGCCCATCGGCAGAGGTCAACGCGGATTGATCGTTTCACCACCCAAGGCGGGTAAGACCACCATTCTCAAGCAAATTGCAAATTCCATTTCGACCAAATATCCCGATGTACATTTGATTATCGCGCTGATCGGCGAACGCCCCGAAGAAGTGACCGACATGGACCGTTCAGTGGATGCGGAAGTCGTCGCCTCCACGTTCGATGAACCTGTTACAGCTCACGTCCGCACGGCGGAACTGGCATTAGAACGCGCGAAGCGCCTCGTTGAGATCGGGCGCCACGTGGTAATCTTAATGGACTCGATCACCCGCCTCGCCCGCGCCTATAACCTGGTGGTCAACCCTTCGGGGCGCACACTCTCAGGCGGTATGGATCCGTCCGCGCTGTACCCGCCCAAGCGTTTCTTCGGCGCCGCCCGCAACGTGGAAGACGGCGGCTCATTGACCATCATTGCGACCTGCCTTGTGGACACAGGCTCCCGCCTTGATGACGTGGTGTACGAAGAGTTCAAGGGCACTGGCAATATGGAATTGCATCTCTCCCGCAAGCTGCAGGAACGCCGCATTTACCCTGCTGTGGATATCGAACGCTCATCCACCCGCCGTGAGGACCTGCTCCTCGGTCCCGACCTGCTCCAGCGCGCCTGGCTGATGCGCCGCATGTTCATCCAAATGATCTCTCCCCCGCCGCAAGGCGCAGGGATGGATAACTCTGTAGCCACCGAAGCCATCATCACGCGCATGGAAAAATCAAAAGATAATATGGAGTTCCTTGAAAACCTCACCAAGGATGCTTAGCAGTCTGTAAACGAATGAAAAATCTCCTGGATAAAATGCGATCCTTCTTTTCGTCATTCGCCCTGATATTCAAGCGAACACCGAAGACAGAATCAGCAGAAAACGAACCAACGACCTCTCCTCCCCAAAGACGCGGGGTTGATCGTTTTGCCATAGCCAGCTGGGGTCTGACTTTCCTGGTAGTTTTTGGTTTGCTGGGCGGCACTCTTTATTATAAGAGTACGCTTCCACCTATCGTCGTAACCGTTCCTGCGCAGGAAGAGACGCCGGCGTCAGAGGAGAATCCGTTTTCGGTGGACGTGCCAGTCGTCGGCGGGGGTGGAGGCGGGTTTTCATCCATTCTTCGTAAACTTCAACTGAAGACGAATATCCCGGAACGCCCACGCTATGATTCTGCCCTCTATCGTGTTTCGCGCGGCGACGCAATGTATGCGATTGCGGAAAAGTACAAGGTCAAATCTGAAACCATTTTGTATGTGAACGACCAGTTGGAGGATAATCCTCACAGCCTGCGCCCGGGCATGGAGTTGGTCATTCCGCCTGTGGACGGCTTGTATTACGAATGGAAGGATGGCGATACGTTCGAAATGGTCGCCGACAAGTTCGATGCGGAGGCTGAGGATATTATCAATTTCCCCGGCAATAAAATAGATCTGACGAATCCCTCTGTGGAACCTGGCACGGTGGTAATGATCCCCGGCGGCTCACGCGAACTGCGCAACTGGGCGGCAGACCTGCCGACTACCGTGCGTGGTGCGAACACGGGCACAGGTGGTGGAAATGCAGTAAATGCCTGCGGAGGCGGTCCGGTGGCAAGCGGTCTCGGCTGGCCCGCTGACGATCACAGCCTTTCGGGCAACGCCTATGGACCCGGTCATCTTGGCATTGACATCAGCGCGCCCGAAGGCTCGAATGTATACTCGGCCGGTACCGGCATTGTGACAATGGCGCAAGGCGGATGGAATTACGGTTACGGCAATGTCATTCAGGTCGATCATGGCAATGGATACGTCACCGTATATGCCCACTTAAGCCAGATCCTTGTAACCGCGTGTCAAACGGTCGGGCAGGGCGCGGTCATTGGGTATTCGGGCAATACGGGGAATTCCTTCGGCGCGCATCTGCATTTCGAGATTCGCGTCGGCGGCTCGAACATCAACCCATACGATATTGTTCAATAAGATATAAAACCCGACGGGTCTTTATCGGCCTGTCGGGTTTTTCATTTCCATGAACGAATCCTCTCTTAAAAAATCCCTCTCCAAATTGAACCTCGGCGGTCTGCGGTATTTCGATTCCATCGGCTCGACCAACGATGAAGCATTGGCTTGGGCGGCGGGCGGCGCAAAGGACTTTTCGATCGTGGTCGCGGATGAACAGACTCGGGGGCGCGGCAGGCTCGACCGGAAATGGTTCACTCCCGCCGGAAGCGCGCTTGCCTTCACTTTGATCCTGCGCCCCTCTGCATCCGAACTCCCGCATCTCTCGCGAACCATTGGGCTGGCGGCTCTTTCAGCAGCCGATTCATGCCTCAAGCTTGGTCTCGCACCGCGCATCAAATGGCCAAACGACGTCCTGGTGAACCTTAAAAAAACAGCCGGCATTTTGGTCGAAACGGTCTGGGCTGGGGATAGGGTGGATTCGCTTGTCATCGGCATGGGAATGAACGTTTACAAGCCATCCGTGCCGCCGATGGACTCGCTCCAATTCCCAGGCACAAGCCTGGAAGATGAAATCGGTCATGAGCCGCCTGCGCGGGAGGAGATCCTGCGCGAGATATTGACAGCGATACTTTCATGGCGCGGGAAGATTGGCACGGATGAGTTAATCGAGGCTTGGGAGGAGATGCTTGCCTTTCGCGGTGAGCAGGTTCAGGTCCAGAGTGGAGGCGATGGTCACATTACCGGGAATTTGGATGGGCTCGAGTCAGATGGAAGTTTGCGATTACGCGACGAGCATGACAATTCCGTAATCATCCGATTTGGGGATGTGAGATTAAGACCCGCCGCATGATATACTTTCGAAACCGAGGTCAATGCCATGTTTGATAATCTTCGCGAAGATGCCGCAGCACAATCATTCTATGAAGAAGAGGAAGCGCAGTTCCAGCCTGCCGCGGGCACGGAGCAGGCGTACAACGGTGGTGGATCCGGCCGCTTTCTCGGTATGACCCCTGTTCAGCGTTTTGTGATCGCAGTCATGCTGATGTTTGCTGTCTGTGTGGTCGGCGCGTTGTGTCTGTTGGTGACAGAGAAGATCATGTTCTAACCCCGGTGTTATAAATTGACGGGCGAGGTATTGAACCTCGCCCGTTTTGTTTAAACCAGTTTCGGCTGCGCTTCGGCTTCCTTCTCTTCCATCTCCGCGCCCGCCTTTTTCAAATCTTCGGCGGAGATGCGCGCCATGGATGCGACTTCATCGCCTTCCTGAGGCTTGATGAGATGCACGCCTTTTGTGGCACGCCCCGATTGTTTCACATCCTTCACCTTCAAACGGATGGCGACGCCGTTGGCAGTCATGATCGTCAGATCGTCGGGTTTTTGTACCACGCGTGCGGCAGCGATCTTGCCGATCTCTTTGAGAGCTTTTTGGTCAATAGTGGAGATACCGCCCGTGGCGCGCCCTTTGGGTGTGTATTCCTTGAGGGGGGTTTGCTTTCCAAATCCGTGTGCCGTGACGACGAGTAGAGCACCATCCTTCTCAACCACATCCATACTGGTCACCACGTCGCCTTTCTTCAAGCGAATGCCTTGCACCCCGGCAGCCTGACGTCCCATTGCGCGGACCTTGTCCTCGCTGAAGCGTAGGGCCTGTCCGTTTTCAGTGACGATAATCACCTCATTTTTTCCGGAGGTGAGGCGCGCCCAACCGAGAGTGTCGCCTTCATCCAAATTCATGGCGATCAAGCCGGAAGGACGGACCGAAGCGAATTCTTCCATGGCAACGCGCTTCATCCTGCCCCGGGCCGTCATCATCATGCAGAAGTTGTTCGGAGAAAAATCACGGATGGACATGGCAGCTGTTATCTTTTCGTTCGGGCCGAGCGCGAGGATGTTGACCAGTGGAATGCCTTTCGTGGCACGGTCCAGGTCGGGGATTTGATAGACCTTTTCGGAATAGACCTTGCCCTTATCCGAGAAGAAGAGCATCGTATCGAGACTGCGCGCCGGAATGAGCATGACAACTTCATCCTCATCCTTGGTGGTATGTCCCTTCACACCGCGCCCGCCCCGGCTCTGTGACCGGAAGACAGATGCCGCCACGCGTTTGATATATCCGCGCTCGGTGAGGCTGACCAGCACCGATTCATCCGGCACAAGATCTTCTTCGTGAATGTCTTCGCGGGCTTCGGCGGCAATGCTCGTGCGGCGGTCGTCGCCGTACTTTTCCGTCACTTCATTCATATCGTCTTTGATGAGCGCGAGGATCTTCTTCGGGTTGGCAAGCAAGTCTTCGAGATATGCAATCGTTTCCTTCACCTGCTTATGTTCTTCTTCGATCTTCCAACGCTCGAGCGCGGCGAGACGGCGCAACTGCATATCGAGGATCGCCTGCGCCTGCAATTCGCTCAACTTGAAACGTTTCATCAAATTGGTCTTTGCCACGTCGGCATCCTGCGCCTCGCGGATGGTCTTGATGACAGCATCGATGTTATTCAACGCGATCAGCAAACCGTCCAAGATGTGGATGCGAGCCTTTGCCTTATCCAACTCGAATTGTGTACGGCGCGTGATGACCGTCTGGCGATGTTCGATGAAGAGCTGTAACAGGCGTTTAAGGGGCAGGGTGCGCGGTTCACCGTCCACCAACGCGAGCATCTGCACGCCAAATGTGGATTGGAGCGCCGTAAATTTATAAAGCTGGTTCAACACTTTTTTGGGCTGCGCGCCGCGCTTCAATTCGATGATAATGCTCATACCACGCTTGTCCGACTCGTCGCGGAGGTCTGAGATCTGATCGATCTTGTCTTCGCGCACAAGTTCGGCAATGCGTTCGATCAAGCTGGATTTATTGACTTGATAGGGAATCTCAGTGATATTGATCTGGTAGCGCCCCGCCTTGGTTTCTTCGATATGCGCAATGCCGCGCATCACGATTCGACCTCTGCCTGTTCCATATGCCGAGATGATGCCCTCCGTCCCGACGATCATTCCGCCCGTCGGGAAGTCGGGTCCCTGCACGAACTTCAACAGGTCTTCCACAGTGACATCTTCGATGGTGTCGTAGTTGTCGATCAGGTGGTTGATCGCGGCAGTCAATTCGCGCAGGTTTTGCGGCGGGATATTGGTCGCCATGCCGACGGCGATACCGGAGGCTCCATTGAGGAGAAGGTTCGGGAGTCTGGCAGGCAGGACAAGGGGTTCCTGAAGCGAATCGTCGAAGTTCGGACCATAATCCACCGTGTTCTTTTCGAGATCCGCAAGCATTTCCTCCGCCATTTTTTGCAGGCGCGCCTCGGTATAACGCATGGCAGCCGGAGCGTCGCCATCCACCGAGCCGAAGTTGCCCTGTCCATCCACCAGCATGTAGCGCATGGAAAAATCCTGCGCCATACGCGCCATGGATTCATAGACAGCCGAGTCGCCATGCGGATGATATTTACCCAGTACTTCGCCGACGATACGCGCAGATTTTTTATAGGACGAGTTCGAACGAATACCCAATTCGTGCATGGCGTACAAAATGCGCCGGTGGACAGGCTTTAGTCCGTCGCGGGCATCAGGCAGCGCGCGCGCCACGATCACGCTCATGGCGTAATCAAGAT
>CAZLWG010000072.1:0-13339 GCA_964563315.1 uncultured Anaerolinea sp. | reverse complement strand
ACAAGAAACTCATCCTTTTTTCTCCTCAAACCCACCCTTTGCGTTACAGAGTCAAGTCATACAAAACGTCGTCTAGACGGGTTCCCAGAAGCGGATTCCTCCAATCTCAGACCAATATTGCCGGATTTGTTCCTGCATCCCCTCCCGGCTCTCGAATAGACTGGAAATCTGGGATTCGTAGGCGGCAATCGCCTCCTGCCAGGACCGCAAGCCTGCCTCCCCCACCGTTTGGGCATTTTCCTTCATCCCAGCCGTGAGCGGAGCCAGTTCGCCGGGCGTCTTGAACAGATACGGCACGTCGGCGTAATAAAGGACAGGGCGCTGGAGCAGGTCCACGGCGCGGCGGACGAGGATATGATCCACATGTGAACCCAGCCCCAGTTGGCAGACCAGTTGATCGTCGGATTTGAGGCGGGCGGAGATGGATTCCGCGATGCGGGCAGGCAGGTCTGCTTCATCGTCATGCGGAGGACTAAAGATATCCGAATACAGCCAATGCCCATTTTTTCCACGGCGATAGATGCAATCAAAATAACCTTCAAAATGAATGGGCTTCGCACCGACGATCTTGCAGGCTTTCTCATCTTCTGCCCGCCGCGCACGGATAAGGTCAGCGGTATTCGAGATACCCCATGTGTAATGAAGCACCTGGGCAAACGGAGAGAGTTCTTCGTCTTCAGGCGGAAAGCCGCATAGGATCGTCCAAATCTCAACTGGTGTCCCTGCATGAGTTTGTTCGCGGATCAAACCACCAGCAGAGAGAACGGCGTCATCGAGATGAGGAGAGATGTATATCCATCGCATGGGCGCATTTTTACCATAAAACGGTAATGAAGTTTGTTTACGGTCTCATGTACACTTGCGTCACCAATGAGGCATAAATGAAAGAACGGCGCAAACAGGAACGCAAAAGCCTGATGGCTTACACCCAGGTCTTTGACCTGTATGGCGGCTTTTTGATCGGCTACCTCAGCGATTTGAGTTTGAGCGGAGCGATGGCGATCTGCGAGAAACCCCGGCAGGTCAATGCTGAAATGACCCTGTCCATTGAACTGCCGGAGCTGCCAAATGTGAAAGCCGCCCGCATGGTACTGCCTGTGCGGGTGGTATGGTGCGAGCAGGATATCAGTCCCCAGTATTACAACGTCGGGTTCGAGTTCAAGACGGTCACGCCCCAGCAAAAAGGGATGATCGAATCCATTATTCAAAATTACGAGTTCCGGCGCGACACACCGAACTATCCGCCGAGGCCGGACATAAAAAAATAACCCGCAAAATCAGGGCGACAGTTCAAAAGTGACTGTCGCCTTTTATGTTAAACTTCGTCCATGGAACGAGCGAAAACCCTTTTCTTCACCGCGCCCAGGCAAGTGAAGGTCCGTGAGGTGCCTCTGCCTCGGCTCAAGCCGAATGAGGTTTTCGTGCAAACAATCTGTTCTGCCATCAGCGCGGGAACGGAGATGCTTGTGTATCGCGGTCAGTTCCCCCAATTGGCGGATGCACATGATGCGGTCAGCAGCGAGCTGAACTATCCATTGGCATACGGGTATGCGTGTGTGGGAAAAATAATTGAAATAGGAAAAGCAGTGAATAAAGAGTGGAAAAACCGTATGGTATTTTCGTTTCATCCGCATACTTCGCGCTTTATTTCAAAAGTTGAATCATTATTTCCCATTCCCCATTCCCTTTCCCCTGAAAACTGCTGTTTCCTGCCAAATATGGAAACAGCAGTCAACCTGGTTCAGGACGGCGCTCCCATTTTAGGAGAGCGCGTTTTGGTCCTGGGACAAGGCGTGATGGGTTTATTGGTGGCTTCGTTATTGAGCGAATTTCCATTGGATCGTTTGGCAACAAGCGATCACTTTGAATTGAGGCGCAAAGCATCTACGAAGATCAATGGTGTGACAATACTCGACCTCCGTTCCGAAAACAATACAATGGAATCGTTTGCCTACACGCAAAATAAATTTGACCTCACCTTCGAACTGAGCGGTTCCCCTCTTACGCTGAATGATGCCATCGAACACACGGCGTTCAGCGGACGAGTCGTTGTCGGTTCATGGTATGGACAGAAACGCGCCGATCTTGACCTTGGCGGGACGTTCCACCGTTCCCGCATCCGACTCGTATCATCACAGGTCAGCACCATCTCACCTGAGCTATCGGGACGATGGGACAAATCTCGCCGCTTCGATGTGGCATGGAAAGCCCTGGAACGCATTCAGCCGGAGAAATGGATCACACACCGATTTTCAATTGAAGACGCGGAAAAAGCATATCAACTGCTGGACGAACGCCCTCAAGAAACGATACAAGTATTGTTCAAATATGACGATGTCGTTTGAATTCATCCTGATCATTGCCGCGGGTCTATTGCTTGTCAGCGTTTTGATAAGCAAAGTGTCAGACCGTTCCGGGATTCCTGCGCTTTTGCTTTTTCTGGGAATCGGAATGCTGGCTGGTTCGGATGGACTCGGCGGGATCTATTTCGACGACCCGACCCTGACACAATTCATTGGTATCGTCGCCTTGAACCTGATCCTTTTCGCAGGCGGGCTCGACACACAATGGGATGATGTACGACCTGTGTTGAAATATGGGATCGCGCTTTCGACTCTTGGCGTTTTCATCACTGCTTTGATCGTTGGAATCACAGCGCAATATCTTTTAGGTTTCACATTATTCCAAGGTCTTCTACTTGGAGCCATCGTTTCATCCACCGATGCTGCGGCGGTCTTCTCGATTCTCCGGTCGAAGAGTTTGGGGTTAAAAGGCAAATTACGCCCGCTGCTCGAACTTGAATCGGGAAGCAATGACCCGATGGCGGTCTTCCTGACTGTTGGCATGATTCAACTGCTTACACAGCCCAACGCGCAAGTAACCGATCTGTTCGGCGCTTTCATCTTGCAAATGTTCGTCGGCGTTCTTTGCGGCTTTTTCTTCGGCAGACTTCTGGTATTTCTTGCCAATCGCATTCAACTCGGCTACGACGGGTTGTATCCTGTTCTGACCCTTTCGATTGTATTCCTCGCATACAGCGTCACCAACACCTTGTCTGGAAACGGATTTCTCGCAGTCTATCTCGCAGGCATCGTTGCGGGACACCAGGACTTCGTCCATCGCCGCAGTGTGATCCGCTTTCACGATGGACTGGCATGGTTGATGCAGATCACGATGTTTTTGACTCTCGGTCTGCTGGTCTTCCCTGCCGAAATCCCGCCGATCATCACCACGGGACTGCTGACCGCCATCTCATTGATTTTTCTCGCCCGGCCGATCAGCATCTTCCTTACTCTTCTTCCGACAAATTTCACTTTCAAGGAAAAAGCCTTCCTTTCCTGGGTGGGGCTTCGCGGCGCGGTCCCGATCATCCTTGCCACCTACCCGCTTCTCGCCGGACTCTCACAGGCTGATTCCATTTTCAACATCGTTTTTTTCGTGGTATTGACATCCGCCCTGTTCCAAGGCGCTTCGATTCCCTATGCGGCCAAATGGCTTGGCGTGGACGTGCCCGTTGTCAAAAAGCCGATTTACCCGATCGAATTCACTCCCGTCAGCGGTTTCAAAAGCGAGTTGAAGGAACTTACCGTCCCTTCCGGCTCGGTTGCAGACGGCAAAACCATCGTCGAGTTGTACCTTCCACAGGAATTTCTCATCATCCTCATTGCGCGCGAACATGAATTCATCATGCCCAGCGGAGGAATCACCCTTCACGCGGGCGACACGTTGATCGTACTGGCAGACAGGGAAACTTTTACATCTGTGGAAGATCAATTGAACACAAAAGTCTCAAATTAATAGGAGCATTCCATGTACACATTGGCTGTCCGTCGGAAATTCATCGCTCGTCATTTCTTGATCGGCGGGGATTGGGGACCTGAAAACTTTCCAAACTCACATCATTACATTCTGGAATTACAAATCGAAGGTAATGACCTCGACCAACACGGTTATCTCGTGGACATTGTGGATGTAGAAAAACATCTCGACGATGTGGTCGGGTATTACAAGGAACAGATGCTCAATGAAAAACCGGAATTTGACGGATTGAATCCGTCCATCGAAAATTTCGCGCACATTCTTGTCAAAATGTTGAATGAACGCATCAGTGCTAAAAACATCACCTCGTTGAAAGTAGTGCTGTGGGAAAATGAAAACGCCTGGGCAGCATATCAAATTGACAGGTTGGAAAAGTAGCGGGTTCCAAAGATCGCCCTGCGGATATTCCAACTTGCAAACATCCAAATTCCATGCGAATAGGTCTCGTCATCTACGGCTCGCTCAATACCCTCAGCGGCGGATACATGTATGACCGCAGACTGGTGGAGTATCTCCGCGCGCAAGACGATACCGTTGAAATCATCTCGCTCCCCTGGCGGAATTATGCAAGGCATCTGATAGACAATCTGACTTTCAAACTCCCCCGCAACTTTGATATCATCATTCAAGATGAACTCAACCATCCTTCCCTCATCGCTGCCAACCGTAAGCCACATCCCTGCCCCATCGTCAGCCTTGTCCATCACTTGCGCTGCTCCGAACAGCGTCCAAAATGGCAGAACGCGTTTTATCGCATCATCGAAAAAAAATATCTCAAAAGTGTGGATGGCTTCATCTTCAATTCACAAACCACAAAGAAAGTAGTGCAGAACTTAATCGAGGGCGAAAAACCGACAGTAGTGGCGTATCCGCCCACAGATAGGTTTGGCGAGGCGATTTCGGAACAAGAAATAAAAGAAAGAAGCAAAAAACAGGAACTCAGTATCCTTTTTCTCGGAAACATCATTCACCGCAAAGGACTGCACACACTGCTTGAAGCCATAACCCGGCTTCCGTCCATCCCCTTCCGCCTCGACGTAGTTGGCTCTCTCACGACGGAACCTGCCTACGCCAAACAAATGCAAAATTTCGTCTCAGTCAATGAGCTATCGTCCATTGTCCATTTTCACTCGTCTCTCGACAACCGGCCTCTCATCGAAAAACTCAAACAAGCGCATCTCCTCGTCGTACCGTCCTCGTATGAAGGCTTCGGCATCGTCTATCTCGAAGGGATGTGCTTCGGACTTCCCGCCATTGGCACAACGGCTGGCGCGGCCGGGGAAATCATCGAGCAAGGCAAAACTGGCTATCTCATTGAACCGAATGACACGACGACGCTCGCGCATCACCTCGCGCAGATCGCATCAGACCGCAGTCTGCTCGTACAACTATCCATCCACGCCAGAAAGCGATATACTCAACAGCCTTTGTGGGATAAAACCGCAAACAAAATCCGCAATTTCCTTTTGGACATGATATGAGAAGACTCATCGGCATTATCCTCATCGCCATCTCCGCCGCCTCCTTTGGGACGCTTGCCATCTTTGGCAGGTACTTGTACGCAGACGGCATGGACATCTTCACTGTCCTTTTTCTTCGCTTCGGACTCTCCGCCTCTTTCATGACCGTGATCCTGCTTCTGCGCCGTCAGCCTTTCCCACGCGGACGCATCCTCGCCCAACTCATTGGCATGGGCGCACTTGGATATGTCGGTCAATCCTTCTCGTACCTCACAGCCATCAAATACGCGTCGGCAGGGCTTGTCGCTTTGCTTCTTTATCTTTACCCCATCTTCGTCGCGATCCTCTCCGTCGTGTTTCTGCGCGAAAAACTGACCCGCGTAAAAATCGCCGCGTTGGTCATCGCCTTCGCCGGTACATTGCTCACAGTCGATCCCGGCGGCGGACAGTTCACCGGCATCCTGCTTGCCATCGCTGCCGCTCTGATCTATTCCATTTACATTATCGTTGGTACGAACGTGATGAAACACGTTTCGGCGGTACAGTCGTCCACGGTGATTTTCGCTTCAGCAGGCGCGGTCTATGGGCTGCTCACTCTTGTCAACGGAGCGCACTTCCCCGCGAGCAATGACGGCTGGCTTGCCATGGTGGGAATCATCATTGTCTCCACGATCATTCCCGTTGTCGCCTTTCTCGCCGGTTTGGAACGGATCGGTCCAACCAATGCGGCCATGCTTTCCACATTGGAACCCGTTGTGACAGTTCTGTTGGCAGCCTGGTTATTTGGCGAGCAGCTCCTGCCCGTTGTCCTGCTTGGAGGCGGTTTGATCCTAACAGCCGTGATATTACTGACACGCGCAGAACTTCAGGGAGGGAAAAGCGCTGTATCCAACAATGAGGTTTTTCAGAACGGAGAACTATGAACTTTATCGGTCAAATCGCCGGTCTTGCCACATCCGTTTTCTTTTCATTGACAGCGCTCATCTTCACAAAAACAGGACGCATGATCGGCTCCCAGGCAACCAATCGTCTGCGGTTGGTGTTTGCGTTGGCATATTTGGTCATCCTGAACATTGCTCTCTTTCGCGAGCCGCTTCCCTTCTCAGCAGACTCATCGCGGTGGATCTGGCTTAGTCTTTCGGGTGTGATCGGGCTGTCATTGGGCGATGCGTTTTTATTTCAGGCGTTGGTATCGGTAGGGGCGCGTCTCGGCACATTGCTGCTGAGTCTTGCGCCGATCTTCGGTTCGATTATTGCGTGGACATTCTTCGGCGAAGTGCTCACTCCTCTGCAGATCCTCGGCATTGTCCTGGCATTGACGGGGATTGGCTGGGTGGTAATGTCGCATGAAGAACCTGAAAACACTCCGCAGGGACACACCCGCCGCGGCGTGATCTTTGGCGTTTTGGCAGGACTTGGGCAGGCGATCGGACTTGTCCTTTCCAAACAAGGGATGACCGGTGATTTCTCGCCGTTCCAGGCAAACGCCATCCGCATGCTTGCCGCGACCATTTTCATTTGGGCATGGACAATAATGGAAGGGAAAGCAGGCGCAACCTTTAAAGCAGTTCGGGAACAGCCAAAGGTCTTGCGTCTTCTTGCGCTCGGAGCGCTGGTCGGTCCATTGCTTGGCGTTTCCTCATCCTTGCTTGCGGTACAGCATGCAGAAGTTGGAGTCGCCAGTACATTGATGGCGCTCCCGCCGGTGATCCTGCTTCCCGTCAGTCATTTTGTCTTCAAGGAAAAAGTCGGCTGGCAGGCGGTGGCAGGGACTCTGCTTGCGATTGGCGGCGTGGCAGTGCTGTTTCTGACTTGATGGGAAACTGCCAATCAGGGATATAATCATTTAACAACATAACCAATCAGACTTTACACATCCGGATGAAAAACCAATCACATTCAATTCATCTGCGTTTATCTGCGGTTAAATAAGGATTTTATGAACTTCGAACAATTTCAACTCGATTCCCTCCTCATGCAGGGAATTAAAAAGGCGGGCTATGACACAGCCACGCCCATTCAAGAGGCAGCCATCCCCGCCGCCCTGCGCGGACGCGACATCATCGGCACGGCGCAAACTGGCACAGGCAAGACCGCCGCGTTCGTGCTTCCCATCCTCAACCAATTGCTCACCGGTCAAAGAAACGTTGCGCGCGCGCTCATCGTCACACCGACACGCGAACTGGCGGAACAGATCAACGACGTAATCAAAACGTTGTCAGCGGGGACAAGGCTGAAGAGTGCAACCATCTATGGGGGAGTCGGAGCGAACCCGCAGATACAGGCATTGCGAAACGGCGTGGAAATCCTCGTCGCCTGCCCGGGGCGTCTGCTCGATCTTATCCAGCAAGGACACGCAAAGATGAACCGCATTGAAATATTGGTGCTCGATGAAGCCGACCGAATGTTCGATATGGGTTTCCTGCCCGACGTGCGCCGCATTGTAAAAGCCGTGCCTGAAAAGCGGCAGACGATGTTGTTTTCCGCGACCTTTCCACCAGACGTGGAATTGCTTGCGCAACAAGCATTGAAACAACCGCAGAAAATTGCAATGGGCATCAGCCGCCCGGCTTATACGGTGACACATGCGTTGTATCCTGTGGCACAACATTTGAAGTCGGCGCTGTTGATTGAACTGCTTAAACGCACCGATACCAATTCCGTTTTGGTTTTCACGCGCACAAAATACCGCGCGCAAAAGGTGGCTCGGCAGATCCATCAGGCGGGCTTCAAAGTAACAAGTTTGCACGGCGATAGATCACAGGGACAACGGCAAGCCGCATTGAAGGGATTCAAGAGCGGGCATCACGACATCATGGTCGCCACCGACATCGCCGCGCGCGGGCTGGATATTGAAAGCATTTCGCACGTGATCAACTACGACATGCCCGACACGGCCGATGCCTATATTCACCGCATCGGACGAACAGGACGCGCCCAACGAACAGGCGACGCATTCACGCTCGTCACGCCGGATGATAACGACATGATCCGCACGCTTGAACGCATCATGGCACAGCCGCTAAAACGCGAGACCATCGAAGGATTCGATTATGCGCGTCCCGCCCCGCCGAGATCTGCTTCTGGAACACGGGGCAGAGGCGCCCCCCGAAGCGACTCTCGCCGCCCGCCCAAACCTGCCCCCACGCCCAAAAGTTACGGCAGGAATCGACTTGCCCCAAGGAAAAAGTAGGAATCAAAAAGAGCCGGACGCTTTCGCGTCCGGCTCTTTTTTGTCTACTTAGCTCAGAATGGTGACATTCGTGGCTTGGGGGCCTTTCGGTCCCTGCTCGACGGCAAATTCCACCTTCTGCCCCTCCTGCAGATTGCGGTATCCATCGCCTTGAATGGCAGAGAAATGGACGAACACGTCCGCTCCGCCTTCACGCTCAAGGAAACCGTAGCCCTTGTCGCCGTTGAACCACTTCACCGTTCCGATAATTCTGTCAGACATTGTTTGCCTCCTATGGCAATTGAAATATAGTAGGTCAATCCGTTTGTTCCATCGGAGGTCAAAACAAAACAGCCCGCAGGCAAACCGCAGGCTGTTGATGTTCTTCAAACCAACGTAACGTACCGTTTTCCTATCTGGCTCCAACAATAACACACCACCCCGGAAGAGTCAATCGAAAATCACCACCAATATTGAGAGTATAATCCTGCATCTATGAACTTTCTGATTACCGGAGCCGCGGGATTCCTCGGCTCTTCTCTTGCAAACCACCTCGCCCGCGAAGGACACCAGGTCCGCGGGTTGGACGATCTCTCCACCGGCGATCCAAAGGTGCTTTCACCCGACGTCCACTTCACGCGCGGCGATGTGAGTGACCGCCCCAAATTGTGGACCTTGCTTCAGGATGTGGATGTCGTCTATCATCTTGCGGCGCGTGTGTCGGTTCCCGAATCCATTTTATATCCGCGGGACTACAATAACGCCAACGTCGGCGGGACAGTTGCACTAATGGAAGCCATGCGCGATGTGGGGGTCAAACGCGTCGTTCTGGCGTCTTCAGGGGCTGTATACGGCGATTTGACCGACACCACGCTGAAGGAATCTGCCACACCCAACCCGCGCTCACCGTACGCCGTCTCGAAGCTTTCAGCGGAATATTACGTCCGCACCATCGGCAATTTATGGCACATCGAGACCGTCAGTTTGCGGATCTTCAACGCCTACGGACCGGGTCAACACTTGCCGCCCTCGCATCCTCCCGTCGTTCCCCATTACCTCAGGCAGGCGCTTCGCGGTGGGACCTTGGTCGCGCACGGTGACGGAAATCAGACCCGCGACTACATCTATGTGGATGACGTGGTCAGTGCAATGGTTGCCGCATCCACTGCGCCAAACGTCAACGGGCTTGTGATCAATGTCGGCTCGGGAGTGGAAACCTCCATCAAAGAACTCATTCGCGTGGTATTGGAAGTCACGAACAGCAAAGCCAACGTGGTCTTCAATTCCCAGACTTCAGGCGGCGTATCCCACATGAAAGCGGATTTGACACTTGCAAAAGAAAAACTGCGCTTCACGCCTTCGATCAAACTCGAAGAAGGGCTTAGATTAACCCTGCAAAGAGATCCAAGATTTAAGTAAACATATGTCCACCCCAAAATTCCGGAAGAGAGAAAAGGAAGTCGTAGAATTGCTGCTGGAGGGGAAAAGCAACAAGCAGATCGCCCAGAAACTGGGTATTTCCATCCGTACCGTGGAATTCCATTTGAGCAATATTTACGCCCGCCTCGACGCCCGTTCACGGACGGAGGCTGTCATCAAACTGACCGAGATGAACCTGCGGAAATCCGCAGGTAGAAATACGGGCAGGGTTTTGCGGAAGTCCACAGTTGCGCGAAAAAATCGATCTGCTGAAAATGGCGGAAACCAAACAAAAAGGAGTTTCCCCATGAAAAATCTATTGATCGGACTTGCAATTGGCGTCACGGTAACGATAATTGTCGCTTTTGCATTTACATACATCAAAGGGAATGGTCCCGGCATCACCACGGAAAGAACAACTGCCACAATCGTTCCGTGGGAAACGGCCACCCCGGTCCCCTTCGATGCTTCTCCCATTCCTTCGGGTAATGAGGGAGAGGAACAGGCTACTGCGATCCCAGCTCTGCCTGAACCCACTGGTACGCCATTCCCAACCCAGCAACCATAAATAATACTTCCCTCCAACTAAAAATTGGAGGGAAGTTCCCCTTTCAATGCCAAAACCTCTCCTGCGCTCTTTTTACGACCGCCCCACACTAACCGTCGCCCGTGAACTGATCGGCGCGCGGTTGGTACGGATTCTGGATGGCATGATATTGACAGGTTTGATCACTGAAACCGAAGCCTATATTGGCGAAGACGATCTGGCCTGCCATGCAAAAGCCGGACGGACGAAACGAACCGATCCCATGTACGGACCGCCGGGGCACGCATATATCTATTTCACCTACGGAAATCATTGGATGCTGAACGTTGTGACAGAGAAGGAAAATTTTCCAGCAGCGGTACTCATCCGCGCGATACAACCCACCGAAGGAATTGACGTGATGGTAAAGCGCCGTCAGGGGCGGGATCCGTTCGGACCAGGCAAACTGACCCAGGCATTGGGAATCACCATCAGCGAGAATTATGCGGACTTAACAGAATCAGACTCAAGTCTAAGAATCGAGGCGGGGGTCTTTGTCCCGGATTCAAGCGTGACGATTGGCGCGCGCGTGGGTTTAAACAATACGCCGGAGCCGTGGCTTTCAAAGCCGTGGCGGTTTTTGGTGAGAGGTTGGAAGATAGATACTTAACTCGGAGGAACCAACATGGGTTTATTGGAAGGCAAAAATGCATTGATCTTCGGTCTGGCGAACGAACGCTCGATCGCGTGGGGTATTACACAAGCGTTCAAACGCGAAGGCGCGAATTTGGGAATCAGCTATGCAGGAGAAATGCTCGAACGCCGCGTGAAACCCCTGGCGGAGCAGGTGGATTGCAAATGGGTCGAAGAGTGCGATGTAACGAGCGATGAACAGATCGCAAAGACGGCTGAAAAAGCTGGCAAACATTTTGGAAAAATAGATGTCCTGGTGCATTCGATCGCGTTTGCAGGACGAGATGAATTAAGCCGGCCCTATTACCAGACCAGCCGTGAAGGATTCAAAAACGCGATGGACATTAGCGTGTTTTCGTTCGTAGCATTGACCAATGCTTTTTTACCGATCCTGAACCCCGGCGCTTCGATCATGTGCCTGACATATTACGGCTCGGTGAAGGTCGCGCCTCATTACAACGTGATGGGTGTGGCAAAAGCCGCATTGGAATCATCCACCCGTTATTTGGCATATGACCTTGGTCCGCAGAAGATGCGCGTGAACGCCATTTCGGCAGGACCGATCCGCACGCTGGCGGCAGCGGGTGTGGGCGGCTTCCGCGATATGTA
This sequence comes from uncultured Anaerolinea sp., assembly GCA_964563315.1. Classification (GTDB taxonomy): domain Bacteria; phylum Chloroflexota; class Anaerolineae; order Anaerolineales; family Villigracilaceae; genus Villigracilis. The sequence continues at coordinate 1,641 of CAZLWG010000072.1, read as the reverse complement.
CAAACACTTTGCAGATATGTCACCCATGCGGGAGAACGTGACCATTGAGGACGTGGGCAACACAGCTGTATTCCTCGCTTCGGATTTATCCAAGCGAATCACGGGTGAAGTGTTGTATGTGGACTCAGGCTTCAATACAATGGGAGTGCAAATGGGCGGGAAGGAAGAAAAGGACGAATAAGTCAGCAAATAGCGGGGCGGCGCAATGCCGCCCTTTTTGTTTTAACGGTAAAATTGCACTCATGTTCAAACGCAACGCAACCCCAACAACACAGACGAAAAGTGAAACCGCACAACCTGTACAAGCCGTGGAACGCATCACATCGGTGCTTGGGTCGGGTGTGATCTGGCACGGCAGCATCAACGGTTCGGGCGGTGTGCGCATTGAAGGCGCATTCGAGGGCGAGATTGCCCTGCGCGGCATGCTCGTCGTCGGCGAGACGGGGCGCGTCACCTGCCAGAACGTGCGCGCCAACACCGTCATCGTGGCGGGCGCGGTGAAAGGAAACATCACCACCCAAAAACTGGAGATCCGCGCTTCGGGGCGGGTGTGGGGAGATGTGGTCACAACTGCGTTCGTGACCGAGGAAGGCGCGTTCCTGCGCGGGCAGATTCGGATGGAAGAAACGGTCGAGCTGGACCTCGAGCCTGCTCCTGAATCCACGCCTTCGGAAGCCGCCCAAGCCGAGTCCATCGCGCAGACAGCGGTTCAAATTTCCGAACCCGCGCCGTCGGATGGGAAGACAAAGGCTGTGCGAAGAAAGAAAAACGAAGCGTAACTCCAGAGGAAAGGGGATTTTCAACCATGAAATACACCGACCTCAAAATCCAAACCCAGCGTGAATTCCCAAACAACGCGCGGACTCAGGGCTTCGGCTGGCTCGTCCGCGCGGGATACGTGACCCGCGAGAACGAACTGCTTCCATTGGGAGAGCGGGCGATTGGACATTTGCAGGATTTATCCGCCAAGCCCGATTTCTTTTCGCTTCTTTCCCTGCCGACAGTTGCTTCCGACCGTGAGACTTTTTTCCCGCTTTCGACAGGGAACATCGAAGCCGCGCACTGCGAATCGTGCGGATACACCGAACGTCTGGAGTTGGCACGTTTCAAAAAGACGCCCCTGCCCCGCGAAGAGGAACTTCCGCTGGAAAAGGTTTTCACGCCCGATTGTCACACCATCGAAGCGCTCGCCAATTTTCTCAACCTCCCCAAAGAAAAAACCGCCAAGGCGTTGATGTACATCCGCGTTGCCGATGATAAATTCGTCTTCGTCGTCGTGCGCGGCGATATGACCCTGAGCGAAGCGAAACTGCGAAACGCCGTCGGGGAGATAAGGCTGGCGGATGCAGAATCAATTCAAAGGTCGGGAGCCGAGGCGGGGTTTGCGTCGCCCATCGGCTTGAAGGATGCGCTCATCGTCGTGGATGATCTCATCCCGCAATCGCAGAATCTTGTGGCGGGCGCGAACGAGGCGGAGCATCATCTCAAGAATACGAATTACGGACGCGATTACACCGCCGCGATCGTTGCGGATTTGGCGCTGGCGCAGGAGGGCGAGGCGTGCGCGAATTGCGGAAATCCGCTTTCCATCCAATCATCCATCAATCTGACTGCGCGCAGTGGGTTTAATTTCAAAAATAT
>CAZLWG010000071.1:0-13750 GCA_964563315.1 uncultured Anaerolinea sp. | reverse complement strand
TGCCCTCGGTTTTCTTTTTAACTACAGGTGTCACCATGCTTAGTATCCACAACCTTAATAAACATTTCGGCATTCAGCCAGTTCTACAAAACATCAACTTCAATATCAGCGCAGGCGAGCGCATCGGTCTGATCGGCGCGAACGGCTCCGGCAAGACCACGCTCATGCGCATCCTCGCAGGCTTCGATCATCCGGATTCAGGGGATGTCGCTTCGACGCGCCCCAACTTGCGAACAGGCTATCTCGCCCAGGGAATGAAATTCGACCCGCAACAGACGCTTCACTCCGCGCTGGGACTTGACTCCGTTTCCCAAACCGACCCCGCGCTGGAAGTGGAGTCGCTGGCACTGGCGTTGTCGCGCAACCCAAATGACTCATCCCTGCAAGCGAAATATGATTCAGCGTTGACGAAACTCTCAGCAAACAGCGCCCAGCCGTCGGCGGTGTTGGAGCCGCTGGGCTTGTCCCATTTCTCTGCCGATACGCCCATCGCCCATCTCTCCGGCGGACAAAAGACCCGCATGATGCTCGCCAAAGTTTTATTGGATGATCCACATCTGCTGTTGTTGGACGAACCGACCAATCATCTCGACATCGAAATGCTCGAATGGCTCGAAGATTGGCTGAACGGATTCAAAGGCGCGGCATTGATCGTCTCGCATGACCGCACGTTTTTGGATAACACCGTGACGAAAGTGCTCGAGTTGGACTCGTCCACGCATGGCATCAAACCGTATGAAGGTAATTACAGCGACTATCTTGAAGCGAAAGAACAAGAGTGGAACAAACAATTGGACGCGTACCGGGATCAGGAAACTGAAATTCGGCGTATGAAGGACGATATCAACCGCACCAAGCAGCAAGCCTTGCATGTAGAAATGACCACCACTCCGCGCCAACCGAATGTGCGGCGTATTGCCAAAAAAGTGGCGGTTAAGGCAAAATCTCGCGAGAAGAAGTTAGACCGCTACATGCAATCGGACGAACGCGTGGAAAGACCCATGCCAAAATGGGGCATTAAACTTGACCTCGCACAGCCTGAGCACCAGTCGAAAGATGTGATGGTGACCGATTCGCTCTCAATTGGCTATACGCAAAGTAAGCCGCTGCTGACCGACATCAACCTGTTCATTCGCGCCGGTCAACGCATTGTGTTGACCGGCCCGAACGGCGCGGGAAAGACCTCATTCATCCGCACAATCGTCGGCAAGATTCCCCCGCTGGCAGGCTCGTTCCGTCTTGGCCGGGCGACCAAACTCGGCTACATGGCTCAAGAGCAGGAATTGCTCGACCCGGCTCTCAGCGCAGTGCAAGCCGTCCAACGTGTATCAGGCAAAAATGAGACGGAGACGCGCAACTTCCTGCATTATTTCCTCTTCAAAGGCGATGCAGCGCTTCGTCACGCCGGGGAACTTTCCTTCGGCGAACGCGCGCGTTTGCAACTGGCGCTGCTCGTCGTGCAGGGATGCACCTTCCTGGTTCTTGACGAACCCATCAATCATCTCGACATCCCGTCGCGTGAACGATTCGAAGAAGCGCTGGAGAATTTTAACGGGACAATCCTGGCCGTTGTCCATGACCGCAGTTTCATCGCACGCTTCGCCACGGATGTATGGGTTGCGCGTGATGGAAAAATATACAAATGACTTGCCGGATATGTCACCCTGAGTAATAGCGAAGGGTCACTAAGATTGGCGCAGTGAGAGTATATAAAAATGATCACATACCGACCCTACGAAGACAAAGACTGGCAAACCATTTGTCAAATCCATGACCGCGCACGCCCCGATGAATTGATTGGGGCGTGCGACCCGCGCGGATTCATCCCCATTGAACAGGACAAGGAGATGGAAGATTTGAAGCGCAGTAAAAAATTCGTCGCATGTGTGGGTGAAGCGGTTGCCGGTTTCGTTGGCGTGGACAAGGATTATCTCGCCTGGCTTTACGTTGACCCGGCGCATTACCGCAAAGGCATCGGACGCGAACTGCTCCGCATTGGAATCCGCGAGATCGGTGGGGGCGCATGGACAATCGTTCTCGATGGAAATCAAAAAGCCATTGCGCTTTATGAAAGCGAGGGCTTTAAAGAAATCAGCCGGTTCGACGGGGAAAACAACGGCTATCCCGTCACTTGCATCAGAATGAAACTTGTCAAGTGAGAAGGGTATAATCCGACGAAATATTTAAAGGATGCGCATGAACATTGGAATCTATATTTACGATGAAGTGGAAGTGCTCGATTTTGCAGGACCTTATGAAGTCTTCACCACTGCCGCGCGGGTGAACGCAAAACTCAAACCGGGTGATCCAAAACTTTTCGAGGTTTTCCTTGTCGCTGAAAATGGAGGAGTGGTTTCTGCGCGGGCGAATTTTAATATCCAGCCGCATTACACCCTCCAAAATCATCCCAATATGGGCGTGTTGATCGTCCCCGGCGGCGTACATATCCACGAGTTGGAAAAACCAAGCGTAATCGAATGGATCGCAAAGACTTCGCCAAATACAACCCTGACGGCGTCGGTTTGTACAGGTGCGTTCCTGCTGGCTAAGGCTGGCATTTTACGCGACCAATCCTGCACAACACACTGGGAAGACATTCCCGATATACGATCGATGTTCCCGATGCTCGACGTAAAAGAAGATGTCCCCTGGGTGGATAACGGACAGGTTATCACATCAGCGGGGATTTCAGCAGGCATCGAAATGGCATTGCACCTTGTCACTAAACTTGCAGGCAAGGAACTCGCCGTCAAAACCGCGCGGCAAATGCAATACACATGGAACAATGAACATTTATCATTAAAATGAGATTGCTGCGGCAAAAGAACATTGCCTCGCAATGACATCCACCAAAGGAGCAGAAATGAAATTTGAAACTCTCGCCATCCATGCGGGACAGGAACCCGACCCCAATAACGGCGCGGTGATGACACCCGTTTATCTCACGTCCACGTACAAGCAGGACGGCATTGGCAACCCGCGTCAGGGTTACGAATATTCGCGCACGTTGAATCCAACGCGTAAAGCCTTGCAGGATTGTTTGGCAGAGCTCGAAAGCGGGCAATGGGGTCTGGCTTTTGCTTCCGGCATGGCGGCTACGGATACAGTGCTACGAATGCTTGCTCAGGGCGACCATGTCGTCGCAGGTAATGACGTGTACGGCGGCACGTTCCGTCTCTTTGACAAAGTGCTCCGCCGCTTCGGTCTGGACTTTACATTTGCCGACACGACCGATCCTGAGAACCTCGCCGAAGCCTTGACTCCGCAAACCCGCATCGTCTGGCTGGAGACTCCCACAAATCCTTTATTGGCTGTCTCGGACATTCGCGCAGTGGCGGAAGTAGTGAAGAGCCACCCCGCCAAACCCTTGCTGGTCGTGGACAACACCTTCGCCACGCCATACCTTCAACGCCCGCTCGAACTCGGCGCAGATCTGGTCGTCCACTCGATGACGAAATACCTCGGCGGTCACTCAGACGTGGTCGGCGGCGCCATCGTCGGCAAGGACAAGGAATTGGGAGAAAGACTCGCGTATCTGCAAAACGCCATCGGCGGCGTACAAGGACCGATGGACTCGTTCCTCGTCCTGCGCGGGATCAAAACCCTGCCCGTGCGGATGGACCGTCATGCCGAGAATGCGGAGAAAGTCGTCGCATTCTTGGAGAAGCAGAAAAAGGTCAAACGGCTGATCTACCCCTTCCACGATACCCACCCACAGGTCCATATTGCGAAGCGACAGATGAAGAACGGCGGCGGGATGATCTCCTTCATCATGAAGGATGGGCGTGAAGCGGCGGTCAAAGTCGCCGAATCCACAAAGTTGTTTACACTGGCTGAGTCATTGGGCGGCGTCGAGTCACTGATCGAAGTCCCCGCGGCGATGACACATCTCTCCACCCAAGGCTCCATGCTGGAAGTTGACCCTGGCTTGGTGCGGCTTTCGGTGGGAATCGAAAACGCGGATGACCTACTCGAAGATTTGGAACAGGCGCTGGGATAAAGTAAAACCTCCCTTTTGGGAGGTTTTACTTTGTTTTCTTTTTGACACGAGGCGCAGCCTGCTCGTTCGCGGCTCTGATCGCCACCAATGTAACGTCGTCATCCTGCTTGGAACCATTCTGATAATTCTGCAATGTCTCAAGGAGATGATCGCAGACTTGTTGCGCATTTAATTTTGCCAGAGTGCCAAACACTTCCTTGATGCGTTCCAATCCAAAAGGTTCGCCTTTTGGATTGCGGCAATCGGTCATGCCGTCGGTATACAAAAGCAGGGTGTCGCCGGGGAGAAGCGTTATCGTGCGCTCATCGAGCGTAATCGAATCCCACAAGCCAAGCGCCATGCCTACACTGTGCTGCAGGCGCTCCACACTGCCGTCCGCATGCATGACGAGCGGCGGTTCATGCCCGGCACGGGCATAGGAAAATTCAAGGGTATTCAAATCCAAAATGCCGTAGAGGGCAGTTACAAATTGGGTGGATTTTTGCAAGCGTGTGATATGACTGTTCGTAAGCCGCAGCACCTCCCCGGCAGTTAAACCAATATCCGCCTCTGCCATGATGAGGGCGTGAGTACGCGCCATGAACAAAGCAGACGGAACGCCCTTATCTGCAACGTCGCCGATCAGTATACCAATGCGTCCATTCTTGAGTGCAAAGACATCGTACAGGTCGCCTCCCACCTGACGGGCGGGCAGAATCCTCGCCCCAAAACTGAAACTCTCCGCATCAGGGAGGACATCAGGAAGAATACTGAGTTGGATGTCAGCCGCAAGCTGGAGTTCGTGTTCGAGGCGTTCCTTTTCGATCAATTGAGCCTGCGCCGCTTTCAATTCATCGTAAGCGATCTGAAGCTGGCGATTCTTCTCGGTCAAATCGCGGAAGGTGGCGGTGTTGGTCGCGTCCAACCGTTGACTCAAAACCCGCACCATCGATACAGCGAGTTCGGGATGCTGTTTTGTGAGACTCAGGAATTGGGCGCGGCTCATCGAGAGGAGCACGGCTTCGCCGCGCGAACGCACGGTTGCAGTGCGGTGCCCGCCCGGGGTGATCAGACTCATTTCGCCGAAATATTCGCCCGTATGGAGTACATTGAGCAGAAGTTCGTCGGCAGTATCTTCTGCCATCAGCACTTCGAGAGTGCCGTCCACCACAACGTAAAAATGTTCACCGGGGTCACCTTCGCGGAAGAGGATTTCATGGTCTTTTAACTCGCATACGTCCAAAGCCGCCACCAGCCTGTCCAGTTCCTGCATGGGCAGGTCGGCAAACAAAGGGATGCGAGAAAGCAGATTGACAGACATTAGCAGATCACTTCCTGGTCAAATCCATTAATTCCTTGCCTGCCAGTTTGTCCTGAATGCGCCGGGTGACCAATTCCAGATGGCTGGGTTGGTTGGCGTAATCGAGGTCATTGGTCTGGATGGTCAGGACAGGGCAAAGGTCAAAGGAACCGAGCCATTCATCATAAAACGTATCGAGCAGGGAGAGATATTCAGGTGTTATCCCTGTTTCCATATTTCGCGCACGGCGGCGAATACGATCCATAAGGACATTAACTGGTGCTTTGAGATAGATCAGCAGATCGGGGCGCGGCAGGCTTTCCACAACGAGATCGAACAATCTTCGATAAGCAAGGAAATCACGTTCATTCAAATTTCCCAAATGATGCAGGGCGCGCGCAAAGATATGGGCATCTTCGTAGATGCTTCGATCCAAAATGGAGGAACGCGCATCGCGGGCCGCTTCGAGATACTGGTCTGCGCGGTGACCGAGAAAGAATATCTGCAGATGGAAAGACCATGCCTGCATGTCGCCGTAAAAATCAGACAAATAGGGATTATCAGCCACGGATTCGTAACCCGTCCACCAACCCAGTCGCGCGCCAATGCGCTCGGTAAGAGTTGTCTTGCCTGCACCGATATTTCCAGCCACCAACACAAGATGTTTTGCCATATCAGATGTGTTATTTTATCATGCCCGGGGATTGCAGGTATAATTTGAGAAAGGAGACCACATCGATGAAAATACGCGACGCCTCCGGTTGGACGATATTCATTTTCGGCATCCTTGCCTTCCTGCTCGGACTTGTTGGGGTCATGCGCCCTGAAATCCTTTTGTCGGTTCTCGGTTTCGATGTTGTGGAGCGCGCCCAACGCACGGCAGGTGATTACACCATCGTCTTTATGACAGCCTCTTCGATGGCATCCCTCAACATCGGCATTTACTATGTGCTTGCAGCTTTGAATGACGTAAAGATCTTCTACCGCTGGACGGTTCCCTTCCGTACACTTACCGTGATTGTCTTCACCACGCTTGTCTTCACTGGAGTTGCCCCGCTAAAATTTATCGGGGTTCCCATTTGGGAGTTTACCGGGGCTCTTGCCACAGGCATTGCCCTTTCCCTGGAGAACCGCGGCAAGCCGCAGCCGAAACAAAAAATCAATAAAAGAGTCAAGAGGACCGCATGAAGTCAAAGTGGATCGAACACAGCGGAAAAAAGATCTATTATCAGGATTTTTCAAACTTCTTTTACAACGAGCAAGCGGTCATGGAAGAGTTGAAGGAAGTCCAAGCCATTGTGGTGAGCCAGCCTGAAAATTCCGCGCTGGTGCTTTCAAATTTTACAAACACTGAAATCACCATGAACCTGATGCCCGTCCTGAACGAAGCTTCGGGCGCGACAAAATCCCACGTCCGCAAGACGGCTGTACTAGGCGTATCCGGCATCAAACGAACACTCGGCGACCTGCTATCCAAAATAACCGGGCAGCCGCTGATGTATTTCGACGACGAACTCAAAGCGAAGGAATGGCTGACGAGGGAATAAAAATAACGGGTCGCGTTTGAGGCGCGACCCGCTTCCTTTCTACACTGTTTCCAGTGTTCCTCGCATTTTGGCTTGAACCTCAAACCAGGCAAAAAGAAGATACCCCAAAAACCCGTATAGCAATCCGATACCGATCTCGCTGACCAGCAGCGGGGTCACGTCGCTCAGGGTGGCGCCGGCAGCCAGAGCGCGGGCGGAGGCGATTCCGCGTGTAAGAGGTAGAGCGCTGGAGACTGTCTGCATCCAAACCGGCAGGGATGCAATCGGCACGTTCGCGCCGGAGAAGACCAGCAGGGAGAAATAAACGAAATTATTCACGAACATGACGTTCGCTGTGATGAGACTCAAACAACCCATGAGCAAACCCAGCCCACAGGTGGAGAAGGTGGTGATCAGAATCGTGACGCCCAAAGCGGGCAGGTCGGTTTGGGAAAGGTCGAGCCCCATCAACAGGACGCCCCACGTCAACGCAATGACCACTCCGATGGCGCCATCAATGATGTGCATGAATGCGCGCCCGAAGAAAATCATGAAGCGGTTGGAAGGCGTTCCAAAGAGATAAGGCAGGGTTCCCGCATCGCGGTCGCCGCCCACACTCATGGTCACACCGAAAATCCCGCTGACCGCCGTAATCTGGATGGCGTTGCCGATGACGTAAAAATCCACGTTCTTGCCGTCCGAAGCGAAGGAACCGAGAAAGGCAAAAAAGAACATCTGCGCCAGAGGCATCAGCACCTTGGACGCCATATATGTGACGGGACGCAGCCAGGCAAAGAGCGCCCTATAGGAAAGCAGGGTTCCCTGCCAAAACAGTTGGAAGTTTTTGGAAATTGTATTCATGTCAATCCACGTCCAATTTCGCATCCACGCGCGCCTTGTAGAGCATGACCTTGAACAACTGACTGGCAATCACCAAGTCCACGATGCTGAAAAGGATCATCATGCCCCAGCAGAAAGCGATCTGTTCGAACGGCATCAGCGCGGTGGATGTTCCATGCAGGGCAAGCGCCGCCCAATATGGCGGCAGGAGATAACTGATAGGAGTCGTCCAACCGGGGAGCAAAGCAATCGGGAAGAGAAATCCGCACAGAATATAAACCGGGAATTCCATCGCGTTCTGCCACTGCTGGACGCTGCGATACATGACGAAGATCGGCGCAATCGTGAGACCAAAGCAGATGAACGCGAACATGCTCAGAAACAAGGTGACGACGAACAAGAAAGGCTGCGTCAACGACAAGGAATAGCCGAACAGATACGCCGCCAGAATATAAGAAACCACCATCGAAAGCAGGGATTGGAACACGTTGGCAAGGTTCTTCCCGAACACGATCACATCGAACGGAGTGGGCATGCCCACCAGAGACTCGAGCGTGCCGATCCAGCGCTCCACGTTGATGCTGTTCCCCGACACAAAAAGCAAACTGCTCCATAAGCCCGTCAGCCCGCTTCCCACCACAACGAACATGGCATAGTCCGCGCCTTTATCGCGCAGAATAAACAAGCCCAGGACAGCAATAATCATCGGCTGAAAAACGATGGCAAACAGGATGAAGCCGTCATTCAACTGCTGGCGGATGGACATCTCCGCCACTGTCAGCACGGTGCGCCAGTAACGAAAGAGATTCATGTAATTCATGCCGCGCTCCCAACCAGACGAACGTACGCATCCTCCAGCGTCGGCTCGCGGACAACAACCCGCCCCACGCGCAAACCCTGCAATGCAGACATCACATCCGGCACAGCCTCCGCGCCGCGCGCTGTTTGCAGCATGAGCAATTGTTTCTGCTCATGATCCTCCACAGAAAGAGAATCAATGAAAGGCAGGGCACGCAGATTATCCAGCACGTTTTCCGGCACCCCGAATGTCTCCAATTCCACAATCGAAAGGTCGCTGACGTGTTTCTTCAACCCGCCGGGCGTATCCAACGCAATGACCTTGCCCTTGTTGATGATGGCAATGCGGTCCGAAAGCGCGTCCGCCTCGAACATGTAATGCGTGGTCAAAAGGATGGTCTTCTTTTGAGACTGCAAACTCAGGATCACTTGGCGAAACTCTCGCGCGCCGACCGGGTCGAGTCCAATCGTCGGCTCGTCCAGAAACAGGATGTCGGGGTCGTGAAGAAGCGTCCGCGCCACGTGCAGGCGCTGTTTCATGCCGCGCGAGTAGCCGCCCACACGCTCGTTGCCGCGCCCTTGCAAACCGACCATTTCCAGTAAATACGGAATGCGTTTTTTGGAAACCGCAGGGTCAACCCCGTACAGGCTGGCAAAATATCGCAGGTTATCTTCGCCGGAAAGCCGCCAGTACAGACCGCGCTCGCCGCCAAAGATGAATCCGATCCGTTGACGCACCTCGTTCGCCTGTTTAACAACATCAAAACCGGCCACCCGCGCCGTTCCACCAGTGGGAATCAACAACGTGGCAAGCATTTTCACGGTGGTTGTCTTGCCCGCGCCGTTCGGTCCAAGCAAACCAAACAACTCGCCCGCCTGAACATCGAAGGAAATATCCTCAACCGCCACCACTTCCTTAATTTTGCGGTTGACGACACCAATCTGCGCGCGATATACGCGCTTCAAATTTTGGATCTCGATAGCGTTCATTCATCTCCTTATTAAAATTAATATGGAATAATATTAGAACAATTGTACACTAAACCGTCGCAGGATTTCAAGTTGATTGTTGTATACTTCAAGCCATGAAGACGAGAATTCTTTCCATATCGACCCTGCTGGCGCTGGGTCTGCTCATCTTTTCATGCGGGACAAAAGAACCGGACCAGATGAACAGCCTCGATGTGGACGCGATCCATACCGACGCAGTGGCAACCTTCGCCTCCTTGTTGACCGAAACCCTGGCTGCCCTCTCTACGCCTTCCCTCACGCCGGGAGTTGACTCCAGTATCACACCTACGGCGCTCACCTCCACCCTCGAACCTTCTCCAACAACCAACCCATGCTACAACCTGCTCTACCGCGCAGACGTGACCATCCCCGACGAAACACGAATGAAAGCAGGTGAAGTCTTCACAAAGACATGGGAAGTGCAAAATGTCGGCGGGTGCGCCTGGAGACCCGGCTTCACCTTCCGGCACTACGGCGGCGATAGGATGCGCGGAAACCCCATAACATTGACAGAAGCCGTGCCCACGGGCGCGATCCGTACTTTATCGGTTGAGTTGGTCGTGCCAGGCGGAGTTAATGGGTTGATTCAAAGCTCGTGGCGCATGACAGATGAATACGGAGTCTTCTTTGGGGATACTCTGACCGTGAACATCCTCGTAGGCGAGATTGCGACAAGCACGCCCTAATATACACCAATTACGCCAAAATTTCCCGCTCCGCCTTTTCGATCTCTGCCAACACGTTCCCAACCTCTTCCTTCATCTCGGGAGTGACGCCGGGCCGCATCGAAATAAACTTGACCAGATCGCGCGCCTGCCGTAGAAGGTCTTTTACTCCAGCTATATAGGATAGATCATGCTTTCCCAGCCCGCCTTCAGAGATGGGAAAAGCCCGGGCTTTCTGAATCAGTTTTCTCGCGCGGGTGAGGCGTTCCGCCGCAGGGATGAGACGAGCCATGGAATACTCCTTTCACGTATTACGTATTACAAGCCCCTCATATACTTTCAGTAACTTCTTCTGTGACTCATGCCAGGTAAATCTTGTCAACGCCCGCTCCGAAGCAGACTCCGCCAACCGTTTGGATAATTCAAAATCATTTAACAGAGCCATTGCCTGACGCGCAAGATCCTCAGGGTCATTCGGGGAGAACAGCAATCCATCCACATCCTCACGGACAAGTTCGCGGACGATGGGCATGTTCGATGCCAACAGCGGACGCCCCGCCGCCATGTATTCCAACACTTTGATGGGACACGCTCCTTGCGTAACGTTGCGGTCGTTCAACCCAAGCGGAGCGACGCAGATATCCGCGCCGGCGATGAGCGCGGGAATTTCGTGATGCGGCACAGCGGGTTCGATGATCACATATTCTTCCAAGCCAAGTTTTCGAATTTGCTTCGCAAGCATCTTGCGCTGGCGCGAACGTCCGCGCCCGATGATGTGGAGACGAACGGTTTGTTGCTCCAGAATTTTCGGCAGGGCTTTAATGAGGACATCCAAGCCTTGCCAATCGGCAAGCGTTCCAATGTAAAGCAGGATTGGTTCGCGCCCGTTTCGGCTGGGCAAAGGCGAGGCGGAAAAATCCGAAGAGCTGACCCCGTTCGGGATGACACTGACCAGCTTTCGGTTAAGTCCAAGAGAGGCGATGTAGTCGCGGGTCACGCGCGAGGGGCAGATGATCGCATCACTCCAATGGAGGGTTGCAAGTTCCCGTTCCTTGATCTTGGCGAGCAACTCCAAATCCAGTCCGGGGTAATGATATTTGAGTTCTATCGAGGGTAGTCCATTGACCTCGAAAAGCGTTTTGTAACCGAACTTTCTTTTGTTTTGCGCGGCGTGAAATCCGTCCCAGATATTGCGATAGTGGACAACGTCGTAATCGGGATGAAGCGCAAGATGCGCCAGCACGGATTTGCCGAAATGCACCGCACGGGCCAGGAAATTCTGCCCAAGGTCCTGCGGGATGCGCGTGACAAGCGCGCCTTCGATAGTATCTTCGGGGGGGAGCAGACCGTCGTTGGGCGTGATAAGATGGACATCATATCCGCCATTGACCAGTCCGCGAAGGTTGTGCAAAATATGCGTGGACGCCCCCTTCGGACTTGGTACAATATCGAAAGCGGTATAGAGAATCTTTGGCATTGCAGGAATTATAAGGCACGCGGAGGAGAGTATGTTCGTTTATTGCGGGATTCTGGTCGTTATCGTTCTGCTGTTCTTCTACTTGTTGAACACGGCGCGCAAAAAAGCGCCGCCGCCCAGCAAACCGGGAAAAAAGGACTACACACCCGTCTACGTTTCCATTGCAGATAAACCCGACTCGATCATGCTTGGCATGGATAAGTTCGTCGCCGAAGTCCAGCGGACCGAATCGGCAGGCGACAAATGGCGCTGGGTTCCGATGATCATATTCGTCGTCGGCGTGGGGCTGGTGGCGGTTGACGCCCTGCTTTTCGCGTTCGGATATTTCTCGCTGGTCTTTTCGGCGGGCGCGTTCGCCCTTTGGCTGGCGGCATTCATCATGGCGCGCAGTCTGCGGAAAAGCGATTCGCATGACTTCTCGCCGCGTTATTCGGGGACAAAAGACATCCTGTACACGCTTCGCGACGACCTCAAGCCTGGTTCCACATTCCTCGGTCATCTCGACCTGACGGGTTCGATGCTTCAAACCAAAGTGGCGCGCGAGACAAAAGACACACGAGACCGTGTTACCCAGCATTTCCGCGATGAGTGGCTTTCACTGAAAGCAAAACTTTATGACGGCAACGTCCTGCGGGTCTCCGCTGTGCAAAAGATCAAGAACCGCAAATCCTACTGGAAACGCAGCAGCATCAGCGGCAAAATGAAGATGAAACCCGAGAAATTCAAAGGTTCCGAACAGGAATTGAAGGTCCGCATCGTCGTCAACCCCCAGGCGTACGAAGTCAAGCCCAGCGCCAGTTTCAACCGCGGACAGAACATCGGCAAGTACACCGTCGCCGAGTTGAATACCGAAGACGGCATCATCAACATCGTGGCAAAATCCCCATTCGAGGAAGTGGAACACGAACACATCCTCAACTTCCTGAAATCCGCTTATTCCCTTCTGCAACGAAAGGCTGCTTAAATGAATCGCAAAATCGTTCCATTTATCGTCGCGTTCGTCCTATCCTGTCTCGTCATGATCGTGGCGGGCGTGTTCGCCTTCAGCGGGTCGGTCGCCGCACAAAAATTTGGCAGTACCACCGCGTGGACACAACCCTACTCGACGGCCGAAAGCATGAAGGTCATTGACCTGACCGGCGACGGGCAGGATGAACTCTTCATTCAAAACACCAGCAACGTTTCCGCGTATGACGGAAGTGGAACCATCCTGTGGAGCCGGAATTACTCATCCCCCAAAACCACACTCGGCGACGTGAACGGCGACAGCGTGGAAGACGTTGTCGTATATTACGTCGGCACGGGTATGTCGGTGGATGTCATTTCAAAAGGGAATGTAACCACGCTGGCGCAAAGCCTCAATATCGGGTTTCCCTCGCGCGTAGCAGTCATCCGCTTCGCTTCCGGACCTCAGATCGTGCTCGGCGATAATTCCGGCGGAGTCCTTGCTTTGGGCGTGGACGGCAGTCCGCAGTGGAACGGAGGCGTCGGCTCCAGCGAGATCCGCGGCATGGACGATGCCCGCATCGGCGGACAGATCCACGTCGTAATCGCATCCAATGACGGTTCGATTGCCGTCTTCGACCCGCAGGGCACCCCCATTTGGCGGACCAGCCAGGAACAATTGCGCCGTATGAGAGCCTTTGATTTGAACGCCGACGGAAACAGCGAGATCATCACCGGCGGCGAATACGGGGCATTCAAAATCTACAGCGCAGTGGATGGAAGCATCCTCTTTGAAAAATCGCTCGGGCAGGCGGTAAGCGAAGTGCGAGAGGTGGAATTGGACGGCGACCCGTCTTCGCGCGAGATCATGGCGGGCGGAAAAGACGGCGGTGTGTGGGCCTTCTCCTTCGATGGAAGTAGCGCCAGGCAAATTTGGAGCGGCTCTTTATCCGATAAAGTGACCGAAATCTCCGGCTTGGATATTGACGAAGACGGCAAACAGGAAGCGGTCATCGGCGACGATGCGGGCAGTGTCGCCATCTTCACCCACTCGGGGAGCCGCAACAACCTGCCCACGCATTCGAGCGGTATCACCCGCATCGACATCGGCAAACTGGGGAACGACCGTTACGTGGTCATCGCGGACTATAACGAAGTGCAGGTCAACAAGGTCAATTTCAGTTCGATCCCCGGCTTCCGCTACACGCC
>CAZLWG010000070.1:0-15070 GCA_964563315.1 uncultured Anaerolinea sp. | reverse complement strand
TACAAGAAACTCATCCTTTTTTCTCCTCAAACCCACCCTTTGCGTTACAGAGTCAGTTTCACCCCATCCCAGCCAGAGGCCTGTGCCAACCATACCTCCAAGGATGAGGTAGCTCAACCCGGTGAGATAGAACATACGCCCCCCCATGCTCGAAGCCTTTTGAGAGGCTTGAGCGGGACGCAGGTCGATTAATTGCTTGATGAGGAGGCGGGTCGCAAGTCCCACCAGCGTCCCGCCTGTAATGATGAACGTGCGTGTCATGGCCGGAATGCCGATGAGCAGAAGCACAAGCCCTGTATTCAGACTCAACCAGATGTCCCAGCGCATTTTGGGGCGCGGCAAACCGCGCAGGGTCGTCACCAGGATGGGGGCAAGTCCAAACGTAATTTCGGATAAAGCGCCAAGAGTGACCAGATGCACTCTCAGCCATTTCAGGCTTCCGAGCAATGGGATGAGTTCCAGCCCTGTCAAAATCGAAGCCAGTACGCCCAGCGCTACGAGCGATAAGTAAAGCAGGGACATAAGAAAATAAGGGTGAGGCATATTGGTATCCTAAAAAATTCACAAGATTCATGCGAAAGCAAACGGGCGGATTTCCCTTTCTATCCCACTGCCAACGACAGCACGATCCAGGTTATAGACGCGCCGACCGCGCCACCAGCCCAAACCTGTGCCCAATTGTGCCGTCTGCGATAAACACGCGCCCAGCTAATCAAGGGGAGAGCCAGAAAGGTCAATACCCAGGCAGGACCAAACATCCACGTTACGAAGGTCGCGAAGCCCCCCACCCCGCCCGTGTGCAGGCTGATCTTCCAGAAGGAGGAGATGGTCATCATCGTGATGCCCAGCGCCACGTACACCAACAGTAATGCCGAAAGCGAGTCGGGGGCATTCAGCGCGCGCAGTAGACAGAAGCCCAGCAAGTTGCCGATAAGGTTGACGGCGATAAAGGGAGCGCGCTCTTCGCGGCGCGGCAGGTCGAATCCGCTGACCCAGCCAAGGCGCCACCCCAGGGCAATGTATGTCAATGGAATGCCGTCTGCAAAGAGCAGGGCAAGGGTTGCCCAGCCCAGGGCAGGGAGAAAGGCGTTGGTCTGAGCCCATGCTGCGCCGATGAAAATTGGCACAGCCAGCACGGAGCTATCCAGCAGGATGGAAAGCCAGCGCGCAAATTTTTCTTTCCTGTCTGCCTTGGGTCGAGATTTTGCCTCATTCATAGCGTAATGCCTCAATGGGTCTCAAGCCAGCAGCATGGTTGGCGGGGTAAATGCCGAAGAATAGTCCCACTGCCACCGAAAAACTGACCGCCAGCATGATGGATTGGGAGGTAATGATGGCGTTGGTCATGTCCGATTTATCCACAAGCAGCGCAATACCCACACCCAGCCCGATGCCAATGGCGCCACCCGCCAGACTCAAGATGATTGCCTCCAACAGGAACTGTGTCAGGATATCCACCTTACGCGCGCCCATGGCTTTCCGCAAGCCGATCTCACGCGTGCGTTCAGTTACTGAGACCAGCATGATGTTCATGATGCCAATGCCGCCGACCAGTAGGCTAATGGCGGCAATCGCGCCCAAAAAGACGACCAGGATATTGGTAACCTGCGTGAGGGTCGCCAGTAAATCAGCCTGGCTGACCACACTAAAGTCGCCTTCTTCATCCGGTTTGAATCCGTGCCGTCGCAGAAGTAAGGCGTTAATCTGGTCGGTGATCTCATCCACACGCTCTTCGTTTGTAACCACAACGTTCACCGACGTCACAACGGCATCGCCTTGCGCGTTTCGACCGTCGAAGATCTTCGTCTGCGCGGTGGTGATGGGAATAAGGATGGCGTTGTCAGGGTCGCTGAAGCGTGAACCACCCTGGGGTGACAGGATCCCGACCACGGTCAGCGAGACGCGCCCGCCGCCCGTGCCGGGAATCGAGACCTTGATCTTCTGTCCAATGGGGTCAAATCCGCCAAACAGGTCGCGTGCCGCGTCACTGCCCAGTACAGCCGCCGTCCCCCGCCCGCTCACATCGCCTTCAGTGATGAAACGTCCGCGCTCAACTTCCATACCAAAAGCCGCGAGATATTCGGGAGTAATGCCGGTGACTTTCGTGTTGATATTGGCAGAGCCAAAAATCACCTGGGTTTGCATGGTGAATTCGGGGGCAACAATGGCGGCATCCGGCACGTTGCGCGGATCGGCGATGGCTTGCGCGTCGGCATAGGTCAGGCTGGCGGCGCTGCCGCTGGGGGTTTCCACTCCGCCCAATTGGAACGAGCCGGGCGCGACAAAGAGCAGGTTGGAGCCGGCCCCGGAGATCGAACCGGTAATGCTTTCCTGCACGCCCTGTCCGATGGAGAGCAGGGCAATGACCGCCGCCACCCCGATGATGACACCCAGCATGGTCAAGCCGGAGCGCATCTTGTTGGCATTCAAACCATGCCAGGCTGTATTCAAACTTTCAAGCAAGTCCATTATGCAACTCCTTGCCGCGCGTCTGACTGCGGATCAGCGATCAGCCCGTCTTTAAAATGGATGACGCGCTGCGCCTGTGCTGCGACCTTTGGGTCGTGGGTAACCATCACCACCGTCAACCTCTGTTTGCTATGCAGATGGTGGAAGATCTCCATCACCTCCGCGCCGGACTTGGAATCCAGGTTGCCGGTCGGCTCATCCGCCAGCAGGATGGACGGTTGTTGCGCGAGGGCGCGGGCAATCGCTACGCGTTGCTGCTGTCCGCCGGAAAGTTCGGTGGGACGATGGTGTCTGCGGTCGCTCAGCCCGACCATCCCCAGCATTTCGTGGGCGCGTTTGGAGCGTTCGCCGCGCGGCAAACGTTTTTCGCCGCGTTGATATTGCAGTGGCAACATCACTTGCTGGAGCGCGTCCACGCGCGAGAGCAGGTTGAAACTCTGGAAGACAAAGCCAATCTCGCGATTGCGGACAGCGGCGAGTTCGGTGTCGCTCATCCCACTCACTTCCACACCATTCAGCCAGTATGCTCCGGAAGTGGGCGAATCCAGGCAGCCGATGATGTGCATCAATGTGGATTTTCCCGAACCGGAGGGACCCGTGATTGCCACCCACTCCCCTTTGACAACTTCCAGCGAAACACCGTCCAAGGCGCGCACTTCCGCATCGCCTGCCCCGTAAACTTTGGTCATATTCTGGATGGCAATCATCTCATTATCCTCCACCAAACATGGGATTTTTCATCACATCGCTGTCTTGAACGGGATTGGCATAGACGGTCACAACATCCCCTTCATTGATTCCGCTCAGGATTTCCACCTGGGTGGCGGTGATCAAGCCCAGCATCACCGCCACGCGCTCGGTCCCGGCAGCAGTCACTCGGGTCAGGTAGGCTTGCCCACCCTCGGTCTCGATGGCGCGAAATGGCACGATGAGGGTGTCCTTTCTGTCCTCTATCGGGAAAGTGACATTGACGGTCATACCGGAGCGCAGGGGCAATTCCATGGGATCGAGGCGCACGGTCACCGGATACAGCACCACGCCGGACTGGACGGCGGCAATCGGCGCAATTTTAATCACTTCGCCGTTCACTTCCATGCCGGGAAACGCATCCACAGTGACAAACACCTGCATGCCCAGTGCAATCTTCACCACATCGGTTTCATCGAGGTTGACATCAACTTCCAGCATGGTCACATCGGTCAAGGCAGTCACTGGAGCGCCAGGATTGGCATATTCCCCAGCCTGATGATAGAGCGTCGTTATGACACCGTCAGACATTGCAACCAGGCGCGTATTTTCCACATTCTGGCGAACTCGTTCCAGCCGAGCCATTTCCGGTCCCAGTGCGGCAAGCGGAGACTGCAGGGCCGACGGTCCGGACTTGACTATTTCCAACGCGGTTTCGGCATCTTCCAGAGCGACTTTGGCGTTTTCCAGATTCAGGCGGGCAAAGGCTATGTCGGAGTCATCCAGGTAGTAATCATCCACTTTTTCCAAATATGCAATGTTATCCCGCAGAAGATATTCCTGTTTGCGGCGTGCGTACTCCACTGCTTTTCGCGCTTCATCTTTCTGCTCCGGACTGGCATTGGGATCTGCATCGAGCGCAGCCAGGGACTCTTCAGCTTGAGCCAATTGCCCCTCCCAGTAATACGTTTCCGAGCCAATCCGATACTTGAGATAGTCAATGGCATCAGCCAGTCCATCTTGGGCATTGGCGGCGGCAAGTTCTGCCTGAAAAATGCCAGCATCGCTGAACAGCGCTTGAAAATCGGCTTCGGCCTGGATATTATCCTCCAACCGCGCCAAGACATCGCCTTGCTCCACCACTTGCCCTTCGGATACGGAAATCTCGTAAATTCTGCCTGCCAAAGGAAACGCCAGTTTAATTTCAGCCAGCGAGGTCAGGTTGCCGGCGGCATCCACTGTCACGGACACGTCGCCCCGTTGAACGATGGCGGTCTCAGCCGCCGGTGTTTCTGCCTCCGCTTTTTTTGCTGATATTTGCCGAGTAATTCCAAAGCCCAGGACGACTACGACAGCAATGACCGCAAGAGTAGATAGTGTTTTCTTGTTCATGAGATTGTCTCCTTATTCCAGCAGGCCAATGGTCTGCCTAATCTATTTTGATTTATGTTCAATGGAATAGAACGCGAACGATTAGCGTCATTGTTTCATCTTAAAACGCGGCCATAATAACGGCGTCCGCTTTTTATATGCCAGGAATTCCTCGCCAAAGCGTTCAGCCAATTCACGCGTCTCGTGGAAATAAATATAGGTCAACAGGGCGCTGAACACGATCATGGTCAGGAGGATGACCACCCCCGAACCTATCCATGTGCCGATGCCCAAATACATCAACAATCCGCCGAGCGTCATCGGGTTGCGGGAGTAGGCATATGGCCCCTGCGTCACCAGCCTTTGGGTGGCAACCTTCGGCACGGGCGTACCCTGACCGAGGACATACTGAACGCGCACAGACCAGCCGACGAGGGCGAATCCGCCCGCGGTCAACGCGGGACCGATGGACTGATTCAGCCACCCGGGGCGGATCCTGCCCCAGTCCGCGCAGACGCGATCAATTCCCAATGCAAGGATTACCATGGACAGTAATCCCAAATAGAAGACGATGATCACCCGCCGTCTGAGAGAATCTGCATGTACACATGACTCGTTCATGTTATCCGCCGATTCCCTTCAACAGGGCGCCGACGCCGTAAGCCACACCTGCGGCCAGCCCACCAACAACCAGCATTTCCAACCCGCTGCGGATCGGGTTGAGTTTGGTCACCAATACTTTCGCCGCACCGAGCCCAAAAAGCGCCAGTCCCGAAAGCGCCATCGCCACAGGAAAGGCAATCTGCGAGGGAATGGGAAGTGCCATACCCAGCAGATAGATTAGCAATGGCACCACGCCCGCAACCACGAATGAGGTAAACGTGACTAGCCCTTTGGAAAAGGGATTCCCCTCATCTTTCGTCATGCCCAGTTCGTCTATCATCATGGCTTTCACCCAGCGGGTTGGTTTGCGGCTTTGAATATCCACCAACTGCCGCGCTTCGTCCTCCTCATATCCGCGCTGGCGATAGATCTCAAATAATTCAATGCGCTCCCCTTCGGGATAATGCTCCACTTCCCAAGCCTCGCGCTCCCATTCCTTGAGATAGTATTCGTGTTCACTTTTGGCGGACAGGTACGCGCCCGTCGCCATCGAAAACCCATCCGCAAGCAGGTTCGCAAAACCGAGGATGAGGATGACAGGCGTGCCAAGTTGTGCGCCCGCTACGCCGCTGACGACCGCGAAGGTGGTGATGATTCCATCCAGCCCGCCATAGACGATCTCACCGAGATACTGGCCGCCGGCCCCGCCATGTTCCTCTGCGGCCTTGGCGATCCGAGCAGGATCGTGAGCTTGCACCGAGGCGTTTTTATCCCTGCGGTGAAAAGCCTGACGCGCCGTTTCAAGGCGTTTGGACGGGCTATCCATTCGCGGACTCCTGCTTTTTCGCAACTGCCTGATTCAGAATTCCTAGAAATTCATCCAGCGGCACACGGTGAACTTTCGCCGCCCATTCCACGGTGAGCGCCTTTGCGAGGAACATGCGCAGGGAATACCTCCCCACGCGCTGGACGCCGAAGATTTCCATTACATCGGCAATGTCGCCGTATTGCAACAGTATGTCGGACACACGGGTATCATTTGTGATTTGCATGTTGTGATTTTCCTTGCAGGTCGCGCTTCCCTTGTGTGGAAGTGCGGACTGCTTTCATGTTATCAACTCATTTGTTTGACTGTGCGTTTTTGCTTCAAGTCGAGATACAGGGCAATGGACAGGGGGACCAAAGCCAGTATGGAGGCAAGCAATGCATGGATGAGGTTGATGGTGAGTTCGTTCATTTTCGTTTCTCCTTGAGAGTGAGGTACCAAAAGTTTTGGAACCTTTAAAGCCTATCTTGGAATGTACGTTACCGTGAGTTGACCGCCAGTTGTGGGCTGACCGCCATCAGGCGATAGGCTTCATTGATATCGTCCGCGGTCAACAAACCGAGCAATTCGCCCTCGGGATTCAAAACAGGCAGGGCGCGTGTCCGGTTGACCAGCATTTTTTGTTGTGCAGCGTGGAGCGGCTCGTCGGGACAGGTGGAGGCGATTTTTATCCGCATGACTTCACGCACTGCTGTGTTAGCGCCCAGCGATTGCAGTCCACGCAACAGGTCCACTTCGCTCAACAAACCAGCGACCCGGTGGCTGCCCCATTCCAGCACGGGAAAATCCGCCTGCGAAGTGGACAGCGTTAACTCGACCGCCTTCGATAACGAATCATTGACCCTCAATGCATGAGGCGAACGCGTCATTGCCTGACCGACGGTTGTTTCGCCCAACGTATGCTTGACCTGCGTCTCCCGGCTTTCCTGCCCCGCGCCCATCCAGACGAAAATGGCAATGAGGACGAGCGTCCAACTGCCGCTCATGAAACCCCATAACCCCATCAACAGGGCAAAACCTTGCCCAACCTGCGCAGCAATGCGCGTGGCTTTGGCATGGTTCATTTTCTTTGCCAGCAGAGCGCGAAGGATTCGTCCACCGTCCATGGGGAAGGCAGGGATCAGGTTGAAGAATCCGAGGATCAAATTTGCATAGGTCAGATAGGCCAGCAATCCGCTCCAACTGACGCTTCCCAGCGAAGCCTGCAATTCCTCCAGCGAGACTAGGGCACGCACATCCAGTAAAATGCCCAGCCCTATCAGCAATACGGCAATCCCAAAGTTGACCAGTGGGCCCGCGAAGGCAATACGCAATTCCTTGTGGGAGTCTTCAGGAATTGATTCCATCTGCGCCAGTCCGCCCATCGGCATCAGGGTGATATCGCGCACCTTCACCCCGTATTTGAGGGCTTGAAAACTGTGGCTGAGTTCATGCAATGTCACGCTGAGGAAGAGCAGCAACGTCGCCACAATGCCAAAAATCGC
Organism: uncultured Anaerolinea sp.; assembly: GCA_964563315.1. Classification (GTDB taxonomy): domain Bacteria; phylum Chloroflexota; class Anaerolineae; order Anaerolineales; family Villigracilaceae; genus Villigracilis. The sequence continues at coordinate 7,630 of CAZLWG010000070.1, read as the reverse complement.
GCCCTGCATGCCTTCGCCAGTGCTGGCGCTCCACCGATACGCTGCCCAGATGAGGATCAATACAAACGTAAGGTGGACCTTGATATCAATTCCCTTGACTTTGAGTAATCTGATGGACCAGTTCATGATTGTTTCTCCTTGACTTCAAAACTTGGTTGCATTGTAGACAGGCATTCAATCTATTTCAACGACTTATGTCGAATTTGAGATCCTTTTTTTCTTTCCTCCACCACGGCAATGATGATTTCAAATGGACGGGTAATCGCTTGCGCGGGACAGACCGCCTCGCATGACCCGCTATATTCACATGCGAGCGGATTGGAGACAACGGCTTTCCCATCCTTCAGCCTCAATGCCCTGGTGGGACAGGCACGCAGGCATAATGCGCACCCATCACACTTTTGCGGATCAATGATTGGAATTGGTCTATCATTGAAATAAGTCATTCACGCTCCAATAACATACGGCGTCCCTCAATGGTTTCCATCGCAATCAAACGGAATGTTGAGCGGTTCTCTCTTATTCAGAATCCGTCGGGGTTTCCAGAGGGACGTTAGGGCTCCTGTCAAAAACGAGCCTTGCTCAAGAGATGATAACCATACACCTTGAGCAAGGCTCGTTCAACGACTTTTGTCGATTTTTAAATTATGTCATTCAACCATTTGCGCGATGGTCTTCAACCCCTCTTTATCCAAAATCTGAATTTGATGACGCTCCACATGAATCATTCCCCCTTCCGCCAGTTTACGCAGGGCGCGGTTGAGCACATCCGGCACGGTGCCGAGGCGGGAAGCCATTTCAGCCTGCGTAGCCCAGCGTCGGCGCCGGACTGACTCGCCCTCCGCCTGTTCAAGCAGGAGCCGCGCAAGGCGCGCCTCCACCGAACGCAGAGCCAAATCCTCCACCATGCGAATCAAGTATTGCACCTTGCCCGCCAGTTCCTGTATCACCTGACGCGCCAGCGAGGGATGGTCATCCATTAATTTCAACAGAGCTTCTCGCCGGACCATCCAGACGACCGAGGATTCCAAAGTGGCGACAGTTGCCTGGTTGGGTGTGTCGGTAAACACGCTAATGGCGTTGAATACCTCCCCGGGCCCCAGCGTTTGTAATACCTGCTCGCGGCCTTCCACCCCAATCTTGACGGCCTTCAGCCAGCCGCTCTCGACAATGTAGAGTCCTGCGCACGGTTCGCCTTCGATCAGAATCACCTGCTCAGGATCATAGACATGCCGCATCGCCGCCTGTTCCACAGGAGCCAGCGCTTCCTCATCCAACTTTGAAAAATAGGATACGGTCTTTAAAATATTGCGCGCGGTTTTGGAAAACCCATCATTGCTCATGGAACCTCTTCGTGTTGCAATCTTATCACGCCGGAGAACTGCCTGGATTTATTGCCAAGCGACTGACTGAAGATGGTTCTGATTTGGACTTTGATATGGCTGTGAATGACTGATTCGGTGAATCGGTGAGGTTTTATCAGTGCCTGACCAAATGTGAAGGCGATCATCTCAACTCGTTGGAAATGCTGCTTTCACACTTCACGGTTTCCTGCACACCAACTCCCCCTTCCCAATCGGGACGATCAGCGCGTCCACGCGCTCGTCGTTCAGTGCGCGCTCCAACATGGGTTGTAACGCCTCGCGATGATCGATGGCATTATCCGCCACAAGCAGACCGCCCCTCACCAGCCGCGGAATCACCATCTCGTAGATCTCGGCGTACACTTCCTTCTCTGCATCCAGAAAACAAAAGGCGGTCTGGTCGAACTTCCCTATGTGTTGGCGCGCGTCCGCGGCAACCAACTCGATCTCATTTTCAACCTTCGCCAGGCGAAATGTCTCGCGGGCAAGCTCCACTTTCTCGGGCAGGATTTCGAACGTCGTCACGCGCCGACCCGTTGCCTGCGCAGCTAATGCCAGCCACAGAGTCGAATACCCCGCGCTCGTACCGACTTCTATGATGACGCCATCGGGCACGCCTGCCGCAAGCAGCGCAAGGAACCTCCCCGTTTCAGGCGGGATCTGGCGAAGTCTCTGCATGCGCGGTGTGCCATCACTACGGTCCTCCAGATCGCGTGCTTCAAGTTGGCGCATTCGTCCAAGCACAGCGGGAGGGATGGAATGGAACATGGTTCGATTTCCTTTCGGCTTTTAACTTAAACAAAAAGTACACAAAGGGGAAGGCAATTCTATAGCATTTTACCTGCGTAACCTCTGCGTACTTCATGGTTGGGAAGGTCTACTACTATATTGCGGATGAGCCGATGCTGGGACCTGTTTCAGATTCCTCTACATCCTCCACGCCACAGCAGCCATCGCTGCCGCAGCCACAACCAGACGACTGTAAAGCATCCGAAGCCTCTGCACCGCAACATTCGGTGGAATTGCCTGATCCGCAACAATCACTCGATTGTACGGCAGGTGTGCTGCAACAATTCGATTTCTCCGTCGGCAGTCCCACCGATTTTTTGACCAATTTGACGAACAGGTTTTCATTTTGTGTGGACATGATCTTTCTCCTTTTGAATAAGCGGGATGGATTTGACAATATCAAGAAGGACATCTACACCTTCCTGAACTGTTTCGATGAAAAGCGACTCGAGCGTATCGAGCGGCGTGTGCATTACGCTTCGCGCCTGACCTGTGGGCTGCTGCCCCAACCCAAGCGTTGGAATACTCTTCGAGATAAACGCGGATGAGTCATCACTGCCATTGACCCATTGCGCGGCAATTCCGCGTGATCGTAAAATTTCCTCCCCCAATTCCGCCAGCCAGTCGCCGCGCTGACGATGTCCCAATCTCATGGCATTGAGTTTGGGTTCGCTGCCGATGCCATCGAGATTGATCACGGCTGAAATCGGCGCGGGCGGATGGGCGATCAGTTGCTTCGCGCCCCACAAACCAGACTCTTCGCCCGTCAGAAATGCGACCAGCAGATTGAACGGCAATTGTTCTTTCGCGAGTTCGCGCGCCGCCGCGAGAATTGCCGCGACGCCTGAAGCATTGTCGAACGCGCCAGGGAAGCGCACATTGTCCGAATCATCGCCGAGATGGTCGTAATGGGCGGTCAGTGCAAGGGTGAAATCCGAATCGCTGCGCAGGAGTCCAAGAACGTTATTACATGGAAGAGTCCTGTGGTAAAGCGGCAATCCCAGTTCCACATTTAAGCCGTTCATGCCCGCAAGTTTTTGGGCGATGGACCTTCTGATCCGAATAACGGGAACCTTTCCAGCGCCTGAAAAAATGGTTTTATGAAACCACTGCGGTTCGCCATATTCGACAAGCAGCGCAGCGACACCAAGATCGGCGGCAGTGTTCACAGTCTCTGCAAGATCGAATCCCTGTGGCTGTTCAGGAATGAGGATGACTTTGCCTTTGATGTCATCAGGGCGGAGAAAATCGTCTTCGCGGACGACGAGTAATTGACCTTTGACCCGTCCGCCCGCGGAGAATGCTGTCAGTTCGGCGAAGTCGCGGCGGGGAGAAAAAGCTTGGGCTCCAACGATCAGGCGCGGGGTAGAAATGAGGCGGGCAGCGGGCACGATCACAGATTGGAGCGAGGAGTCGAATCCCAGCGAGTCCAACTCTGCAAGTAAATAATCAGCAACTTTGCGTGTGCCCTTGGCGCCGGAGAGTCGCCCTTCTGCAGCGGGACTGGTTAGAAAGGCGAGGTCATGTTCGAGGCGATGGTCTCTCATAATGCGCCTGCCATGAGGAGAAGATCATAGGCATAACCAAATGCGACTGCGCCGATGAAGAGTGTGGCAATGACCAGACCGACCACACGCCAGCGGGCGATGGTCAACGCGCCTGCGATCGCGCCGATGGATGTGCCTGCTCCTGTGACGAGGAAAGCGAGGACCGCGCCTTGACTCATCCCCGCATCCATGAGCGCGCGGGCGAGCGGCAGGGATGCTTCGGTATTGAAATAGAAGGGGATGCCGAACACGGCGGCAAGCGGAACACCATAAATGCGACCTTCGCCAAAGAGCGTTGTGATCCATGTTGAAGGGATGAGGTTGTTGAGCAGGTAACCGATGAAGGCGAAGCCGAGGAAAAAAAGCGCAAGGCGTTTACCAGCCAGACCGATCTCCTTAAGAAGTTGAGCGAGGGTGACGCGAGGTTTCGAGGGCGCCGACACGTTGAGTGAAATGGCGCCTGACCCGCCAGAGATGGGTTTGAAACGCGCCTGTCCCGCAAGCCATCCGCGAGATTCGAAGATCTGCGCGAGCGCACCGCCAAGCAGACCGAGCGCGATCGAAGCGCTGAAGAAGGCGAGCGCAAAATTCCAGCCGAACAAGCCCGCGCTGAAGACGAGTTCCTGGGGAGAGGTCAGTGGTGAAGCGACCATGAACGCAACGATGGGCGCCCAAGGCATATTGCCCGCCATCATGCCTAGGATGATGGCGGTCGTTCCGCAGGAGCACAGGGGCGTGGCAACGGAAGTGAGAGTTGCGACCAACACGCCTGATTTGCGATTGCGCTGAAGGAACGATGCTACGCGGTCCTGATCCACGTACAATTTCAATGCCGCAGCGATGACCGCACTGGCGGCGAGGAATATCCAGTTGACCGACAGTGTATGCCAGACTTGCAAGAGGGTTTTCGAGAACAGTTCGATGAGTTGAGTCATTTTTTATTTCCTTGCTCAGGCAGTTGCTGTTTCACAACAAGGAATTCCCTGAGCTTGTGTTTGTGCTTCCTGTTTGGGTTTGGCTTTCTCCCCAGTTTTAAGGGTGCGCAGGACAATCGTTGCCAATCGTTCCTTCTCTGCTTCGCGGAGTAAATCCTTATGGCGTTCGAGATGGACCAGCCAATCGGTGTGAGTAAACATGGTTGTGTCTCCTTTCTTGTTCTTCGTCTTGATGGACGCAGGGGTTTGAAAAAGGATGCAAAAAAGCGGACGTTCTCCAACGTCCGCCAAGATCCAATAAATTATGGAGGTCCTATCGCTCCAATGTATCCAATAGATCGGGTAACTGCCCGATGTGTTCGAGTTGATAAAAGCCAGCCTGATCTACAGGAGGTTCGGCGGTTTCGTGCTGCCAGGTGATTTCGTACGGGATGTACGCCGCGTTCCCGCCGAGTTCGAGAATCGGCAGAATGTCCGAACGCAGGGAGTTGCCCACCATGAAGAATTTCTGCGGCGCGATGGAATGTTCCGCGAGCAGGCTGGAGTAACTCTCGCGCGTTTTCTCGCTGACGATCTCAATGCGGTGGAAATATCTTCCCAAGCCAGAGCGTTGGATCTTTTTCTCCTGATCGAGCAGGTCGCCTTTGGTGATGACCATCAGGTAGTGGCGAGCCGCAAGCTGCGCGATGGTATCGGTCACACCGTCCAGTAATTCGATGTCGGCGTTGAGCATGTCCTTCCCAAGCGCGATGATGGCTTTGATGTCGTTTCCCGTTACATGCCCGTCAGTGAGTTCGACGGCCGTCTCGATCATCGAAAGCGCGAAGCCCTTTACGCCGTAGCCAAAGTGCTGGATGTTGCGCGACTCCACCTCGTAGAGGTGCGCCTGGATATATTCTTCATTGCGGTATTGGGCAAGCAGTTTTGTAAATTCGGTTTGCGCGCGGGCATACAAACGCTCACTATGCCAGAGCGTATCGTCGGCGTCGAAGGCGATGATATCAAATACGGGCATGGGATCTCTCGTTGGTCAACAGCCCCCGGTCTGGTCGTCACCGATGTTGTTGGGGTAATTGGGGTCTGCGCACTTCTCGCAATTGGGATGGTAATCCACGACGCGACCGAGCCGGTCAAATTCGAAGTGACAGCAATCGAGAAATGCCTCCTTGAGTTTTTCTCGCGCCCGCTGCACGCGTGACTTAGCGCCTGACACCGATATTTCGAGTTTTTCCGCCAGTTCGACCTGGGTGAGTCCCTGCAAATCGGTTAGTTCCAACGCGCTTCGGTATTTTTCAGGCACGCATTTCATCATCCCATTCACCGAGGAAGCAAGTTTGGAAACGGCATCAGGTTCATCTTCAGAGGGAGAGGCGAGCGATTCCGAGAGTTCATCCTGCGGGCGGGCGCGACGGTAATAGTCAATGATGGCGTTGCGCGTGATCTGGTAGATCCAACTCTCGAGGCGGTCTTCTTCTCGCAAGCCGTCTATCTTCGCATGGATCTTGAGATACACGTCCTGCAAAATGTCCTCCGCCGTGTCGGGGTCGGGGACGCGCCCCACGATGAAACGATGCAGTCTGGAGTGGAAATCGTTGTAGATGGTTTCGAGATTCGCGTTCATGGTCTCTTATTTTAATCGTTTGAACATCACTGCTGTCAATCCCGTTGCGGTTGCGACATAGAACGACCAGACGATGTTGGCATACTCGCCGACCTGATTCCCAACCCCTGTGCCAGTCGCATTGACAGGCATGGGAATGGCAGGCATAACAAGAGTGGGGATGGCAAACATAATCCCGTTGATAATGAACAACCATTTGATCCACTCTTCGAGTTTGCCGCCCGTGAAGACCGGTCCCGCGGCAAAAGTGGCGAGGCAGAAGAAAACGTAGCCGAGCATGTCCTGTGCGAAGATCGGCGTGCCAGGGATGAAGATGAACGGCGCGACCGTTTCGTCCGCGATGGGCAGGTAATTGTTCTTGATGAATGTCAACTGGATGTAATACGTCAGCGAACACATGACCGCGTAAATGACGGCGAACGACAAGCCGAGTTGGCTCCACACTTTTTTATCGGGCGCGGCGTAATGATGGACGCTGACCATCATCGCTACAAATGCGGGCGCGAGTAGGAACGACGAGCCGTACGCAACGTCGAGCGGCAGGTCGAACGCCAGCGAGAGTGGGAAGATCATCAACATCAGCGTGACGACGATGGACGACCAATAGCCGAGTTGGACGGACGATTTTGAGGGTCGAGCAATTTGGTCCATGGGATTTCCTTTATGCGTTTGCGCTCTCGGTGATTTGCGGCGCGCGCATCGAGTCGATTCCAAACAGGTCTTTAAGGGAGCGATGTTCCCTGTGAAGCAGCCAAGCGATGATCATGCCAAATAGAAACGTGGAAGAGGCGGTTTCGATCATGTGACTCAGCCGCACACTGGCGATGGGCAGCAACGGATTGGCGAGGATGTGCCCGATGTTTTGCGGTACGCTGAACAGCAACCCGACTAGTAACGCCGTCCACCAAACGTTGACCCGCGAGCCGCGCATGACAGGCAGGGCGCACAGCGTCCACAGCATGGCGCGCAGAATTTGGAATGGAAACAACATCGGGTCATTGCGAAGCGTGTCGGCAAGGCTGGAAAAAAACGGCGCCGCTTCGCCAGGCGCGCCATAGAAGGCGCGTAGTTCGGGGTTCTGCCAGGCGATGAAATATCCCGCACTCCAATACAGAATGAGATACGCCAACGCGATTGCCGCGAGTTTCCACATCCATTGACGGGCAGGCACGACCAGCGCGGAGTTCGGGGAAGCGTCCGCTGGAGCGCTTCCTTTTCCCAAAATCCAGACAGCCAGTGGAATGAACATGAAGGCAGGCGGGATGCCCATCAAGAACAGGCGCGGGAGCAATTCCGGACCGACGGTGATGGCGGACAGAAAGTACCATGTCTCGATCTGCATGAGAAAGGTGACTGCGCCGTAATAGGCAAATG
>CAZLWG010000069.1:0-15228 GCA_964563315.1 uncultured Anaerolinea sp. | reverse complement strand
ATGTGGCGAACACGAAAGAGATCAAGCCGGATGCGTTCAAGTTGATGTCCATTGCAGGCGCGTATTGGCGCGGCGACGAAAAGAACAAGCAGTTGCAGCGGGTATACGGCACGGCTTGGGAAAACAAAAAACAACTCGAAGAATACCTGCATCAGTTGGAAGAGGCGAAGAAGCGCGATCATCGCAAACTGGGCAAGGAACTCGAGATCTTCATCTTCGATGAGGAAGTCGGTCCTGGCCTGCCCTTGTGGCTTCCCAACGGCGGTGTGATGATCGAAGAGTTGGAAAAACTTGCCAAGGAAATGGAAGACAAAGCCGGTTACGTGCGTGTCAAGTCGCCGCATTTGACGAAGGAAGACCTGTTCATCCGCTCCGGTCATTTACCCTACTACGCTGAAAGCATGTACCCGCCCATGGAATTGGAAGGCGTGAAGTATTACGTCAAACCGATGAACTGTCCGATGCATCACAAGATCTTCGGCTCGAAAGGACGCTCCTACCGCGACCTACCCGTTCGCCTTGCGGAATATGGGACGTGCTACCGCTACGAGAAATCGGGCGAACTGTTCGGTTTGATGCGTGTCCGCTCCATGCAGATGAACGATGCCCACATCTATTGTTCTGAAGATCAATTCGAGCAGGAGTTCATGGGCGTGATCGACCTGTATCACAAGTACTTCGAACTGTTCGGCATCGAGAAGTATGTGATGCGCCTGTCGCTGCACGCCAAATCCGGCTTGGGCAAAAAATATGTGGATAATGAACGTCTATGGGTCAAGACGGAAGACATGGTGCGCCGCGCCATGGACAACGGCAAGGTCCCGTATGTGGAACGCGAGGATGAAGCCGCGTTCTACGGACCCAAGATCGACGTGCAGATCTGGTCCGCAATCGGGCGTGAATTCTCACTCGCCACGAATCAAGTGGACTTCGCCGTTCCGTCGCGTTTCGATTTGAAGTTCACAAACAAGGACGGAGAGGACGAAGTTCCTCTGTGCATCCACCGCGCTCCGCTTTCCACGCATGAGCGCATGGTAGGCTTCCTGCTTGAGCATTACGCAGGCAATTTCCCCGTCTGGCTTTCGCCGGAACAAGTGCGGGTCATTTCCATCACAGACGAACAGAATGAGTACGCCGAGAAGATCGCGAAAGAATTGCGTGAAAACGGCATCCGCGCCAGTGCGGACGTTTCATCCCAGCGCATGAACGCCAAAATCCGCCAGGCGCAGTTAATGAAAGTGCCATACATGATCGTGGTTGGCAAGAATGAAATGGAAGCGGGGCAGATCTCGCTTCGCGTACGCGACGGCAGCCAACAAAACGGCTTTGCCTTGAGCGAGTTCATCGCACGCGCAAAAGACCGCATCGCAAGACGAGCCGCAGAACTGTAGTCTGATGACAACCATTGAAATAAAACTGGAGGACTTTCGAGTTCTCCAGTTTTATTTGTGCAATTTCCGCAGGACGAACAATGATGTCCCCTGCACCATCAGCGCCATCAAGGTGGCAAAGCCGAAGGCGGCCGCCAAGCCTGCACTTTCGATCAACAAACTCAGCACCAGAAAAAAGCCGAGAAAGGCAAACATTCCATACAGTAATCCGCGCATGACGTGAGCCGCCGCGGCTGCGCCGTGATCGCGATGGGCAAAAATGGCGAGGATGGTCACGTACAAGGGAATCGTCGTCAGCAGTCCCGTCATCCGCGAGCCGATGAGGGGGGCAATGCCGGTAATCAACAGAATGAAACTTGTGCCGATAAAAATACGAACCGGAATATCCCATTGGCTTAATACAGCAACGTCTTTTTCCACCACCGCATCGTTGGGCATAAACCGCAAGCCCGAAAGAATTGCCAACCCCACCATTAAAACGATTGGTAAAAGCGAGACTGCAATGTCCTGAAGGAAGAGTGTGCTCAACGAAAATATGAGCAAACTTCCCGCAATGGAAACATGCCAGCGAAAGCGGGTAGCAAGCCATGAATACGTCAGTGCATACGCAACAAGGGAAAGCCCGCCGCTGATTACACCCAGCGCCGCATTTGCCGCAAAGGGCACGCCGTGGCTGAGCGCCACAAAAAAGACCACAGGTCCAGATGTGAGCGGCATTCCCACGATCCATCCGCTGACGGCGGGGCCCCAGCGCCGCCCTGCAAGGCTGGCGGAACCGATGATGATCGGCGCAAGAATCAATTTGAGTGCAAGAATATTCATTTTGACATCAACTGATTTCCGTGACGATTGTCCGTTTAGCGCCCGCGGACATTAGCGCCTCCGCCACAGACTCCGCCTTTGCCTGATCCACCAACGCGATCATATTGCCGCCCCTGCCTCCCCCGCTGAGCTTTGCGCCGAGCGCGCCAGCATTCCGCGCGGCTTCCACGAGCTTATCCAGTTCGGGCGAGGAGACGGTCAGGCGCTGCAGGTAAATGTGATTTTGATCCATCAGCTCGCCAAGCAGTTCGGGCTTCCCGCTCTCGATGGATCGGCGCGCAATCAGTGAGATCTGTGCGATCTCGTTGAAGATTTCTTCAAAACGGTTGGTGTCTCTCAACCACAAACGGCGTACATCGGCAACCGATTCCTTCGTTGGCGCAGGAATGCCCGTATCGCCGATGACGATGGTGAACGGTTTGCCCGGGGTGAAGGTCTCGATGGGCTGTCCCTTGATGAAATACACGGGCATGTTGTAGGTGATGACGGTATTGTCTATGCCCGATGGAGTCCCGTGATGGAGTTTTTCGGTTTCGTACACAAGGTCGTTGATCTGCTGGGTTGTCAGAGGTCTCTGAATAAATGAAGATAACGCGCGAATCAACGCAACAGAAACCGCCGCTCCGGAACCCAAGCCGGAAGCAACGGGAATGGTGGAGGTGATGAAAATGTCAATGCCCTCTCCCCCATCCTCTTTCCCAGTGGGAAAGGGACGCAGGGGCGAAGGCAAAAGCCTGAGAATAACAGAAGCAATTGGGTGGTCGGGGGGAAGCGTGGAAAGTTCGGCGTGTAAGTCAATGATTGGCGCATGAATCCAGATTCCTGTGGAATCAGAGTCGCGGATTTCCACATCCACATGGACCTGGGTAACAGGAACGGCGAGCGCGGGACGGTTATACACGACCGCATGCTCGCCGAAGAGAATGATCTTGCCGGGCGCCGATGATTTCACGAGTAGTAAAATATCGCCAATACGGCGGCTCCCCAAAGGATCATCGCAATTTGGAATGGACGGTCGGAGAGCAGAATATCCTCCGGTGCGCCGCCCGCCTGCTCCACTTGGATCAGATACAAATAACGGAAGATGGCATATACCACAAAGGGAATGGTGAGCATCATGCTATGGTTATCCGGCACGTTGGGCGCGGAAAAGGTATAAAGCGAATATGCCACAATGGTCGTGCCGGAAACGATCATGATGTATTGGTCAATGAGCGGCAGGGTGTAGCCATCCAGAACTTTGCGGTGCGAGCCTGCGCCATGCGCCAGCAAAGCCAATTCAGCGCGGCGCTTGCCAAAGCCGAGGAAGAGTGAGAGCAGGGTCATTACAACATACAGCCAGGGCGAGAAACGTTCGACCGAGATCAATGTAACGCCTGCGTGAACGCGAAGCACAAACCCCGCCGCAATGACCAGCACATCCACAATGGGAATATGCTTGAGCCATTTTGTATATGCCATGTTCAGCAGGAAGTAGATGACAACCACCGCCTCAAAACCGGACGCAAGGAACCACGAAGCGGCAAACGTAACGACCACCAGGGCAATACCTGCGATCCACGCAACGCGGATTGGAAGTTTTCCAGAGGGTATTGGTCTGTTCTTCTTTTCGGGGTGTTTGCGATCGGCTTCCACATCGGCGATGTCGTTGAAGATATAAACGCTGGAGGAGATCAAACAAAACAACGCAAAGCCTGCCGCCGTCCGCAGGAAGGAATCGAAATTCAACAATTGTTTATCGAACACCAACGCTGCGAAGATGAATACATTCTTCGTCCATTGGCGCGGGCGCATGGTCTTGATCAGTGCAGTCAACATGCGCCTATTTTACCTGATACAATATTTTCATGCCCAAGGTTCGTCTGGATGTTTTGCTTGTAGAACGTGGATTGGCAGACTCGCGCGCCAAGGCTCAGGCGCTCATCATGGCGGGACAAGTGCGGGTTGCGGGTCAGGTCGCGCTCAAGCCTGCCACACCCACCCAACCCGACGCCCCGCTTGCAGTGGATTCCGGTCCGCGCTTCGTTTCACGAGGCGGCGAAAAACTGGCGGGCGCGCTGGATGCATTTGCAATTAACGTAAGCGGCTTTATTTGCGTTGATGTCGGTTCGTCCACAGGCGGATTCACTGACTGTCTTCTTCAATACGGCGCGGCAAAAGTATACGCAGTCGATGTGGGCAAGGGGATTCTGCACTGGAAACTCCGCAACGATCCGCGCGTGGTGGTGATGGAAGAGACCAATGCAAGGTTTGTCGAATCATTGCCGGAGAAGATCGATTTTGTGACGGTGGATGCATCATTCATTTCTTTGAAGACGTTATTGCCTGTTATTAAGAAGTGGTTTTCTCCCTCACCCCTAACCCCTCTCCCAAAGGGAGAAGGGAACATTGTCGCTCTCATCAAGCCGCAATTCGAAGCGGGGAAAAAGGAAGTCTCTCGCGGCGACGGCGTGATTCGCGACCCGGAGATCCACAGGCGGGTTTTGATGGAGATTCTGGAATACGCCCAAAATGGGGGCTTTGGCTTGCGCGGGCTGGTCAAATCGCCGCTGCTTGGGCCGAAAGGGAATGCAGAGTTTCTGGCATGGATGGATCTGCATCCGAATGAAATTAACATCGAAAGTTTGGTAGCCGAAGCGATGGGACAGGAAATCAAATCAGGGATGTAATTCCGCCTTTATTCGAAATATCCGGGTTGATTTGAAGGTGTGTTATTCTCTTTCGATTGATCCAAAATCTCGTCAATCGTCAAGCCTGCGTGGTCTTTTTCAGCGGGGTGATAGTGGACATGCACCCGCCTCACGTTTGGGATGGACCCAAGCAGGGTCTCTTCCACACGACTGGCGATTCGGTCACCTTCATATACACTCAAAGCGCCGTCAATGCCGATGGTTAGAGTCAGCACGATGTGAGGTCCGAAGCGGTGTGCCTGCAATTCCTCCAGTTGTTTCATGCCATGTACATCCCTCAAGAGCACCGCAATTCGTTCCGCCAAAGTCCGTGTGGGGATCACGCCCATCAATGCCGTGGATGATTCACGCAGGACAAAGATTCCCGTTCTCAGGATCAAAAGCGCCACAAACGCGCCTGCCAGCGGATCCACCCAGGGAAGCCCGCGCTGGCCGAGAAAGATACCCACTGAAGCCGCGCTTGCGGAGAACAAATCATTGCGATGGTCGTAGGCAAGCGCATCCACTACAGGGTTCTGGGTTTCGCGCCCAAGCTGCCGAACATACCAGGTGAGGAAAATTTTTATCGCAACTGTGGCAAGCGCAACCCACAGCGCAAATGGATGCGATCCCTGCGATTCTGAAACGCCGGCCACAAAATCCCATACTTTATCTATCGCATCCCAAAACACGGCGACAGCTGTTGCAACAATGAACGAGCCGATCAACAGCGCACCGATGCTTTCGAACTGGCGGTGTCCGTATGGGTGTTCGCGGTCGGCCGGTTTGTTCGCCATGCGCACCAACACGCTGGCGGCGATGTAATACGCCACGTCCGATGTGGAGTTGATGCCCTCCGCCAGCAATGCCGGGCTGTGCCCTAAAACGCCGAATGTGGTCTTGACAACGGCAAGCAATACGTTAATACCCAATCCGAGATTGATGGCTTGAAGGCTTTTGCGGTCGCGTTCGTGCGTCATGGGGTTGATTGTATAAGATGAGTCTTATCCGGTAAATTGACGAATGTCATTTTTTTTCGGAGCCCGCATCCAGCGAGCCGCTATGGCGACGACTGCCATGAACCATACGGGAATCCACCAGAAGTAATGGTTGTGGCTTTCTTCCAGCGCTTGAATGTGCGCCATGCCATACCATGCAAGCAGGTAGGAAAAAAAGATGAACAATCTGCCATCTCTGTTTGATTTCATGAAGGTGAACACGAGTATGGGAAGCAGGGTTACAAAATCCCAGCTTCCCAAGTAAGGCGAGATCAGAAGCGCCAGACCAAGACTCCAGTAGGTCGAGGCGATCATATCGAAGCGATTCCAAATAAGCGGAGTAACCGCGACAACTCCAACTGCGATCGATCCCCAGGGCAGGATTCCCCAATCGCCAAAATTCAATGTAAAAAGTTTAAGCAGTGTCGGAAACGCCCAAGGCGCATTGGATGTCATACTGGCAAGCGCATCGGGGATCCAGTTTGGATAGCCGATAAAAAGCGGCAGGCACAAAACCGAAGCGGCGGCAACCGTCCTAAGCCAAAATCCCAGCATGGACCCCGCCCCTCCTCGTTGGAAATACCACACGCTTAAGCCAAGCATCGTGAGGCTCATCAAATGCGGCTTGGAAAGCGCCAATGCAAGCAGGAAAGCGCCAAGCCAATGTTTCTCTCTCATGATGGAATGCGCGGCAAGGACAGCACACAATGTTGTCATCAAAGAGAATTGTCCCAGCATGAGGTGATAGATTGCAGGCGGGAATGCAAACGCGAACAAAGCGGTTATAAAAGAAAGGTATGCGGGTTTGTGCTCCCCCTGCGCAATGAGGACCATCAGAAACATAACTGCCAGATTGAACGCAAACCAAAAAAAGAGCGCTGTATGTTCGTTCAGCCAGCCAAGCGGAGTAAATAAACCTATGGACATCGGAAGCCAGGCAGCAGGAAGATTTGCATTCAGCGGAGTCGTATCATACGGGCTTTTGCCGTTGACCAACAAATTCGCGGGACCCCACAGTTCGTTATACAGGTCCTTGCGCGGCGGGAGGAGATTCCAATAAACAAGCCCGATGAAAAGAGCGAAGATGCCCACGATCATCACAGAGGCGAGCAGATGAAATCCATTCACCGCCTGCGGACTCAGTTTGATGTCCCTTTCACGGAAACTTTTTAACATGCGCGAATCATACCTTATACGGTTACAATTCGGTCATGCTCAAACATAAACATCTCATTTCATTTTTTATCGCGGTAATCTTTATTGCCGCGATCACATTAATCGGTCCTGAGGAAAAATCCCTGGGATCGAACGTCCGCCTCGTGTACTTGCATGGAGCCTGGGTATTGACCGCCGAAATTGCTTTTGCGCTCGCGGCTCTTGCCGGACTTTTGGGTTTGATCCTGCGATGGGACATTTTCCACACCTGGAGCGCCGCGCTCGGGCGAACAGGTGTCGTTTTCTGGGTCACCTACCTGCCTCTCTCGCTTTGGGCAATGCAGGCAAACTGGAATGGATTGTTTCTCGCCGAACCGCGTTTTCGGCTTGCCATGATCTTCGCCGTAACAGGCATCCTGCTCCAGTTGGGCTTGTGGCTGTTCGAAACAAAATGGCTGACATCTCTTGCAAATATTCTGTTCATCCTGGCGTTAAGGGTGGTCTTTGCAGCCGCTGAAAACGTGATGCACCCGCCGCCGTCCCCGATCTTCAATTCGGGTTTGTGGCATATCATCGCCTTCTTTGTCGTCCTCAACCTGCTTGCATGGATCGCGGGATTCTTCCTGACGAAGTTCTTCATTGGGATGGAATCTCGGAAAGCATAACTTTTGCGACTCCGTTTTCAACTTATCCTTTTCATGTTCCTGCGCACGGTCCTGAATACAGCACACAGGATGGTATATCCCTTCCTGCCGGTCTTCGCCCGCGGATTGGGGATGGAGATTTCCACCATGTCCCTGCTGATGACGGCGCGCTCCATTCTTGGGGCAAGCAGTCCGCTTTTCGCTCCCATCGCCGATCTGCGCGGCAGGAAGTTCGGCATGTTGACCGGCATCGTCATCTTTTCCATCGGCATGGGGGCAGTGGCTCTTTATCCTTCCTTCCCGACACTTGCCCTTGCACTGATCCTTGCCATGATTGGCAAATACATATTCGACCCCGCCATGCAAGCCTATTTTGGGGATCGCATCCCCTATCATCAGCGTGGCACGGCGCTTGCTGTCACCGAAGTAGCGTGGTCCATGTCTTTCATCGTGGGCGTGCCAGTCATTGGATTTCTGATCGATCGCTTCAGTTGGTCTGCACCTTTCCCTATTTTTACAGTATTGGGGTTGATCATCTTCTTTATCATCTGGCGCGTTGTCCCGCGTGAAGATCCGCATCATCAGCCCGTTTCCAATTCGCGCGAAAACTATCGCGCAATTTTGACGTCCATTCCCGCGCTGGCTGGAATTTCCATTGCCTTGTGGGCAAGCGCGGCAAATGAACTAGTCAACATTATCTTCGGGGTCTGGCTGGAGGATTCATTTGGATTGAAGATCATTGCCCTCGCAGGTGCGTCGGCGGTCATCGGCATTTCCGAACTAAGCGGAGAGGGATTGGTCGCACTCACGACAGACCGACTTGGCAAACCGCTCGCTCTTGCCATCGGATTGGTCAGCAATGCTTTGGCGTCGATTCTGCTTCCGTTCATCGGCCAAACCCAGACAGGCGCATTGATTGGTCTGTTCCTCTTCTACATTACCTTCGAATATACGCTGGTAAGCCACATCCCCCTTGTGTCGGAACTTGTGCCATCCGCCCGCGCGACGATTTTGTCCATGAATGTTACAGGTCATGCAATTGGTCGTGCATTGGGTGCGTTTTTGGCGGCATTTATCTATCAGAAGTATGGTTTTTCATTTGTTACCTTCGCCGCTGTTGGTTTTAACATCGTAGGCATTATGGCTTTATGGAGAATGCAAAAAGGATAGCATGCAACTTTTCCTCGGCATCGTTGCTGCATCGGTCATTTTTATTGCTCTGTTATGGATGTTGGTCCCTGCATGGTACGGACTGCCGCCCATTTCCACAGAGCGGGAACGAATCCGCAGGGCATTGGAACTGACCGATCCGCAGGCAGGTGAAATTTTATACGATCTCGGCTCCGGTCATGGGCGGGTATTGGTCATTGCCGCAAAAGAGTTTGGACTCAACGTCGTAGGCATTGAAGCAGGTCCTGTTCAGCGAATTGTCAGCCGAATAAATGCCTTGCGCAACGGGGTCAGTTCAAACGTCCGGGTAGAGGCGGGGGATTTTTACAAGTCGAATCTGGAAAGTGCCGATATAGTTTTTGCGTATCTGACATCCGATCATGGAGAGAGGCTTGGGGACAAATTGAAGCAGGAGTTGAAACCCGGCACACGGGTTGTGACGGTTTCATTCGACCTGCCGGGTTGGGACACTGACTTCTTTGAGCGAAACCTTCTGCTCTTCGTGTATAGGATATAAAAAGCCCTGTCGTTGACAGGGCTTTTTATATCCATATGCAATGTAGAAAACTACACGCTATTGAGGCTGGAGTTGATATCGCTGAAGACGTTGCCGATAATGGGTCCGAGGATCATCAGAGCCGCAATAACGACGATGGCAACCAAAACAAGAATCAGCGCATATTCAACAAGACCCTGGCCTTTTTCCTTGGGTGAGAACAACATGGTATTTTCTCCTTTCATCTGGATTTCCCGGAAAGGCCTCCCGGGATCATTTGTATTTTATTCTTCCCCTAAAAAAAATCAAGTGCGCAGGCGTCGTTTTGCTTAACAGTTATGTTAGCCTTACAAGAGCGTAAACAGAATCGATGCCGCAGACCAAATGGTCTGCGGCATCGATTCTAAAGCTTGTTGACTATGATTAGAAACTGGACAGGCTGGAGTTGATATCGCTGAAGACGTTGCCGATGATGGGTCCGAGGATCATCAAAGCCGCAATAACAACAATGGCTACCAAAACAAGAATCAACGCATACTCAACGAGGCCCTGGCCTTTTTCTTTGGGGGCAAAAAACATGGCTTATATCTCCTTTCTTTTGAATTTCCCGGAGAGACATTCCCAGGATGTTTTGCATTATGACATTATTTGCACGAAAAGGCAAATCCCAACAGCCGTTTTGTGTTAACAATAATGTTAGTTCATTAAAGGAATAACAATACTGTATAGTGAAATCAAGCACAAACTTTAATTTTCCCCTGTTATTTGCTTTCTGTGGTTAAATTATGCGAAGAAAACGACAGTCTGGTAAAAAATGCTTATTCATTCTGCATCCCAACTACTTACCCTTGCGGGCGGACCACAGCGTGGGAAATCTCTCGGCACGCTTGGCATCATTGAGAACGGCGCCGTACTCATGCGTGATGAAAAAATCGTTGCAATTGGAACGACAGACGAACTCAAAAGCGCCTATCCCGAAGAGCCAACCCTCGACGCAAACCAATGCGTCGTGATGCCCGGCTTCGTGGATCCACATACACATGTCATCTGGGCGGGAGACCGCGCAGATGAATTCGAATTGAAGATGGCAGGAACGCCATATCTCGATATCCTAGCAGCCGGCGGCGGCATTCTTTCCACTGTCAAAGCCACACGCACCGCGAACATGGAAACGCTTATTGCACAAACCCGCCCGCGTCTGCTTCGGATGTTCAGAAACGGCACAACCACTGCTGAAACCAAAACCGGTTACGGGCTTCAAATCTCGACAGAACTGCGTTTGCTCAAAGCCCTGCTCACGCTGGATGATGAAAGTCCGCTCGATCTGATTCCCACGTTTTTGGGCGCGCACGCCATCCCGCCCGAATACAAGGACAACCCCCAAGGATACACGGACGAGATCACCAATACCATGCTCCCCATGCTAAAGGAATGGTGGGAGACGCACGCGCCGAGAAGTCCTTTGCCTTTTGTAGACGTATTCTGTGAGACAAAGGCTTTTACCCTCGAACAATCGCGTCAAATCCTGACCCGGGCCGGGTCGCTGGGATTCCCGCTCAAGATCCACGCCGACGAGTTCGATAACCTCGGCGGGGCCGCGCTTGCGGCGGAGTTGAAGGCCGCGTCGGCAGACCATCTTGTGGTCACGTCGGATGCGGATATTCAGGCGCTGGGGAAATCGGATACGGTTGCCGTTGCGCTCCCTTGCACGCCGTTCGGGCTGGCGGAACGTCACTACACCCCCGCCAAAAAATTACTGGAAGCAGATGCCATGCTCGCCATTGCAACGGACTGCAACCCCGGCACTTCGTGGAATGAATCCATGCAGTTTGCCATTGCGCTCGCCTGCCGTTATATGGGGTTAACCCCGGCGCAAGCCATTGCTGCCTCGAGCATCAATGCCGCCCAGGCGATCCGCAGGTCGGATGTGATCGGCTCGCTGGAGATCGGAAAACAGGCCGACCTGCTCATCTTGTGCGTGTCAGATTATCGCCAACTCGGTTATCGCTATGGGACCAATCTTGTGAAGCAGGTCATTAAACGCGGCCAGGTATATTCCGTGGATGTGGGGTATTACCGAACAGCCTGATCTGCAATAATCAATTTGATGGATTTTCAGTGGATCATCTTTGCGGTCGTTTTAATCGTCAATGCAATGGCGGCTTTTACCATTGCATTGGTACTACTACGTCGTCCGACCAAGCGCGGAATTCACTCGATGTCCTTCATGCTGCTCGGGTTGGGTGTCTGGTCGTTTTGTTATGCCATGATCACGCTCTCCCCGGCATTTGAATCAAAACTTTTCTGGCTGAAGTTGGAAAATATCGGCATCCAGATCGTCCCCTTGCTTTGGTTTTTCTTTGCCTTGAAATACACCCGGCTGGATAAATGGCTGACGCGTAAACCCATCCAACTGCTGTTTTGGGTGATTCCAATCGCTTCTTTGGTTTATCTATTTTCGGAAAACGGATTTCACTTCTATTACACCGCTGTTCGAGTTGCCTCCAAAACGGGCGGACCCTTCATCATCTCCCGCGGACCCATGTACTGGATCGCATTCGCGCAGGCATACTCGTTGATCTTGGGCGGCATGGGGGTGTTGGTCTGGCGTTTCATCAAATCACGTCTTTCCTATCGCAGGCAGACGCCGTATTTATTGGGCGCAGTGTTAATTCCTTTCATTCTCAACATAATTTATCAGCTGAATCCCGCCATCCTGCCTGTCTTCCCCGTTCCCGTTGACCTGACGCCTCTCTCCTTCACCATCACTGCAATTTTATTGGCGGCTGGAATCTTCGGCTTGCGCATGTTCGACCTGGTGCCCATTGCCCGCGATACGGTCATGGAGCATATCCCTGAAATGGTATTTGTGATCGACTCGCATGACCGCGTGGTGGATGCAAATGCGATGGCGCAGAAATGGCTTGGAAAGCCCCTGGAAGAGATCATTGGACAAGATCCGATCCATGTATTTCGTAACTGGCCCCAATTAATGAATCGCTTCTTCTTTCTGGAACAATCCCGCGAGGAGATTAAAATCCCCGGCGAACTCACGCACACGCTCGAAGTCATCATCACGCCGATCTACAACCGCCAGCGCAAACTGGAAGGGCGCGTCATCGTGGCATACGACATCACCGAGCGAAAAGCGCTCGAAAATAAGTTGAAGGCGCTCAACGATTCGCTTCAAAAGCAGTTGGATGAAAATGAAAGCCTGCGCATGCAGCTACAGGAACAAGCCATCCGCGATCCGTTGACGGGTGTCTTCAATCGTCGTTTTTTTGCCGAGGCTCTGGATAAGGAGGCGGCCAGGGCAATCCGCGAAAAGACCCCGTTTTCCGTCATCATCATCGATGTGGATCATTTCAAGCAGTTTAACGATACCTACGGGCACAAGTGCGGTGATTTCGTCCTGCAATCCTTGGCGGGATTCCTGATCGAGAACACGCGCCAAAGCGACATCGTCTGCCGGTACGGCGGCGAGGAGTTCATCATTCTCATGCCGGATGCCGCATTGGAGTCCGCTCATGACCGCGCCGAGCGTTTGAGAAAAAAATTCGGGGAAACGGTCGTAGAATACGAGAATCGAAAATTAAAATGCGCATTTTCGGCCGGTGTCGCATCCTTCCCCGAACATACCGACTCCGCTGACGTTCTGTTGATGCTTGCCGACGAGGCGCTCTATCATTCCAAATCGAACGGACGAAACCGCGTAACAGCATATTCGGCGAAAAATTAGATCAATCCAGATCAATCTTCTTCAGGAGTAATTCATGCAAATTGACATCATCGGTGTTCCCATTGACCTCGGCGCTGACCGCCGCGGTGTGGACATGGGACCCAGCGCGATCCGATACGCGCACCTTCAGCAAAAAATGGAGGACCTTGGCTACACCGTCCGGGATGAAGGCAACGTGGAAGTGCCCATTGCGGAGATGTGTTCCATCACCAACCCGAAACTAAAATATCTCGATTGCATCATCCCCATGGCGCGGAGAGTTTCCGGCGCAGTATCCACTTCGGTTCTGGCGGGCAACTTCCCGCTTGTGATCGGAGGCGATCACAGTCTCTCCATCGGCTCGGTGCGAGGCGCGGCGCGCAGTCGCAAGATCGGTGTCATCTGGCTCGACGCCCACGCCGATTTCAACACCGCCGAAACCACGCCCTCGGGCAATATCCACGGCATGTCGCTTGCCATCCTTTGCGGGCTTGGCGACCCAAGCCTGGTGCAATTGTGGGATGAGCCAACGCCTGTGATCGACCCGAAGAATATCGCCATCATCGGCGCGCGCGATCTGGATGCGGGCGAAAAAGTCAATTTACAGGATGCGGGCGCGATGGTGATGAGCATGGAACAGATCGACCGCTACGGCATGGTGACCGTGCTGGAAAAAGCCATCGAACGCGTCAGCCGCGACGTGGATGGCATCTTCTTCTCTCTCGATCTCGATGCGCTCGATCCACGTCACGCGCCCGGCGTCGGAACGCCAGTTCCAGCAGGTTTGACCCAGCGCGAAGCGTATCTTGCCTGTGAGATGCTTGCGGAGACCAACAAACTCATCGGCATGGACCTCGTCGAAGTCAACCCGATCCTCGATGTACAAAATCAAACTGCCGCCCTCGCTGTGGAATTTGCCCTTTCCGCGCTGGGACGCCGCGTTTGGAACGGACACGCATGAAGCCAAATCTTTCAGACCTGGAACGACTCGCGCGCGAAGCGGGAAGCATTCTTCGCGAGGGATATGATAAAGACCACACGGTTCAATATAAAGGGGTGATTGATCTTGTGACCGAAACCGACCACGCCTCTGAGGCTTTTTTGATCGGCGAGATCCAGTCGCATTTCCCCGGCGGGCATATCCTTGCCGAAGAAAGCGGCGAGACGACCGGACTGAACAGCGACCTCTGGTATATCGACCCGCTCGATGGCACTGTCAATTACGCGCATCACATCCCCATCTTCTGCGTTTCGCTTGGGTTCGCCTCTCATGGCGTACTGACTCTCGCCGCCGTCTATGACCCGATGCGCGATGAAATGTTCACCGCCGAACGCGGAAAGGGCGCATACCTGAACGGCAGGAAATTACAAGTATCCGGCACCACAGAACTCGGCAAAAGCCTGTTGGTAACCGGCTTCCCTTATGACACCTGGAACACCGAATTGGACAATTTCAAATACTTCGAACGTCTCGGCAAGCGGACTCAAGGTGTGCGCCGGCTCGGTTCCGCCGCGTTGGATTTGTGCTACGTCGGCGCGGGGCGCTTCGACGGATTCTGGGAGTTCAAGCTCAAACCGTGGGACATCGCCGCCGGGGGCTTGATCGCCGCCGAAGCCGGAGCGAAGGTCACGGCTGTGGATGGGAGCCCGGATTACCTGAAACCACTCACCATCCTCGCCACCACACCGGGGATTTATGAGCAGGTGAGAGAGCAGTTGAAGTAACGAACAGCGGACGGCTTATCGCCGTCCGCTGTAGTTTTTCCTAAAAAAATAATCTATAGTGGGCCCGGCAGGATTCGAACCTGCGACCAAGCGATTATGAGTCGCCTGCGCTAACCGCTGCGCCACGGGCCCCCTGTAAACAAATTAGCGATTAGCACTCGGCATTTACATCGTTCTGCTAAATGCTAATGGCTAACCGCTAACCAGAGCGGGAGATGGGATTCGAACCCACGAATATCAGCTTGGAAGGCTGACGCCTTACCACTTGGCGACTCCCGCAAAGCGCCCACCATTTTACTTGCTTGCACACTGTCAGTCAAGCACCTTGACCGTCCCCCCGCATTACAGTAAAATACCACCCGCTTATCGAACGCTCTCGTAGCTCAGTGGATTAGAGCGCTTGCTTGCGGAGCAATAGGTCGCAGGTTCGAGTCCTGCCG
>CAZLWG010000068.1:0-15824 GCA_964563315.1 uncultured Anaerolinea sp. | reverse complement strand
ATGGACGTCAGTGCCGCCCAGCATGCGGCGCTCAATGCGCCGGGGCGGCTGCCCGCGAAGGTGGGCGAGAAGTACAAGCCGCCGGGCCACTCGGTGGTGGTGTAATACTGATAATGGCGCAGTTCCTTGCTGCGATACAAAATGACCGACGTGCCTTTTGCCGCGTACCCGTATTTGTGCGTGTCCACTGAAATGGAAGTAACGCCGGGCAAACGAAAATCGAACGGCGGCACAGGGTAGCCGAGTTTCTCCGCCCACGGTAGCACGAACCCGCCAAGGCAGGCATCTGTGTGAAAGCCGATGTTTCGCTGCCGCGCCAGTTCGGACATTTCCATGACCGGGTCGATTGCGCCATGCGGGAAGGAAGGCGCCGAGCCTACGATGACGACGGTGTTGCGGTGGATGGCGCGGCGGACGGCGTTCACATCCGCGCGCGAGTCAGCATCCACTGGCACCTTGACCATTTTGATCCCGAAATACTGACTGGCTTTGTCGAACGCGGCGTGGGCGGTGGAGGGCGCGATCATTTCTGGCTTGGTGATGCCTTTCGTGTCGCGCGCCCAATCGCGGTAGGTCTTCATTGCCAGCATGATGCTTTCCGTGCCGCCGGATGAGATCGTCCCGCAGGCGGAATCGCCGTTCAGCATGCCCGCCGTCATGGAAACGATCTCCGCCTCGAACTTGGTCGTGCTGGGCCACACATCCGCATGCAAAGGATTACTCTGTGAGTTCAGTGCATAGACTTGGTTCAGAAACCCGATGTGACTCTCGTCCCCGTGGTAGACCGCGCCGGAGACGAAGCCATCCTTCCACTGCGTTTCTTCATGCTCGCGCAGGGACTCCATTTCCTGCAAAATTTCCTCGCGGTCGCGCCCTTTGGCTGGGAGTTTTGCGAAGACGGGATACCTGTCCTTGTAGGGCTTGAGCGATGATTCCAACCCCGCCATCATACCGTCGTATTCCTTGTCTATCTTCTCGCGGATGGAGGGGATTTTCTTCATCCGTTTTTCCACCCATGCCACCAGCGGCGCGGGAAGTTTGCCGATGTGTTTCATCAAAAGGTCTTCGAGGTTCATAATTCTCCAGTTTCCGCGAAAAGTGACAGTCACTTATAAGTGACTGTCACTTTTGTTTAATCTTGCATAGGTCTTCTTGTTATTCTCATACACCGCCAAGAACTCCCGGAAAAGTTCGTCGTAAATCTTTCGGTGATCCGGGTTTGGAGTGTAGGTCTTCGACACAGGCACCCGCGAGGCGATATCGTCATAACGGATATATCCCAGTGATGCCGCCGCCAGCATTGCCGCGCCGCGCACGTTGACTTCGATGGGATCCTTCATCTGCCTTATCGGGCGGTTCAGTACATCCGCGTGGATTTGGCACCAAATATCGGATTTTGCCCCGCCGCCCACCATGTTGATCGCCTCCACCTGCCTGCCGATGAACTGTTCGATGTATTTCAACAGCCAGCGTGCGTTGAATGCCACGCCTTCGAACACTGCGCGGACCATGTGCTCACGGTTGGTATTCAACGACAGGTTGAAGAACCCGCCGCGCACGAAGCGGTCTTCGACCGGGGTCCGCTCGCCGTATAACCAGGGAGTGAAGAGTACGCCGCCGCTTCCGGCGGGAGTCCGAGCCGCGATCTGGTCGAACAATTGGTAGGCATTTTCGGGTGTGCCCGGCGTTAGCTCGTCGTTGTGGAAGAATACATTGTCTCGCAGGTATTGCAAATTCACGCCCGCACATTCCTGCTCGTTGGTCAGCAGATACCGCCCGGGAATGGACGAAGGCAGCGACGCCAGGCTGTGAAACACATCCGTTTTCTTGAACGGCATGTGGCAGGTCATCCAGCCGGACGTGCCGATGTACACGTGCGTATCGAAATCCGCCACCGCGCCCGATCCCACTGCCGCAGAATGCACGTCCGGCGAACCCATGATGACCATGGTGTCGCCCGGCAAGCCCCATTCCTTTGCGATGTTCGGCAGCAACGGACCCAGCGCCGCGTTGGCAGGATGCAGATCGGGCAGTTTATCCCGATCAATGGTCGAAAGGCGGATCAGGTTTTCATCGTAGGTGATGTTCGAAATATTCCGGTTGTCGGTGATCCAATGCAGCACGATCGAGTTGACCGAAGCCGCGAATTTCCCGGTCAACAGCAGCCCGATGTAGTCGATCGGCTCGAGAAATTTATAGGTTTGATGATAGATCTCAGGGTGAATGTGCTTGAGGTACAAAATATGCGCGATGGGGTCTTTGCCTGCCGCGCTGGGCAGCCCGCCGGTGACCCGGATCCATTTAATGAGCTTCCCGATGGAAAAATCCGCAACCTTGATCAAGCCGTTGCCGATCTGCCTGATGTACGGCTCGCCGCGCGAGTCCATCCAGATGATCGCGTTGCCCAGCGCGTTGCCGTCTTTATCCACCGCCACCGTCCCAGACCACTGACCGGTCGTCGCAATGGCGTGTATATCTTCGTTGGGGACGAGCTTTCTGCCGAGCAGGCGTTTAACTGCGGCATTAATCGCATCCCACCAATCGGCGGGGGGTTGCTCCGCTCCGCCATCCGGCATCAACAGCACCCGGTTTTCCTGAAACTCACTTCCGATCAACTCCCCCTGCAGCGAAAATAATGCAACTTTCGGCCCCGATGTCCCCAGGTCTATTGCCAGGATGTATTTTTCAGATGACATGCCCTCTCCTCAATGGATGGTGAGTACTTTTGCTCCTCGAATCTTGCCCTGCTTCATTTCGATCAACGCCCGGTTTGCGTCTTCCAGATCATACTCCTGAAATTCCGGCTTGATGCCCGCCGCCCCGGCGATCTCCAAAAACTCGCGCACGTCGGCGCGGGTCACATTCGCCACGCTTTTGACCTCCTTCTCCATCCACAAATGTTCCGGGTAATTCAAGCGAAGAAGGACATCCTTGTCCTTTTCCTCTTTGCGGATGGCGTTGATGACCAAACGTCCGCCCGGCTTGAGACATTTCAGCGCTTCCACATCCGGACCCCAAACCGGAGTAGTGTCTATGACCGCATCCAACGCCGCAGGTGGACTCTCCTCTATGCCGCCCGCCCAAGCCGCCCCCAAGGACAGGGCGAATTCTCGCTCGGCAGGATTCCGGCTGAAGATAAATATATTCGAGCTGGGATATTTATGCCTTGCCAGTTTCAACACCAAATGATTCGACCCGCCAAAGCCCATCAACCCAAGCGATTGCCCGCTTTGCAGGTTGCTCAACCTCAGGGAACGATATCCGATTGCTCCCGCGCACAAGAGCGGAGCCGCTTCTGAATCTGACATTGACTCAGGAATCGGATGTGCAAAATCCGAGCGGATTTTCATGTATTCCGCATAGCCGCCGTGGATGTCGCGCCCCGTCGCTTTGAACTGCGGACATAGATTCTCGCGCCCGCTTAGGCAGAATCCGCATTCCCCGCAGGCTGAGGCGATCCACGCCGCGCCAACCCGTTGTCCTTTGTTTTCTCCCTCTTCGACGACCCCGACAACCTGATGCCCCAAAATGACGGGCAATCGAGGCGGGGGAGTCCTGCCTTCGATCTCGTCCAACTCGGTGTGGCACACTCCGCAGCGCGTGACCTTGATGAGGACTTCGCCCGGGTCGAGAGTCGGCTTGGGATGTTGAACCAGCTTCAATGGAGGTTGAAGCGGTTTTACATCCCCAAGCGATTCGAGCAGCATGGCTTTCATTTTGTCGCGGCTATGGATTTATCAGCCATCTTTCTGCTTCGGAGAGATCGTAAAAAATCCGCAGGTCGATGTTGCGGTTTTGCGCGGTATTTTCATAGAATTGATTCATGTCCATGTTGGCGGGGTTGGCAAGGACAGCCGCCCGTTGAATGTAGCGCGGCACATCCGTCGCGGCGTAGTATTTTGCCAGTTCATAAATGGAAGCCGCGGACGCCGTATACACCACGTTCCGGTCGTCCACCAATATTCTTCTGCAGTTGCGCTCCATGCAGGTTTGGACGATCATCCTGTGGATTTCGATGTTTGATTGAAGATTGCCCTCCGTGCCTTCGCCGATAAAAAGCAGATATTCATCCCGCTCTTCCAGAGTGTAGCGGATTGTCGCCGGTAGACTCCACAACATTTTGGGCTACCCCGTCCCAAACTGCCTGTCGCCTGCATCTCCCAGCCCGGGTACGATGTAGGCGCGTTCGTTGAGATGGTCGTCTATGGCGGCGGTGAAAATGTCAATGTCGGGGTGGGCGGTTTGCATGGCTTTGATGCCTTCGGGGGCGGCGATCAACCCGACGTATTTGATCTTCTTCACGCCCCATTTTTTTAATACATCTGCCGTGGCTGTGGCGGAGCCGCCTGTGGCAAGCATTGGGTCGAGGATGAGGCAGACGGAAACGCGTGGCTCGATGGGCAGCTTGTTGTAATATTCGACGGGCTTCAATGTTTTTTCGTCACGGTATAGGCCGATGTGCCAGACTTCGGCGGAGGGCATGAGTTCCCAAATGCCTTCGACCATGCCCAGTCCGGCGCGCAGCACGGGCACCAGC
Organism: uncultured Anaerolinea sp.; assembly: GCA_964563315.1. Lineage (GTDB taxonomy): Bacteria > Chloroflexota > Anaerolineae > Anaerolineales > Villigracilaceae > Villigracilis. Next base: position 11,287 of record CAZLWG010000068.1, on the reverse strand, counting down.
CCGATCTTTTCTTTGAGCTGCAGGGCGGTCATTTTCTCGAGTGGGGTTTCGATCTCCACGGGAATGGTGGCAAGGTCGGCGGTGGCTTCGTATGCAAGAAGTCCCGCAATCTCTCTTACGAGTTCGCGGAACTTCTTGGGTTCGGTGTGTTTATCCCTTAGTTTCGATAATTTATGGGCGATCAGGGGGTGTTTGGATTCGTGTACGTTCGACATGATTCCTCCGTTGTGAGTTGGGGTGATTATAGTCTGCAAAGTGATTTTTGACACATGATTTGCGGAGCGCGCTTTTGTATACTGGTTGTGAGGAATGGGATCGGGCGCGTGATGAAATCGAAATTGCTTGCAGTTCTTGAGATCGGGCTGGCGTATACCCTGATGCAGGCGGCGGGAATGATGCGGAGATCGACCGGAATGGTTCAGTGGGAATTGGAAACCCTTGGCTGGTCGTATTCTGGGATGCTGTTTTTCGTGGGCATTCCCGCGCTGATCATCTGGCTGGCGCGGCGAAACTGGACGGAATACGGCGTCTCGTTGGAAGGGTGGCAGGCGAATCTCGATCTTGGGCTCAAGGCGTATCTCGTGCGGTTGATTCCGCTGGGCCTTGGCGTGGCCGGCGCGATGTGGCTGACGCTGGATAGTCATCAGCTCGGTGGCGGCGCGTTCGTTGCTTTGATGGAACTTGTCGGTTTGGCGGTGATGATCTGGGTGTTGAATCGCCGGAGTCCGGTCAAGTCTGGGCGGGGGAGTTTGATGGTTATCCTTTTGCTGTTGGCGTTCCCAATTCTGACGGCGCTTTCACTGAACAGGTTGGATCTGGTGATCGTTTCAACGGTCTTTTGGCAGTTCGTCTTTTCGGGCTTTGGGGAGGAATTCGTCTGGCGTGGATATGTTCAATCGAGGTTGAATCAAGCCTTCGGGCGTCCGATGCGGATGTTTGGAATCCAATTCGGCGCGGGCTTGTTCATCGCCTCCCTTCTGTTCGGGCTGCTGCATGCCTTCAATACCTACGATCCCGAAATTGGTTCTGCCTCCCTTTCGTGGGGATGGGCGCTCTTCGCGTCGTTCAGCGGATTGTTCTTCGGTGTTCTGCGCGAAAGGACCGGTTCGCTCATCGCGCCGGGACTCGCGCATGGTCTCCCCGACGCGGTGGGGGAGGCATTGGCTAGGATATTCGACTGGACATAACCCATGAAACTTTCAGGCTTGCACATCCTTTTAACCTATCAATGCACGTATGAATGCGATCATTGTTTTGTGTGGGGCAGTCCGCGGCAGACGGGAACGCTGACTCTCCAACAGATCGAGGACGTTCTGAATCAGGCAAAAGAAGCGGGAGTTGCTTCGATCTATTTCGAAGGCGGCGAGCCGTTCCTGTATTACGCGGTTTTGGTAAAGGCGGTTCGCATGGCGGCGGAGATGGGGTTTTCCGTGGGCATTGTTTCCAACGCCTATTGGGCGAACTCGGTCGAAGATGCCGCGGAATGGCTGCGCCCCTTGGCGGGGCGGGTGAGCGATCTGTCCGTCAGCAGCGATCTCTTCCATTGTGAAGAATGTCTGGGCGAGCGCCCGCAGAACGCATTGGTCGCGGCGAAGTGGCTGCATATTCCAACAGGCATGATCAGCATCGCTCAACCCAACCCGGAAACGAAAGAAACCCACGTTCAGATCGAAGATCAAGGCGAGGTCATGTATCGCGGTCGGGCGGTGGAAAAACTTGCTGAAAGCGCCCCCAGCCATCCCTGGGAGGGATTCGATTCTTGTCCACATGAAGATTTGCGTGAACCCGGGCGCGTCCATCTCGACCCGCTGGGCAACCTGCATATATGTCAGGGTATCGTGATCGGCAATCTTTTCGAGAAACCGTTGAAGCAGATTTGCGAAGACTATGATCCGGATTCCCATCCGGTTTGCGGACTCCTCCTCTCAGGCGGACCCGCCGCGCTGGTGACGGAGTACAATCTCAAACACGCTTCATCCTACGCCGACGCCTGCCACTTGTGCTATGAAGCGCGGACTTCGCTGCGAGCGCGCTTCCCCGAACTGCTTGCGCCGAATCAGATGTATGGGGTAATGGAATGAACGTCTGTTTGTGTATATAAATGGTTGAGGGAATTGGAGTAACAGGAATTTGGAGTGAGATAAATTTCTCCGAAACACGCGAAATACGGGGGGAGTTGCGATAGAATCAGAACAAACCCATCCGGAGGAGAGTGCCCATGACCGAGCAATTTACATTTGGCGGAGAGATTGTCTGGCGCCCATCGCGTGAGCATATCGAACATGCCAACCTGACGAAATTCATGCGGCTGCATGGAATCAAGGATTTCGATGAATTGATGCAAAGATCCACGGGGGATGTTCCCTGGTTTACTGAAGCGGTTTTGAAATTTCTCGATATCCAGTTTTACGCGCCGTATTCAAACGTGGTGGACCTTTCCGATGGAATTCAACTTCCAAGGTGGTGTGTCGGCGGAAAGATGAATATTGTCCATAATTGCGTGGATAAGTGGCAGAGTGTGGAGAACAGGACGCAGAATGCAGTTCTATTTGAGGGGGAAGAAGGAAATGTAAGAAGCCTGACGTATGAACAACTTTACCGGGAAGTAAACAAGACTGCCAATGCCCTGCGGTCACTGGGGCTTGGCAAGGGCGATGCGGTTGGCATCTTCATGCCGATGACGCCGGAGATCGTCATTGCCCTGCTGGCGATCGCGAAGATCGGTGGAATCATCCTGCCATTGTTTTCAGGCTATGGCGCGGGAGCCATCGTCTCGCGGATGGCGGATGCGGAGGCGAAAGCGCTCTTTGCTTCGGATGGAGCCTTTCGGCGGGGCAAAGCTGTGGAGATGAAATCCGTTGCGGATGAAGCGGCGGAGCAAATTGCTACATTAAAGCACATGATTGTTTTGAAACGAACCGGGCAGGATGTAAATATGAAGGAAGGCAGGGATCATTGGTGGCATGACCTGATCGATTTACAGCCCGATCAGTGTGAGACCGAAAGAACCGACGCCGAAGACCCTTTGATGATCATTTACACTTCCGGCACAACGGGCAAGCCGAAAGGCGCGCTTCACACGCACTGTGGATTCCCGGTCAAAGCGGCGCAAGATATGGCGTTCGGCACGGATGTTCATCGCGGTGATGTCATTTATTGGATGACCGACATGGGCTGGATGATGGGTCCCTGGCTGGTATTCGGCGGGTTATTGCTTGGCGCCACAGTCTTCCTTTACGACGGCGCGCCGGATTTCCCTGCTCCTGATCGTTCGTGGGACTTGGTCGAAAAACATGGCATCCATCAAATGGGAGTTTCGCCGACGTTGATCCGTTCGCTGATACCGCACGGCGAGGAGCAGTTCGAGAAGCATGATCTATCTTCGCTGAAGTGCTTCGCCTCCACGGGCGAACCGTGGAACCCCGATCCGTGGATGTGGTTGTTCGAGAAGGTCGGCGGCGGGCGAATCCCGATCGTCAACTATTCCGGTGGGACGGAAATTTCAGGCGGCATTGTAATGGGCAATCCCACCCTGCCGCTCAAGCCTTGCGCCTTCTCCGCGCCTTGCCCCGGCATCGCGGCGGATGTGCTGGATGAAAATGGAAGGTCAATTCGAAATGCGGTTGGGGAGTTGGTCATCAAAGCGCCGTGGATCGGGATGACGCGCGGTTTTTGGAAGGACAAGCAAAGGTATTTGGATACATACTGGTCGCGCTGGGAGAATATATGGGTGCATGGCGATTTTGCGGCAGTGGATGACGACGGTTTGTGGTACATCCTGGGGCGTTCGGACGATACGATCAAGATCGCGGGCAAGCGTTTGGGCCCGGCTGAAGTGGAGTCGATCCTTGTTAGGCATGAGTCTATTGTGGAAGCGGCGGCGATCGGGGTGCCGCATGAGGTCAAGGGCAGTGAGCTGGTCCTTTTTGCAGTGACAAGCCCCGGCGTGGAAAGAAGCGATGATCTTCGTCAGGAATTACAAGAGATGGTAGTGGCAGAGATGGGCAAACCGCTTGCGCCGAAAGCCATCCTGTTCGTAAACGACCTGCCCAAAACGCGTAATGCCAAGGTCATGCGCCGGGTGATCCGTGCGGCGTATTTAGAGTTGGAGTTGGGCGATACTTCATCGCTGGTGAACCCGGCGGCGGTGGAGGAGATCATGAAGGTTGGAAGAGGCATGTGAGACCAATATCCTATTGCCCCCCCGCTTTTCGGGATGTATACTCCTTTCAAAAATGAAAGGAGTGAAAAATGAGAAAAAACCTTAAAACTGTCGCATACCTGTCTTTTCTTTTAATGGTATCCCTTTCAGGCTGCAACCTGGGTTTATCCGCGCCTGTGGAAGATGTGATGGAGGAGACTCAGCCGGTCATTCCCATCACTGGCGGTAATGAATCCGGTCCGGTTGCCACAGATACAGCAACCGTTCAGCATGAGACGGTGCCCGGGAATTTGCCTGAAAAGCAGAGCGGACTGGCAGGCGACCAGGACTCTTCGAGCACTGCTCCAGACAAGCGCGCGCCGGACGGAGACCGCTTCACGTTTGGGCGCTACGAGAGACCCTTCAACGCCAATGAAATGGATGTCTATTATCCTGCGATCGATATTATCAATACCCAGGTTTATCAGGATGATAATTGGCTATATGGTGTAATCACCATGAAAGAAGGTGACGCGGGATGCCGTCTTGATGGCAGGTATGCGTTTGAAATAGATTGGGACTTGAACGGCGGCGGCGATTTATTGGTTTTGGCGGCTGCGCCGTTCTCCAGCGACTGGTCGACAGACAGCGTGGAAGTTTGGTTCGATGAAAACAATGATGTTGGCGGTTTGGTCAAGATAACTGCTGATGAAAAACCGCTCGATGCGAACGGTTTCGAGACCCAACTTTTCGGCGCAGGTGTGGGAGATGACCCGGATCTTGCCTGGGCGCGTACCGATCCGAATGATCCTTGCACGGTGCAATTTGCGTTGAAACGCTCCAGTTTGCAGGGTAACTTCAGTTATTTGATTGGAATGTGGGCTGGACATGAAATGCTTGATCCCGCATTGTTTGACCATAATGATCGCTTTACACACGAACAAGCTGGATCATCATTAAAGGAATTTGAGTTCTTCTATCCAATTAAGTCAATTTACGAACTGGACAATTCCTGTCGTATGGCTATCGGTTTTCAGCCAACGGGTAAGGAGCCTGGTTTGTGTCCTCTGCCACCGGGAGCGGAACCAGAATATGATGAACCGGCAGGCTGTCCAGCAGAATATCTTGTTTGTTTCAATTTTGGTAGGCAGACAGTGTGCTATTGTACACAACAATAATCGATAGATGGATCAATGAAAAAAAAACAAATTGGGCTTGGGTGATTCCTGCCAAGCCCAATTTGATTAAGGATATATTATTCAGCCCAAGGCGGCGGTCGAAGCTCACAGGCGTCCGCTTTTTCGTTCCATTTGCAGGAGAGGTTTGCCACACAACGGGCTTCTGTTTTGATTGGCGCGCACACTTTGTCCTCGGGTGTGGAACATTTGAATGTGTTCACACGTACTGTGATGCATCCGGTGCCGCCGAGTTCCTCTTCCGCCACCGGCGCGCAGGCTTGCAGGTTCGCATCGAAGGAATAGCCGGGGGAACAGGTCGGGTAGACGCCGCCTGCGTTCACTTGACAGCACTGGAAGTTCTCATTGTAGGTGTATCCAGCCGCACAGCCCGCATACGTCTGGCTGGCAAGGACCGCGTTGTCAATGCCAAAGGGAGCGGAGGATTCGCCGTTCGGAGGCGCGCACATCCCGGCAAGGTCATCGAAGTACGTTCCGATCGGACAGGAACCGTTCGCATCGGGACCGGCAACGCAGAATTGTTGTCCGCCGCTTTCTCTGGTTATATACCCAATGGGACAGCCGCCCGCCCCTGCCTGTGCGAGAATTGGCGTGTAGGAACAAGAGCCATTGGATGGGTCTAGGGTATAGCCAGTGGGGCAGCCCGGATTCATGCCGCTGACATCCACCTGATTGGTACAGGCGGGGTTGCAGACCACGACTTCGTTTGTCGATTCGATACCTATGGGCCCGCGGCAGATCAATTGTCTGATTCCGCCTTCGACCTTTTCCTGGCATTGGATGCGTGTCCCGCGTTCTTCCCAGGTTGCGCCAAAGGAGATGTTCACAACAGCATATCCGTCGCCTTGCTGGCAGTAATTACTGATGACCGCCCCTTCAGGCAGGGTGCATGCGGTTTCGACCGCTTCATTCCCCGCCGGTATCTGGGCTGTCAATTGACAATACGGAGCGAAGGGTTGAGGATCGGAAACCGCACAGCGGAAACCGATATCGCGTCCGCTGTCGCCTTGTTCGTTGTAACGGCGAATCGCAGAGGATACTTGTTCGGGTGCGGTCTCAAAGGAACTGCCGCGAACAACGCGGTATTGCCCGCTTAACGGACCGGTCGGGTTGATGGCGGGCGACTGACTGTAGTAGTTCGCATCGTACCAGTCGCTTGCCCATTCGAATACGTTCCCTGCCATGTCGAACAACCCATATGGGCTTTTCCCTTCGGGGTAGGTGTTGACATTGGTCGTGCGACCATAACAGTTGGCGTAATTTAATAGGTCACACGAGGGATTGGCGCTGCCCCATGGGTTTATATTCGCGCTCGTGCCACGTGCTGCTTTTTCCCATTGAGCCTCGGTTGGCAGTGTCCCTTGGATCCAGGAGCAATAGGTTTGTGCCTGATCCCATGTGACGCCGACGACAGGATGATTGGCAAATTCCGGGTTACTGAAAACGGGACCGCCTAATTCCTGATTGGGTGTTGTACAAGCGCCGGACTTCACGCACTGTTCGTACATGCGATTCGTAACCTTGGTTTCCTGAATCCAGTACCCATCGAGTGTGATGGTGTGTGCGGGGGAGTCGAAGCCGTTATCACCCATTGTAAAGTCTCCCGCGGGGATGTAGACCAAAGTGCTTCCATCGATCCATCTTAAGGGTTCGCCGTTCTGCGGGCCTCCCAGAGAAACGGGTTCCAGGGAAGGTGTCGGCTCGGCGGTTGGGGTTTCCGTGGCAGGCGCATCCGTTGCCGTTACCACGACGATGACGGTTTCCGGCGCGGGCGTGCCGCAAGCAGAGAGTAAAAAGGCGAGCGCCATTGTATAAGCAAGAATCACGTATCGAGCGTTTTTCATTCAATCTCCTTCTCTCGCGGATTGCGCGAGTCGCCCGTTATTATAATGCAGAGAAAAACATCGATTTAATGGTGATGAGGCGGGGATTAATCGAAGATTAAAGGGATGGATTCAACCATCGAGTCTTTGTTTCGATCCCCTGAGTTTTTTCGTTTCGCCCCGTTTCTTCTTTGCCTCCAGCCGCTTCTCCTGCGACGCGCGGGTTGGGGTTGTTTTTCTGCGCGGCTTCGGCTTTTCATGAGCCTTGCGGAGCAGCTCGTAAAATTTTCGAAGCGCGTCTTCGCGGTTCTTTTCCTGCGTGCGGAAGCGTTTTGCTTCGAGGACGAGAATTCCGTCGGCGTTGACTCGTTTTCCGGCCAGCTGAATCAGGCGTCGTTTAAGATCGGAGGCGAGGGCGGGAGAGTTGACCACGTCAAAGCGCAGTTGAACGGCCGTTGCAACCTTGTTCACATTCTGCCCGCCGGGCCCGGATGCGCGGATGTATTCGAAAGTAATCTCTGAATCGAGTTTATTCATTTCCCCAATTATAGTTGTGTTAAGCCTGGCGCATTAAACGGGCACATCCGGTGAGTTGATGCTCCAGTTGGTCTTGAACCCTTCCGGATCGCGCAAAAGGACGGCGCTTCCGTCTGCGCGGCGCCCGAAGATTTTGTGACCATACAGTTCGTACTCGATGATCTCGGTCCCGTCTGTCAGCGCGAAAGGCAGGGCAGGCCACATTTCCAGATAATCGGAGCGGATCCACATGTCCCCGTTCATGACGTCCGGGTCGGTCATGAACGGGGTGTAACAATCAATGGCGCTTCCCAGTTTTATCATGGTGCTTTTTTTCGTCACTGCATTGAATTTATGCACGATCAAACGCATGTCTTTATCGAAGAAGGTTCCGTTCAGATCGGATGCATAACAATTGGAGGCGTGAATGTTGGAATATTCGATCCCTGCTTCCGTGTGCGTCTCTTTTACGATCACATGGTTTGCGGCCCAGGTAATCCTTTCGACAGTCGGGGGTACCGTTGGGTTGTTGATCCATCCGGTGCTTGGAATCAGTATCTGGTCCTTCACTCTTGCCCCGTTCAATACTTCGAGATAATTCAGGATTGGATCGGGAAGCGGAATCCGCGTGCCTTTTCGATAATCGCAGGCATGGCTGAACGTGACAGTTTGCGGGTAGGCGTTAAGAGGGCCCACGTCGCGCGGGGCAAAACCCCATTTTGGGTTTTGCCAGTCAACCAGCAGGGTTGCAATTCTGCCACTGCGTTTTATTTCTGTAACCGGGTTGGGAACATCCGGTTGGGGCGGGGGGATGTTGGGGTCGGGCTCCAACGGCAGGGGAGTTTCAGCTGGCACCACCTGCCATTTGATGTATTGCTGGGCTGGCCCGGCGCTTACCCATCCGCCGTTGACAAGGTGAAGCCATTGATATTTGTTCTCACTGGCGTGGATTTCGACATTGGGCTCGATCACTCCAAGAGCCTTCACCCCGCCGGGTTTATCGAAAATATAACGCTTTGCGAGGGTTTTTCCTTTTATGATCGTGCCTCCCGTCTCCAGGTTGGGAGGTTGAACTGGCGGTATGTCCGAATCGGGTACCACCTGCCATTTGATGTATTGCTGGGCTGGCCCGGCGCTTACCCATCCGCCGCTGACAAGATGCAGCCACTGGTACTTGTTTTCATTGGCGGTGATCTCAACATTTGCATCAATTGTTCCAAGCGCCTTTTGTCCGCCTGGTTTATCGAAAATGGGTCGTTTTGTGAGAGTTCTTCCTTTGATCATGCTGGCTCCCATAACCTGCCGTTTTCGGATGAAAGCCCCATCCTCATATCTTTTGTAACATATTTCTTGTCAGATAAAGACTGGTCAATTTATTGGTGATTTCATTCGGTCTTTTTTACGGCTTTCGGAGCTGATATCCACAGTGCCGCAAGGATCAACCCGCCTGTAAAGAACGGGACGGGTCCGCCGAACATCTGAAACAACATACCGTAGAACAAGGGTCCGATGGCGTTGGCAGCGCTGAAGGCGGCTGCGGATATGCCCAACATGCCGCCGACTTCGTTCGGGTTCGATGCCTTCGAGATCAGGCTGTTGATGGCGGGATGAAGAACCGCGCCTCCGATTGCCGTGGGGATGCTCGCAAAAATAAGCCAGAGGATTCCGCCCCAGCCTTTGGCGGCTTCTTCCGGTAGTTGAATGTTGATATTTTGGATCGAAACGCGGAACTCGCCTTGTCCTGCCATGCTGTCGAGCACCCTGGCTTTCTCATACCACGGCACAGGTGAAGCCGGCGTTAGAGATGTCCCCATCAATCCAAGCGCCAACAATCCGAGACCAGTGATGACCAGCCAGCGATCGCCCTTTTTGCGGGACCACCTGCCGATCAACCCCGCTTGAATGATAATAATGGTCATGCCTGCTAATGCAAATAGTCCCGATGTATCGCGCGCATCCATGCCGAGGCGTGTGAGAGTGAACAGCGAAAAAAGTTGTTCGTACCCGCCAAAGGCGATGCGGTAAAAGAACATGATGAGGAGTAAAAATCCTATGGCAGGTTGACCAAGCGCCTGTCTGAGCGCGTCGAACGAAAACGGACGACGCTTGCGTGAGGCTTCGGGATTCTCCGCTTGTTGCACGGTCTCCTTGAACCAGACCGTTGTAAGCAAGATGGAAATAAGTGAAAAGAAAGCGGCGGTGAACGCCACTGCCTGATAGTTTTGCCCTGTTGCCGCAAGGACGATGAACGCAATGATCGGTCCCAGCACAAAGCCGATGCCAAATGATGCGCCGATCAAACCCAACCCCTGTGTGCGCGTCGTTTTGGTGGTGCTGTCCGCGATGGCGGCTTGGGCGGTGGCTATGTTCGCGCCGGAGAGTCCGTCTATGACCCGTGAGAGGAATAACAGCCAGAGGGCGTCCGCGAAGCCGAGCAGAATGAATCCGCTGAACGTCCCGATCTGGCTGGCGATCAGGACCGGTTTGCGCCCGAAGCGGTCGGATAGTCTGCCAAGGATTGGCGCGCCGATGAACTGCATCATCGGGTACGTGGCTTGCAGGATTCCGATCACCAGCGGAGTTGTACCAAAGCGCGCTGCGTACAGCGGCAGAAGAGGGATGATGATGGAAAGACCCATCAAGTCCACAAGCACGATGACCAACACAGGCAGGATCTGTTTGAAATTCAGTTTGTCGACAGTTGTTTGGGATGTCATGGCTATGAAAACCCCTCTCCCTATGGGAGAGGGGAATATGGTGCGGGAAATTTCGGGGTTAGAACATCAACTCATTGACCTTTTCGATCATGGCGCGATCAGGTCTGAGGTCGGTTTCAGTGAGGCGGTTCAGCGGCGTATCTACGAGGTTGTATATGCTGGTCAGGGTCGGCTTGGATGTGTTCAAGTAGATCAATCCCGTTAATAGCCAGTTGTTTTGCTGTGCTTCATCCAGCACGCGCAGCGCTTCGCTTCGGTTGGTGGGGTCGTATCCTTTTTCGAGATTCTTCAAAATGACCACCGAGCCGTCGTGCATGGAGACTTCTCGGATCTCGCCTTCCATCATTTCCTGTTCGAGCATGATCTCATTGCGGGGCGCAATGTAGGAGATTTCGTGCAGGGGTTCTTCGTGGTCCTTGCCCCATGCGTAGGAATGATAGGCGTTTTCCTGATTATTGAAAGTGACGCACGGGCTGATGATGTCCAGCACGGCGATGCCTTCGTGAGAGATCGCGGCTTTGAGCAGTTCCTTCACCTGTTTCGGGTTGCCCGCGAACGAACGCGCGACGAATGTCGCATTCGATGCGAGCGCTTCCATGCAGATGTCCACCGGCATATAGGGGTTTTCACCCTGTTTCTTTAATTGCAATCCCTTTTCCGCGGTGGCGGAGAACTGTCCCTTGGTCAGGCCGTATACGCCGTTGTTCTCGACGATGTAAAGCATGTTCACGTTGCGGCGCATGACGTGTTTGAACTGCCCCATGCCGATGCTGGCAGTGTCGCCGTCGCCGGAGACGCCAATGCCTTTCATCCTTATGTCGGCAAACAGCGCGCCTGTGGCAATGGACGGCATGCGTCCGTGCAGGCTGTTGAAGCCGAAGGTGCGGTTCAGGA
>CAZLWG010000067.1:0-16183 GCA_964563315.1 uncultured Anaerolinea sp. | reverse complement strand
GCAGTGTCGGCATTTGTTCATCACTCTATTTTAGCCCATCCTTTTGGACACTCTCGGAACAGTCACGATTGGGAGTGGCTAAAGCGGTGAGTGAACGAAATCGGTGATATGGAAAGAGTATTTCGGGAATTGGCGTTTTTGCAATTGACGTTGGTTGAAATAAAAGACAAATAAACGAACGGCACAAGACAAAGCATAGGGGCAGCGCGAAAAACATCGAGAAGAACGAGCCAACCGTGCTAGATAGTGCCTGAGTTCGGCATTATTACCTTCAACCGAATAGGTATCCGTCTTACCTTGCGAGACAGCATAACGACCCCAGTGATACCATAATGAAGCATACACATCGAAAGCGTCACTGTAATACCACCTTGCCTTGGGCGCATGATCAACAATAGCTTGTACCAGTTCTTGTGAACGTTCCCAGGTCACTTTCCAGCCCAGAAAGCATCGTGTTTCTTGATCTACAAGTGTAGTGAGATAGATTCGGTTTTTTTATCTCCGATAAAAGTAAATATCTCATCAAACTCAGCAGCTTTGACTTCGGCGGGCACTGGCACTTCAGGCAATTGTTCCGCTTGCTCCTTTGCCCAATTTGCTACGGTTTGATGATGAACGCCTACTTGGCGACCTGTGCGTCTCAATCCTGCTCCATCGATATACATCTTGATTGCTTTTTGTCGAAAGGCTTTGCTATATCCTTGAGGTTTTTTTGTGGGCGTGTAGCTGTTTTTACAAAAGTAACAGCGATACCGTTGGCTACCTGCTTTTGTAAATCCAATCTTATGTTGTTTGGTGGCTTTTTCACATTTCGGACATTTCATGCTCTCGATTTTAACTCACCCAGTTCGCCACTCCCCACGATTGACATAACGAAGTTTTTCTGATATTAAGAACCATCCCAACGAATGCCTTCATTTCGCCGTACGCATGAATCACTCGAAATATCACTCTTTTGGAGAACCTCAATGAATGAAGAAATTTATGCCAAGATCTCAAAATATATTGCTGTTGACATTCTTAAACAGCCAGACCGCGTGATCGGTAATAATGAACCTCTGATTTCCAGCGGCTTGATCGACTCTTTTAATCGCATTGACCTTTCCCTATTCATTGAAGATACCTGGGGGGTGGTGATTGACGACAAGGAGTTGAAGGCGGAGACGCTCGACACCCTTGAAAAATTTGTCGCAGTCATTGTATCTCGTAAATAATGAGCACATTTTCTCATTTGCTCCAACGTTGGATTCAGGATGATCCCGAGCGAGTTTCCATCTACCTGCAACATGCTGGCGAGCCCGATCTCTCTATAACATATTGGACGTTGTATGAGGGAGCGAGCGCTTATATGAATACATATAAACGTGAGAGAGTAAAATCTGGCGATGTGATTGTGTTGATCCTTCAACATGGCAGGGATCTCGCCTTTTCATATTGGGGCGCGATCCTTTATGGGGCAATTCCGTCCATTCTGCCATTTTTGACGGAAAAACTTTCCCCTGAGCGCTACCAAGCAGATCTGGCATCGCTGATTTCGATCACGCGCCCCACCGCAATTGTGACATATCCAGAGTTCGAATCGGTTGTGCGAGGCGCACTACATGAGGGCGATTCTGTCCACTCTGTGATCTGCTCGAACTCCATTGAGGGTTATTCGGAGGTAAATTTTTCAGACCTGCCGGGTTTGCAACGCTCGCCTAATGATGTTGCTATACTTCAACATTCTTCTGGCTCCACTGGCTTGCAGAAAGGCGTGGCGCTTTCTCATCGCGCTGTCCTCAGTCAGTTGGAGACCTACAGTAAATATCTAGAATTGAACGCCAATGATGTAATTGTCTCCTGGTTGCCTCTTTATCATGATATGGGACTCATCAGCGGCTTCCTGATGCCCATACTGTTTGGGGTGCCGCTGGTGTTGATGTCACCCTTTGATTGGATTGGCGCGCCGTACATGCTGATGCAATCTGTCTCACGCTATCGTGGCACATTAACGTGGCTTCCGAATTTTGCCTACAATTTCTGCACCCAAAAAATTCGCGACCGCCACCTCGCGGGCGTGAATCTGTCATCATGGCGTGCTGTAATTAACTGTTCGGAACCTGTAAAATGGGAAAGCCATCAGGCATTTTATGAGAAATTTAAAGGCTTTGGCTTGCAGGAAAACGCCCTTCAAACTTGCTACGCGATGGCCGAAAATGTGTTCGCGGTAACCCAGAGCGATCTTACTTCACAACCTATGTACGAATTGGTGGATCGAGATTCGTTCTTCATTGACCGTGTGGCGCGTCCGGCTTTCGATGGCCGCGGCACGTTGACGCTCATGTCATCGGGCAGGGCGCTTTCCAACGCCCAATTGCGAATTCTGGACGAGCATGGGAAGGATGTGCCCGAGCGCAAGGTGGGTGAGATTGCCCTCAAAAGCGATTGCATGTTGACAGGTTATTACAATCGCCCTGAAATCACGAAAAAGGCATTTCACGATGGTTGGTATTTGACCGGTGATTTCGGCTATCTGGCTGATGGTGAACTATATATCACCGGGCGCAAGAAGGATATGATCATCGTGGGTGGTAAGAATATCTACCCGCAGGATCTCGAGTCTTTGATCTCAGACGTCTCCGGTGTCCACCCGGGGCGTGTGGTGGCATTTGGTATGTTCGATGAGTCCGCGGGCACGGAGGAAGTCGTGATTGTCGCCGAGGTCGAAACGGATGACGCGGAGAAGCGTCGGCAGATCACCGAAGCGATACGCCTGATGGTGAACAAGAATACGGCGGTCGTTTTGCGCCATATCCTGCTTGTTGAGCCGAAGTGGATTTTGAAAACCAGCAGTGGCAAGGTGGCGCGTATTGCTAATCGGGAGAAGTATCTCAAGGAAATGCAGGACAAACGATAAGTTGATGAGACCATGACTATTTCCAGCCGCGTTTTTCTTTTGGTTTTTCTGCCCCTCATGGTGGGGTTGTATTATGGGTTGTTTAAATACCCCCGCGTCAAGATGTTCTTCCTGTTGTTTGCCAGTTATGCATTCTATGCGCTTGCAGATTGGAAGTTCATTCCCTTGTTGCTTGGACTTTCGCTCGTAACGTTCTGGCTGGCGAAGCGCGGTTGGTTCGGTGTGGGTATTGCGTTGAACCTCCTTGCGCTGGCAATCTTCAAATACCTGAATTTTGGCGTGGAGACATTCAATACGCTCATGCAGGCGTTGGGAATTGATGTCGCGGCTAAACTGCTCGAATTGGGGTTGCCGCTCGGTATCTCGTTCTTTGTATTCAAGCATATTGGATACTTGCTGGACATCCGACAAAATCGTTACAAACCCTCTTCGGATTTTTGGGCTTTTGCTACCTACTCAGCATATTTCCCTCAAATTAGTGCGGGACCACTCAGTAGTTATGATGATACAGTTGGACAATTTAAACAATTGCCCTCCAAGGTGGGAACCTCACAAGTTCAGGAAGCAATGGTCTACCTAAGCCTTGGGTTAGCCAAGAAAATCATAATTGCAGATACGTTGGGTGCTTTATTAGATTCACCAGTCAATACTATAAATGGGTTCAGCGGTTTGATCCCTGCTTGGTACATAGTTATTGCCTATACCGTACGGTTATATTTCGACTTTTCTGGATATACTGACCTTGTCATTGGTATAAGCAAGCTTTTGGGAATTAACTTACCTCAGAATTTCAATAATCCCTATCTTGCAAAAAACCCGGCCGAGTTCTGGGAACGCTGGCATATTTCCCTGTCCTATTGGTTCCGTTTTTACCTGTTCTTTCCGCTTAGCCGCTCATTTCTGCGCCGCTGGGGTTCAAAGAGACGGGAATTGTCTCAATACACTGCCAATCTTATTACCATGTCCCTCGTTGGTTTATGGCATGGCGCAGGCTGGGGGTATGTTCTTTGGGGCGCTTATCATGGTATCCTGCTCAACTTGAATGCTTGGTGGAAAAGCAAACCGCATAATATGCCTGCTTGGATTATTGAGCTTACCAAGCCGGTTTTTCTTTTAACTATTCTGTTTGGTTGGATGCTCTTTATGAGTCCATCCTTTATCTATCTGAAGCATTTGAGTGCTCAATTGATTGGCATTGGGGGAATGGGAAAATTAGCATTAATCAAGAGTTTGTGGTTACACCAGTCTGCCCCTGTTTTGTTGATAGCCATCCCAATTGCTTTTTCAGGCTATGTTGAAGCGTCCAATTTATTAAAGCGGGTGGACACGTCTCGTGCTGGCTGGGTATCTATTGCGCTGGGAATTCTGGCAGTGTTGAGTATCTGGATGATGAAGACTAATATTCCGTTTCTGTATGCACAGTTTTAATGACTCACCTTACGCAGCTAATTAATTGAGCGGGATTGAGTTTCCGCAAGACGGCAAAGGCCGGCGGTTGAGTTTAGTGTCGTCTTTGAGCAGTTCGAGTTTGATGTGCCTGCACAATACCGCAAAGAAATGGTTGGTTTGCGTCACCACCGTTTGGATCGGTGATTTCTCCAACGAAACATTTTGCTTGAGTGATTTGTGATAGGGTGCCACGTTTCATCGTTTTTGATAGATTGCAGTGATTCCGTTACCGCCCAAGGCAGTATCGTTAGCACCCAGATACTGAAAGCCTGTCGAACTATCTTCGTTTGCGAAGACTTGCTTGACCAGACAGAAGGAGCGCAAACTCCACACCCTTCAGATACACCGTGGCAGGTTTCATCGGCTCCAGTGGGAGCGTGTCCACCCTCTGTGACTACAATGAATGGACCACTCTGGCCTATAATTTAGTGTAGCAGGCGGAGGAGGATGCCCATGAAAGACGAAAATGAAACTGCTGGTGAAACAGAAGGACAACCCATGCCAAAGACTGAGGTGGTATCAAAGCCAAGGAGGAAACAATTCTCGGCAGCAGAGCGACTCCGAATATTAAGGGAAGTGGAGGCCTGCCAGGGATCGGGAGAAATTGGTGCCCTGCTGAGAAGGGAAGGGATCTATTCGTCATATCTGACGACCTGGCGCAAGCAGAAGGAACGCGGAGAACTGGATGGATTGTCACCTCAGAAACGAGGTCCCAAAGCGGATCCACAGGCAATTGAACTGGCCAAACTGCGACGTAAAAATGAACGTCTGCAGAAGAAGTTGCAGCAAGCTGAATTAATTATTGATATCCAAAAAAAGTCTCGCAGATATTGGGGATTCCGCTGGCCGAACTTCCCCCAGAAGAGGAAGCCTGATGGAATCTGTTGAAGGGCTGTCAAGATCGGTTGGCATACGAAAGGCATGTCAGTCATTGGGAGTACCACGCAGCAGTGTGTACAGCGCACGTCGTAAAGCGAAGGTACCTGCCCAGCAGAAGACATCTCCGCGAGCATTGGCTGCGGAAGAAAAATCAAAAGTCAGGGAGACGCTGAACAGCCCACGTTTTCAGGATCAGGCTCCTCGTCAGGTATATGCCAACCTGCTAGATGAAGGAAGATACCTGTGCTCGTGGAGAACGATGTATCGGATCCTGGCAGAGAACCAGGAAGTACGAGAACGACGGGATCAATTACGGCATCCGAATTACGTAAAACCGGAGCTTTTGGCGACAAAACCGAACCAATTGTGGAGTTGGGATATCACGAAGATGCTGGGACCGACCAAATGGACCTATTACTACCTGTACACCATCATCGATGTGTTCAGTCGTTATGTGGTGGGTTGGATGATTGCCGAACGGGAATCGTCCAGTCTGGCTCGAAGCAGGATGCGCGTATTTGGGCGAAAGAGTTCTTCCGATGGTACAACTACCAGCATCACCACAGCGGGCTGGGTCTCTTGACCCCGGCAGTCGTTCATGACGGACAGGCGCAACAGGTTCGTGAGAAACGTCAGTTAACTTTACAGAAAGCATTTGCTCTGCACCCAGAACGCTTCGTGCGCGGCTTGCCGAAGCCGCATCCTTTACCCGAGGCAGTCTGGATCAACCCGCCTCTCAACGTAAAACGGATTTCGACTGAACCGCTTCATAAGCAGAGCGCCTTGTCGGAGGGCGGGGTCCCCGTCAAGGGCGCAGTCCCGCAGGGATGCGCAGCGCAGCACCCTTGACGGGGTGCCCGCAGGCAAGATAATCGCGGTGCGTGAAGCGGTTCAGCCGAGCACTCGGACTCCAATGTCTGTGTAGAGCCTAATCTTTGAATGTAGTGGTCCAAAATCATTGACACATTCCGCCACTTGCTGGTCACGTCTCTCCTGCTTGGCTTCCACACTCGTTGCCACTTTGCGATTGCCTTTGAGTGGCATAACAAACTCCTTTTCGAGTGTGAGTTTGACGAATTTCATGTTTTCGGAAGAAGGAAACTTGAACGGGATATTGTTTCGCACGGCTTGCTGCATGAGATCTCGGTATATTTCATTCTTCGTTTTGTCGGAACGACGCTTTTCCTTACTCATCCTTTGGATTGATGTAGCGGTGTGGCTTCCGAACCAATTCAGATCCGACGGGTAGCAAAACGCCTTGATTGTGATACAAGCAGATGCGAAGTTGATCCCCTTGACCCTGCGTTGTTGCGAGTGATCGTGGTACTGGCAGTGATGTCGCTTTCGTCCATGTACGGTTTTTCGGCAATACTGTCATCCGCAATAGCGGCGCTTCTTCGCTTTCAATATCGCGTACCTGTGGCTTGATTACCCGCCACAAGTCCGCCAACGTTTGCTCCTCCCCCGCCAATGAGCGTTGCACTTGGTCGTGGCTAATTTCAGTCTTTTTACGGCAGGCGGTATTCAATGATAAGTTGCGGACGGCTTGCCGCGCCAGCGTTCCCGCTGTACAGTTTCAGGAAATCCGCGCCGGAGTCGCCGTTATCTCCTTTATAGAAGCGCAGACGGATTTGAGTAATGCCCTTCTTGTTGACATAAGAAAGGATACCGCTCGTCCAGGTTTTTATGTACCAGCGATTGGTCAGTTTGCTTGGCACGTTGCCGACATTGTTTTTAGTGGCAGCCACCTGGAAGTCGGTCAACTGAAGGGCGGCATTGTTGCTGAAAAGACCCCGGCGGATATCCACCAGCAATTTCCCGTGCGTACTGAATGGATTGGTTCCAACCCGCCCGGCATATTTGATCTTCAGGGTGACCTTTGTGATGATGGCGTTATCCGGCAGGCTGGACGTGTTGAAGGACAGGATCGTGCGGTATTGCCGGTTGGACGCATCATCGCCGACACGCAAGATGGTCGCTGGTCGATTCAGGCTCCCGCCCTTGTTGCTCGTTCGGGTGGATTCGAGGACCCAGCCGTCCTGCGTTCCGGTGGAGCGAAACAGTCTTCGAACTTTGTAGTCTTCGGCGGTCAAATCGGCGGTGACGTTGGTGTAGGTTTTGCTTGTTGGAATAAAGATATGCCCCGTCTTCGAAGGGGTGACCGTGCCGCTCCAATTTGGCGGGACAATGATGCTGTAATCGCCGTTGACATCGGAGGTGACGGTTTTTGTAAAGCCATCCAGATAAGTCAAGGTGGCGTTAGGCGCGCCGACATTACCGGAAATTTCGTACCCATCGCCGATGCTGAAGGTTAGATTATCCGAAGCCGCCTGAGACGTAACGCCGTCGCTGGTAAAGTCAACAGAAAATTGCCCGATTAAAAAGTAATATTTGATTCCGCTTGATAACGCTATTGGGAGTCTAGATTGATAGACAGAAGGGTTGCTCAGAATATCCGCATCATCATTACAATCCACAAGTTGCAGAGGATTACCGTCCTCGAAGACTGCAATATAAGTATCATATCCTGATCCTATAGTACTTAATACTAATATTTGATCTGAGATAGGCGTATAAGAATACCAAACAGTAGCTAACCCTGCATCCAAATTATCGGGAGTGGGGTGACAACTTAAATTGTCTGGATCACTTACTTCACGGGTCGCACCGCGCGGATCGAATGTATCCGCAAAAGGAAGAGTCGTAATTTCTTCTGCATTGGCAAAATCGTCATTGGCGGGCGGGGGCACCGGCGCCGGGTTGACCGTGAACGCGGGGGTTGTAAATACGTTGTTGTTTTCATCGGTTTCAGCGACTTCACAGCCGCTGTCCACAAACGCGGTCACCTGATAATCCCCAGTGGCTAGTGTATTCGCAAAGATGGTAACGTCCCAATTTTGTGTAGCTGTTTGTTCTCCTGTTGATGCCTCGATTGAAACTGCTTGTACATAATAATCCCACTCCGCGCTGTTGAATCCTCCACATGTGACATTGGGAACGACGCCATCCGCATGCACAGCAAAGTAGATATTGAACGTCCCTGAAGCTGTATCTCCATTGTTAATGAGCGTCAAGGAAATGTCAATGTCGTCATTAACATAGAACTCAGTTGTGATCGTATTATCAGGCGGGGTAAGCTCGATGTTTGCGGCTTCCAAATCCACTCCTGCCACAAGCGCCAGCGCCGAAAGTCCATCCGGCGAGGCGTTTTCCTGCGCAAAAGCGACGGACGCGGATGAGCCGCCAAACGCGGAGAAGAACATCGCAGTGAGCGCAAGCAGGATCAAACTCTTTTGGAGGCGTGCAAAGGGATTGTGGTTCATGATTTTTTCCTCGTTCAAATTCAAACTGTCAGCGAAAGTTAAGCAGGCGCCGGGCTTGCCATGCAACTTCAAAAAGCCTTGCATTCAAAAATAATAATACCATGCAGATGGGCAGGGGGTGTGCGATGGCGTTAAGAATTACATTACAATTCTGTTGTGATTGCCTGTTTTTTTCTTTTTTTCGCGCCAAAACAACCATATCCCTATCAAGATCATGCCTGCCGAGCCGCAACAATAGGGTGAGAGGAAGATTTTCAGCCGCTCCGCTTTATTTTCCCGAGGGGGTGTTGCGGTGGGTGTGGCGCTGGGCGTGATGGAGGCAGGCGCCTCAGGCATGGGGACGGTTTGGATGGGCGAAACAGGCGTGAGCGTGGGAGGAGGCGAAGGCATCCATGTGGGGGTCAAGGATCGAAAGGGAGAGAAGCCGGGCAGATTTGTGCCATTCCTTCCCCCGGCAGGCATCGATGTAAGTGTTGCAGTTAAAGTGGGCGTTGCTGTTGGCGGTACGACCATCGCCAGCGCCGCGTCCATCTGGATCAGGCCCGCGCCCGAATACATATCCCACCCGGCAGGACCAATATCGAGCGCAGCGGCTTCCATGATACCTCGCGCCGAATCGGCGCCAGAGATATAACCCAACAGGATGGACGCCAGCCCGCTGACATGCGGCGCGGACATCGAAGTGCCGGTTTTGAGACCATATGCGCCGGGCAGCGTGCTGTAGATGTTTTCTCCTGGCGCGGCAAGGTCCACCTCGGCGCCATAGTTGGAGAAACCAGCGGGTTGATTTGTCATATTGCTTGCGCCTACTGCCACTACTTGTGAGAACCTTGCCGGGTACAACACAAAGTTACTGCCTGTATTGCCAGTGGACGCCACCATCAATACATTATTGCCATATGCGTATAGAACAGCTGTTTCGAGGGCGGCGGAGTATGCCGATCCGCCCAAACTCAGGTTGATGACCTGCGCCCCATGATCCACCGCCCACACTATGCCTGCCGAAACATTGGAATAAGTGCCATTCCCAACTGAATTCAGCACCTTTACAGGCATGATTCTTGCACCC
The DNA here is from genome assembly GCA_964563315.1 of uncultured Anaerolinea sp. Classification (GTDB taxonomy): domain Bacteria; phylum Chloroflexota; class Anaerolineae; order Anaerolineales; family Villigracilaceae; genus Villigracilis. The sequence continues at coordinate 6,567 of CAZLWG010000067.1, read as the reverse complement.
CATGATACGCCTGCAATACCCGCCCCATTGTCGGTCAACGCGGCGGCGATGCCTGCCACATGCGTGCCATGACCGTAATCATCCTGCGGAATGGAATCGCCGTTCACAAAATCATAACCGGCCACAAGTTTTCCCGCGAGGTCGCCGTGTCCCATATCCACACCGCTGTCTAGGATGGCGATGGTGACGGAACTGGAACCCGTCGCAAGGTCCCAGCCTTGGGGCGCGCGGATGGCTGTCAACCCATATTGATTGGCAAAGCCAGGGTCATTTGGGATGGTATCCGTAGCCTGCACGGGATAATCCGGTTCCACAGCCAATATGCCGGTGGTGTTGCGGATTTTCTCCATGTGTTCTTCGAGGTTTTCCGTGGGAAGTTCCATCATGAATACCCCCAACTTGGATAGCTCCTCCATTTCGATCACATCCCCGTAATCCATCACCCTCTCTACCGCTTTAAACATGCGCGCGCCCTGCGAGATGGTGACGAGGACGCGGGTCGTCGAGCCGGACTGCCGTAATTCTTTCGGTTGGACAAACGCGTCCGCTTCTTCCTGCGGGGCGGCTGGTTCAGTTTCAGTTGCTGTTTCTGCAGCTGTGAGTGTTGCCGATTCTGTCGGCGGTTGGGTTCGGGTCGGTTCCTGCGCATTCCCGGTTTGTGCGGGCGGAAAGAGAATTGCTGCGAAAAAAAACAGCGCCGCAACAACCCATACCCTTTGTCTTCCGCCGCGAGTGAACCGGCTCGAAGTGCGTGTCATTGAGTGAAATTCTAACGCATTGCCAGTTCGAGGACGGTCTTCCAATCCGGTATTTTCAGATCGAAGGTGTTTTCGAATTTTGAACAATCCAACGCCGAAAAGAGCGGGCGTTCTGCCGGGGTGGGGAAGTCGGAAGTCAACGCAGGCAGCATCTCCGTCGCTATTTGCTCTTTTTGATTCGGGTCGAGTTCGAGTATTTTCTGCGCCCATTCGTAGCGGCTGGCATATCCGCCGCCTGCCAAATGGTAGAGTCCGGTTCGCTCGCGCAGGAAACCGTCTCCTCGCGAGAGCAGAAGCGCGGTGATCTCCGCCAGCATCCGCGCCCAGGTGGGATTGCTGATCTGGTCGGTCACCATTCTTAATTGCTTTTGCTTGCGCGACCATTCCAGAACTTTAGCCACAAACCCGCCGACCATCCTCATGCTGTACACCCAACTGGTGCGCAGGATAAGATGTTCGCAGTCCGCGGCTTGGATCGCGCGTTCGCCCTCCAGTTTGGAAAGCCCATACATATTCAGCGGGTTTGGCTTGTCATCCTCGATGTACAATGCGCCTTTTTTTCCATCGAAAACATAATCCGTTGAGTAATGGATAAGGGCGGCGTTGAAACGCCGGGCTTCCTGAGCCAGTATTCCGGCCGCTACAGCATTGATGTTTCGCGCTCGTTCCTGCTCGGTTTCGGCGGTATCCACTGCAGTGTAGGCGGCGGGGTTGATGATGAGATTTGGTTTGAAATCACGAACCAGTCCCACGTATGTATCGGGCTGTTCAAGGTTGACCTGCGGGAAGTCCACTGCTGTCACCTCGCCCAAAGGAAGGAGGGCGCGGTGCAGTTCCCAGCCGAGTTGTCCGTTTTTGGCGAGAAGAAAAATGCGCATTGTGGTGGTTTCTATTCTCCTGCCAGTCGCAGGAGATTTTTGGCGTAGCCGTTATTCCCCAACTGGCTTGCCAGTTTTTTCAACTGATCACGGTCAATGAAACCGCGGCGGAAGGCGATCTCTTCGGGGGAGGAGATCATCAGTCCCTGGCGGTCTTCCACTGCCTGGATGAAGTTTGCCGCCTGTAGCAGGGACTCGTGCGTGCCCGCATCGAGCCATGCCACACCCCGCCCAAGCTGGGTGACTTGCAGCTCGCCGCTTTCCAAATAGATACGGTTCAAATCGGTGATCTCGATCTCGCCGCGCGGCGAAGGCCTGAGCGATTTGGCGAATTCCACCACACGTTCATCGTAGAAATATAAACCGGGGATGGCAAAATTCGAGCGCGGCTGCTTCGGTTTTTCTTCGAGGCTGATCGCCTTGCCCTGCGCGTCGAATTCGATTACGCCGTAACGTTCCGGGTCATGAACGGGGTAGGCAAATACCAGCGCGCCTTTTTCCAGTTTTGCGGCGGCTTGTAGTTGTTCCGGCAAACCGTGCCCGAAGAAGATGTTATCTCCCAAAATAAGGCAGGCTTTGTCGCCTGAAAGGAATTCTTCGCCGACCAAAAACGCATCTGCCAGCCCGCGCGGTTCGGCTTGTTCGGCGTATGAGAATTGCATGCCCCAGCCTTTTCCATCTCCAAGTAAACGCTTGAACAGTGGAAGGTCTTCAGGCGAACTGATGACAAGGATGTCGCGTATTCCTGCCAGCATAAGCATGGACAGGGGATAATAGATCATCGGTTTGTCGTAAACGGGCAGGATTTGTTTGCTGATTGCCAGTGTCAGCGGATGAAGGCGTGTGCCGCGTCCGCCTGCGAGAATAATGCCTTTCATGAGTTACATCTCCTAGCGTGATTTGTAATTCGCATCGAGCCAGCCTTGATAGTCCTGCTGCTGGCGAATGGCAGTTACCCACTCTGGATGAGTAAGATACCACTTCACAGTGTCGAGCAAGCCTTCGGTCAGGGAATGACGCGGGCGCCAGCCCAATTCCGCGCTGATCTTGTGCGTGTCCATGTCATAGCGGCGGTCATGCCCGGGGCGGTCTTTCACGAATTGAATCAGGTTCCTGTGTGGTTTGTGTTGTGATTCAGGGTCAAGTTCATCGAGGATGTCACAAATCGTTTCGACAATGGTCAGGTTGGCAGGCTGATTCTCTCCCCCGATGTTATAGGTTTCGCCGGTCTTGCCTTTGGCAAGTACAAGATGGATTGCCTCGCAGTGATCTTCCACGTGCAGCCAATCGCGGATTTGCTGTCCGTCGCCGTACACGGGCAGGGGCTTTCCTTCGATGGCATTCAAAATCATGAGAGGGATGAGCTTTTCAGGAAATTGATAAGGACCGTAATTGTTGGAGCAATTGGTGATCGTGTAAGGCAGTCCGTAAGTGTGTCCGTAGGAGCGGACAAGGTGATCGCTGGATGCTTTGGACGCGGCGTACGGCGAGTTCGGCGCATAAGGGGTCTCCTCGGTCCATGCGGATTCACCGGGAGCAAGCGAACCGAAGACTTCGTCGGTGGAAACGTGATGAAACCGGAAACCCTCCAAGGGTTGTCCTTTTTGCTGAAGCCAGACTTTCCGCGCTGCTTCCAACATGGAGAAGGTTCCCATTACATTTGTTTCGATGAATTGCTTCGGACCGAGGATGGAGCGATCCACATGCGATTCGGCGGCAAAGTGGACGATGGTATCTATGCTGCGTTCGTTTAGCAATTGCTCGACGAATTCCGTGTGGCAGATATTCCCATGCGCGAAGGCATAATGCGGATCGTTCGCAACGTCCTTGAGGTTTTCGAGACTACCCGCGTAGGTCAGGGCATCCAGGTTGGTGACATGGACATCCTTTTCGGCGCGCAGCAGGTAGCGGATGAAGTTCGAACCAATAAAACCTGCGCCGCCGGTAATGAGTATGTTCCTCATGAGATGAATGACCTTTCCCTTAATCGAATAATTCGGCTTCTGCCAGTTTTTTTCCGTTGATATCTTTGTTGGAGAGGGAAGGAGACGCCCCATTGAGCAGAGGCCATTCGATCCCAATCTGGGGATCGTTCCACAGGATGCTGCGATCCCATTCGGGGGCGTAATAATCCGTCACTTTGTATGTAACTTCCGCTCTTTCACTGAGCACATAAAAACCGTGCGCAAAACCGGGAGGAATCCATAATTGATATTTGTTTTCAGCGGACAGGATTATACCAACCCATTGACCAAAGGTTGGTGAATTGCGGCGGATGTCGACTGCTATATCGTATATTTCCCCTGAGATGGCTCGTACCAATTTTCCCTGCGCCTGTTTGATCTGATAATGCAGTCCGCGCAGGACGCCCTGCCCGGATGCCGAGTGATTTTCCTGAACGAATTTTTCCCTGATACCCGCTTTGGTGAAATCGTCCTCGCGGTAGGTTTCCAGAAAGAAACCGCGGGGATCTTCAAAAACTTTGGGTTTGATAAGCAGGACGACGGGGATTTTGGTTGGGCTGAATTCCATGTTCGAGTTATTGCTCCTCAAAATACTTGATTTTCTCCGATTATATCTCCATTGAGATTAATCAAGTAAAATAACGAAAATATATTAATGGAGATAAGGTATGACGACTGTTCGCAATGATGTTTTCAAGATTGGCGATAATTTCGTGACCCTGTTGGGCGACGAAGTGAAAGTGGGCGATGTTGCCCCGGAATTTACATCTGTGGTGCTGGGTTGGGGAAAGGTCAATCCGCTTCAGGAATCCAAGGGGAAAGTAATCATCCTCTCGGCTGTTCCCTCACTGGATACGGATACCTGTGACCGCGAGACGCGCCGTTTCAATGAAGAAGCCGCGAAGTTGGGCAATGATATTGTCATTTACACCGTCAGCTGCGATTTTCCGATGGCGCAGGCGCGCTGGTGCGGCGCGGCAGGCGTGGATAAGGTAAAAGTGGTTTCGGATGTAGTTGAGGCGGAGTTTGGCATCAAGTATGGCGTCCTCATCAAAGAACGCCGCTATTTGCGTCGCTCGGTCTTTATCGTGGGGCGGGATGGCAAGTTGACTTATGTCAACTATTTGCCTGCCCTGGGCAATGAGCCGGATTATGACGAAGTGATTGCCGAAGCAAAGAAGGCGCTGGGATAAGATCAAAGCCTGATAAAACAGAATCAAGCCAAAGTCTAGAAAGAAGCGAAGACCGCCTCCTAAGGAGGCGGTCTTTTCTCGTCCATTAGTCATGTTGAGTGTAACAAAAGTCACTGCCAGTTTTATTTCCCTTGGCTATGATGAGATCAATTCAGACAATGCTTGTGAAATAAGCCACATTACAAAAGGAGAGTGACATGTCCAAGAAGGATGAACACGAGAATGAACCTCTGCCGCAATGGCAAAAATGGTTCGACAACATCTGGGTATTGTTTTTGTTGTCTTTGTTGATCAGCGGGCTGATCTATAACCTGTGGGGAATTATAGACCTGCTGAACGTGCCGCCCGCCCCATACTAATAAGAGGAGAGAAGAATGTTAGCGCCTGAAAAACTTTGGTGGAAGCCGATGGGCCGCATGGAAAAGACGTGGCTCACTGTGGCTTTCGTGTGGTGCGTTTTTCTGACCCTGATGATGCCGCTTTGGTATTTCTTCGGGAAGCAGAACGTGCCGACGGAAACATACCGCGTGACCCGCGAACAGTATGCGGCACAGGTGAATACTTTTGTGGATCAATATAAGGTCGGGGAGGAGAACGGCGTTCCAGTGGTTGCCCCGCCTCCCGGCAGTGACGTATATATTCGCGCCAGCACCTGGCAGTGGTACCCCATTTTGCAGTTGGAGAAGGGAGAGACCTACCGCCTGCATATCTCTTCAATGGATCTGCAGCACGGTTTTTCGCTTCAACCTGTAAACATCAACTTGCAGATCATCCCCGGCTATGATTATGTAGCGACGATAGTGCCGACCAGCTCGGGCGAATTTACCATCGTCTGCAACGAGTTCTGCAACCTTGGCCACCATACCATGGTTGGTAAAGTAATCGTCAAGTAGGAGAATGGAAATGACAGCACTTGCACCTACAACTCCCTGGGTCGCGGGCAAAAAGGACGATTATCGCGTCTGCGGCGTGACCACCCTCAAAGTGGACATGCACACCGAACGCCTCATCATCGCCAACGCGGTGATGGCGGTTGTTTGTCTCTTGCTCGGCGGTCTTGCCGCGTTGCTGATCGCGCTCACCCGCTGGCAGGCGATTCACCTGCTGGACGCGAAATGGTTCTACAGCCTGCTGACCATCCACGGTATTGACATGCTCGTGGCGTGGATCGTCTTCTTTGAAATGGCGGGCTTGCACTTCGGCTCGACTGCCTTGTTGAACGCGCGCCACGCCGCGCCAAAACTGGCATGGTTTGGCTTTATTTTGATGGTCATCGGCGGTTTGATGGTCAACGGTGTGGTTTTATTCGATACCAACAGCATTGTGACCTTCACAGCGTATGTTCCGCTCAAAGCGCATCCCTTGTTCTATCTCAGCTACATTTTGTTTGCGGTTGGCGCGTTGATCACGGTCATCACGTTCTTCATCAACATCGTGGTTGCCAAACGTGAAAAACGTTTTGAAGGTTCATTGCCTCTGGCGGTCTTCGGTTTAATGACCGCCGCCATCCTTGCGGTGTACACCCTCCTGCAGGGAGCCGCCGCCATCGTGCCTGCTTTCTTCTGGTCGCTGGGCATCCTTGCGAATTACGACCCTGGAATTTATCGCAACTTCTTCTGGGGCTTTGGGCATCCCGCACAGCAGGTCAACCTTGCGGCGATGGTCGCCATCTGGTATATGCTTGCACAGATGACGGTCGGCATTCGCCCGTTGAACGAAAAGTTCTCGCGCCTCGCCTTCATCCTGTACCTGTTCTTCATCAACCTCGGCTCTG
>CAZLWG010000066.1:0-17104 GCA_964563315.1 uncultured Anaerolinea sp. | reverse complement strand
TCCCGCGTCAAATCGCGGACATAGACATTCATCCCGCCCGTATCCTTGCCGCCCAATGTCGCCAACGGACAAGTATGATAAGAAAGCATTGCAATACGCATGAAAATCTTCTCCATCACAGAGACGACATGAGAAGCAAAAAACTTGCGTGAATAAGGTTAATCTTTTATAATCCCCGCCGCCCAAAAAACGCCACCGTAGCTCAGCTGGCAGAGCAGACGATTCGTAATCGTCAGGTCGTGGGTTCGTATCCCACCGGTGGCTCAGGTAAAAATCCGAAGTCTTCACGACTTCGGATTTTTTTCATTCGATCCCATCGAACATGTGATCGATCACTTCCTCGTCCACATCGAAAACATGTCCCGTTTCGGGAATGGGCTCCTTCGTCATCCATTCGGGCAGGCGATCATCTTTTGCGGTAAAGCCCGCACTACGGTTGAATTCACGTTCCAGTTTTATTGTCTCCTTGCCTAATGCCTGCAAAACATTATCAGGCAAATCACTCCAACCGTAGCGCGCCTCAAGAAGCCGTTTTACCACGCCATCGGGTGTGGCAGCATAGCCGAACCCTGCAAAGATACATGCACCGAGTGTGTCATAGCCTGCCATGTTCAATTGGGCATTGAGCGAAACTTCCTTTTGAACTTTCGGATCAAGGTGGTCAATTTGGGCGCGGATGGTCAGTCCACAGGTATGGTCGGCGCCTTGAGGCGTGGTGGCGTAGGTCAACCCAGTCCCTTTGATCGATCGCGGCTCATACGCGGACATGGCTTGTCCCTTCACGACCGGCACACGTTCGATATTGTATTTCTTTCCAGTCGACGCCGCACCGTCGCCAAGCGTGCGCCCCAACTCGGTGCCTTTGCGAATTTCATCAATCAATTTCAGCGCGCCTTCCTCACTCCCCCATTTCATCAAGCCTGCTTCGGCGGCAACGCCGAGCGCCGCGCCGACTTCAATGGAGTCCAAGCCCAAATCGTTCACCTGCCAGTTCAAACGCCCGATTGAATCGAGCGAGTTAATATCGAGATTGGAGCCCATTAAACCAATGGTTTCGTATTCGAGCGGAGAGACGATAATCTTCCCATCTTCCCCGCCAAAGACGTTCGAGCATTTGATGGTACAACCCGCCATGCAGGCGTGCGAGGGATCGGACGGTTTGCCGCGCGTCAGTGTAAATTCGCGCAAAGCTTCTCCGCCGATATCCTCCACGTCATCGAAGGTTCCCTTCGAAAAATTATGCACTGGGATGGCAGCGAAACGCTGCGTCAATTGCGTCATCGCTGCTGTGCCGTAATCGCGATAAGTGATGGATTGTGGGTGGTCCATGACCGATTTGGTGTAATCCTTTTGCGCGATCTTGAACGCCTCGCCATCGACAATGGGCGGTTTCTGCCCTTTGGCATGATCGAACACAATGGCTTTGAGTCCCTTAGAGCCCATCACCGCGCCCAATCCGCCGCGAGCGGCAATACGTGAGGGGATCCTATCCTTGTCGAGATTTTGGATTCCGGCAGATTTCATCTGCATCTCACCCCCAGGACCAATCAACGCGACGGCAACCTTATCGCCATATTTCTCGATTAATCTTGGCGCTGTTTCATAAACACCAAGCCCAACAAGTTCATCGGCTTTTTCCCATTTCGCGCCGTCGAGTGACAAATGTAAAACCCAGAAACCCTGCTTTTCGGGTATATCTTCGATGACAAGCGCATGAATCCCCATGAACGCCATGTGATAACCCGTACGACCACCGGCATTGGCTTCTTTGATCCCGCCGGTGAGCGGGGATTTCCCGCCTACGGAAATCCTATCCGTCGAAGAGAGCATATGTCCAACGAGCAAGCCCGGCGTGAAAATAAGTTTATTGTCCGCGCCAAGCGGGTCGCACTTCGCGTCCACTTCATCCACCATGATGCGGGCTATCAATCCCCGCCCGCCAAGCCGCTGCCAGGGTTCAGGGATGGGTCCGCGCTTCAGTTCCTGTGTGCGGGTATTGACACGCCAAATTTGAGATTTGTATTCAGCCATTCTACTCTCCTGTGAACAGGATTATATTCACATATGTTTTCAAATCGTTTGCAAAGGCGGCAAATCAATTTTCGAACAACGTTTTAACTGCGCCGCCAAAGACTTTCGTATGATAATCAACATCCGCTTCTGTGGTTTCGGGCGAGATGAGAGCCATGTTGTGAAACGGGGTCATCAGAATACCGCGATTGAGCGCGTATAAGTGCATGTAACGATCCAGTTCAGGATCGACTGCCGCATGAGCCTCACCGCCATTTTTGGGAGGAACGGGACGGAACCAATACTCGGAACGATTGCCCAAACGCTTCACAATCCAGGGGAGGTTGAATTCTGCTATTACACTTTCGACTCCCGCTGTGAATCGTTCCTGTAATTTCGCCCCCTTGGCATAGAACTCATCCGTCAACACGTTCTGGAGTGCGGCCTTCATCGCCGCAATGGACAAGGCGTTGCCCGCCAATGTCCCGCCGATCCCGCCTACATCCGTATCGTCTACGGCAAGTTTGGCGGCAAAGGCTTGAGAGACTTCTTCGGTGAATCCATAGACCGCGGCTGGAACGCCTCCAGCGAGGGGTTTGCCGATTGTCAGGAAATCAGGCTCAAGTCCGAATGAGGCGGTGTATCCGCCTGGACCGGCGCAGATGGTGTGAGTCTCGTCAATAATGAGATAGGTCCCATATTTGCGGGTGATCTCACGCAGCGCTTCGTGATAGCCAGGCTCAGGGTGAATGATGCCGATATTGGTCATCGCAGGCTCGGCAAGGACGGCGGCAACATCGCGGGCTGACAAAGTAACTTCTAATGCCGCAATGTCGTTGAATTCGATGACCTTGCTCGTCTCACGCGGGTCGATTTGCGGACCCATGTTGTTGGGGCGCGACATCGGCGTGCCTTCTTCATCGAGCGTGATAAAGGTTTCGTCCACCGAGCCGTGATAGCAATAATTGAAGACAAGTATTTTCGGACGCCTCGTGATCATACGCGCCATGCGCAATGCAAATCGATTCGCGTCGGTGGCAGTCAGGGCGAATTGCCAGTACGGAAGATTGAAGCGGCGTTGAAGTTCCTCGCCCACCCAAATGGCATCTTCATACGGTAGCATTAGCGTGATGCCTTTTCGAATCTGTTCAGTCACAGCCGCGATGGTCGCGTCCGGCGCATGACCGGTCATTGCGCCGGTGTCGCCAAGACAGAAATCAATATAGTCGTTACCGTCCACGTCGGTGAAGTGTGCGCCTTTGGCTTCCTTGACAAAGACAGGGAACGAACCCGCCCAGCGGATCATCCATAACATTGGCACGCCGCCGTGAAGCGACCTGCGCGCCTGCTGGTAAAGATCGTAGGACTTGGGATGGTTCTTGTGGAAGAGTTCTTCTTCCGCTTCCAATAATTGTCTGAGCTTGTTTCTATCAAGTGTGTTTGCCATGATTTGAATCTGTCAAAGGTCAAACGTTGGGGCACTTGAGCTTTGACTTTCGACAATTGATTACTTTATGGTTTCTTTCACTGCCTCGCCAAAAATCCGCAGTCCGTCATTGATCTGTTCAGTTGAAACATTCAACGGCGGGATCCACCGCAAGGTATTGTCATGAGTTCCGCAGGATAGCAGGAGCATCCCCTTCTCTTCTGCCTTGTGAATGACCTCTTTGACCAGCGGCTTGGCTTTCGCCTGGCTGCCATCCACGACAAACTCGGTACCCACCATCAGCCCAAGTCCGCGCACATCGCCGATCTGCGGGTACTCTTCCTGCAATTTACGCAGCCCGGTCATTAGTTGGATGCCTTTTTCTGTCGCATTTTCCAGCATCTTTTCTTCACGCATCGCGCGGATGGTGGCAACTCCAGCCGCACAGGCGATGGCATTTCCGCCATAGGTCCCGCCGATGGAGCCGGTATCCAGTTTCTTCATGATGTCCATGCGGCTGAATACACCCGAAAGCGGCATGCCCGAAGCGATTCCCTTTGCAGCAGTGATGATATCCGGCACGACGCCGAAGTGTTCGAGCGCGAACCATTTTCCTGTCCGCCCAAAGCCTGATTGCACCTCGTCGAAGATAAGCATGATGCCGTGCTTGTCGCAAATTTCGCGCAAGCCTTTCATAAAGGAAGCGGGCGGGACAACGTATCCGCCCTCGCCAAGCACAGACTCGATCAGGATGGCGGCAGTCTCTTTCGGCGCGGTTTGTGAGGCGAGCAGGTATTCCAACTGCTCAAGTGCAAATTGACTCGCCTCTTCTTCACTCATCTCCAAATTAAAAGCATACGGGAAAGGCGCAACATACACGCCTGCCATGAGAGGCGCAAACCCTGCCCGATAGATCGTCTTGGAAGTGGTCAATGCCATCGTGGCATGAGTCCGCCCATGGAAGGAGCCGCTGAAGACAATAACATTTTGCCTGCCTGTGGCAACTTTTGCAATTTTGACGGCATTTTCCAATGCTTCCGCGCCTGAGTTGGCGAAGAAGAAACTGTCCATCGAAGGCGGAACGACCTTCCGAAGTTCTTCGATGAGCTGCAACATCGGCTTGTGGATGACGATATTCGCCTGCGCGTGCAAGAATAAGCCCGCCTGTTCGCGAATCGCTTCCACTACCTTTGGATGGCAGTGACCAGTGTTGGTGACACCGATGCCGCTGGTAAAGTCCAACAGTTTTTTGCCGTTGTCGGTGTATATGTATGAGCCTTCGGCGCGGTCGGCAACAAAGTTGAAAATGCGGCTCCACGCGGGAGTCATGTGGGAGAAATTATCCTGATAGAGTTGACTGGTCATGATTTCCTTTTCAATAGAGAGACCACAAAGAGCACAGAGTCTTTTACCTGAATGCCTCCGTGGACTCTGTGCTCTCCGTGGTTTGATCTACTTTGAATATTATGCGGGCAAATATTCCGCCGCCCACTCGATATCATGCTTCTTGAGCGTTTCAGGCGTCGGGACGCCGTCGTTGGTCCATCCTGCCAGTTTATAGTATTCGTCAATGGCAGAATCAATTTCTTCATGTGTCAGAGCGAAGCCGGCAGTAGGACCAGTTCCCTGTAATTGCTTGAAGAACTTTTTGGGTAATTTGTCGTCTTTGCGTCCCAGTCCTTCGCGGGCGTTGAATACGCGGAAGAGATTGAGACGGCGTTGACCAACAGCCAGCAATTCCTCCACAGTGATGTCCCAGCCTGTGACCGCACGAATCATCTCCACTGTTTCGGCAGGACCGTACAGCGTCCATGCGGGACCGTAAACAAACTGGCAGAGTTCGGCTGAGTCAAGGAAGGAGTAGAAAGCTTCGGTCATATAAGCGAAGCGGACTTTCTCAGGTGTCAGGCTATAACCCGGCTGGGGATTCCCAAGTCCAAGTAATTTGAGCCGGTCAAGGTTGAGGTCAGCAACGCCTTCTTCGTAATACGGGTCATGCTCAGAGGATTGGTGATCCGCACCAAAGGGGTTGACCGCATAGATCAATCCCAGCGAGCGCTTGGCTTGTGGCATGTGAGCCGGAGCTTCCGCACCTTTGACCGTGATGAGGAATTCGTCCGCACCGTTACCCCAAATTTTCGCTGCACGCTCGGAACCCTGCGCAAGCGTCTTGCCGAATTCGCCTTCAGCATTCACCATCATATTCAAAGCTTTGAGCATGGCGTCGGCATCGCCGAATTTGAGTTCCAGTCCGCCCGTCTGTTCCTTTGTGATGACGCCCTTCTCAAAGCATTCCATTGCAAAGGCGATAGTCGCGCCTGCCGCAATCGTGTCGACAGCATATTCATTACAGATCTGGTTTGCCAAATTGACCGCCGCCAGATTATTTACACCGCAATAGGAACCAAACGTGCCAATCGTTTCATACTCCGCCCCGCCGTATCGTGGATTCACCTTATACGCGCCTTCTTTGATCTCGACCACGCGTTTACAGCGGACAACACAAGCATAGCAGGTGTCTCGATCTTTCAGGATGGTTGCGGACATTGTCTCGCCGCTGATCGCTTCAAAGTCCTCGAACTGACCTTCATTGTAGTTCCGGGTTGGAAGACAACCGATCGTATTATTGAACGCGACCACTGTTGCCGTGCCGTCATTTGCCAATCCGGGCATATCGGGGTTATCCGGCAAAATCTTGGGCCCTGTTTTATTAAGAGCCACAAGCGCCTTTGAATCTGCAAGCGCGGGCTTCTTCTTGCCGCGCACTACAACAGCCTTGAGGTTTTTGGATGCCATCACCAAACCCATACCCGTGCGCCCATTATGACGGTTGGACATGGAGACAATGGACGAGAACAACACTCCATTCTCCGCGCCAAGTCCGTGCTGCAGGATTTCAGCTTTCGGGTCTACATCCTTGTGCATGATATCATCCACCTCCCCCGATTTCTTCCCCATCAAATGGGAAGCATCGCGCAGTTCAAATACACCGTCAATGATCGCCAGATACACAGGCTTGGGCGACCTGCCCTTGATGACAACTCCATCAAAACCTGCAAACTTCAGTTCAGCAGGGAAAAACCCGCCGCTTTGCGAGTCGCCAATGCCGCCGCTGATGGGCGATTTCGCATTTGCATTCAAACGACTCTGCCCGGAAATCGCCGCGCCAGTCGTTACGCCAGTCATCAGAGTCAACACATTCTCCGGGCTTAGCGGATCGGCGCCCTTCGGCATATCTCGTAAAATATAATGCATCCCCATTGCACTTCCACCCAGATATTTTCGGTAAAACGCCTCGTTCGGCTCTTCCACCTCAAGCGCGCCCTTTGTCAAATCAACGTGCAGGATCTTTCCGTTATATCCGTTTGGCATGGCATCCTCCGTATGAATCGTTTTTTACAATTATAACAACTGGGTGGGACTTTCTACAACTTGAGATTTCCGAAAGCGACAGAATTCGATTCAGTTCCTCCCTTTTTCCTACAAAATCTGTGACGCCTCGCTTCCTAACCGACAATTGACGAGGCGTCACAGACGTTTTCTACACCGACATCTCCTTCATCCCATACGGAAAGCCGTAATCCGTCATTTTTTCCATGAATGGTTCCGGAGGGAAGGCTTCAGGACCAAGCACGCCTTCGCCTTTCCAAATGCCGTGCTCGATCAAATCCATCGCAATGACGGCGGAAAAAGCGGTTTGCGCGACGACAGCCTGGCAGCTCCACGCCTTCATGCACTCTTCGTTGTCCGCCACTTGATAAAGATAAACCGCCCGCTTCTTTCCTTCCTTTGTGCCTGTTACATACGTTCCCGCGCATGTCTTTCCTTTCATTTTATCGCCCAAATGAGCGGGGTCGGGCAAACAAGCCGCTACCACGTCACGTGGCGCAACCTGCACACCCTTGACATTGAGCTTCTCTTTATTATCCAAGCCTAGCATGCGCAAAGTTTTCAAGACATTGATGAACTCGTCTCCAAGTCCATATTTGAAAGTGACGCGCTTCGCCTTAACCCAGCGCGGGACAAGCAAAACCTCCTCGTGTTCCACGTTGACGACTTCAACAGGCCCGATTTCAGGGAAGTCGAAGACCTCGGGTTCAGAAAAGGGAGCTGTTGTATACCACGTACCATCCTGCCAAATCACAGGTGGGTTGAGGCATTCTTCGATGGTTGTCCAGATCGAGAAATTGGGGGCAAAATCGTAGCCTTCGATGGTAATGTTCGCGCCGTCGCGAATGCCAACCTCTTCGATCTCGTCAAAAAGATGATCGGCCGCATATCGGGCGAAAACATCCGCCATGCCGGGCTCCACACCAATGCCAACGAGTGCAAGCAAACCCTTCTTCTCCCAGTCCCTGGCTTTATCGAATTGATAATCGCCGAGTTTCACGCCGGGTTTATTGTACGGGTCCGTTGGGTGCGGCTCGGAAAGGGTCATAGCCATGTCCATGTAAGTCGCGCCGACATTGTAGGCGGCATCGAATATCTGTTTATTGAAGACCGGATCAACCGAATTCATAACAAGGTCAACCTGATATTTCTTCGCCAGCTCTTCAATGTCCTTTTGGTTGCCTGCGTCTACAAACTCAACCGGAAATCGTTTCGAGTCCCCCACCTTTTTTTGCACCTCTTCGGCGCGTTTAACGTTGTAATCCGCCAGCACCATCAACTCCAGCCATTTACGCGGCTTTGCAATTGCGGCAATGGCTTCCCCTACCCCCCCCACTCCTACCAACAATACTTTCATGATCCTTTCGGTCTCCATTAGTTTTATAACCCGCAAACTGGCGAGTTAGTTTACGCATCCGGTATCTGGCTTGGCACAAGAATATGCCCATCAAACAGAAGCAGATTCAAGGTCAAGCATGAAGCGGTTTATCGTCTAGAAATAGATCTCCTTGACGATTTTCAAATACATGAAGGATTCGGTTTCGCGGACGCCGTCCACTTTGGACAGCTTTTCTGTCATGAAGTTAAGTAGGTCTTCATGGTCGCGGCAGAATACCTCAACCATGATGTCGTATCGTCCGCTTACAACAACGATGTATACCACTTCGTCGAACTTGATGAGCTTTTCGGCTACTTCGAGCATTTTGCGCCCATCGGTGCGAATGCCTATTAACGCCATGGTGCGTTTGCCCATCATCAACGGGTTTGTTACCGCGACAACTTTAAGATAACCAAGCTCGACAAGCCGGTTGTACCGCTGGCGAATCATGCCTGGAGAAACCTTGAGCTGTTCTGCGAGTTGGGCAAATGCCACCCGTCCATCAGAACGAAGGGCGTTTATAATGTGGCGGTCTATGTCATCGAGTTTGTCGCGGGACCCGTTGCCGATATTGTTTTCCATCGTGTAATTTTATAACTTTTTGTTATTTTTGTCAATATATTTATGCTTTTTATTTATTATTTTCACTTATTTAATGCATATTATGCATTTCGATGGAGCAGGGAATAATATATCATTTCGGCAGAAGTCATTTTCCCAATAACCGCGCCCATATGTCGTCGTATAGCTGCACAGCTTCACCGACATCGGAGATCCGGTGCCCATTGCGAACCACGCCTGCCGGCGTATTTGTAATCGGCGATGATGTGTACAAGTCGTACAACTCCGGTTTATTCGCTTTTGCATATTCCAAAGCAGCGGTATTTGGATTGGTGTAAGGAAAATCCCTTAGCATCATCCAAAAGATGTCTCCTTGCATGGTGTAATTGATCCAGGCATACGCAGCGTCTGTGTGCGGTGCATCTTTTAACATAGCCCAGTTATCCTGCCAAAGAATTGCCCCTTCCGAGGGATAAATGTATTGAATGGCTGGGTTTTCCTGCTGGGCAAGCAATGCTTCGGCGGTCCAGGTCATTCCCAGGTCGGCAATTCCGGACATCAAAGAGGTCTTTGGGCTGTCGCTATCGAAGAGCATTATGTTGGGAATAAGTCCGGCAAGTTTATTTTCAGCTTCCTGCAATTGATCGGGGTCAGTTGAATTTACGTCATAACCAAGAGTCAGCAAAGTCATGCCAATAGTCGCGCGGGAATCGTCTAGAAAGACCATTCGACCCGCATATTCCTCGTTCCATAAATCCGCCCATGACTGGGGAATAGTGTCAACCGCATCCGTATTAACGACGATGGCCGTCGTACCTGCCTGGTACGGAACACTAAATTTATTGCCATGATCAAATTCCAAATCAAGATAGTTCTGGTCAAAGTTCTTCAACACCGGAAGTTTTTCGTGATCAAGCTCCTGCAATAACTCCTCACGAACCATCAACTCTATCATGTAATCCGAGGGTTGAATAAGATCGTACTTCGTGGTACCGGAGATCACCGCTTCATACATCTCTTCATTGCTCGAGTATTCACTGCGGTTGACTTTTATGGAATAGACCAATTCGAAACATTCGATCATTTCGAGGGGAATGTATTCCGTCCAGACATAGATGTTGAGTTCCGTGGATTCAATCGCAAAAGGAGCTTCGGGCAAAGGACATTCAAATCCGCTGGATGTGATCTTCGGCGCAGGGGTTGGCTCCGGCTGCCCACCAAGACAGGCAGATCCCAGGAATGCCAGCGTAAGAGTCAAGTGAAACAACTTATTAATTTTCATTTTTCCTCCATTACGTCCAACCGCTACAAACACACGACAACCTGAAGCCTAAACGACTCTCGGCATTGTTCCAATTGTATCAACAATTGGAACAACAAAACCGGCCACCTTTTCCGGGCAGCCGGTTTTGTTTTCTTGCTCATTTCGTCAATTTGATACTAACTGCCTGCAGCAGCTTTGAACTCCGTCCAAATACGGTCGTACAGCTCGAGTGCAGGTCCCACATCTTCGATCCACTGCAAGCGGGCTTCAACCTCAGGGGGAGGATAGATACCTTCATCAGCCAGAATTTCAGGGTCAATGAATTCTTTTGCCGCAGCATTGGGGGAACCATAGCCGACCCACTCGGCGTTCTGAGCCGCGATCTCGGGGATTTGGGTGTAATTCATAAAGACCATGGCAGTGTACGGATTGGGCGCGCCAACCGGAATAGCCATGTTATCCTGCCAGATGGTACATCCTTCATCAGGGATCACGTACGCGATGCCCTCGCGTCCACCGGCGTCTGGAAGACCTGCGAGAATGGCATCGCCCGTCCAGATATGAGCAAGTACGGTCTCACCAGAAATAATGAGGTCATCATTGGTCTGGCTGTCGTAGGCTTTCACACACTTGGATTGCTCGATCAGCAGGTTTTTGGCTTCCTCAAGATGCGCAGGGTCTGTGTCATTGAGCGAATATCCCAAATACATCAACGCCGCGCCCAGCGTCTCGCGCTGGTCATCCAACATGCTGATCTGACCGCAGTACGGGGAGTTCGGGTCGAATACCATGCTCCAAGAATCGGTGTATTCTGTCACCACGTTCGTATCGACAGCAAAGCCGGACGTGCCCCAGAACCACGGAACTGTATATTTCTGCTCAGGGTCGAAATACTGATTGACATTCAAAGGTTCCATGTTGCTGATATTGGTGATGACGCTGAAATCAAGTTCCATCAACATGCCTTCATCGATCATGATCTGGACCATGTAATCTGAGGGGACGATAATGTCGTAGTCCGCGCCGCCAGCCTGGAGGGTGGCGAGAAGCGTCTCGTTTGAGTCGAAATTGGTTTCCACAACTTCGACGCCGCATTCCTCCTGGAACATATCCTTGATCTCAGGGTCAATATACTCGACCCATGTATAGAGATAGATCTTCTCGGCGAGTTTTGATTTATCCCCGCAGCGTTCGGACATTTCGCCGCCAGTGGATTCATCCCCGCCGGAGGGAGCCGCGGTCGCATCGCCGCCGGCAGGTGCAGCGGGTTCGTCGGTTGCCGCTGGCGCACACGCTGACAGCACAAGCGCCATAAGCAACAATATGTACATCAGATTTTTTTTCATTTCTCTCTCCTTGTTTCATTTTTGGATTCTACCGACCATGATGAGATTTTCATGATCTGTGCGACATATGTATTCTCTCCGAAGCCATCACCTCCTTTTGCATCGATCTATGATAATAACAACCAGGCGGAAAGATACGCGGCAAAACCTGTGATGAATATTGTCAGCGATGCGAGTACCCTGCCGGAACGATTGGCATCGGCAAATTCCTCCCGAAAACTGCCAAGGGAGCGCCAGGCAAAATACAAACCAGACAGCAAGCCCAGATGCAGAATCAGTGCGCCGACCGTAAAACCGCCGGGGGCAAACAAGGGCAACATGCCAAACAAGCCGAAGAGACCTAGTCCGGCAGTTGCGCCCAATGACATTCCTTTTGTGTAAACCGGCCCCCCGTTTTGCGCGGTGAGGGACAAACCAACCAACCCAATGGAGCCGGCCAGCAGCACGGATGACAGCGCATTGATCTCCGGCGTGACGCCACGACGCACAAGCGAATAGATATACAAAGGCATGGTTTGTTCCTGCACGCCTTTCGTGAACACTGTGATCAGGTAGTCATCGAGCGAGAGGGTGAATGCCATAAGAGCGCCGCCAATGATGCCGGGCATCAACAAAGGAAGGGTCACGCGCTTGAATGTCTGCCATTCATCCGCGCCGAGGTCTGCAGCAGCTTCCTCAAGCGTACGGTCAAAATCCGCAAGGCGGGCACGGACTATGACATAGACAAAGGGGATGTCAAAAGCAATGTGCGAGATTGTAATGGTGTGAAGTCCAGTCGAGGCGCGGATGCCGAATGCGTTCTGCAAGAACGGGAAGAGCGCTTGATTGAAGAACAACAACAACGAAATACCCATGACGATCTCGGGAATGACGATGGGCAGATACAGGTTCGCATCGAACGTGGTGCGCAGCCGGAAGCGGTACCGATCCATGGCAAGGGCTGTGAGGGTGCCGATTGTGGTCGCGACAATGGTAGTAATCAGCCCCACCAGCAGGCTGTTCTTTGCAGCTTCGAGCAATTCGGTATTTTGGGATAATTTAACATACCACTCGGTTGAAAAGCCCGAAAACACCGCCACCGAACGAGTGTCATTGAACGAGAAAACGATCAGGACCAATACGGGCAGGTAGAGAAACCCAAAGACCAATGCCGCGTTACCACCCAACAGCCAGTTGCCGATGCGGGTTGCCAGGCGAATCTGCTGGCGCGGATAGGAGGGGAATTTGGCGCTCATATTCCCCTCCTTGTCTCTTCCGTGCTGGAACGGAAGTAAACGATCACGCCGATGAGAACCAACAACATCAAAATGAGCGACATCGCCGAGCCAAAAGGCCAGTTGCGCGCCACGCCAAACTGACGGTTGATCAGCGTGCCTATCATTTCCACTTTACCGCCGCCCATGATGTCGGGTGTGATAAAAGCTCCTACAACAGGAACAAATACCAGCACGAGTGCGGCGACCACCCCCGGCAGAGTCATTGGCAGCATCACACGTAGAAAGGCTCTGCGCGGCGAGGCGCCGAGATCTGCCGCAGCCTCCATCAGGGAATAATCGAACTTCTCGATGGAAGTGTACATCGGCAAAACCGCGAACGGCAGATACCCATATATCAAACCCACTACGACCGCAAACTCATTGAAAAGCAGATTCATCGGCTGACCAATGACATGCAAATTCATAAGGAAGGAATTGAGCAAACCTTCCGTGGCAAGCACGGACTTGAGCGCGTATGTACGGACAAGGAAATTTGTCCAAAATGGTATGATGACCAATATCATTAGCGCATCACGCCAGACCTGTTTCTGCTTCGCCATGAAGTAAGCCAACGGATATCCAACAAGGATGCAGAAGAAAGTGACAATCAAACCGATGCGCACCGAATGACTGAAGATTCCCAAATAAAGGAAGGGGCTGCAGTCCGGGCCTGAAAATGCGGATGAACAAGAATTGAAGAACAGTCTATAGTTTTCGATGGTATATACAGGCGGAATTTTGATTCCGCCGGCGCGCCCGCGTTCCACAAAACTGATGAACAACATGATTAACAGAGGCAGGTTGAAGAAGAGAAAGATCCACAAGGCGCCCGGGCTAATTAAGCCCGCCAACTGCCATCCTTTACTTCGCCTGAAAAATTTCAACATGGGATTATCCTCTACTCCGTCAGAAGACGAGGGGCTGTTCGAGTGAACGAAACCGTGACTTCTTCGCCCAATTTTGCTATGATCTTCTGCGCTTGTGTGAGATTCTGCTCACGGACGCGAACCTTTTGCCCGTCGGACATCCGCACGCCATAGTGTGTGTCGGTACCGATGTAAATGACATCCTCCACACGACCTTTGAGGTTGTTTCCTTCTTTGACGTCGGAATTCAAACGGAGTTTTTCGGGGCGCACCGCAACCGAGACATGCTGTCCATTCGCGAAGGTACGGCTTGATTCCACATGCACCAAACCAGTTCCAGGAATCTCAACTTCAACCGTGGAGCCGCTCTGTCCCTTGACGACACCATCGAGGAAATTCGTTTCGCCGATAAAATCTGCCACAAATTTATCGGCGGGGCGTTCGTAAATCTCCTCCGGCAATCCGATCTGCAATGCCACACCCTTGCTCATGACGGCAATGCGGTCGGACATGGTCAAGGCTTCCTCCTGATCGTGGGTAACGTAAATAAAGGTGATGCCTACTTCGCGCTGCAGGGTCTTTAACTCCAACTGCATTTCTTTGCGCAGTTTCAAATCGAGAGCGCCGAGCGGCTCATCAAGCAGGAGAACTTCAGGTTTGTTGACCAAGGCCCGGGCGAGCGCGATGCGCTGTTGCTGTCCGCCGGAAAGCTGTTTGGCGCGGCGCATTTCCATGCCGGGCAGGCGGACCATCTCCAGCGCTTCTGAAACGCGCCTCGAACGCTCCGATCTGCCAACCCCCTTCATCTCCAAACCGAAACCGATGTTTTGTTCGACGGTCATATGCGGAAAGAGAGCATATTGCTGGAACACGGTGTTGACGGGGCGCAGGTGTGCGGGTACCTGACTCATCTCCTTGCCGTGAATCAGTATTTTGCCGGATGTCGGTAATTCAAAACCGGCGATCATGCGCAAAGAAGTTGTCTTTCCGCACCCGGACGGACCAAGCAGGGAGAAGAACTCACCGTCCTTGATCTGCATGGTCACATGATTGACTGCCGCCAAAATTCCGCCTTCCGGTGTTACAAATTGCTTTACAACATCCTGCATTTCGACTGCAAATTCACTGGTCATCTATCTTCTCCAATGTGAAATATAAACTTCCGAAGCCGTATTGCAACAACTTCGGAAGCCTTGTATTACATTGTCTTGCTGATTTCCTTGAGAGACTCATCAAGCCGATCAAGCAACGAGTCCATCTGTCCCTGTGTAACGACCAGGGGCGGTTCGACACGAATGGTCTGTGAATTTGTCAATGTTCCGGCAACAAGGACATTGCGTTTGAACAAACCAGACGCCACTTTATAACCGATCTCCGGGGATTTGAAATGCATGCCGATCAAAAGACCTTTGCCGGTTATTTTCTCATAAATTTGCGGATACTGCGCGGCGAATTTTTCCAATTTTGGCATCAGGTATGCGCCTTTCTCCGCCGCCTGCTCCCATAATTTTTCACGGAGCGTAACATGGATTGCGGAGATCGCCGCCGAACAAGCCAGCGCCCCGCCGCCTGTGGTTGTCGTGTGCATGAACGGGTTCGGGTACATCATCGGATGAAAGATTTCCTCTGTGGTTGTCACGGCGCTGATAGGCATCACGCCGCCTCCGAGCGATTTGGCAACCGTCAAAATATCCGGCACCACGTCCCAATGCTCCACACCCCACAACTTGCCCGTGCGCCCAAGACCTGTCTGCACCTCATCTGCTATTAACAACGCGTTATGCTTTTTGGTTGCGGCGCGAATACGGGGCCAAAAATCATCCGGCGGGACAATCGCCCCCGCCTCGCCTTGAATGGGTTCGAACACGACACCAGCAACGCCAATTCCAACATTCTCGCAGATCTCAAGCTGCCGCTCCACCGCCTCGGCGTCGCCAAATGGAACGTGATAGACCGGACCTGCATACATCGGTCCTACCGGAGCGCGGAAATCGGATTTGCCGATCAGTGAAAGCGATCCCATCGTCTTGCCGTGGAAAGCCTTTACCGCCACAATGAACGCCGTCTTGCCGGTATAAAGTTTGGCGATCTTCATTGCAGCTTCATTGGCTTCCGTACCGCTTGCGCCAAACCAACTGTACTTCAAATCACCCGGAGTGATGGTGGCAAGCAGTTTTGCCAATACGCCGCGCAGAGGGTCAAGCAATTCCTGCGAAGGCATGGGCGAACGCTCCAACTGCGCGCGTACCGTCTGCACAACATCGGGGTGGCTCCACCCCAAATCCATCATGCCGTAACCTCCGAGGAAATCCAGATACTCGCGCCCAAGAATGTCCTTGAACACAGCGCCTGAACCGCTCCATTCCACCGCCGCCCAATCGCCCGCTTCCGTCACAGACTTGCGATATTCAAGCCAATTCCGATTGTAATATTCCGCAAAGTTAAATTTCGATTCATCAATGATCTTGTGCGCCTCTTCCATAGCGGGAAATCCGTTGCTATGAATCAGATCGATCCAACGGGACGAATAATCCAATGCGTCTTCATAATCGTATGCCATGATTAGAATTTCCTTGTCCATTCCTTGGGCCAGCGCTCGACCACTACTTTTTTCTGTGTGAAGAATTCAACCGCATCTGTGCTTTGTCCGTGCATGTCGCCGAAGAAACTGTCCTTCCATCCGCTGAAGGGGAAGAATGCCATCGGAGCGGCAACACCAATGTTGATTCCGACATTCCCCGCTTCCACTTCGTATCGGAAGCGGCGCGCCGCATTTCCGCTGGTGGTAAACAGAC
Organism: uncultured Anaerolinea sp.; assembly: GCA_964563315.1. Classification (GTDB taxonomy): domain Bacteria; phylum Chloroflexota; class Anaerolineae; order Anaerolineales; family Villigracilaceae; genus Villigracilis. The sequence continues at coordinate 812 of CAZLWG010000066.1, read as the reverse complement.
TCGCCTGATTGCCGTACACACCGCTGTTCGCAAGCTGGATCGCATCGTCAATCGTATTGACATGCATCAGACTCAATACAGGACCAAAAATTTCGGTCTTCCATATCTCGCTTCCCTGCTGGACGTCGGACAGGATCGTCGGTCTGACGAAGGATCCGCCCTCGTAACCTTTGATTTTCGTCCCGCGCCCATCCACAGGGACGCCCGCGCCTTCTTTCGCGCCGATACCGATCAACTGCTCGATTCGCTGTTGTGAAGCAGCGTTGATGACAGGTCCCATCTGCACCGTTGAATCCATCCCGTAACCGACCACACGGGACGAAGCCGCATCGCAGATCAATTCGGTGAATTCGTTCTTGGCTTCGGCAACGGTCACAGCGAGAGAAACTGCCAGGCAGCGCTGACCAGCACATCCGAAGGCTGAATCGGCAACGATCTTCGTCGCCATTTCCATATCCGCATCCGGCAAAATGATGACAGGGTTCTTCGCGCCGCCCTGCGCCTGCACGCGTTTTCCATGCGCAGCAGCGGTGGAGTAGATATACTTCGCCACGTTGGTCGAGCCGACAAATGTGATCGCGCGAACAGCGGGGTGCTCAAGAATGCCGTCCACCGCTTCCTTCGCGCCGTTTATCATGTTGATCACGCCTTGCGGAAAACCAACCTGTTCGATGAGTTTGAATATATATTGCATCGTCATCGGCACTTTTTCGGAAGGTTTAATGATATAGGTGTTGCCCGCCGCAAGCGCATACGGCAAGTACCAAAACGGGATCATGCCAGGGAAGTTGAACGGCGCGATCGTGGCGCAC
>CAZLWG010000065.1:0-17762 GCA_964563315.1 uncultured Anaerolinea sp. | reverse complement strand
TGATCTCGTCTATGCCGGAGGCGATGTCCTCCACAAATTCACCCTTGCCCATGTGCGGCATCCCGCAGGCGACTTCCACGTTTTCCACAGCGCGCACCATCTCTGCTTTGGCTTCTTCGAAGGTCTTGCCACACTCATCCGTGATTAGTTTGGCAATGTCATCCAAATGCCCGCGCATGCTGTTGCGAAGTTTGAACAGATACTGCACCCGGTCATTGACGGGAATGCGGCGCCATGCGGGAAACGCTTCGCTTGCGGCTTTCGCCGCCGCCTCGACATCCGACTTTGAGCTGAGCGGCGTCTTCGCAATGACCTGCCCCGTCGCCGGGTTGACGACATCCAAATAGTCTTTGACATTGGGCTTTACCCATTCGCCGTTGATGTAATTTAGTATTTCCATAAATTCTCCGATGCCGGGATGCGTCATATTGCATCCCAACGGGTTCTTCTTATTTTGTTTGCTTATCCATTAATTCCGCCAGCCCTTCGTCCAGCAGGTTCAATCCATCATCCAATTGTTCTTTCGTGATGACCAGCGGCGGGACAATAAAGAGGATGTTCTTGAAATTGAACACATATACGCCATTGGAAACGAGGAAGTTCTTGAGTGCGCTGATATCCATCGGCTCTTTGGTCTCGCGGTTCTTGACTAATTCCAAAGCGGAGAACATGCCAATGTAGCGCACGTCTCCAACGGACGGATGTTTGGCTTTCAATTCCTCCAGCCGTTTGCCGAGGTGCTTGCCGACTTTCTTCGCATTCTCAAAGACTTTGTCTTCTTCATACGCTTCGATGGTGGCAAGCGCAGCAGCGCAGGCAAGCGCGTGACCGTTGTATGTAAGCCCTGCCACGAGTACATGGTCATCGAAGTGTTTGGCGATGTGTTCCCGCACGATGACTGCACCCAATGGAACATAGCCGGATGTAATTCCTTTTGCAGTTGTAATAATGTCGGGCGTCACACCCCAATGATCCACAGCAAACCATTCGCCCGTGCGTCCCCACCCCGACATGACTTCGTCGGAAATCAATACGATGCCATGCTTGTCGCAAATTTCCCTCATACGAGGCCAGTATTCATCCGGCGGAATGATGAGACCGTTTGTGCCTGTCACGCCTTCGAGGATGATCGCCGCAATCTGATCCGGACCTTCGTGCTGGATAACCTCTTCCACATGGCTGATGCACTCGCGATGACAGGTATCTTTCGTCCAGCCGAACGGACAGCGATAGCAATATGGGTCAAGAAAATGAACAACGCCCGAAATCGCGGGCTCGGCGGCGAGACGGCGGTAATCGCCTGTTAATGCAATTGCGCCATGGGTTGCGCCATGATAGGAGCGATAACGCGCCAAAATCTTATGCCTGCCTGTGTACTGGCGGGCGATCTTGACGGCATTCTCGTTTGCTTCCGCGCCGCCAAGAGCGAAGAAGGTTTTTTTCAGGTCTCCCGAAGTAATTTCGGCGAGTTTTTTTCCAAGTAAACCGCGCGGTTCGGTCGCTGCGCCCGGACTGGCAAAGGTCAATACGGCAGCCTGATCTTGAATGGCCTTCACTACTTTGGGATGTTGATGTCCCACATTGGTATTCACCAACTGCGATGCAAAATCGAGATAACGTTTGCCGTCTGCGCTGTAAAAATACACCCCCTCGGCATGCGTTACTGGAATGGGGTTGACTGCTCCTTGCGCGCTCCATGAAAAGAAGGTGTATTCCTTATTAAGATCAATGATTTCCTGAGGTGATAATTTGGTCATGATATCCTGTCCTTACGCATGACTACACACATGCTGCGTAATTATTTCTTAGCTTCCTTCACAACTTCTGCGTATACATTCAATGTCCTGTCAATGTCGGCATCCGAGTGTTCGTAGCACAAAAACCAGGGTTCGCGCGCATCGTGATCGGGCATGACGCCTTTTTCAATGGCTTTGTCCGCCAGACGGAGATACAGATCATGGTCGCTTTTTGCCCACTCGCGCTGATTGGTCACCGATTCGACGCCGAGCGAGAAGGAGAACATGACAGGATAGCCCGTGAACACGGCGGGAATATCATTCTCTTCAAAGATTTCCTTCAAACCATCCATAAGGCGTTGTCCGCGTTTTTCGATGATTTTGAGAATGGGTTGGGTCTTGAGCAGGTTCAACGTAGCGTAGGCACCAGCGACACCGGGCTTGTTATTGGTGTACGTCCCGCCTTGCGCCACACTATGACCAATGATGGACATGATCTCTTTCCTGCCGCCGAACGCCGCTATCGGGTAGCCGTTGCCCAAAGCTTTGGCATACGTGACCAGGTCCGGTTTGATGCGGTAATACTCCTGCGCGCCTCCGTTTGCAATGCGGAAACCTGTCTTCACTTCATCCAAAATAAAAACGCAGCCGTATTCTTCGGTCTTCTTGCGGACCAAGTCCAGAAAACCATCCTGCGGATTGATGGCGGCGCAATTACCCTGGCACGGTTCGGTAATAACCGCGGCAATCTGTTCGCCATAGGAACGCATGACGCGCTCGAAGCCTTCAAAGTCGTTAAAAGGAAGCGTGACGATGAATTCGCGCATGGATTTTGGAATCCCCGATGAGGCGGGGATCGGAATGGGGCTGCGCGCATTGCCATACGATTCCGGAGGCGCATACGTGGACCAGAGTGTGTGGTCATGAAAACCGTGATAATTGCCTTCAAATTTCAGGATGACGTCGCGTCCGGTATAGGCGCGCGCCACGCGGATGGCATGCATGGTGGCTTCGGTTCCAGAACATGCAAGGCGCACCATGTCGATTGCCGGGGACATTTCTATGATCATCTCCGCCACTTCCACCTCCAATTCCCCCGTCATGGCAAATAGGATTCCCTTTTGGATCTCTTCGATCACTTTTTGATCCACTACATCGTATGAATGACCGAGGATGATCGGACCAAACGCCATGCGATAGTCAATATATTCCCGCCCGTCGACATCCCATAAATGCGAACCTTTTGCCTTCTCGACATAAGGCGTTACTTCATCCCCCCAAAACCGAAAATTCGAATTTACCCCCAACGGCACAACCTGCTGTGCGCGCTGCTGCAGTTTCTGCGTCTTTGCGCCAAACATAATGTCTCCTTGGTTATGTTGATTTGGACGGTTTCAACGTTGAAAAATCTGCCCCATTCCCTTTACACCGTCTTGTTTTCCGCTACTTCCTTTGCAATTCTTTCGGGTATCCGCCATTGATATACATCCTTGAGGACGATCGGCACAATGGAGGTCGTTGTCTTTCGAACGCCCTGAACCTTGCGGACTACCTCGGTGACGAAATGGTAGATCTCGGCGGTATCCTTGGCGACCACTTGAATACTGATGTCGTTCTGACCGATGCCGCAGGCCACATAGGTGACGTTTTCGAACGCCGCCAATTTTTTTGCCACGTCCAGAATCAAGTCAGACTCCACCTCCAACCATACATCCGCTTTGATGGTGAACCCCATCGCCTCGGGACTCACGACCGCGCTGATCTGAATGACCCCTTCATCTATCATCCGGTCAATGCGATAGCGGACAGCCCGCTCGGATATATCTCCCATGCGGCGTGCCACCTCGGAAGCGGACATGCGCCCGTCTTCGAGCAATAAGTTAACGATTTTTATGTCGGTTCTGTCGAATTCATACATAATTTATCATCTATTTTTCCGAAAATGACATAATTAATATACCTTATGGCATTTTAATCGTCAAGGGGATGCCGAAAACGAAAAGAGTATGTGAATCGCCAGTCTGAGTCGTCCAATTTGAATGGTCACAATAAGCGATCAAGAGCTGTTTCATTTTCAACATAATCGCGCATACCTTACGGTATAATTGCGCGCGCACACTTTAATACATTCTTCGAATTCGGGGATGTGCTGGAACTGGCAGACAGGCATGACTTAGGATCATGTGCCGCAAGGCGTGTGGGTTCGACCCCCACCATCCCCACTCAATAAATTGAAAAAGACAAAGAGGTTACTTTGAACATCGAAAAACAATATCAGGAAGATCATTCCGCCAAACTCACTGTGGAAGTGGATCAGGAAAAAATGAACGAGTTCAAGAAGCGGGCGGCGCGCAAGATTGCTTCACGCGGAAACATTCCGGGGTTTCGCCCCGGCAAGGCTCCATACGATGTCGTCGTGCGTACATATGGTGAAGCAGCGATCACCGAGCAGGCAGTGGATCTGTTCATTGATACGGAGTATTCCAAAATTCTTTCGGAAGCGGATGTAAACCCTGGCGCGTCCGGCTCGCTCGAATCCATTGAAAGCATGGATCCGCCAAAATTCATCTTCCGCGTGCCGCTTGCCCCGGATGTGAATCTTGGAGACTACCATTCCATCCGCTTGCCCTACGAATGGGAAGTTCCCGGTCAAAAGGAAATTGATGCGGCGCTTGAGGATTTGCGCCAGATGTACGCCTCCACCGAGACTGTGGATCGCGCCATCGAAACCGGCGATTATGTGCTGGTGGACGTGAAATCCGAGACACCCGAATTAAACCGCACTGGCTTTGCCACATTTGTCCGCGCAGAAGAGCGGGACACAGAATGGCCCTACAACGGATTTGCCAAAGAACTGCTCGGCTTGAAGGCTGGCGAAAGCAAGACCGTAAAGCATACCTTCCCGAAAGATTGGGATGTGGAAGAACTGCAGGGCAAGGATGCCACCATCGAAGCAACGGTCAAAACCGTGCGCGGCGTGACGCTTCCCGATTTGAACGACGAGTTTGCAAAAACGGCAGGCGCAGGCGAAACGCTGGACGCTTTGATGGAAGCCGTCAAAAAAGATGTGGAAGCGCGTTCACAGGCGGATTATGACGACAAATATTTCGTGGAATTGATCGAGAAAATCAAGGAAGGCGCAACGATCAAGTATCACGAACACACGCTCGAACACGAGGGAGAGCATGTTCTCTCGGATCTGTCGAACCGCCTTGCTCAGCAGGGGATGGACCTGGAAACTTACTTCAAGGTAAGGAATACCACGCGGGAAACATTCATCGAGGAGGAGGTAAAATCCGTTGCAAAGAAACGCCTCGAACGCGGATTGATACTGGATGAAGTCGTCAAATTGGAAAAAATCCAGATAGATAACGATGCCTTGAGCGAAGAATATAACAACGCCCTGAACAGCCTTGTAATGCAGGGCGTGGACCTCAGCAAACTTGGCGGTGGTCGCCAGGGACAAAAACAGTTGAGCGAAGCGATCGCGATGGACGCCGCCAGCCGCGTGATGACCCGCAAGGCGTTGGATATGATTAAATCCATTGCAACGGGCAATTACAAGCCTGTCGAAGAATCAAAAGAAGAGGAGAAGAGGGAAGAAACTTCTTCAGATGAAACTGAGCCGGAAAAACCGTCGGAGTAGGATGGGCGGATGGGCGGCACGCAGGTATCGGGTCGGGTTGGAGGCGAGAATCTCTAACATAAATCCAATACAAGTCGTGTAGCATTGTCCCAACCATACAAGGAGACAAATCATGACCCCTGACTTTAAAAATGTAGTTCCCATGGTCGTCGAGAATACGGGACGCGGGGAACGCGCTTATGACATTTACTCGCTTCTGTTGAAGGAGCGCATCATCTTTTTGGGAACGCCGATCGATGATCAGGTTGCCAATGTGATCGTGGCGCAATTGTTGTTCCTCAATCACGAGGATCCTGAGCGCGAGATCCGCATGTATATCAATTCGCCCGGCGGACAGATCTACGCAGGACTTGCGATCTATGACACGATGCAAATTATCTCGAATCCGATCAGCACGGTTGCCGTTGGCGTGACCGCCTCATTCGGGACTGTCCTGCTGACTGCTGGAACCATGGGCAGGCGCTATGCCCTGCCCCACGCCACCGTCCACATGCACCAACCGCTTGGCGGCGCGCAGGGACAGGCAACAGATATTGAAATTCAAGCGAAACAGATCCTGCGCTTGAAGGCGCTGCTCAACGGGGTGCTTGCCAAGCATACGGGTCAGCCGCTTGAAGTGATCGAACGCGATGCCGACCGCGATTTCTATCTCGAAGCGCAGCAGGCAGTGGAATATGGTCTGGTGGATCAGGTAATCGAAACGCCGGAAAAGATCAACAAGTAGCCGTTGTCGTTTTTACTCTTATCGAGCAGCAACACATGGAGACCCCGAAGATTTTTCTTCGGGGTCTTGCGTTTATAATACAGAAAACTCAATGATGCCGCTTGGAAAATGGGCATCATCTTGTGGAGATGTATGCTTCCTTCAAATGTAAACGCGCTTATCCTCGACATGGATGGCGTGATCTGGAAAGCGGACTCGCCCATTGGCGATCTCACCGCGACTTTCAATCGAATCCGCGAGCGTGGGTTGAAGTTCGTCTTCGCGACGAATAATGGAACCAAGACGCCCGAAGAATATCAACAGAAACTGGCAGGACTCGGCGTGAACATCAAGGCTTCTCAGGTTGTGACCTCTGCCATGGGAATCGCATTTCTGCTTTCTCAAAAATTTCCAGCCGGGACAAAAATTTTCATGATCGGTGAGGATGGCATTCGGCTGGCACTGGAAGAGAAAGGGTTCGAAATCCTCAGCGTGGAAGACGCGCCAAAAGCGGAAGCCGTTGTGATGGGGATCGATCGAGACATCACCTTCCAAAAAGTGGCCGAAGCCACATTGCTTGTCCGGGCGGGGCTTCCGTTTTATTCGACGAATACCGACCGTACCTTCCCCACTCCGCGCGGGGAGATCCCTGGGTCAGGAGCGTGGCTTTCAGTGGTGACAACTGCCACAGGCATCGAACCGACTGTGGCGGGCAAGCCGTTCCCATATTTGATGGAACTTTCGCTGGAAAAACTCGGCACAAAAAGGGGGGAAACTCTTGTGGTCGGAGACCGCCTCGAAACGGACATTGCGGCGGGTCAGGCGGTGGGATGCCCAACCGCGCTGGTGTTGAGCGGCGTCTCCACCAGAGAGGCAGCAGAGAATTGGAATCCTGTGCCGGATATCATTGCGGAAAATTTGTGGAAATTAGTAAATTGAAAAAAGAAGCCCGTGTCCTTGACATGGGCTTCTTTTTTCAATTTATGGACATTGTTTTATTACGTTTGCTACTGTCGCTTTTCCTGCGCTATTGAAGGCTTCGACACCAAAGGTCGATGGAACACCCGCGTCAAAGAATGTGCCGCCCGGCACGTTGTAAGAAGTGGTATTTTCCGAGACACTGGTGGCAAGGCTTCCGTTCACATATATATTAAATCCGGTTTCATTGTTCGATTTGTCTTCCCATGACAGGGTTCCGGCATGTTCATATTGAGTTCCACCATTTCCACCCAGTGTGCAGCTAAGAGCAATATTAGGGTTATTTGCCGGGGCGGGGATGGACACGGCTCCCGTGCTTGTGGGAGTGACCGTTACGGTGCCTGAAGCGCCGCCAACCTTAACTCTGATATAAAACCACGATCCGAAATTCTGCCCGCTATCATTGGTCAAAATCCAAAATCCGGTCACATCACCGGGTGTGGACGGCGCAGTCATTACAACAGTAACATCAGCAGATTGGCCTGGTGGAACGGCAACGCCAATCGGGGTTGTATTTCCGCTCATTGCGTTGCCGTTTAAAAAACTCACTTTGAAGGTGGCAGTCCATTCGCAAGTGCCAGTATTTCTTAATTTCCATGTTTTGGTGATCGTCTGACCGGGGGTGACAACTGTATCATCGGGTACTGTGACATCCGTTACGAATTCCGAATTATTACAGCCTACTGCCCCTGATGTCCCCGATGATCCAGATTTGGTCGGCGAGACAAGTATTGGCGCGGCGGGTAGCGTTAATGTAGCAAACGGCGTGACAGTAGCAGTTGGTGTAGGAGGCAGGGTCTCAGTGGCTGTCGGCTGAGCTGCCTCCAGGGTCAGTTGTTGCGCTGCAAGGGTCTCAGCTGCATTCGTGTAGATCGCCTCCACTTCATCGGCACTGTTTGAACTATTAAAAGAAAGGATCAAAACGACCACGCCTGCGACCACCAAGAGTCCCACCAGCCCCCAGAGGGTCGCATTTCCCGGGAAATTTGATTTCGGTTTCATCGGTTTTAACATTGATTCTCCTTTGTAACACTGCAAGGCTTCGAATTATATTTTGGCAAAATTAAAGGAATATAGGTATTTCCCTACGACTTCCATACTTTTATTGTACGACACAAAAGTTTGTGCAATAAATTGGACGAAAAATCAACCCGGATGTTCCCGCGCAGGTCTGTTAAAATAACTGCGATGAACCTTATCTATGATCTCGATCTTCACGCGCTTGCCAAGGTGGTAAGTCAATGGAACGAACCTGCTTATCGCGCCAAACAAATCTGGCAGGGGCTGTACCAGCATCTGTACAACTCGCCGCAGCAATTTACAAATTTATCCAAATCCTTGCGAGAGAAAATGGCGGACGAATTCACATTTACCGCATTCACCATAAAAACATATCTCGACTCATCCGACAAGTCCACGCGCAAGACATTGTTCCAATTGCCTGACGGAAATTTGATCGAGTCCGTGTTGATGCGCTATGGCGACCCGGCGGACGACCCGGCACATTTATCTGCAAGGAGCGCGAAGGAAAAAGAAAATTTCTGCATGCCCGCCGTTGCAAAAAAACGCAGGACGTTGTGCATCTCAACCCAGGCGGGCTGCGCGATGGGGTGTGTGTTCTGCGCAACAGGGCAAATGGGCTTCAAACGCAACCTCACCAGCGGCGAGATCGTCGCGCAAGTCATGTATTATGCCCAAATGCTGAAAGGACACAATGAAGTCGTCAGCAATATCGTTTTCATGGGCATGGGCGAACCTTTCCACAATTACGAAAACACCATGGCGGCAATTGATCGACTTAACGACTCAAACGGGTACAACTTCGGCGCGCGGCGCTTCACCATCTCGACCGTCGGGCTGGTTCCGCAGATCAAGCGCTTTGCCGACGAACAGCGGCAGGTTAACCTTGCCATTTCCCTGCACGCCGCAGATGACGACGAACGCCTCGTCATCATGCCGGTCAACAAGCGCTATAAGGTCGACGACATCCTCGAAGCCTGCAAATATTACATTGAAAAAACGCATCGCCGCGTGACCTTCGAATGGGCGCTGATCAACGGAGTCAACGACACGCCGGAAACGGCGAAGAAACTCGCCGAGCGGCTCAAAGGGCTGTTGTGTCACGTCAACGCCATTCCGCTCAACCCAACCCAGGGTTACAGCGGCGAAGCGACCAGCCGTCAGCGTGCAAATCTGTTCAAAGAAACGCTGGAACAGGCTGGGGTTCCATGCACGATCCGCATGCGCCGGGGCATAGATAGCAATGCAGGCTGCGGCCAACTTGCAGGAACTGAATCCAAGTCAGGGGACTGAATCTCCCATGATGCGTCCTGTTATAATTCCTCTCACGTTTGGTTAAACTTTCTGCAATATCATTCGCAAATCATTCCACTTAACATTAGGTGAATTTCAATGGAACAAAAACGAAACTGGCTCGAACGTCCCATTCATCCCTCCCTGCCTGCCGTTACCAACGAGATCACGATCTTCGCGGTCGTTATTTTATTGGCAGTGGTGACGCGATTCTACGATCTTGGCGCGCGCGTGATGAGTCACGATGAAAGCCTGCACACCTATTTTTCCTGGCTGTTATATCGCGGGCAGGGCTACACTCACTCGCCGATGATGCATGGACCGTTCCAGTTCCATGCGCTTGCGCTTGTGTATTTTTTATTCGGCGCAAGTGATTTCACCTCGCGTATCCCGGCCGTATTGTTCAGTATTGCCACTGTTTGGATGGTCTGGCACTGGCGGCGTTATCTTGGCAAATGGGGCGCGCTCATTGCAGGTTTTCTGCTGGTTATCTCGCCATACATGCTCTATTACGGACGGTACGTCCGCAATGAAGCGTTCGTGGGACTTTCCGGCATTGTCATGCTTTATGCCATGCTTCGCCACTTAGAAGTAGGTGGAAAAAAATACCTTTACATCCTGGCTGCCACGCTCGCGCTTCATTTTACCGCCAAGGAAACATCCTTCATTTACACCGCGCAGGCATTGATCTATCTTGCCATTTATTTCGTCGTACAGGTGACAAAGCGTCCGTGGCAGAACGCCGAACGCGATTACCGCGTCTTCATCATCGCTTTGAGCGTGACAGTATTACTGGCAGGCGTCGCAGCCGGTTACGGACTTTACATGCACGAGGAAGCCACCCTATCCGCGACGGAAACCGCAGTGCCTGCGAATCCGACAGACCCAGTCTCGCCTCTTGCTCCGCCTGAAACTGCCCCTCTTTCCCTGACTCTCGTCTTCGGTTTGGCTGCTTTTATGGCGTTCCTGGTCGCCTCCTATTTTCTTATCCGCGGTTATTCATGGGATCGAATCCGCAATGAGCGTTCGTTTGAACTGCTCATTGTCAGCGGGACGGTTGTACTTCCGCAGCTCTCGCCATTTCTCATTAAACTTCTTGAAAATTCACTGAATGTCAGTATCCCCACCAATGCAGCCGAAGTCCAGGCACTCAGCACGGATATCCGCTCGATTCTCATCATTGGCGGATTCCTTTTGCTCATGTTCGTTATCACTACCTTGATCGGACTGTTATGGAATCCCGAAAAATGGTGGAAGACAGCGCTCGTTTTCTGGGTTCCCTACACCATCCTCTATACAACCATATTCACCAACAGCGACGGCTTTTTCACGGGCACCATCGGTTCGCTCGGGTACTGGATCGTCCAACAGGAAGTGGAACGCGGAAGCCAACCCTGGTATTACTACCTGCTGGTGCAAATCCCCATCTATGAATTCCTGCCTGCGCTTGGCTTTTTGCTGGCGCTCTTCCTTGGTTTCAAAAGAAAGCCTGCTTCCCGCCTCGAGCTGGATGAAGAGAAGGACGAGGTATTGAATCTCCTCGAAGAAGGGAATACGGAGAAAAGGAATTTCCCAAATACCTTCAGCCTGCTGGCATGGTGGAGCGTCATATCTCTTGCGTCATTATCCTACGCGGGCGAACGGATGCCCTGGCTTACCTATCACATTACCTGGCCCATGATCTTGATCACAGGCTGGGCGCTGGGAAGATTGATCGATTCAACGGATTGGGAAAAAGTTCGGAAACAAAGCATTCCCCTTACGCTCGCATCATTGATAGTCTTCGTCGCCGGAGTAGGCAGGGCGATCTACGTCTGGAACGGATCCATCCGCCCATTCCAAGGCCAAGGGCTGGAACAACTACAAGCCACCAACGCTTTTCTTTTGCCGCTCATCGTTTCGTTATTAAGTGCGGGGGTGGCTGTTTATTTCCTGCGCGAATGGACTTTTAAAGAAATTCAGAAGATCACCATACTGGTCTTTTTTGGATTCCTTTCAGTGCTGACGATGCGGTCAGCCTTCCGCGCTGCCTATATAACCTACGACCAGGCGACCGAATTCCTCGTTTATGCCCACGGCGCGAGCGGCATCAAGGAAGTTATCGCTCAGGCGGAGGAAATCTCAAAAAGGACAACCGGCGGCATGGGAGTTGCACTGGCATACGACGCCTCCGCGCCGGACACCGGTGTTTCATGGCCCTTCGTTTGGTATCTACGCGATTTCACCAACCAGCGGTCCTTTGACCAACCCACCCGTTCCCTGCGCGATTCCGTTGTCATCATTGTGGACGAGAAGAACTTCGATAAGATCGAGCCCGCCATCGGTCCCGGTTACTACCGCGTGGATTACATCCGCATGTGGTGGCCCATGCAGGATTATTTCGGTCTCGTCAGTAACCGCGATTCGAGCATGGATTTCCCCGAAGATTATGCCTGCAAGGGATGGTTGAGTTTACTGAAATTGAGAAAATCGCGGGATTATTCACGGTTTTGCGAAGGTTTCACCAATCCCCAAATCCGGGCAGGCATTGTTCAAATATGGCTCAATCGCGACTATTCTTTGTACGCTCAGGCGAAAGGACGGACGGATCTTGATGTGGCGACCTGGCAGCCAGCCGACAAGATGCGGCTGTATATCCGGCAGGATGTGGCATCGCAGATCTGGAATTATGGAGTTGCCCCGACCACAACCACAATGGCCGAAGATCCAACCGAAGGGAAATACATCCTGCTTTCCGCCGATTTGATGCTGGATGCGACACAGGCAAATTCCGTCGTTCTGAATTCGCCCCGTTCGCTTGCCTTGGCAAAAGACGGCACACTATATGTGGCTGATTCCCGCAACCATCGCATCCTGCATCTTGACCTCGAAGGAAACGTACTACATGAGTGGGGCTCCTTCGCAGACGGTGTAAATATACAAATCGGGCCTGGCACATTCAATGAACCTTGGGGCATCGCTGTAGGACCCGATGGTTCGGTCTATGTTACCGATACTTGGAATCACCGCGTTCAAAAATTCACCGCAGAAGGCAGATTCCTTAAAACATGGGGCGCGTTTGGACAGGGCGAATCTCCAGATTCATTCTATGGTCCGCGCGGATTGGCAGTGGATGGCAAGGGGAGAGTCTATGTCATGGATACTGGAAACAAGCGCATCGTCGTGTTCGATGCGGACGGGAATTTCGTCACCCAGTTTGGAAGCGCCGGCTTCGACGCGGGTCAATTCGATGAACCGGTTGGCATCGCCGTTGACAAGAATGGAACCGTATATGTAACGGATACTTGGAATCAGCGCGTGCAGACCTTCAGCGCCGTCGAAACGGAAGATTCGCTCATCTTCCTGCCTGAGAAACAGTGGGATATTTTCGGTTGGTTTGGGCAGTCGCTGGAAAATAAACCGTTCATCGCTGTAAATGATGACCTGCATGTATTCATTACGGATCCCGAAGGATATCGCGTCATGGAATTCGACCCCACTGGGGACCTGGTCCGCGTGTGGGGCGATTATGGCAACACGAGCTCGAGTTTTGGTCTTACCTCCGGCATCGCCGTGGATGCGGATGGGCACGTGTGGGTTACGGATTCTGTCTTCAACCGTATCATGAGGTTTACCTTGCCTTAAATTTTTTTCAACGAATGATTCGAAGCCCGCTTCAATAATCAATCTCGAAGCGGGCTTTTCCTTTACAATTTCCGTGATTCGATGGTGGTATAATGCCGATGCTTTTAAGCAAAATATCCCCCGAGGGAGAATAATGAAACTCCACGAATACCAATCAAAGACGATCTTTTCGAAGTACGGCATCCCTATTCCGAAAGGAAGGGTCGCGGCTACCGCTCAGGAAGCAAAGCAAATTGCAGAAGAGTTGGGTGGCCGCGTAGTTATTAAAGCGCAGGTGCTGGTGGGTGGACGCGGCAAGGCAGGCGGCGTGAAGCTTGCCAAGGATGCGGACGAAGCAGAGCACCTCGCCACACAGATTTTGGGAATGGAAATAAAAGGACTGCCCGTCCGTAAGGTGCTTGTAGATGAGGCTTCCGCCATTGACCAGGAGATCTATTTTTCGATTACCAACGACAGAGCCGCAAAGAAGCCAGTGATGATTGCATCCGCCGCGGGTGGTGTGGACATCGAAGAAGTTGCCGCTACCGATCCGGATAAGATTGTCAAGGTTCACATCGATCCCCTGCTCGGTTTGCGCGAATATCAGGCGCGCGACGTGGCGGTTGCCATTGACCTGCCCCGCGATCAATGGAAGGATTTCATCAAGGTCGCGATGGGGTTGTGGCAGGTATATCAATCCACCGACGCGATGCTTGCCGAGATCAATCCACTGGTCATTACCAAAGACAAAAAATTAATTGCGCTCGACGGCAAGATGATGATCGACGACAACGCTTTATTCCGACAACCCGACCTTGCTGAAATGCGAGACACCGACGAGGACGCTCCCGCCGAAACCGAAGCTCGTAAGTACGGGCTCTCCTACATCAAACTGGATGGCAATATCGGCTGCATGGTCAACGGCGCAGGGCTGGCAATGACGAGCATGGACGTGATCAAACTCTTTGGCGGTGAACCAGCCAACTTTCTGGATGTGGGAGGCGGAGCCGACTCCAAAAAAGTTGCGGCGGCGATGCGTATCATCCTCACTGACCCGCATGTCGAAGCTGTCCTGTTCAACATCTTCGGAGGCATCACCCGCTGCGACGAAGTTGCACGCGGAATTCTGACCGCCATGGACGAAGTGAAACCGAAAGTACCCATGGTTGTCCGTCTCGTCGGCACGAACGCCGAAGAGGGGCGCAAACTGCTCGAAAAAGCAAATATGATCACCGCGGAAACCCTCGCCGACGCGGCGAAAAAATCTGTTGCAGCCGCGAAGAAAGGGAAATAAGCAATGAGCATTTTAGTCGACAAGAATACGCGCCTCATCGTTCAGGGCATCACGGGCAATGAAGGCTTGTTCCACACTACACAGATGGTCGCCTATGGCACGAATGTTGTCGGCGGCGTGACTCCCGGCAAAGGCGGCGAATGGGTGCTGGAAAAAATCCCCGTCTTCGACTCGGTCAAGACCGCCAAAGATGCAACTGACGCGAATGCCACCATCATCTTTGTTCCAGCCCGCTTCGCGCCTGACGCAATGTTTGAAGCCGCCGATGCAGGCCTTCCCCTCATCATTTGCATCACTGAAGGCGTTGCTGTGCAGGACATGATGCGCGTGCGCAATTATCTCGACCAGAAGAAAGTCAGGCTGATCGGACCCAACTGCCCGGGCTTGCTGACCCCCGGTGAAGCCAAGGTTGGCATCATCCCCGGCGACATCGCCATCTCCGGCAATGTCGGTGTGGTCTCCCGCTCCGGCACATTGACATACGAAGTGCTGTATGCAATGAAGAACCTCGGCATGGGCGCAAGCACGTGCGTCGGCATCGGCGGCGATCCCGTCAACGGAACCAACTTCACCGACGTGCTTGAGATGTTCGAACATGACCCCAAGACCGAAAAGGTCATCATGATCGGAGAGATTGGCGGCAACGAAGAGGAAAAAGCGGCGGAATACATCGCCACAAAAATGACGAAGCCCGTCGCTTCCTTCATCGCCGGCCAGACCGCGCCTCCAGGAAAACGCATGGGGCACGCAGGCGCGATCATCGAAGGCGGCGCAGGCACTGCCGCAGACAAGGTCAAGGCGCTCGAAGCCGCTGGTGTAAAAGTTGCCAAGCACCCGGAAGAAATTCCAACCCTTCTACAGTAAAAAGTAAAGGCACAGCGGAACCGTTAGAGATTTACCTCAAAACGACCCGCAGCGCCCCAACCGTCAAAAGCTCTCAAGAATCACATAGAGCCGCCCTTATCGGGCGGCTCTACGGTTATAATCTCGTCCAGAATTATTTCTTGCGCGCGTCGATGTACGTAACGGCTTCGCCCACGGTGGTAATTTTCTGGGCATCCTCATCGGAGATCTCAGCGCCGAACTTGTCCTCAAACGCCATGATCAATTCCACGAG
Organism: uncultured Anaerolinea sp.; assembly: GCA_964563315.1. Classification (GTDB taxonomy): domain Bacteria; phylum Chloroflexota; class Anaerolineae; order Anaerolineales; family Villigracilaceae; genus Villigracilis. The sequence continues at coordinate 2,372 of CAZLWG010000065.1, read as the reverse complement.
GTCCAGCGAATCAGCCTCTAGTTCCTCACGGAAGCGGGCTTCCATCGTGATCTTTCCTTCATCCGCACCAAGCAGATCCTTGATGATCGCCTTTACTTCATTGAATGTATCTGACATAACATCCTCCAAATTGGTATTTTGTTTACGAATTGTAACCGCTTGATTTGCACTGTCAAGCCAATTATCAAACACAGGAACACCCCCCCATGACAAAAGTTGCGCCCATCGACCAAAGGAAAGCCGATCACATTAAAATCAACTTAGAGCAGGATGTCCGCTCGGCATTGACGACCGGCTTGGAAAAATATCATTTCATCCATGAAGCTTTACCCGAACTGAACTTAAACCGCATCGACACAAGCCTCAACCTGTTCGATAAACCCCTAGCCGCTCCCATCCTGATCTCCTCCATGACCGGCGGGACAACCGAAGCAGAGACCATAAACCTGCGCCTCGCTGAAGCCGCGCAGGAAATGAAGGTCGCAATGGGTGTTGGGAGTCAACGCGCCGCCATCGAACACCCTGAACAGGAAAAGACCTTCCAAGTGCGCCGTGTCGCGCCTGACATTTTATTGTTTGCCAACCTCGGAGCCGTACAACTTAATTACGGCTACAGCATTGACCACTGCCGCAAGGCAGTAGAAATGATCGAAGCCGATGCACTTATCCTTCATTTGAATCCATTGCAGGAGGCTGTCCAAGATGCGGGTGACACAAACTTTGAAGGTCTCGCAAAAAAAATCGAGGAGATCTGCAAGCAAAGCAAAGTGCCCGTCATCGCCAAAGAAGTCGGTTGGGGAATATCTGAAAGGACAGCTAAACTCTTAGCCAATTGCGGAGTTTCAGCAATAGATGTGGCAGGCGCGGGCGGCACGAGTTGGTCTCAAGTGGAAATGCACCGTGCGCCGGACGAATTCACCCGCCACCTTGCCGCGACGTTTGTCGGCTGGGGCATTCCAACGTCCGATTCAATTTTCAATGTCAAGAAGGCCGCCCCCAATATAACGACTTTCGCCAGCGGCGGTCTCAAAGACGGACTCGACATCGCCAAATGCGTCGCCCTCGGAGCAACCCTCGGCGGCATGGCGGGTCAATTCCTTAAGGCCGCAGCAGTCTCGACCGAACAAGCTGTTCAGATGTTGAAATTGACAAAAAGGCAAATTGAAGTAACGATGTTTGCGTGTGGGGCGGAACAATTGGAAGGACTTGCCTTGAAATTGATCCAGTAGTGAAAGGACGATCCCGTCTCTATTCTCTCCCCTTCTCTAATACGTTTCCATATACACCAAGACTGAAAAGATCACCGCCGTCATCACCCCAATGACGGATAGTACGATTCCCGCCATTGCCATCCGCTTACTCTCCGAACGCCGCCCCAGGATTCCAAAAATAATCCCCATAATTCCCAGCACCGTTCCGGCAATGGGAATTAACCCTGTGCACAAACTCAGTACTCCCAGCGCCGCAGACATCAGCGCATAAAACTTGTTCATCCGTTCTTCGGGATCGAGAGAGGTTGGGTCGGTTTGCATAAAAATTTTCCTTATTTAGAACCCAAAAGGTCTTCCACGTCTTTAGTGTTTTAAATCGATTATTCTTCCTCTCCTGAAAGCAGTTTGATCCGCTCCCAAGGCTTCAAACTTTCATCCTCCGCCAATAAGGACTTCAATTCGTACAACTCGTCTCGATAGGCGGCGGCTTTCTCGAATTCCAAATTCTTCGCCGCCTCTTTCATTTGCTTTTCCAACTCCGCAATGATCTGGCGCAGTTCCTTGCGCGGCATTTCACCCGCCCCCTTCACCTTGTACTCGCCGCGCATCTCGCTCACCGCCTTCGCCGACATTTCTTCGGTCAGGTCGTGGATTGCCTTATGAATACTGATCGGCACAATGCCATTCTCTTCGTTATATTTCATTTGCTTGGCACGGCGGCGGTTGGTCTCGTCTATCGCGCGTTTCATCGAATCGGTCACGCGGTCGGCGTACATGATCACGCGTCCGTTCACGTTGCGTGCCGCGCGACCAATGGTCTGGATCAGAGCCGTGTCCGAACGCAGGAAACCTTCCTTATCCGCATCCAAAATTGCAACCAGTGACACTTCCGGCAGGTCCAAACCTTCGCGCAGGAGGTTGATACCCACCAACACGTCGAAGTTACCGAGGCGCAGGTCACGCAGGATTCCGACGCGCTCCAACGTCTCAACCTCCGAGTGCAGGTACTGCACCTTGACGCCCAACTCGGACATGTACTTCGTCAAATCCTCCGCCATGCGCTTGGTGAGAGTCGTGACGAGGATGCGCTCGCCTCTTTCCACCCGCTGCTTGATCTCTCCGACCAGGTCGTCCACCTGCCCTTTGCTTGGGCGTACGACA
>CAZLWG010000064.1:0-17970 GCA_964563315.1 uncultured Anaerolinea sp. | reverse complement strand
TACAAGAAACTCATCCTTTTTTTCTCCTCAAACCCACCCTTTGCGTTACAGAGTCATCAATGTGTGGATTTCATTTCCCACCGCACTTGACATCTGATGCCTGGCACCTGATACTTGACCGCATGACTCGCTGGCTCGACCCTCCACCTGTAGATATTCCCGCCTCATTACAAGACCTGGGCCTGCCACCCCTGATCGCACAGACTCTCCTCCGGCGCGGAGTCAGTTCCTCCGAAGAAGCGGAAGCGTTTTTATATCCGGAAAAGACCCCGCCCAGTCAATTTCCCGATATCCAAATAGCTGTTGAACTCATCAATTCGACCATCCGCAAAGGCGACAAAATATGCGTTTGGGGCGATTTCGACGTGGACGGGCAGACCTCCACTGCGCTGCTTGTGCAAACGCTGCTCGCCCTGAGTGCCAATGTGAGTTATTACGTACCCATCCGTGGAAAAGAAAGTCATGGCGTTCACATCGAGTCGCTCAAGCCGATCATCGAAAGTGGCGCAAAACTGCTGCTGACGTGCGACACCGGCATCACAGCCCACGAAGCGATTGATTACGCCAACTCACGCGGACTCACCGTCATCGTCACCGATCATCACGACCTTGGCGAAACGCTGCCAAATGCGAAAGCAATCATCAATCCAAAGTTGTTACCCGAAGATCATCCACTGCGGAATTTGGCGGGCGTGGGTGTGGCGTATAAACTTGCTGAAGCATTATTAGAAACAAGAGACGAGAAACGAGTAACAAGTGATGAGGTTCTCGTTACTCGTTTCTCGTTACTCGATTTTGTAGCTCTGGGCTTGATCGCCGACGTTGCCTTGCTCCAAAACGAAACACGTTCGCTTGCCAAGCAAGGCATCGAGCAATTGCGAAATACCAGCCGCCTTGGCTTGCGTGTGATGGCAGAACTTGCGGGTGCATCCTTCGACTCGCTCACCGAAGAAACCATCGGATTCACGTTTGCACCGCGCTTGAATGCGCTGGGCCGCCTGGGCGATGCCAACCCCGCGGTTGAATTTTTGCTTACCAATGATTCCGCTCGCGCCCGCGTGCTCGCCGCGCAGATCGAAGGGCTAAACGCGCAGCGCCGTATGCTCACCAAACAAGTGACAGACGCCGCCGAAGCGCAGCTCAAAGAAAACTCCGATCTGCTGAATCAACCTGCCATCATCCTTTCCCATCCCAACTGGCCCGGCGGCGTGGTCGGCATCGTTGCCAACAAACTTGTCGAACGGTATCACAAGCCCGCCATTCTCTTCAACGAATCGGATGATGGCATCCTGCGCGGCTCGGCGCGTTCCATCGAAGGCTTGCACATCACCGAAGCGATTGCGGCACAAAAAAATCTTCTACTCGGCTTCGGCGGTCATCCCATGGCGGCGGGCATGTCGCTGCAAAAGGATGATCTGACTGCATTTAGAAAAGGACTCGGCAAAGCGATCGAGAAGCAATTGGGCGACATCGTCTTCGAGGAACCCACGCTTCAGATCGACGCCTGGCTTGGTCTCTCTGACCTGAATCTTGACCTCGCTGACAGTTTGGAACTGCTTGCTCCCTTCGGCGCGGGTAATCCTGAATTGATGCTTGCCACACGCAGCCTGACTCTCAAATCTGCCTCCACGCTGGGAAAAACAAAAGAACATCTGCGCCTGAATGTGGAAGATGAAAATGGCGAGACCGCCAGTTTCCTTTGGTGGGGCGGCGCAGACGAAGAACTTCCACCAACTGAAACCAAATTCGACATTGCCTACACGCTGCGCGCCACCTCCTATCGTGGGCAGCGCCAGATCACACTTCAATTCAAAGAATTTAGAGTAACCGAAGAAAAGCCGGTTGAAGTCAGGAAATCAAAACTCGAAGTTCGCGATATGCGCCTCCAACCCCCGACTTTGAACGTGCAACCTTCAACGCTGATTTGGGCGGAAGGACCAGACCGCCCGGCAGGTGTCAATCGCAATGAGTTGACTCAAACCGACGAATTGACCATATACACGACGCCGCCATCTCCTGCCGAACTCCGCAAAGCGTTGGAAATCGTCAAACCAAAAATTGTGTATGTCTTCGCCATTCCACCCGCCGAGCAAAAACCGGACGAATTCCTCACTTATCTGGCAGGCTTGTGCAAATTTGTGCTCAATCAGCGGCGCGGAAAAACGACCATATCCGAATTAGCTGCCGTATCTGCGGCGCGCGAAAGCGCCATTCAACTTGGACTGGAATGGCTTGCCGCCGGCGGTCAACTCACAGTGGGCGTCGAAGATGACAATGTGCTATTATCAAAAGAGGTACAGGAAAAGAACCCATACCTGCAAGCGGAATTGTTCACAGCGTTGCGCGGGGTGCTGAATGAAACCACTGCATACCGAAAGTATTTTGCGACCGTGCCCGACCTCAACAGCTTGTTCAATCCATAAGTCTTTTGCTGTGGAAGGCGAAGAGAGCAAGGCAATTTATGAACGATGAAATCATCTCCTGGCTGCTCGAAGGCGACCCTTCGATTCGGTGGCAAACAAGGCGTGATCTATTGAAGCAAACTCAAGTCAAGATTGAAGCGGAGCGAAAGAAAGTCGCAAGAGAGGGCTGGGGGAAACGTCTGCTTGACTTGCAGGACCCGGATGGTCGCTGGGGCGGCGGGATGTATGGTCCCAAATTCATTTCGACCACCTACACCATGCTGACATTGCGCTTGCTTGGACTGCCGCCAAATAATTCACAGGCAAAACGCGCATGCAGGTTATTTCTCGACCAAGGCTTTTACACAGATGGGGGAATCAATTTCTTCTCGCGCGCAGTTTGGAAACACAGTGAAACATGCATCACGGGAATGATCCTTGCTTTGCTGGCATATTTCCGTTATCCGGACGAGCGCATTCATGACCTTGCCGCTCATGTGGTCAATCAGCAAATGGTGGATGGCGGATGGAACTGCGAATCCTACAAGGGCGCCACGCACTCGTCATTTCATACAACCATCTCCGTGTTGGAAGGGTTGTATGAATACGAATGTGCATTCCCGGAGAAAAGAAAACAAATCCGTCGGGTTCGTGCGGAGGCGCATGAGTTCCTGCTGACGCACCGCCTTTACAAATCTCACCGCAACGGAAATATTTTCGACGCGAAGATGACAACCATGCCTTTTCCACCCCGCTGGCGGTATGACTTCCTGCGGGCATTGGATTATTTCCAAGCCTGCGAGGCGTCAAAAGATGACCGCATGTCCGATGCGATTGAACTTTTACAGAAGAAACAAAAAACGGATGGGCGTTGGGTGATGAATACGGGGATGACGGGGAGAAAATATTTTGATTTGGAAAAGGCGGGGCAGCCGAGCAGGTGGAATACACTTAGGGCGATGAGAGTCTTTAAGTGGTGGAGTCGGGAATAGATGCCTTACCTCTCATAATCAATAAAGTCGTCCACGCCAAAACGGTCTTCATAGTAGTTCAACAACAATTCTGTCTTGCAGAGAAAATCCCGCTCGAAGGTATCACATTCCATCCCTTTTGATTCCAGATATTCCTTTCGCTCGATCAAGCGTTCGCGAAAACTGATCGCGGCTGACGGGGGCAGGAGCGGCTCAATTCCCCTGATCAAATTCAAAGTTTCTTGAATAGCGGATAAAGCATCAGGCAGTTGAATATCACCGTCAAGAAACTGACGCAATACCTTACATTTATATTTTGCACAGCTGCGCGGGTAATCGGGGGAAGTGTAGACTGTGCATATCCCATTCCACACCGGACAAGGTTGGAGAAATCCCCGCTGACGCGGGTCGTCGCGAATGACCCTGAGCCGGAGTTTTTCAACCTGATCCAATTCTGGGGCATTAAGCCGCACCCATGAGAACAAATGACCAGAACAACACAATCCACAGGATTTGCAGAGGGTATTGGCAGGGGATTCGGTCATGACGGGGATGATAACAAAGATTCAGAAAACAGGAACAAGTGTTTAGCAGCAAAGAAGCGAAAAAGGGTCGCGCTTGAGCGCGACCCTTTTAATTCACCGTCTAATTCAGCGGCAACTCCAACTCCATCAATTTTTCTTTAGTAGGATAACCTTTCTCGTCCCAGCCGCGTTCTTTATAGAAATCGGGCAGCATTTTATCCAGCTCTGCAACCTTGCCTTTTGCGGGACCATCCGGCAACGGCTCGTGCAGCATGCGATAGGGGAGCGTATCCCATTCAGGACCCGAACCCGCTTTGATGAGGAACATACGTTCAAGCGTGTAAACTCGGTCGGCAGCTTTCATGACTTCTTCGGGAGTGTACCCTGCTCCAGTGGTCAGGTTCATCATGGCAGCGAGGGTTTGAGGCCAGATGATGCGATTCTTATCGAAGACATACCGGATGGCAACGAAAACGCACAGACCCGAAGCGTCAATGAGCGCAAACGAATCCTGGAAATGCTTGACCAGTTCAGGTTTGCCTTCAGTGGTGAGCGGGTTTTCCTTTACAGGCACACCGAAGACCTCTTCATAGGCGACATCTCCTTCCATGTGCGATGCGCCTTTATTGGAAGTGGCATACAGCAAACCCATGCCTTGCGAGCCGCGCGGATCGTAACCGGGGAATTCCTGCTTACGGGTGGTAACGGCGATTTCAGGGTGACCATATTTTTCGGCAAGACGATAGCTTCCCATCGCAAGGTCTTTACCAAAGCCCTTGTTATATGCCATTAATTTAATCATCTCGATCATGGCGTCATGGTCGCCAAATCTCAAGGGCATTCCGATTACATCTTCAGAAATGTAACCCTTCTCGTACATTTCCATGGCAGCAGCAATGGTCATGCCGGTGGTGATGGTATCCATGCCGTATTCGTTACAGAGATAATTCGCCTTGACCAACGCGGCAAGGTTGCTTACTCCACAACCCGTACCCAGCGACGAGATGGTTTCATATTCAGGACCTTCACCCTTGCCTTTATAGGGACCATCCGGCACTTCTGTTAGCCGTCCGCACGATAACGGACAGCGATAACAAGGCGTATGACGGATGAGATAATTGTCTTTGAGCGCATCACCGTCAATGTTGCCCACATGCTCAAACGTGCCCTGCAGGAAGTTTCTCGTCGGCAAAATACCCAGCGTGTTGGTCACCTGCGGCACGTACGACGTGCCATAAATGCGCATGTTCGAGCCCTTTTTCACATCAGCGCCCACATTCTTGGAAGTCTCCACGCTGATGGAGCGCATCCCTTCCGGGTCATGCAGAGGCGGGTTCTTATTCCCCATAGCCACCACAGCTTTGAGGTTCTTGCTGCCCATCACTGCGCCAACGCCGGAACGAGCCGCCGCGCGATGTTTGTCGTTCATGATGGCTGCCATAAGAGCAAGATTTTCACCCGCGGGTCCAATACATGCGACTTTCGCCTCTTGGGACGTTTCTGCTTTCAGGATGTCCGTAGTCTCGTGCGTATCCTTGCCCCACACATGCGCCGCAGACCTGATTTCGATCTGATCTTCGTTGACCCAGAGATATACCGGCTCCGACGCCTTGCCTTCAAAGATGTACATATCAAAGCCTGTACGTTTCATCCAGGTGGGAAAGTCGCCTCCGGAATTTGAGTGTGCAAGCGCGCCCGTCAGCGGAGATTTGGTGACAACCATGTAGCGGTTACCCGTTGGGGCGGGTGTTGCCGTCAGCGGACCAGTGGCGAAAATAAGCATATTCTCCGGCGAGAGCGGGTCTGCCATCGGGTCCATTTCCTTATACATGTAATGGATCGCCCATCCGCGCCCCCCGAGATAGTCGCGGGCAATTTTGGGGTCTACATCTTCCGTGGTGATTTTTCGGGTGGTGAGATTAACGCGCAGGATTTTTAGATGCCAGCCGTACATGCTTTCTCCTTGAAAATGTTGTTGTAACTTGATTTCTATCCGCCAGCGATAGCGGAAAATGCCGTGACCATATCGCCTTCTTTAAGCGGCGTGGACATATCCACGGTCAAGCCGTTCAATACAATGACGCTTTCATCATTCAATGGGATATCAAAACGGGATATCGCATCATAGACCGTAGTCCCAGGGGGGACATCCAATTCCACCACTCCGTTTTTCGCTTCGGGTGGAAGAACCTCGCGGTAATTGGCGATCAATTTCACGCGGACCATCATTTGTGAATTTTAGCATGAAAGCGGATAAAATATGAGACATGAAAAGACAACTCCCCTATCACGGCTGGTGTTTTGTTTGCGGGACCGACAACCCACATAGCATTGGTCTGACATGGTACGTGGACGATGATGGTGTAATGACTTCCGAGTTCATGTTAAACGAGGCGCAGCAAGGTCCCCCCGGGCACGCACACGGCGGAGCATCGGCTGCCATTCTGGATGAAGCAATGGGACTGGTCGTATGGGCGGCAGGGCACAAAGTAGCGGCGGTTAACATCGAAATCAATTACCACAAGCCCCTTCCGCTACATCAACCGTTGACCCTCGAAGCAAAGATCACCCAGATCGACGAAAGAAAAATCTTCAGCGTGGGAGAAATTCTACTGGCAGATTCAACCGTCGCCGTGAGCGGACGCGGGATTTACGTCGTGGCGCCGAAACTGTTCGAGAGTGTCCAATTTGGCAGGGAAAAACAGGGATGAGGCGCGTTCGATTTATCATCGCATTCCTATTTCTTGGAGCATGCATCCCCGCCCCAACCGCCGAGCCAACCGCAAAGGCATTTGCTCCATACCGCATTACTCCGGAGGAAAACGCATATGCCCCGCGCACAGGCGATCTTGGCATGCAAATCGCAGGGGTGACGATCACTTCGGTTAATCTATCGGAACGGTTTGATTTCACGCCACCACGTGCACTGTTGGGAGTCATAGGTTACATGCCGAGCGTGTGCAATGAACTGCGGATTGAAGTCAATCTGCCGGATGAAGATTATCGAGTTTTTGTCGAAATCTACAGCCTAATAAATCCCGACATCGAGTGCGAGAACGTATTCCAACAATTCGAAGCCGGCGTGTTATTCGGAATGTATTCCGCTGGAAGATATTCGGTCTGGATAAACGACGACCGGGTGGGAGATTTTGTCTCCTACGAACTCCCCTGACGGAACTTTTCTCCTCAAATAACGTCGTGAAATAATAAGGAGAAAAATTATGAAACGAATGACGTTTATAACATTCGCGCTGATGCTGATACTTGCCGCCTGCAGACCTTCCTGTTTTCAATGACTCCCCTGTCAGCAGCGATGATACGCCCGCGCCACAAATGAAGGATTTTAGACCAAAGCCTGAAGACGAAAAAATGATGCGGAACAACGTGTATTTGGATTCTACCGACCTGCTTACCTTGGAAAGTTATCCGCTGCAATTCATGCTCACGATCTCCGGGAATCTTCCAACACCGTGTCATCAATTACGGGTAATGACAAATCCTCCCGATGCTGAAAACAGGATCCACATCGATGTCTATTCTGTAACCAACCCGGACGCCATGTGCGCAGAAGTGCTTCAGCCGTTCAACGTGAATATTTCGCTGGGAAGCTTTCCGGAGGGCGAATATACTCTCTGGATCAATGGAGAATTGGCAGCGGAGTTCCAAGCATAGAAAATCGAGCCGGGATATTCCGGCTCGATTTTCTTAATGACTTAGTATTTGCGAGAGGAATAGTTTTGTCCGCTCTTCTTTCGGGGATTTGAATATCTGTTCGGGCGTGCCACTTTCCACGATCTGACCTTGATCGAAGAAAAACATACGGTCGGCAACCGCGCGGGCAAAACCCATCTCATGCGTCACCACCAGCATGGTCATGCCGGATTTTGCCAACTCCACCATAGCGTCCAATACTTCTTTGATCATTTCAGGGTCGAGAGCGGAGGTCGGCTCATCGAAAAGCATGATCTTTGGCTGCATGGCAAGAGCGCGAGCAATCGCAACACGCTGCTGCTGCCCGCCGGATAACTGTCCAGGGTATTTGTTCGCCTGGTCAGGAATGCCTACGCGCTCCAGCAATTGCATGGCAATTTCGTCCGCTTTTTGTTTGCTCCATTTACGGACTTGAATGGGTGAAAGGACAATATTTTGCAGGACGGTTAAATGTGGGAAAAGGTTAAATTGCTGAAAGACCATGCCGGTCTCCATGCGTATTTTTTCAATGTTCCGCACGTCATGGCTCAGCTCGATCCCATCCACAACGATCTGTCCGCGCTGGTGTTCCTCGAGGCGGTTGATCGTCCGAATAAAGGTGGATTTACCCGAACCGGAAGGACCAAAAATAACGATCACCTCCCTGCGCTTTACTTCCATATCAATGCCCTTCAGGGCATGAAAATTCCCATACCATTTATGCACATCACGAACCGAGATGATCGTATCTGGATCCTGTGTCATCGCTCATAACTCCTTTTGATTTATCGTTTCCCTACACCGAGACGTTCTTCGAGCTGCTGGCTGAGATACGACATTCCATAACTTAACACCCAATAGATCAACGAGATAAAGACATACACTTCGCGCTGCCGCCCCAAAAATTCGGGCTGTGCCAGCACCGTCCGCGCGATACCCACGAGGTCGAGCAAGCCCACAATCGCCACCAGCGAGGTATCCTTGAAGACCGCAATGAATTGACCGACCAAAATCGGGATGATCAGACGCAAAGCCTGAGGCAGGACGATAAAGATCATCGTCTGCGCTCCATTCAAACCGAGCGCATGAGCCGCCTCAAACTGACCTTTGGGTATTGCTTGCAGACCGCCGCGCACATTCTCGGCAAGATACGCTGCGCTGAATAAAGTGATTCCCACCATCGCCCGCAGCACGCGGTCAATCGTCACGTTAGGCGGCAGGAAGAGAGGCAGCATCAACTGCGCCATGAAAAGGATGGTGATCAACGGCACGCCGCGCACCAGTTCAATGTAGCCAACACTTGCCAGTCGAATCACGGGCAATTCAGAGCGGCGTCCCAATGCAAGCAAAACGCCTATCGGGAAGGAGAACAGGATGCCAACCACGGTCAACAAAAACGTGAGAAGCAGTCCGCCCCACAAATTCGTTTGAACGACCGGCATGAAACCGGATGCGGTTTCGGAAAATCCCCGGGTTAATAGGATGAAGATGGGCAGGGAAATAACCCACCCGGCGATGACGCTTCTTTTCAGGGACTCAGGCCTGAGCCGCCCAAGCCCCAAGCCGATCAAGCCTGTAATCGTGAGGATGATCAGCCATTTGCGCGGTTCTGCACCAAAGGGAAGAAACGCAAGCAATGCGGGAACGAGCAATAGGGCTGAACCAAATTTGGATTGCCGCGCCCAGATGCCCAATGAATTCCCCGCCAGAAACATCATAAACACCAGCCCGATCCAGAGTCTGGAGGCCTGCGCGATGGGGTATTGTCCGATCATTAACAGGCGCATATTTGCGGCAACCACCCGCCAATCAGCCGTTACCAGCGCCCAGTTCAGGAAGCCCTTCAACGCCCAATAAACGATCAACACGCCAAGAACAGTGAGCAGGGCATCCGCCCATGAGCCGAAAAGGTTCTTACGAAGCCAGCGCAGGATATTCGAGCGTTCCGTCAGTGGAGGAAGAGTGGAATTCATCTCAGTCATCTTATCGCTCCACCAACTTTATTCTTTCGTTATACCAGTTCATGAAGATCGAGGTAATCAGGCTGAACAATAAGTAGGTCAGCATTACCATGGAGATCATTTCGACAGCGCGCCCGGTCTGGTTTTGGATGGTGTTGGACACGTAAAAAACATCTGGATAACCGACAGCGATTGCCAGCGACGAATTCTTGATAAGGTTCAGGTATTGACTGGTTAGCGGCGGAATGATGACCCGCATCGCCTGCGGAAAGACGATCAAACGCAGGGTTTGAAAGCCGTTCAACCCCAGCGCCCGCGAGGCTTCCACCTGCCCCTTGGAAACAGACACGATGCCGGCGCGAACCACTTCGCCGATAAAGGCAGATGTATACAAGACCAATCCGGAAGTGAGCGCCATGAATTCAGGGCTGAGAATTTTCCCGCCGGATAGATTTAGCCCTTTCACGAATGGCAGGTTGAGAGTAAGAGGTTTTTCAGGAAGGACGAACCAACCAATCAACCCAGCCAGAATGAAGGTTGATAAGGTCCACAGAAAGGTTAACGGCGCGCGCCCCGTACGGCGGCTGTAGACTTGGAAGGAAAAGAAAACAATAAGGGCGAGGACGAAACCGACGAGTAGAATCAAGCGAAAGGACGGGAAAGAAGCGGTTGGGATTCCCCAAGGAATGCCTACGCCGCGATTCGAAAGGATGATGTCACCGGGCCAGATGATCGCCTCGTTCACCAAGGGTAATTTGAGAAATACACCCAAATACCAGAAAATCAAAAAGACAAGCAGGGAAAGGTTCCGAATAAGTTCAAGATAAAAAGCGGCAAGCCGATTGATGATGAAATTGGTGGAGAGACGCGCAACGCCAAGGATGATGCCCAGAATTGTCGCAAAGATGATTCCCACAATGCTGACCGACAGGGTATTGAGCAAACCGGCAAGATATGCCTGCCAATAGGACGAACTTCGGTTGTAAGTGAAAAGGCTTTCCGCAATATCAAAACCGGAGATGCCCTTCAGGAAGGAATAAGTGAGCGTAATTCCTTGTTTGGCAAGGCCCGCTTTCATATTCTGGTAGATCAGCCATCCGAAGAAGAGAACAATAAAGACAAATATTGCCTGCCCAAGAATGCCAAGGACTCGTTCATCGCGCCAAAATGGGATGGTCGATTTTTGTTTCTCAACGCGTTGCATAACCGTCCTCCAAATGCAGATTGAGGGCGGGGAGCACACCCCACCCTCAATCTGTTCCAATTTTATTAGCGGACGGGCGGAGCGTAGAGCAAGCCGCCTTCAGAATACAAGCTGTTCAAGCCGCGCGGGATGTAGGTCGGCGTGTCGGGTCCGAGGCTGCGATTGTACACTTCCTCGTAGTTGCCGACGAGCTTGATGATGTTATACGCCCAGTCGTTGGAGAGACCAAGCTTCAAGCCCATGTCGCCTTCGACGCCAAGCAGGCGCAGAATTTCAGGGTTGGTGGCGCTGGATTTCACTTCATCCACGTTGGCAGAAGTGATGTCATATTCTTCCGCTGCGAACATGGCAAAAACCGTCCACTGGGCGATGTCAAACCACTGATCGTCGCCGTGTCGGACCATCGGACCGAGAGGTTCCTTGGACATGGTCACGTCAAGGATGACATGAGCCGCCGGGTCTGCCAATACTGCGCGGCGGGACACGAGTCCGGATTTGTCAGTGGTGACGGCGTCACAGCGGGCTTCAGCATAAGCCGCAAATGTGGAATCAGCGTCTTCAAACACGGCAGGCGTGTATGAAATTCCAAGCGATGCCATGACATCCGCCAGATTCAATTCAGTGGTCGTACCGGTTTGAACGCAGATCGTGCCGCCTTCCAGCCCCTCAAGGGTAGTGATGCCGCTATCTACGGGAACCATCATGCCTTGACCATCATAGAACGTGGTGGCAGTGAAGTTGCCGCCCAATTCAGTATCGCGGGCAAGAGACCAGGTGGTGTTACGGCTGAGGATGTCAATTTCACCAGACTGCAAAGCGGTGAAGCGCTCGGAGGCGGTCACAGGGCGAAATTCCACTTTGGATGCATCGCCAAATATGGCGGCAGCAACAGCGCGGCAATAGTCCACATCGATGCCGGAGAAATTACCATCCGCATCAACAAAGCCGAAGCCGGGAACCTGCGAGTTGACGCCGCAAACCAGGTTGCCGCGTTCCTTGACGGTTGCAAGAGTCGAGCCGTATCCGGCAGGACCTGCAGGCGCCTCAGTCTCAGCGGGAGCTGCCTCTTCAGGCGCAGCGGAGCTTCCACAAGCTGCAAGCACAAGGCTTGCCACGACCAACAACGATATTAGCCAAAACGTTTTACGCATATTCTCCTCCTTTGAGAATCTACATGGGTTGATACAAATCGGCACGAGAGAAGTTCTTATATGTTATATTGCAGAGTTTGCCTCCTTTCATTAAAATATTAACATTCTTAATAATCCATTTTGGAAAAAAAATCAAGTTAATCCGTCAGATTCAGGAAATTTGTACAAAATTAGGCGATTATTTTGCCGATTGTTGCATTTTACTGATAATCGCAACTTGCGCATTGACCAGTTTCAGAAGGTCATCAACGCCCAGTTGTATATCCAAACCCCGCTGCCCGCCTGAAATATAGATCTCATCAAATGATTGGGCGGCAGAATCGATCACGACCTGAAATCCCCTGTTGATCAATGCCAGCGGCGATATTCCGCCCGCAAGCAAGCCGGTTAATTGTTCGGCTTCGCGTTCGCTTGCCAGATGCATCTTCTTCTCCCCCAAAAACGAGGCAAGTAATTTCAAATCCACCACATGCGGACCCGGAATCACCGCCAGCACAGGCTTGCCCCGTTCGCGCTTGGTGACGATGGTTTTGAATACCTGTTCCACCGGCGCGCCCATGATCTGAGCCGCCTCCACCGCGCCAACCTTTACAGCAGGCAATTCGTGCGCCGTATATTTCACCTTCCGCGCATCCAAAAATCTGGTGACATTGTTCATGAACGCCATTCGATAAAATCCTGTACAATTATAACAAGGAGACAGACATGTCCAATCAGGAACAGGAAAGACTAAAGCGTCTTCGCGAAAGCCAGCTTCGATCACGCGACCCGCTTGTTGGTCAGCGAAAATTCCAGAGGAACATCTCCGTCAAGGAAAAGCGTATGCGCAAATCCTTTTCCATGTCCGGAGCATGGAAGGACATCCCGCATGTCATCAAAGTTCCGTTTTATGGGCTTCTCCTGGGAATCGCCCTCGTCTTTATCCTTCCCGCCGTTTGGAGCTCGCCTTATGCCACACTTGCCGGAGCAGGCATTACATTGATATTGATCGTATTCGGATTGATATTCGGCAATTCACTCGACATTCGCGATAGGATTAGGGACAACATCAAATAACAAGGCGCGCATCTCGCCGCCCTGAAACTTGATTCCACCGACCAGGCATTATCCACACTCGCACAAAGGAGACACCGATGACCGATACAGCCATTCTTTCACAGTTCAACCTCTTCAAAGGATTACCTGAGCCGCTGCTCAATCAAATTGCAGAGATGGGCACTGAAACGTCCGTGAAAAAGGGAGGGATCATCTTTCGCGAAGGGGAAAAAGCGGACAAATTACATTTCCTTTTGGAAGGAAGCGTCGCCCTGCGCGTTAAACTGACATCCCGCCCGGATAGCGTCACTGTTTCCTTTGTATCGTCGCCGTATCAAAGTTTCGGCTGGTCCGGCATTGTATCTCCGTTCCATTACACCTCCAGCGCCGAATGCGACGAGGACTCGAACCTGTTGATCCTGCCGGCAGAGTCCTTCATGAAGCTACTCGAGGAACATCCGGATGCAGGGTTCCTGGTTATGAAGAGAATTGCAGAGATCATCGCCGACCGTCTGCGAAACAGCAGGCAGGCATTGTTGAAAACTCTTTAGCTTTCGTAAACAGTCAGCGGGAAAAACCTACCAGAAAACAGGAGCAGGATTGGGGGCGGCAGGAGGCGTTCTGCAACCTGTTTTTGATTCCGAATACCGCCGCGTAGTACAATTATCCGATGAAGACGGCAAACGCCACCATTCCACTCGAAAAACTTATCGAGCAGCTTCCTGAAGCCTACAGCCTGGCAGACCGGGAACTGGTCATGCGCGCCTATCGCATGGCAGAGGGGGCGCACCGCGAGCAAAAGCGTCATTCGGGCGAGCCCTATATCAATCATTGTATTGCTGTCGCAGGTACTCTTGCGGAATTGAAAGTGCCGTCGGAAGTGATCGCCGCCGGACTTTTACACGATACAGTGGAAGATACGGGTGTAACACTGGCAGACATCCGCCGCGAGTTTGGGGATACCGTGAAAATTTTGGTGGATGGGGTGACAAAACTGACCCATCTGCCGCGCGTGTCACGCGGAGATCAACACGCGGAAAATGGGAACAACGGGCACGAACCGGACGAGTCGCCTTTGGAACCCGCGCTGCTTGGACGCAACGAAGATATAGTTTCCGAAACTCTGCGCAAGACCTTCCTTGCCATGGGTGAAGATGTGCGCGTTGTGCTGATTAAATTAGCAGACCGCCTGCATAACATGCGCACCCTCGGCTATATGCCGGAGCATAAACGCAGGCGCATCGCGCAGGAAACGTTGGACATTTTTGCGCCCCTCGCCAATCGGCTGGGTATCTGGCAGTTGAAGTGGGAATTGGAAGACCTGAGTTTTCGATATGTAAATCCGGAAAAATACAAAGAGATCGCCGAACAGCTTGCCGAGCGCAGACCAGACCGCGAAGCACAGCTTGAAGAGATCAAGGAAAAGCTGGTCAAGCTCCTGGAAAAACATAATATCAAGGTGGAAATCAGCGGGCGCCCCAAGCACATCTACTCCATTTTCAAGAAGATGCAGAAGAAAGACAAACCTTTCAATATGCTGTACGATGTCCGCGCGGTGCGGCTGATCGTGCCGGATGTACCTTCGTGCTATGCCGCCCTTGGTGTGATTCACACCACGTGGCGCCCGATACCCGGCGAATTCGATGATTACATCGCCGCGCCAAAGGATAATTTCTACCAGTCCCTGCATACGGCGGTGGTTTACGACGATAAACGCCCGCTCGAAGTGCAGATCCGCACGTCAGACATGCATCTGAATGCAGAATACGGCATTGCCGCGCATTGGCGTTACAAGGAAGGGACGAAACATTCCGACAAGAACTACGAACTGCGCATCAACTCCCTGCGGGCGATGATGGAATGGCGCTCGGATGTGAAGGATGCGACCGAATTCGTCGAATCGATGCGCAGCGACGTGTTCCAGGATCGGGTGTACGTGTTCACGCCTCGCGGCGACATCATCGACCTGCCCGCCGGTTCCACGCCGATCGACTTCGCCTACCACGTCCACACGGACATTGGACATCGCTGCCGCGGCGCGCGGATCAACGGGAAACTGGTCCCGTTGTATCAGGAATTGAAAACGGGCGATCAGGTCGAAGTCTTGACAGCGAAGCGCGGAGGACCAAGCCGCGATTGGCTGAATCCGAATCTGGGGCTTGTCCGCACTCAGCGCGCGCGTTCGAAGATCAAGGTCTGGTTCAAAAAACTGGAAGACGAGCAAAATCTTTCACAGGGACGCAACACGCTCGAACGCGAACTACAGCGGCTCGGCATCGGCAACATCAACTTCGATAAACTGGCGCGTGATCTCGGATTCAAGGTTGCCGATGAGATGTATATCGCGCTCGGCACAGGCGACCTGTCCATCAGCAAGGTCATCAAGCAGTTTTCGCAGGACGATGAAGTCAAGGACATCCTCGCCGCAAACGCGCCGCCTGCGCAAACCACCTCCACCAACACGGTTGATGTGGTCGGGTTGAAAGGCATGTTCTCGAACATGGCAAAGTGCTGCAGTCCCATGCCGGGCGACCAGATCGTCGGTTTTGTAACCCGTGGGCGCGGGGTTTCCATCCACAGGCAAGATTGCCCAAACATTCTCAAAACACAGGACAAGGAAAGACTTTTGCAGGTCGGCTGGGGACACGTGGAGCGGACCTTCCCTGTGCCTGTCAAGATCAAGGCGTATGACCGTCAGGGATTGATGGGCGATATCTCAAACCTGCTTTCAGACGAAAACATCAACATCATCAATGTCTCGGTGAATGTCAACCGCAGCATCGCGGATTTAAGCTTGATTATCGAAGTGAAGGACCTGACCCAGCTCAGCCGCATTCTCACCCGCATCGAAAACCTGCCGAACGTGATGGAAGCCCATCGCGTCAATCCAGGTTAACCTCCTGCCCGTCCGTCTCAAAAAAACCCATCCGCACACCTACGTTTGCAATGCAGGTGCAAGCCTCCTCCCGCAATGTCAATTAAAGTGTAGGGTATAATCGCGCCGCATTCAAATGCTATCTGTATCCGAAGCGTGCGAGCGCATCCTTTCACATCTCAAACCGGCGGCAACAGAAGTTGCGCCATTAATTGCCTGCGCGAATCGCGTGCTTGGGACAGATATTGCCGCCGCGCACGACATCCCCCCTTTCGACAATTCAGCCATGGATGGGTTTGCCATCCGTGCAGAGGACTCAGCCGCCTCGCCTGCAAGCCTGAAGGTGGTCGCCGACATCCCAGCCGGATCCACACCGATGGTCACCCTCGGTCCCGGCGAAGCTGCCCGGATCATGACGGGCGCGCCATTACCGGAAGGCGCAGATGCGGTCATCCCCGTCGAAGACACGGACTTCGATCATCGCAAAGCGGGAACCCACGCACCCAAAACGGTTTTATTCAGCAAAACGCTGAAAGCGGGAGAAAATGTCCGTCCGCGCGGCATGGATGTTCTTGCAGGAGAAATCGTCATGAAAACAGGTCGCACGCTTAAGCCGCAAGACCTTGGCTTACTGGCGACACTTGGGATAGCAACTTTGAAGGTCCATAAGAAGCCGCGTATTGCCCTGCTCTCTTCCGGCGACGAGCTGCTCGATGTGGGTGCGCCGCTCGAACCAGGCAAGATCCGAGATTCGAATTCCTACATGCTCGCCGGGTTAATCGAAACCGCGGGAGCGGAAGTAATACGGCTGGGCGTTGCAAAAGATACGCGCACCGAAGTCACAAACCTGCTTGAGAGAGCCGCAAAAGAAAATGCTGACCTGATTCTCTCCTCAGCAGGAGTAAGCGTGGGCGCGTTTGACTTTATCAAGGAAGTTGTGGAAACCAGGGGCAAGATGGATTTCTGGCGGGTGAACATGCGTCCGGGCAAACCGTTGGCGTTCGGCGAATATGGCGGCATTCCTTTTATCGGCCTGCCGGGAAACCCTGTTTCTGCCTTCGTCGGTTTCGAGGTGTTCGTGCGTCCCGCTCTGGAGCAGCTGAGCGGCAAAATGGACGGGGGCAGGCAAAGGGTTAAAGTCCGATGCGAAGAGGAAATAGAATCGGACGGGCGCGAAAGTTATCTTCGGGCGAAAGTCCGCGAAGAGAACGGCGCTCTGTCTGCACAATTGACGGGACACCAGGGGTCGGGCAATCTGCTCTCCCTTGTGCAGGCAGATGCTTTACTAATTATCCCCGCTGGTGTAAAATGCGTGCCTGCTGGTTCGGAAGTAGACGCGTATCTTTTGTGAGGAATCATGGAAAAATGGCTGTACCGCGCCTCAATGGCGCTGGCGCTCATTGGTCTGCTCGTTTCAATTTATATGACCATTTACAAGTACACCGGCAATGAAGGAATGTGCCTCGGCTCGGGTGATTGCTCGACAGTGAATGCCAGCCGCTTCTCCGAAGTGAACGGCATACCTGTGGCAGTGCTTGGAATTCTTGGCTACGCGGCAATCCTCGGCGTGCATTATTTCGAGAGCCGAAATGCATTTTTTACAAAGAACGGCACCCTGCTCATCTTTGGCATGGGGCTTGCAGGATTCGTTTTCAATATTTGGCTGATCTATGTGGAACTCGCCCTGCTGAAAGCCATCTGTCCGTTTTGCGTTGCATCACAGGCAGCAATGACCCTCGTCTTCATCATCGCTGTCATTCGCCTGATCAAACAACCCAATTCCTAGGAGGAATTACAAATGCCTCGTATCAAGTGTCACTATGCCGATTGCGTGTTTCTGGATGAAGGATATTGCTCTGCCGCGGCGGTGGAGTTCGATCCGGATACCGGGTGCGTCACCTACTCCCCAACGGACGACGCCGCCGTCAAAGACGACGATTGGGACGAAGACGACGAATCGGAAGAATGGGAAGATGAAGACCTCGACGACGAAGACGACGAATGGGAGGAAGACGACGAATTCTAGTGATTCACGCCGCCTCTTTATTAACTGACAATTGAATCTTGTAATCCGAGCCTTCCCTTCGCGGGAGGGCTTTTTGGACTCTGTAACGCAAAGGGTGGGTTTGAGGAGAAAAAAGGATGAGTTTCTTGTAA
>CAZLWG010000063.1:0-18403 GCA_964563315.1 uncultured Anaerolinea sp. | reverse complement strand
CAGCACGATGATGCAATATCTGTTTACGTCCGTTTTCGGTTTTTATATTTTCAAACGTCGTGCTATGTTCCGCTGGAATATTGGAAATCTGAATTCCGTCCAACGCCTGCAACGGCGCATCCAAACCAACGGATGTGACAATTCCAACCCGCAAGCCCATTGCCCGCGCTGTCAACGCCGCGTAGGAAGCCGTCCCACCGAGTTGTTTGCCGGCGGGGGTTAAATCCACAGACACATGACCGATGGCAAGATAATCCACTGGTTGAAGTGATGGCAAATCCAACATGAGGCGAATTATACCTTGACGCCGATGGGCAATAAAAAAAGACCGCGGAAAATATATATCCGCGGCCCATCGTTCGTTGTCAAATTATTCCTTCGGCAGGATCACCACTTTGCGGTACGGCTCTTCGCCCGTGCTTTCGGTGGTAACAGCGGGATGTCCGCGCAGTTCAATATGCACAACACGGCGTTCGCTGGAGGGCATCGGCTCCATGGTCACTTTGCGTCCGGTCTTCGTCACCTGGTCTGCCATGCGATTGGCAAGCTGGCGGATCTGCTTTTCACGCCGGGAGCGATACCCCTCCACATCCACGATCAACTGCACCCAATTCTGGGTCTGCTTGCCGACGATAAGGGAAGCAACATGTTGAAAGGCGGTCAACGTTTCGGCATGACGGCCGATTAAGGCGCTCAAGTCATCGCCGCGCACATCCACTTGAATGATGCGGCGGTCGTCTGAGCTGGATTCGTCGTAATGTGCGGAAACTTGCGCCCTCAAGCCCATATGATGAATCAACTTGGAAACGACATCTTCAGTGGCGTCCAAAATGGAGTCGTGCTCGGGTCGTTCGATTTTCTTCGGCGCAGGCTGGGGTTCGATGGGTTTCTTATCTGCGGATTTCTTCTCGGCAGGTTTCTTTTCCGCGGGTTTCTTCTCGGCACGAGGTTTGGCGTCTTTTGCCTGGAGCTTGGACTCTGCTTTTTTTACAGGAGCAGGCTTACGGTCCGGAGATGAGGCGGAAGTTGCTCCTTGAGAGGCAGGCGGATTGACAGTCAGGCGCACCCGCACTTGACGCCCCCCAAGCCCGAAAAGTCCCTTCGAACCTGAATCCAAAACTTCGACAGAGACGGCGTCCGCAGTTAAGCCGAGTTGTTCCAATCCCTGTTGGATGGCTTCCTCGACGGTCGGGGCGATCACTTCAAGCGTGGTTCGCTCGCTCATACTGCCTCCCTATTTCTTTTTTGTTGTTGCTGGCGCGCTCTTGCCGCCAAAGAGGTTGCTCCAATTGGCGCGCCCTGTTGCGGCATATTGGACGACACCCAGAATGTTGCTGACGATGAAATAAACTGAAATGCCCGAAGCGAAATTCAACGCAAACCAACCCAGCAGGAACGGCATGTAGATGCCCATCATCTTGGACATTGCCGCGCTCTGGTCATTCGGGTTGGTGGAAGCGGGCATGGTAAGTTTTGTCTGTATCCAGGTGGTCAGCGCGACAATGATGGCAAGCGTAGGCAGCGCAAAACCGAATACCTGGATCGATTCAGGGCGCCCGAGATCCATCCATAAAAAGGTGCTATTGAGCGGGATGATGTTCTCGACATTTTGGAAGGGATACACGGTGCGGGCGAGTTTGAGCATATCGAGCGGTGTTGCTGAAAGCGCGCGGATGATGCTTTGGTACAAGCCGATGATGATCGGGAATTGAACCAAAGTGGGCAGGCAGGAGGCAAAGGGATTGATCCCTTTTTCCTTGTAAATGCGCATTTGTTCCTGCGCCAATTTTTCACGGTCTTTGGCGTACTTCTTTTGGATGTCCTGCCATTCCTTGTCGTTTTGCATTTCCTGCATGGCTTGCGCGCCCTTAACTTGCGAAGCGTTGAGAGGCCAGGTGAGCGCCTTGATGAGAATGGTGAACAAAATGATGGCAAGACCGAACATGTGCGGACCATGCCCAAGCACATCATAGATCCATAACAGAAGGTTGGTCAGGGGTTGAATGATAAGAGATTCCCACATGGGTCGGTTCCTTATTTATTGGGGGTGAAAGTCCAGGCTTGTTTGCCATCCGCGTCATACGCGGCAAGCGCAAACTCAGCCTGATACGGTGCGACGAGGATCAACTCGCCCGAGACGACCGGGGTGGTATAGATCTTGCCGCCGGTTGTTTTTTCCCAGACGATCTTTCCGTCGCGATCCAAAGCGAGGAAAGCCCCCGCCTCCGTCGCGACGTAAACCTGATCGCCATCTACAAGCAGACTCGCCACGACAGGTCCGTCCGGTTGAATGGCATCCCAGTTCTGACGTTGGGTTGCAAGATCCAGCGAATAAATGACGCCGCTCAGATCTGCATAGTAAAGCGTCTCACCGTCAAACGTGGGAGCCCCCCAGATCCAATTCCCGGCGTTTGCCAGCGTTTCTCGCGAGTTACCGGATTGAATAAATTCAACTGCGGAAGCAAACGAGCCAACATAGACGCCATCCTCTCCCACCGTCGGGCTGCCCGGCGCAGCGCCGCCAAGGTCAATGGTCTCCCCAAGCTTAAGTGTGGACGAGTCGATAATATGGAAGTGATGATCGAGTGAAGTAACGTAGATCAACTCGCCATCGGTGACTGGGGCAGACCACAATGCGCCGCCCAGTTTGATCGGGTCAGCCATCTGCTTTCCGTTCATATCCAGAATATAGAGAAAGCCGTCGGTGTTGGGCGCATAGATGGTATCGTTCATTACGAGCGGAGAGGCCACCCAGCCGCCCTTTGCGCCCATAAAGGGTGCAGTCCATTTTTCAGCGCCGGTTTCAGGGTCGAGGCTCACAAAAGCGTGTGTGCTGCCGCCGCTTCCAATGAGTAGTTGCCCATCATCCGTCAACACTGGAGAGGCGAAGAACAAAAGTTTATTATCCGCCTCCGCAGGGTATCGCCAAACTTCCCTGCCATTCTCCACATCCACAGCGTAGATGAACGAACCGCTGGAGACATACGCGCGTTCTGCATCTGCGGCAAGGCCGGGCCAGGTATGTGTCAAAGGTTGCCCACTGCAGGCGCTGAGAACCAGCGCTCCAAGGGCAAGCAAAACAAACAGCATCAGTCGTTTCGTATTCAATTCGGTATTACTCCTAACTTATCGTGACCGTCATTCAACATGACGGTGATTTTTTTATGGAACAGGGTCGTATCCGCCGGGGTTGAACGGATTACAGCGCAAAACCCGCCAGACCGCCATGAACGAACCCTTCAACGCGCCGTGTTTGTAAACCGCCTGATATCCGTAATGGGAACAGGATGGATAGAAGCGGCAGGTATTCGCGGGCAGTCCCGGGGAGATCACCATTTGGTACAAACGAAACAACGCCAGCACGGCAATGCGCGGCAAATTCCAAACCGTGCGCGGCATATCGCGCAGGCGCGGCTCATGGGAATAATCATGCAAATGGAAATGGTTTTCAGGATTCATGCGCAGGGAGAATGTTGGCGCGTTTAAGGAGACTGATCAGCGCGGAGCGGGTGTCTTCCAGAGTGGCGGTCACAAGTGCGGGTCGTGCAATCAGGGTCAGGTCCCAGCCGGAGGCGAGAGAGGGAAGCAGGGGGCGGATGGCTTCGCGTAAAAGCCGCTTTGCCCGGTTGCGATGAACGGCTGTTCCGGCTGTCTTC
The DNA here is from genome assembly GCA_964563315.1 of uncultured Anaerolinea sp. Lineage (GTDB taxonomy): Bacteria > Chloroflexota > Anaerolineae > Anaerolineales > Villigracilaceae > Villigracilis. The sequence continues at coordinate 14,747 of CAZLWG010000063.1, read as the reverse complement.
CCCGCCGCAACACCAATGCGGACATTTTTATGTCCGCCGGATTGGGCTACCAACACAACAAGCGGATGGGCATAGGACTTGCCTGTTCGCCGCACCCGCTTGAAATCTTCGGATCGGGACAGTCGAAATCGTTTCTGCACCCGCGCCTCATTGGCAATCTCCGCGTCAAAACGCTGCGAGATCTACCAACGAACTTTCTTGACGTGTTCGTTCGATTTGACGGTAAGTTTGTAGCGGCCTTTCAGACGGCGGCGCTTGAGCACGGCGCGCCCGTCAGCCGTTGCCATACGCGCACGGAAGCCATGCACACGCACGCGGCGGCGGATCTTCGGTTGGTATGTTCGCTTGGTCATTCTACGTTCCTTTATTCCTTAAAGATGATTACACATATCCCCAAAGGGACAGGTATTTCCGGGTGAGACTAGCGTGTTATTTTACCCCAAGGGTAACGAATCGGTCAATTTGGATTCGGGGAGTCGTTAACGAAATACTTATCCCAAATCTTTTGAGTCTTTTCAGGCGCAATAAATGAGGATTCGAAGGCAATGCGATTGCAGGCGCGGATATCTTCCATGCTCATGCCGAGGATTTCGTGAGCGATGTGATATTCATTATTGACATTCGTTTCGAGGACTTCGGGATCGTCCGAATTGATGGTTACGCGCACGCCAAGATCGAATAGCTTCTTGAGGGGATGCGCTTCAATCGCGGGAACGGAATTGGTCAAAAAATTCGACCAAGGATTCACCTCAAGCGTGATTCCCCTCTCGATGATCATTTCGACAGCCTTCATGTCTTCTAGACTGTGAATGCCATGACCGATCCGATCCGGCTGGAAGTTCTTGATGGTCTCGACAACATAGGAGGCAGGCGTATCCTCCCCTGAATGGATGGTGACGTTCAAGCCCGCCTCCCTGGCTTTCAGGATTGGTTTTACAAAATCCTTCATCGGATAGATCATTTCGCCGTCGGCAAGGTCAACGGCTTGTATATGTTTCTGGTGGCGAATTGCCCAATCCACGGTTTTTACGCAGGATTCAGCGCCCATACTCCGCGAAGTGATGGCAATGATGCCGATCGCCATGTCGAATTCCCGCTCCGCCCGCTCCTGCGCGCGAAGCAGCCCTTCGAGGCAGGCATCCCAATCCAGGTTATGTCCGTGAAACGCCCAATCGGGCGAGAAGCGCACCTCAAAGAGTTTGATGTTCTGCTGCGCGCAATCTTCGAACAGTTCCCATGCAATCCGTTCGAACACGACAGGCGAGGTGATGCTTCGCTGAAAAATACCGAATGCCTCCAATACTGCTTGCAAGTCCTTCATCTGGTCAAGGACTTTCACATGCTTCTCCAACTCTCCCACTTCATAGGAAGGCAGGCTGATATTGTGTTCGCGCGCCACGTCAATGATCGTCTGGGTGCGGATCGCGCCTTCGAGATGACAATGAATTTCCGTCTTGGGGATGTCGTTATATTTCGGGTCGAAATTTTTCATGATTTTACCTGCTCGGTCGTTCCGGATTCGGTTCTGCCATTTTACCCGCTTGTCAGTTTAATTCCATTGATCGTTAGACGAATCAGTTCACAGGTCCAGGAAGATGCGTGAAACATGTCCTTTAAATAAAATGAGCCGGGGATGTCTCCCGGCTCATTTTTGCAGATATGACGTTATTTCGATTTGATGGTGATGGTCTTGGGCTTGACTTCTTCCGCCTTCGGAAGGGTGATGGTAAGTATGCCGTTTTCAAACTCTGCCTTGGCTTTGTCGGCTATGACCGCTGTAGGCAGGGCAACAGAGCGTTCGAACGCGCCCCAGCGTTGTTCGCGCAGGTGATAGGCTTTCTCCTTCACCTCTTCCTTTTGACTGGTTTCGCCCTTGATGGTAAGCATTTCGCCCGTGACGTTGATCTGCACTTCATCCGGTTTGATGCCGGGAAGGGCGGCTTTCACCACGACTTCATCGTCGGTCTGGTACATATCCACTGCAGGGACAGACCAGTTGTTTCCAGAGATGCCGAGCGGACGGGTAAAGGCGTCGTCGAAGAGACGATCCATGGCCTCGCGCAGTGACATCATTTCACGAGCGGGCTCCCAACGAATGATACTGGACATAGGTACCTCCTTTGAATTTGAATTCATGCCATTAATTTAAAACGCCTGCGTTAGAAAAACGCAAGCGTTATGTTTTTGTTTCGTTAGAATTCTTATTCCTTGCTTCTTTTGAAATCCACAAAACGATATCCCACTCCGCGCTCAGTGAGGATGTACTGGGGAGTGGCTGGATCCTTCTCCAGTTTCTGGCGCAGGTAATTGATGTACAAACGGACGTAGTGCGGTTCATCGCGATACTCGTAACCCCAGACTTTTTGGAGCAGTTGATCGTGGGAAACAACCCAGCCGGCATTTTGAACAAGGTGGTAAAGCAGGCGGTATTCCGTTGGGCGGAGCTTGACGAGTTTGCCCTCCAGCCATATTTCACGACGGTCAAAGTCAATTTTGAGGCGCTTGTCAACTTCGATCAGACCATGCATGGAGCCTGTCGCGCCCTCAGTTCGGCGGAGCACCGCCTTGATGCGGCTGACCAACTCACGGGGGCTGAACGGTTTGGTAATGTAGTCATCTGCGCCGTTCTCGAGTCCGCGGACTCGGTCGTCCTCCTCCCCTTTTGCCGTCAACATGATGACCGGCACATTGCTGAAATCTCGAATGGTTTCCAGCACTTCGAAGCCGTCCAAATCCGGCATCATTACGTCAAGCAGGATCAGGTCCGGTGTAAAGTCGCGGATCTTTTGAATCGCCTGCTTTCCGTTGAACGCTTCTTCCACTTGAAATCCATCATGCTCAAGATTCATGCGAATGAAGCGCACCATGCGTTCTTCGTCATCCACCACAAGGATGCGGCGTCTATCCATATCTGCCATTTTATTCCCTCACAAAGCCGATGATCTTTTCCTCTTCGGCATCGCCAAGAATTTCGATAAAGCCCACCTTCGAAAGAGGCCAGATCACCTTTACCGTATCATGGTCAATATAGTGCAGATCCTTGCCGTCTTTCTGGCGCGGATTCATGACCACAATGATCGTATCCGCCGGTTTGGGGAGCTCATCCACTTCGCCCGCCACTGACGTTTCGCCTGGGATGTGTAAGATAACCGAATATGCCATATTCACTCGCTTTCGTGGTTAGGTGTTTTTTACAAGCAATTGTATTTTCAACTTCCCCAACACAAGAACATCGCCATGATTCACGGTCTGTTCGACATTGGGAGATAAACGATTTCCATTTACAAACGTACCGTTAGCCGAACCCAAGTCCATGAAGACAGTGCGCGCCCCATCCCGCTTGATGACGGCATGGAGACGGGACACTCCTGCAGCATATGCCTGATAAGGGGAAAGATCGATATCGGGCATGATGGGCTGCCCTTCACTGATACGCCCGAGGGTGAATTCGTTTCGGGATGAAAGCGGAAGGACTTGCCCGGTATCAAGCAGGTGCAGGCTTCCCCACGCATCCACTCCATTTATTAATGATGGATACAGTTCTTCCTTCACTTTCCTGCCGAGTTTGAATCTGTTTGTCGTCTCCTCAATAGCCTGAGTGGTCAAAGAGTCGCCTTTAAACAACTGGGCGCCGCATTCAGCACAGAACATCGCTCCTGTCAAATTGGCATGTTTACAGTTGGAGCAAACGATCATCCTAGATTCTCCCTTGGAGGATTCAATAAAAGTGCGCGCGTTCTATATTTTATGTCCTTGCTGCCACTGGCGCTCCAGGCATGCATCTTCTCGATGCTTTCCGCCTCCAACAATGCAGTTTTTGCCAACGAATGCTCCCCCTGCGAAAGCAAGTGAGTGGCAAGGTTTTGCAGGTGACGAACCGCCGCATCAAACTGTCCGGCAGATACTGCCGCCCGGGCGCGTTCCTGCATGCGGTAGAGAGTGAGGCGCGAGAGGGCGCTTAGGATACGCGTCGGCGGGGGCTGAGTGGAAGGTTGGGGATGCACATCACGGGTTAGATGGAGGCGTATGGGCAGGACAGGAAGTGAATGAGCTGTGATGGAAGGCTTCAGGGAGCCTGTCAGCAGTATGGTTTTATCTCCATCCAACGCCTCCGGGGTGACGATGAATTCGAGCAAGATCTGCAAGGGGGTATCCCGCAAAATCGGGCCAAGTTTCATTGCAGGTTCGACCTCCACAGGTCCGCCATCCGGTTGGAGCCGGAAAGCATAATTGATCTTTACGTGTTCCTGCTGTTTGAAGTCGAGCACAACTTCGTCTGCAAAGGTTGCGATCAAGGATTGGAATTTATCCACAAGCAAACGATGAATATCCTTCGGTTTGGTGATGTAGCTTGAGGAACCGCCCGTCTTGCCTGCAAGTGCGTCCAAAAAGATGTCGTTCCATTCGTGCCCAATGCCCATCCCAGTAATGCCAATATTCTGAGCGGCGGCTTCTGCCGCAAGGCGCAGACAAGCCTGTTCATCGCCGTAAGTATGTCCATCTGTCAAAAGAATGATGTGATTAACCCGCGAAGGATCGAGGTTTCGGCGGATCTCCTTCAAGCCAGCATCCAATCCATTATAAATTTCGGTCGCGCCGGAGGCTTGCATCATTTGAATATGCCCCTCTTGCTTTCGTCTGTCCAGATTAATTTCAGCCGGGACAATCACTTCGGCATTATCACTGAATACAACGATGCTCAATATGTCCTGAGGACGCAGACTCCGTAATAACTGTATTGTTGCTACCTTTAGTATGTCCAACTTCTCACCCTGCATGGATGTGGAACGATCCAAAACAAGGCAAAGATTGAGAGGGGGTGAAGGAAGGTCGGAGGGCGTTTTTTCCTCGCGCGGCGCCACTTCGAGAAGCACATAAATCAACTGCTCCTCCTCCATTCTTACCAAACTTGGACGGCTGAAGAAAACTTGATGGTGAACCATCGCATTCTCTTCGGCTGCCGGAGGCAGAGTGGCATCATACAGATTGCGGCGCTTTGGATTCGAGAGAACTTCATATGCCTGTTGGACATCCAGAAACAATTCGGTTTCGCCGTCAATCGTGTTCTTGTCGGGATGCAACCGCTGTGCAGATTCCAAATAGGCGCGTTTTATTTCCTCCTGTGTGGCATCACGGAATACTCCCAAGATCGAATAATAATCGGGCTTGCTGACTGGCATGGTTATCCGATCATTTGAACAATCGCCACCGTAATATTATCGGGTCCTCCCGCGGCGTTGGCGGCTTCCACCAAACTCTGGCAGGCACGATGCAAATTAGGCGCGCCGCTCACAAGGCGGAAAATGTCCTTTTCATTGACAACACCCCATAAACCGTCACTGCAAAGCAGAAGATAGCCACCCTGCGGGAATGGGGTTGTGAAAATATCGGCTTCCAACGTTTCACCCTGACCAAGGGCGCGAATCAAAACGTTGCGATGGGGGAAGTTTTCCGCTTCATCCTTGCTCAGGTGTCCGAGTTCTTCGAGGCGTTTGACCAGCGAATGGTCGCGTGTGAGCGTTTCCACCCTTCCGTCAGGATAGACGGCATAGGCGCGGCTATCTCCAACGTGGGCGATGGTCATTTGCTGTCCAAGCACAAGCGCGGCTGTGACCGTGGTACCGCTGCCAGGCGCTTCGCGCTGGACGTATTGATGGGCCTCCATAATCGAGGATTCCATCACTTCCTGAAGAGACTCCTGAAGCGATTGCGTGGGCAGATGGTACAGATAAGAGTGAAATTTCTTTGTTACATTGCCGCCAATGATACGGATGGCGGCATTACTCGCAACTTCACCGAATTGATGCCCACCCATGCCGTCTGCGACAATGTAGAGACCAAAGGGGATGTTCTCCACGCCGCCCGCAATTGTGGAGGTCAGCGCAAGGACGCTGTCCTCGTTATGCTCGCGCTGTTTTCCAACGGATTGCCCAACGCTGGCGATCAGTTGCTTCATATCAAACTTGACGTTTTGCACATCCAAGATGGACTTGATCTGCTGATCCGTCAACGGCGCGGTGGTGGCGGAATCCCCGACCGCCTGTCCTTGGGTATTGTCTTTTGAACCAAAAAGTCTTCGAAAAAAGTCAGCCACGAGCACTCCTTTTAGGCGAACAGGGCATAGACGTGATGGTCTGTCGAGCCAAAATATACAATGTCATCAAACACCATCGGCGAACCCGTGATCGCACCCTGTGTTTCGAATTTCCAACGCAAACGACCCGTGCGATATTCAAGGCAATACATAAAACCATCTGCCGAGCCGCAATAGACCGAGTCTTTGTACACGATTGGAGAACTGCCCACCTGGTTTTCCGTGCGAAAACGCCAGACTTCTTTTGAGGTGCGGACATCGACACAATAGATAAACCCATCGGAAGCGCCGACAAATATAAAATCGTCGGCAATCGCCGGAGAGGAAATGGAACCTTTGCCAAGCCGGAACTTCCAGATCGCCCAACCGCTCTTCGCATCCAACGCGTACAGGATACTGTCGAGCGAAGCCACGTAAATGGTCTGTCCTTTACCTATTGGAGACGAGGTGATGGCGCGTTTGGCTTGAAATCGCCATTTCGTTTCGCCGCGAAAATCCAGCGCGTAAAAGGAGCCGGACTCTGTGCCAAAATAGACCATTTCATTCGCAACCAGCGGGGACGAATAGATCGGGGCGTCTGAAAGTAGTTTCCAGATCGCGCGCCCGCTGGAAACGTTGACAGCATGCAAATACTGATCTTCCGACCCAAAGAAGATATGCCCGTCTGCCACACGCGGCGAGGAATAGATCTTCCCTTCCGTATAATAGGTCCACACCACCTTGCCGGTGCGTGCGCCGATCACGTGGAGGCGGTTATCTCCCGATCCAAAGAAGACATTGTTATCGTAAACCAACGGGCGCGAAACAATCCCGCCCTCTGTCGCATACTTCCACTGAAATTGACCGTCTGCCGCATTCAGCGCATACAGGTTATTATCATAGCAACCAATGAACAGTGAGCCTTGATTTAATACAGGCGACCCGCGGATTTCATCTTCGCATTTAAATGACCAGAGCGGTTTGATCCCGCCGCTGGAAACCGGCAGAGCAGATGTGATTCTCGAAAGAGCGCCAGTCTTGCGAGCCACGCTCATCAACGCATCCTTCATGCCGGAAGCATTGGGGAAGCGATCTCCGGGATTGTATTGAAGCGCAGTATTCATCACCGTTTCGAATTCAACCGATATGTTCGTGTTTATACGTCGGATGGGGCGTTCGGCAAAGGAAAAAGGCGGTTCGAGGCGTGGATCGCGCCGGGTGGCGGCATGATGCAGGGTGGCGCCTAGCGAATAGATATCCGCAAGAGGCGTGGCTTCCCCGCGATACTGCTCGGGCGGAGAATATCCCTCTGTGCCGATCATCGTACCCTTCTGCCCTGATTGGAAGGTCTTCGCAATGCCGAAATCCACAAGCATCACATCGCCGTTTTGATTGATCATCACATTCGAGGGTTTCATGTCGCGGAAGATGATCGGGTCCGGTTTATGATCGTGCAAGTAAGCCAGCACATCGCACAACTGGATCGCCCAGCTGATGATCTGATCTTCCGGCAAAAATCCATTCGTATCGTTGATCACCGCTTCGAGGTCTTTACCGTGAATGAATTCCAAAACAAGATAGGAATGATCGTTGTGTGAAAAATAATCGTATATACGGGGAATGGATGGATGATGGAGCGTGGCAAGGATATTCGCCTCGCGCTCGAAATTCTGAACAATGGTCTGACGCACGAGCGGATCGGGCGCCACATTGATCATCTCCTTAACCGCCACCAATTTCGCCACATTCGGGAAGTGCATGTCGCGCGCGCGGTACACCGAACCCATCCCGCCGACGCCAATCACATCCTGGATGTTGTAACGATTGACAAGCGTTACACCGGGCTGTAATTGCTGGCGAGAGGATTGATCCTCCGAGCCGGACCCCGAATCAGTGGGGGAAGTGATGTTTTTGGTTTCCAGAAGAATCTCCTTCCACGTTCAATTCAATTGGTGAATTATAGTGTGCAGTGATGGGAATTGCAAATCGGGAGAATTGCAATATTGTCGGCATGAGCACTTGCATAGAATCGGCTTCTACGGCACAATCCATACCGTGAAGATCCTCGCGGTAAGCGACCAGATTGTGGAGCGCATGTACACTCTCGCTCCGAATGGTCATTTTCGTGACGTGGACCTCATCCTCGGCTGTGGCGACCTTCCTTATACGTACCTGGAATATCTGGTGACAATCTTAAACAAGCCGATGCTCTATGTGCCGGGCAACCACGACCCTGAATTTGACCTGCGGGATTCCCGTTCGAGAGCCGAAGGCGGCTCCAACCTGGACCTCAAAACTGTGTGCCATCAAACCTTGTTGATCGGCGGCTTCGGCGGATGTATCCGCTACCGCCCCGATGGGGTCAACCAGTACACCCAGCAGGAGGCGTATGCACGGGCGTCTCGGATGCTGCTGCGACTGTGGAAAAACCGCGTCAAACACGGGCGCGCATTGGATATCCTCATCAGCCATTCGCCGCCCTTCGGCACCCACGACGATTCGGATTCCGCCCACCAGGGACTCAAAGCCCTGAACTGGCTCCTCCGCATCGCCAAGCCGCGTTATCTTCTTCATGGGCACACCCATTTTTACCGAAACAATCTCGAAGAACAGGTCACAATAAACGGTTCCACAAAAATCATCAACGTATTTCCATATAAAACGATAGAAGTGAGCTAAGAAATGTCGAACGAACTGGATTCACGAACACGCGCCGATTTCAGCCGCGCGCGATTCAAATCATTCATCAACCAGGTTTTTTCCGTCATATCAGGTCAGGGCTCCAATACTCTGCTTTCCTATGACGAAGTCAAAGGCAAACTGCACGTCGGCGGACCCATTTATCGGGGAGTAAAAACCGTACGCGTGGATCAGATCATCGGGAGTCTGAATCGGTACCACGAGTTCGATAGAGCCTTTCTTCCCAAGGAAGATTTGCTCGCCAACCGCTGGCAAAAAGTGGACCGCGCCTTTTACGAAGATATCCATCTGCCGCCCGTCGTCCTCTACAAAGTAGGCGAAGTGTATTTTGTGGTGGACGGTCATCATCGCGTATCGGTCGCGCGGGACAAGGGGCAGGAATTCATCGAAGCTGAAATCCGCGAATGCGCTACACGGGTTAACATCACCACCAAGATCAAACCCGAAGACCTCGAGATCCTCGGCTCAAAGGTGCATTTCCTGGAGCGCACCTCGCTGGATAGAATCCGCCCGGATGCAAACATCAAGCTTACCATTCCAGACGGCTTTGAACGCATGCTCGAACATATTGCCGTTCACGGCTACTTCATGGGGTTGGATTTTCAGCGCTACGTTTCGGATGAGGAAGCGGTGGCACACTGGTACGACACAGTTTATTTGCCCATCATCGAAATCATCCGCCAGAGCAAAATCTTAAAGGAATTCCCCGGCAAGACCGAGGGCGATCTCTACCTCTGGACGCTCGACCACCAGCATTATCTATACAAGGAAAAAGGCATACCGCTTCAATCGCCGGAAGACGCCGCAAAATCATTCATCGAGGAAAACGACCCATGACCGACCTGCACCCATTGGCGGGAATCTACGCCGCCGCCGTTACACCCCTCAAGGCAGACGCCTCCTCCATCGACTTTGAATCGGTCCCCACTTTCTTGCATTTTCTCGCCTCGCGCGGATGCCACGGCGCCTTATTCTTCGGTACCACTGGCGAGGGACCTTCCTTTTCACCAAAGGAGCGCGAAGCCTTCCTGCGTTCGGTGCGTGTCATCCGCAACCAGGTACGGGATTTCAAACTGCTGGCAGGCACGGGTACGCCCAGCCTTTCCGAAACCATCGAATTGACCAGACTCGCCTTCGAGCTGAATTACGACGGTGTGGTCGTCCTGCCGCCGTATTACTTCCACAAGGTGACCGATGACGGTTTGTTCAACTGGTTCAGTGAATTGATCACAAAAGCCGTGCCGGAGGGAAAATATCTGCTTGGCTATCACATCCCGCCTGTTACTGGAATCGGTTTCTCGCTCGACCTGCTGGCAAGGCTCAAGGCGAAGTTCCCCAATCAATTTGCCGGCATCAAGGATTCGTCGCATGATGAGGCGTTTGCAACGGCAATCGGTCAACGCTTTGGGAAGGAATTGCTCGTCTTCAACGGCACCGACTCGTATTTACATCACGCCCTGAAAAACAACGCACAGGGCGCGATCACCGCACCTGCCAATCTTATCTCCGATAATTTGCGTGAAGTGTGGGATTTATTTCAGGAAGGCAAAGACCCGTCTGAAGCGCAGGCGAGGGTCACCGAACAGCGGCATTTCCTCGAAAGCTATTCGCCCATCGCGCCCATCCTCAAGGGATTGCTCCACAAACTTCACGGACTGCCAAAATGGGAAGTCCGCCCGCCGTTGGAAAGCGCAGATCAAAAGTCTGTGGAAGAGGCGGCAAAGAAATTTTCAGAAATCGAATAATCCATTCATGTCCAACTGGCGTCTTATTCACACCCCCCCATCCACCGGCGCATGGAACATGGCGGCGGATGAAGCCATCCTCGAACATATTTATCGCGGCGAGTCTCCGCCCACACTTCGGCTGTATTCGTGGGATCCACCCTGCCTTTCGCTGGGTCATGCTCAATCCTTTAAGGATGTGGATGTGGAACGGCTCCGCGCTCACGGCTGGGATGTGGTGCGCCGCCTCACGGGCGGACGAGCGATCCTTCACACCGACGAGTTGACCTACTCTGTGACCGGCTCCGCCGACGAATCCGTTCTCGCAGGAGGCGTACTTGAGTCGTACAACCGATTGGCGAAAGCACTGCTGTACGCCGTGCAATCGTTGAGCGTGCCCGTGGAAATGAAGGAACATCACGATGGTCACACGCCGCAGAATTTGAATCCGGTTTGCTTTGAAGTCCCTTCCACCTACGAGATCACTGTGGATGGGAAAAAGTTGATCGGCTCGGCGCAGGCGCGAAAAAAGGAAGGCGTTCTGCAACACGGCTCCCTCCCGTTGACCGGCGACCTGACCCGCATCTGCGACGCCTTGGTCTTCGCCGATGATTCTTCCCGCCAATCTGCAAAGGAACGTCTTCTCGCGCGGGCAACAACTGTCGAATCCGTTTTGGGCGCGGACATTTCGTGGGAGAGCGCTGCCCAAGCCTTCGCGCAGGGATTTGAAACAGAACTCGACATTCAATTCGAGCGCGGTGACATATCCCCTTCCGAACTTCAGCACACAGAAGAATTGGTCCGGGAAAAATACGCCCACCCCTCATGGACGGAGCGGAGTTAGAAGAGAAGAAGCCTACAGAAGATTCACGGGCAATTTTGAGGCGGGTCAAACCATTGAGATTGCGGAGAAGACTGATATACTACCAACTAATTGATCACAAAAAAGAATAAAAATGAAGCTTGCATTAAATGTCTATAGATATTTTTGAGTACACTCACTTTGGTAATCGAAACAGGAGGTGCATCTCATGCTTAGGTATAACCCACAACAATACCGAGTTTTAGATTTCTTCGAATGGCACCAACGAGGCGAACTGTTTTTGCAACCAAGATTTCAGCGAAGACCATCTTGGTCAGAAAAGGCTCGTTCATATCTTATTGATACTATTCTTAGAGAACTGCCTGTTCCGAAACTGTTCATACGGGAGGCAACCGACTTAAAAAAGAGAGCTACTATCCGTGAAGTAGTAGATGGACAACAACGGCTAAGGGCAGTACTCGACTTCATCGAGGGCAAACTAGTAGTTTCCAAAATCCACAACGAAGAGTATGCGAACATTGAGTTTAGTGAGTTGCCAGCAGATATACAGAAGAAATTTTTGTCTTATCGTTTTTCGGTTGATTTGCTTGAAGGTGCTACAGATGCCGATGTATTAAGTGTATTCTCCCGTATCAATTCATATACTTTAACCTTAAAGCCGCAAGAGAAATTGAATGCCGAGTTCTTTGGTCCATTTAAACAAAAAGTTTACGAGTTAGGCTTTGCACATTACAATTTCTGGGTACAAAACAAGATCTTAACAGATAGGGCAATAGCAAGAATGGGTGAAGCTGAACTCACATCTGAGCTCGTGATTGCTATGCTTGATGGATTACAGCAAGGAAAAACATCAATACGTACATTTTATAAAAAGTTTGAAGAGCGATTCCCTGAAGCCAATAGAATTGAAAGAGAATTCAATACCATAATTGATCTATTATCCGAAACATATCAAGATGAACTAGGAGAGACGCGTTTCCGTCGGCTCCCCTTGTTTTACAGTCTCTTTTGTGTTTTTTATGACGCTCGCTTTGGATTACCAAAAAGCAGGAAACCTCAAATCAATTTTACGAAAGAGGCTATGCAAACTGCACGCAATGCACTAATGGATGTTAACAAGAAAATCAACTGGAGTAAACCTCAACGTGAATACGCTGACTTTGTGACTGCTTCGGGTAAAGGCACAGCCTTTCTGAAATATCGTCAACTTCGTCACAATTTTATTTGGCAGCATCTTTTCAACAAGTAAATGATATGGCACGCCCTAATGTTGATTCGAAACTTGCTGAATTTAGATCACTAGTAGACGACAGTTTACTATTAGCAAACGACGCAACACATTTCCAAGAAGTACGAAGTGGTCGATTTCGAACGATACAGCAACCAAGAATCTGGAAGATACACGAGATGGCATTCCTAGGGATGTTTTTGGCTTGGGAAGACTTTCTGGAGGCATCATTTATTCGCTTTATGTGCGGAGCAATTACAAGAAATCGTTATAAACCAAGATTATATGTAGCACCTACAAACATGGACCATGCCTTGAAATTCTTTGTGGTAAAACCCCGAGAATATGTTGAATGGGCAAGCAGTCAACAAGTAATTGAGAGGGCAGAGATGGTTTTCCGTGATGGAGAGCCTTATAAATCAGCAATTCGTCCATCAATCACTGACTTGGACCACATGAAACAGATCCGCAATGCTATTGCGCATCGATCTGGAACTGCCTGGGATAAATTCGAAAGCACAGCTCGCAGGTTACTTGGCTCAAGACCTCGGGGACTTACACCAGGCATGTTCCTCACAAAAACACACACTGCTAGTGGAAGACCATATATAGAATATTATGGGGACGTATTATCTGTAGTGGCATCACGTATCGTAAGATAATTACTTTTCTCCTAAGGTTATGTAGTCAACGCCGCCCGAAAACTCCTCGCAAACTCCCTGGCTGTCTCAACAGGAGTTTCACTTCCTCCAATCGTCCTCACGCAAGCTGTTCCAACAATGACACCATCCGCCATCCTGCCAACTTCCCTGGCTTGTTCGGGTGTGCCAATTCCAAACCCCACACACACGGGCGCGGACGTATGCTCACGCACTTGAGCGATCAAATCACCAAGTCCCTCCGCCAGGGATTTGCGTTCGCCTGTGATACCTGTCACCGAAACGAGATAGATAAATCCTTTTGCATTGCGTGCGATCATCTCCATGCGTTCGGGAGAGGATGTGGGAGCCAACATGGGAATCAAAGGTAGGGGCGACTGGCCAGTCGCCCCCACGAATTCATCGGATTCCTCCATTGGCAGATCAGGGATGATGAAACCGTCCGCACCTGCCTCTTTCGCATCACGGACAAATTTCTCCAGTCCATACGCCAGCATGGGATTGTAGTAACCCATCAGGATCCACGGGATGTCCACGCCACGTGCCCGCAGTTCCTTCACGGCTTCCAGTGACTTCTTGACTGTGATTCCTTTCTCCAAGGCGATCTGTGTCGCGTGCTGGATCACAGGTCCATCTGCGAGCGGATCGGAGAAGGACAGCCCCACCTCGATCAAGTCCGCGCCGTTTTTGGCTAATGCCTCGATCACATCAATGGATGTGTCCAAATCAGGATAGCCCAACGGGAAGTAGGGCATGAAGATTGGTTTGTTTTTGAAGGCGTTTTCGATTCGGTTCATAAGTTCCTCGATATTCAGGATTCGATACTCGGCACTCGGAAAATCCGAATATCGAATTATCGAATATCGCCCAATTCTTTAATGACTGTGTTTAAATCTTTATCCCCTCTGCCAGATAAGTTAACTAAGATGATTTCATCCTTCCTCATCCTCGGCGCGCGCTTGATCACCTCCGCCACCGCATGCGATGACTCCAACGCCGGGATGATCCCCTCCGTGTGGCACAAGGTCTGGAAGGCATCCAACGCTTCGGTATCCGTTGCCGACGTATAAAACGCCCGCTCGGTATCGCGCATCAACGCATGTTCAGGTCCCACCGCCGCATAATCCAACCCTGCTGAAATAGAATGTGTCTCCGCGATCTGACCGTCTTCATCCTGCAAGACATACGTCCGCGTGCCATGTATCACACCAACGCGTGCTTTCTTCTCATCACCAAAGCGAGCCGCATGTTTGCCCGATTCGATTCCGCTGCCGCCCGCTTCGACGCCGATCAACTCCACGTCATCATCTTCGACAAATCCACTAAAGACTCCAATGGCGTTCGATCCGCCACCCACACACGCAATGACAGTATCAGGCAGGCGTCCCACTTCCATCACCATTTGTTCGCGCGCTTCCGTCCCGATCACCGACTGGAACTCGCGCACGATCGTCGGATACGGATGCGGTCCCAGCGCCGAACCGAGCAGATAATGCGTATCGCGCACATTCGTCACCCAATCGCGGATCGCTTCGTTGAT
>CAZLWG010000062.1:0-19326 GCA_964563315.1 uncultured Anaerolinea sp. | reverse complement strand
TTATGTCTCTCACGTTATGGATTTCGTTAGCCCACTGTTTTAGACACTCTCAAATGAAAGCATTTATCCGGTATTGGAATGGGAAGGGTGTAAAATAAGGGAAAAAGCGAGGCAGCGCCTCGAATCATTGTGTGGAGATGACATGACAACCAAGGACTTTCGCAAGGAAAAAGATTCACTGGGGGAGTTGCAGGTTCCAGCTTCGGCTTTGTACGGCGTTCAAACCCAGCGTGCGGTAGAAAACTTCCCCATCAGCGGATTGCGCCCCTGGCGCGCGTTCATCTGGTCGGTGGCGGCGATCAAACGCGCCGCGGCAATCGTCAATTTCGAACTGGGTCTATTCAATGACCGCGAAGTGGATGGGAAAAAATTCACTGCCAAGCAACTCTCGGACGCCATCGTTCAAGCCGCTACAGAAGTAATGGATGGCAAATGGGATACTGAGTTCATGGTGGATCCGTTCCAGGCAGGCGCGGGAACGAGTCACAACATGAACACAAACGAGGTAATCGCAAACCGCGCCACGCAAATCCTCGGCGGCGGGATCGGCAAATATTATGTCCACCCGAACGACCACGTTAACATGGCGCAATCCACAAATGATGTAATCCCCACATCCATTCGTCTTGGTGCGCTATGGCGGCTTGATGAACTGCTGGCTTCATTGAAGAATCTTCAGTCCGCGCTGGAAGCGAAGGCGAAGGAATTCGATGATGTAGTCAAATCAGGGCGCACCCATTTGCAGGACGCCGTGCCCGTGCGCCTTGGTCAGGAGTTTGGCGCATATGCCAAGGCAGTGGAACGGGACAGTGAAAGAGTCCGACGATCTGCTGAAGGGTTGAGGCGGCTCGGCATCGGCGGCACAGCGGTTGGATCGGGATTGAATGCGCATCCCGAATATCACCCGCGCATGGTCAAGACCTTATCCAGCATGACCAGTATCGAATTACAGACATCCGATAACCTCTTCGAATCCATGCAATCCATGGCAGATGCAGCGGACTTCTCCGCCTCTTTACGGACACTCGCGCTGACCTTGATCCGTATTGCCAACGACTTCCGCCTCCTTTCGTCCGGACCTTCAACCGGTCTCGACGAAATCCGTCTTCCCGCCGTTCAACCGGGTTCATCCATCATGCCGGGCAAAGTCAATCCTGTTCTGGCGGAGATGCTGGACCAGGCAATGTTCCACGTCATCGGCTGTGACACAACGGTCGCCATGGCAGTGCAGGCTGGGCAGTTGGAATTGAACGTGATGATGCCCATCATCGCGCATAATCTCTTCGAAATGATGCAGGTGGTGATCGGCTCGGTCAATGCCTTTACCGAACGCGCGGTAACAGGTGTATCCGCCAACAAGGAAAAAGCCGAGGGCTGGCTTTCGAAGAACGCCATCATCGTGACGGCATTGAATCCGGTCATTGGGTATTCACAAGGCGCGGCACTTGTGAAGGAGTCCATTGCCAACAATGCTTCCATCAAGGAACTGGCATTGAAGAAGGCAAAGGCTGGCACACTGAAACACCGCGACGAAGACCGTCCGGTCAAGCCGGAAGAGATCGAAGCCGCGCTGAGCGACTTGAAGAAATTAACAGACGGGGGAATTGTGGGTGGGGTGAGCGGCGGAGGATAAGTCTGTTATAGTAGGGACGCGGTGGTGCCGTGTCCCTACCTGCTTAATCTTGCCCGCATCACATATTTATTGACCCCGCCCAAACGGTACTTGTAATCTTCATCCCCGCGCATGAAATCGAATTCGTAGCGTCCGTTTTCGCAACACCACTCGATGACCTTTGCCATCAGTACCCAGCCGGGGGAAAGTTCCATATACTCGCGGCTCACGCCAGAGTTGTAGCCCCAAAGCTTGTTGTTGTAATCGAAATTAAGGGAAGCCGCCGCTTTGACGCCGTCCACTTCGAGAAAGGCAAGCCAGAGATAACCGTATTCGTGCGCGGAGCGAATGGCATGAGTTATCTGGTGGCGCATGACATCTTTGAGAAAAAGCGCCTTGTTCGGGTCTTGGATCATCAAGTGGAAGAAGGAATCCAAAGCAGGCTCGATATCGGCATCTTTCGGCACGATGGTGAAGTTCACCCGTCCGGATTCGGCAGCGCGGCGAAGTTTTCGGCGGATTTCATGGCGCTGTTTCTTGTCTATGCGGGAAAGGTATTCGTCAAAGCTGCCGTTCAAGGCAATGCGCGGCGCGGGACGATAGATCTCTTCGTGATACTTCCAGCCGCGTTCTTCGGCTTCGAACTTGAAAGCGGCGAGAGTCGGGGAATCATCGGGGAGGTTATACCAATCGAAGGCAGACCAGTCGTCGGCGAGATTGGCGGCGAGAAAATCCAGAAGTCCGGAAATGAAGCGCGAGTGGTCATCCGGATGAACGATCACGTCGAGATAATCCGATATTTCGATGCTTCCATTTAATAACAAGGCTTTTCGCCCGTCGTATTCTTCGATGAAGAGCGGCGCAACGCCGATGAGTTTTCCGCTCTCGCGCGCGCTGATGAGGACGAGTTGCGCGTTCTTCCATTCGCCGCCGCCGCGATGTTTCCACCATGCGGTTTGATATTCGTAACGCAAAAAAGGCGTGTCGGTGACTGCGCCTTTCAGGAACTCGTTCCATTCCTGTTCATTTATTTCAGAGAAGTCCTTATGTAGTGTATAGTCCATAGCCGCCGAATTTTACCAGTATAATGATAGCGCAATTGCATCATTAGGATAGACAACCCCGCGATAATCTTACATGCCTCTCGACCTCAACCTCTCACCTCTCTATCGCATCAACGGACGGGAAGAAACGAACATGCCCGGCGTGTTGGCGCTTTCCCCGCCGCGAAATGCAGCGCGCGGACGCGAGCAAGACCGCCTGATCGTGTATCTATTGCTGGCCGGCAATTCCTCTTTTACCACGACCGAGTATAAAACTCTGGCAGAGGATGCCGCGCGCATATATTATCAAACGGCGCGCACCGTTACCAGCGCATTACGCACGGCGGCCGACCATGTGAACAAAGCCCTGCTTGAACGCAACATGTCCACGAGCGCGCGGGGAAAATATGCGCTTGGATGGCTCTTGCTCGTTTCAATGCGTGATACGCAGTGTATCCTGTCTTTCAATGGGCCAATGCGAGCATATTGGTTCGGTCAGAATGAATCGCAACAACTTTATGAGCCCCCTTCATCTGACAAAGGCTTGGGATCAAGTCAAAACGTCAATATTCATTTTGCGCAAGCCACCCTCAACGAAAACGATCTTCTTCTGCTGTGTGGACGGGTTCCGAACGCATGGGTCGCGCCGCTTGGCGATGCCAGACCTTCCTCGTTGGATGCGATGCGCCGCCGCCTAGTCACGCTTACAAACGAAAACCTCAACGCAGTCCTGATCCAATCAAAAGAAGGGACAGGCGCGTTCAACTTCTTAAGAACATCATCTTCGCAAATGGAGGACGAACCCGAGGAACTTCCCCCGCCTCCCGAACCAGGCCCAAGCCTGCCCGTTCCAGAACAGGCCGAATCCACGCCTGCGCATGTTCTGCAACCCTCTGCGTACGCGATTCCCCCACAGGAAGAAGCCGCGAATGATCCGCTGGCAAACTTGCCGCGCCAGGCCACGCCGCGCGATTTTCCGGCATCCATCCCCAGGGCAAAACCAAAACCTGAGCCGATTTCGAACGAATCGGTGGATGAAGAAATTGTCGAGGAAGGTGATTTCCCGCCGCCGGTTCTGGATATCGGGAGAAAACCGGAGCCGCCGCGTGAACCGTCCCAGCGGACACGCCAAACAGCAAAGACAATGGCAACCGGCATCCAATCCATGCGCCGTTGGAGCGAGGTCATCGGCGAAAAGTTTCGGGGGTTCCTTCCGCGCCTCCTGCCGAATACAGACACAGCGGAAACATCTTCCATGCCATCGTCCACGCTGATGATATTCCTGGCGATTCTCATCCCGTTGGCGGTTGTGACGATTGCCAGCGTGATGTATCTCCGTTATGGTCGCAGCGAACAATATGACGCCTATCTCCGCCAGGCACAACAAATGCATGAACAAGCGCTCACCCTCAGCAACCCGATCGAGCAGAGAAAGGCTTGGGAGAACGTTTTATTGAGTGTGGACCGGGCGGAAGAACACCGTCAGACAACGGAAACGATCAATCTGCGCAAAGAGGCGGAAGCCAACCTTGATGTTCTGCTTGGCATCACCCGCATGAAATTCAATCCGGCATTCACTTCAAGACCCGGCATCGAGATCAGCCGCATGGCGGCGGGAGAGGACGGTTTGTACATGCTCAATGCCGCAAACGGCGAAGTGCTCCGCGCCTCACCCGCCGCCGGCGGCGGATTCCAAATGGATAATGCATTCAATTGCAAACCAGGCGTCTATGGGAATTACACAGTCGGACCGCTGGTGGAGATTCTTGCGCTTCCAGTCGTGAATTTCATCGACGCAACTTTGCTCGGCATCGATGCGAACGGCAACCTGTTGTATTGCAAACCGGGTCAGGTTGGGCAAGCCATTCCCCTGCCCCCGCCGGACACGAACTGGGGGCGAGTGACAGGATTTGCGTTGGATAATGGAACCCTGTATGTGCTGGATGCGCCGTCGCGCGCCGTCTGGGTTTACAACGGAAATGACGGCACATATGTGGACCGCCCATATTTCTTTTTCGGACAACAAACCCCCACACAAGATGTCATTGATTTCATCGTTTCGGGCGATGAGATGTACATGCTCCATGCCGACGGACGCCTCTCGACTTGTTCCTACAGCCGCATCAATACAAGCACATCGAATTGCCAGGACCCCTTGCGGCTGGACAATCCGTTCCAAGCGTATCAGGATATTGACCTTTTCGGAGCGGCGCATTTCACACAAATCCTGTATGCCGCACCGCCGGACCCTTCCATTCTTTTGTTGGATACAGACGGTCAAAGTCTAATGCGATTCGCGCCGCGCACGCTCGAATTGCAGAATCAATTCCGCCCGACGACCGGAAGCGGGAATCCAATTCCGGCTGGGACGGTGGGCGCCGTAGCGGTCAGCCCCGATCACGTGTTGTATCTTGCAGTGAATGGTCAGGTCTATTTTGCCGTCAACATGCCTTAACGATGCCAGGAGGAAGTATGTCCAGTTTTTTGTCTTCGTTTTTCGATCTATTTAAATCCCTATTTAAAGCGTACCCAGCCGACAGCGACACGGAACCTGCCCAAATCGCGCGGAGCAGGGTGCTCGCCATCGTTTATGACCCCATTATGGATACATCCACTGGCATGACGCTGTCTCAGAAAATGAAGTGGTACAACACTGGCGATTTGCTGGCAGGCTTCACAGCAGACTTATTAGAAGTAAGCAAAGGACTAGCTCGTTATGAGATCGTCCAGCGGATCGATTTGGATGAATTCCCCGCCAAAACCGATGGTTTCCGCTACACGCCTCAAACCTACACGGACGTTTGGAACCGCGTCACTCCGCCGCATTTTTCACAGGAAGCGGATTATCGCGTCATCCTCAAGAAACACGATATTTTGGGGCGCGTGGCAAGAAATGAAATTGACGAAGTGTGGATATTCGGTTTTCCGCATGCTGGATTCTATGAATCCGTGATGGGAGGACCTGGTGCATTCTGGTGTAATGCTCCGCCATTAGCCGATACCGCCGGGAGCAAACGCCGCTTTGTCATCATGGGATTCTCGTATGAGCGGCACATCGGCGAAATGCTGGAGGCGTACGGTCACCGCGCTGAATCGATCATGGAAAAGACCTTTAGCAAACTGACCGGAGACGCCAATTTGTGGCAGAGATTCATCCGCTATGAAAAATCCGCGCCCGGAAAGGCGGCTTGCGGAAACATCCACTTCGCA
Organism: uncultured Anaerolinea sp.; assembly: GCA_964563315.1. Classification (GTDB taxonomy): domain Bacteria; phylum Chloroflexota; class Anaerolineae; order Anaerolineales; family Villigracilaceae; genus Villigracilis. Next base: position 13,461 of record CAZLWG010000062.1, on the reverse strand, counting down.
CCCAACAGCCAGGCGGATTACGATTGGAACAACCCGATCCCGGTGAAAAGCGAGTGTTATGACTGGGCATTGAACTTTCCGAATTTCAAAGGAGATGTGCGGGTGGTGGATTCTTCGGAATGGGGGCAGGGCGACATCCGCGCACACCACAAATGGTGGTTCGACCACTTTCCGCGCGTGGCGGGGCGGAAGAACCGGATCCACAATAACTGGTGGCAATATGTGGTTTCGCCCCAGCAGGTGGTCTTATAAAGGGTCTCTACTTCGCGCCGGTATCGGCGCGAAGTTTTATGACATCACATATTTGTAATGGCAGACGGCGCAATTGAGAATAAAATATTATTATTAGATGTAGCAAGTCATGTTAAATAGGTTCGATCTTTACGTTTCTCTCGTCTACTTGACAGCGGCAATCCCGTATGCCTGGCTGGGGATCTACGCCTGGCGTCGCAGACCCGCCAGAGCCGTTGCGTCGTTCGCATGGACGATGCTCAGCATGTCCCTTTGGGCTCTGACTTATAGTCTGGAAATCTTTTTTCCGAATCTCTTCTCCAAACTGTTTTTTGCACAAATCGAATACATAGGCATTGCCAGCGTGCCGGTCTTCCTGTGGTTCTTTGCTTTTGAATTTACTGGCAGGGGACACTTGTTGTCCTTTCGCGCAAGGCTGTTATATTGGATCATACCAATCTTGACGATCGCCCTGGTCTGGACGAATCCATTTCATCATCTCATGTGGCACAATGAGACTGTGTCAGTCGAAACAGGCGGGCTCCGTTTATTGAACGTCCAGTACGGCACCTTCTTTTGGCTCCATGTAATCTACTCATACATATTGTTACTGTCGGCATGCATTCTGCTGGTAATGGAACTCATCCAGCGGCCAGGCATCTACCGCGCGCAGATCAGTTTTGTCATCCTGGGGATTCTCATGCCGCTTATCGGAAGCGGGATCTACGTCAGCGGAAACAGCCCAATAAAAAATCTTGACATTACCCCGCTGTTCTTTTTACCCGCAGCACTTGGGCTTTTCTGGGGCATTACGAAATACCGCATGTTGGAGGTCCTGCCGCCCGAACACCGGACTGTGTTGAAAAACATGAAGGATGGCGTGATTGTATTGAACCCCCAGCAACGCATTCTATACATCAACCCCATTGCGGAGGCTCTTCTGGAGCGGACTGAAAGTGAAGCCATCGGGCAGCCGCTTGCTCAAATTTCGGGGACGTATGCCGATAAATTATCCCCTTACTTGACGGGCGAAGAACATCAGGCAGAGATCAAGGTTGGGCATGGCGTTCAGGCACAAGTCTTCGAGGCGAGCGTCTCTCCCATCTCGACGTGGGATTCGCGGCATCATCAAAAGTATTCTGACACCATTATCATCCTGCGTAACATCACCAACCGCAAGGAAGTGGAGATGTTGTTGAGCCGCCGCGAATCGATCATGTCATCCATCAGCCTGGCAGCGGAACAATTTCTCAAAGAGTCCGCCTGGGAACACAACATACCGGGGGTGTTGGAAAAGATCGGGTTGGCTGCAGATGTGACCCGCGTGTTTGTAGTGATGATCTATACCGATGAGAACAACGTTATTCATTCCAGTCTTTGCTACGAATGGGCGTCTCCCAGTGTTTCGCCTCAAATCAACAACCCGGACTTAAAACATGTGCCGTTGCGCAAAGCCGGTTTTGGCAGATGGGAAGCCGCGTTATCACAGGGGTACCCCATTTACGGGCTTGTGCGGGAATTGCCCAATGAAGAACAAGGACTTCTCAAGACGCTGGGTAGCGTTTCGATCGCTGTCATACCCATCTTTGTTGACCGGCAATGGTGGGGATTCATCATGTTCGATGAAACCCGTGAAGAGCACCAGTGGACCGCCACGGAACTGGAATCCTTCCATGCGGCAGCAAACATTTTCGGCGCGGCGGAGGCACGTGCGCGCACCGAACAAAGAGTGCTTCGCAGGCAAAAATCGTTGAATTTGTTGAATGACATCGTACGAGATGCATTGCGCGCGGAAAGCCTGAAGGAAATGGCGCAAAACGCCGTGGACCGTCTCGTGGAATTGATTCACGCCGACGGATGTTTCATTACCCTTTGGGATGAGATCACCCGCAAGACCTCGTCGCTTGCAGCCTATGGTCCTTACCGCGACACATACCAGAAGATTCACCCGGTTCCGGGGAAAAAGACGCTTACAGAATCCGCTCTTACTCTTGGACATACGCTCATCGTGGATGACGCTCACCATTCCCCCTATGTGGATATCGAAGTGGCACAGAACTTCACTTCACGCTCCGAAATCGTACTGCCGCTCATTACAGGCAGCGCCAAACTTGGCGCACTCATCTTTTCGTTCGATAAAAAACATCAATTCCAGCCTGAGGAGGTATCCATTTGCGAGCAGGCAGCCGGGCTGATCGCCCTTGCCTTCGAAAAGTTCCAGGTAATGGAAGATGCAAAGCGGCGCGCCGACACTTCCGAAATACTACGAAGGGCAAGCATGGCAGTCGCGGACAAACTCGAAATGGGTCACGTCGTCTCGCACATCCTCGAACAGCTCAACCGGGTCGTACCATATGACAGCGCCTCCGTGCAACTGCTCGACGGAGACGAGCTTGAAATCGTCGGCGGAATGGGTTGGGATAATGTAAAGGACATTCTCGGACTCCGCTTCCGCATCCCCGGCGATAACCCAAACAGCATTGTCATAGAAACGGGTAAACCTTATCACCTGCCCGAAACATGGAAAGTGTACAAAAAATTCAACGATCCCCCCCACAATCACATCCGATCCTGGCTCGGCGTGCCGCTGATCGTTCAGGAAAACATCATCGGTCTGCTCGCGATAGATAGTTCGGAACCGCATCATTTTAAAGAAGAGGACATTCGCATCGCTTCCGAATTCGCAGGACAGGTCGCCATTGCGTTAAAGAACGCACGCACTTTTCAGGAAACACAAAACATGGCGATTACCGATGCGCTTACCGGCGTTTACAACCGCCGCGGTTTGTTCCAGCTCGGGGAATTCGAACTCCAGCGCGCGCGGCGCGTCAACCGTCCATTCTGCGCCATGATGTTCGACATAGACCATTTCAAACGGATCAACGACCATCACGGACACGTCATCGGAGACCAGATCCTGCATGCGCTCGCAGAACGATGCCAGAAAAACTCGCGCGCCGTCGACCTGATCGGCAGGTACGGCGGCGAGGAATTCGTCATTCTTTTGCCTGAAACCAATCTTGAATCCGCTTCCGTCATTGCCGAACGTTTGCGTCAATCCATCATGAACTTCCCCTTTGCAACCGATGCGGGCGGGCTTCGCATCACGGTCAGCATTGGCGTTACAGAAGCCGTATTCAAAGACACATTGCTCACATTGATCGAGCGGGCGGATGCCGCCCTCTACAAAGCCAAGCGGTCAGGGCGCAATTGTGTCGTTGCGCATGACAGCAAAGAATCGTATCACCGCCAAACCTGATACAACCCCAGTCTGCCGTTTTCCCCGTCGGATAGATAAGACGCCTCGACCTTCGTTCCAACCTGTTCCGCCAGCCCATACAATTCCTCCTCTGAAAACTGGTGCGCGTACCGCAGCCCTTCGCCGCCGCTCCGCCAATCCAGAAGATAATCCCCTTCATCCACATCGAAATCCGATAAACCCACCCGGCTCCACGGTTGGATGCGTGCCCTCAATTTTTTACTGTTCAAGAACTGCCAATTCGAAAGATAAAACTTTCCGCCTGGTTTCAGCAATTTTTTAACCGTCTGCAAAATATTCAAGCGGATTTCATACGATGGGATGTGATGCAGCGTTGCAAAAGCAGTAATCCGTGACCAATTTCCAGAGGTTAGCAGCGAATCGCTAAATTCCGGGAGATGCGTCAGATCAAGTTCGCGGAACTCAATTCCCGGTGTGGATTCGGCATCTCGAAGCAGAGACAGGCTGAAGTCCGCGCCGAGAAGCGGCGCCTTGTGTCCGCGCCGGATCAATTCGCGCAGAAAATTCCCGTTGCCGCATCCCAAATCCAAAACAGATTCATCATCCGAAATCGTTTCAAGGATTCCCTTCACGCCGGGTTGTAACCTCTGGCGCGTGGCGGAAAACGAACCGCCGAATCGTTCGTAGAATTCGCGGTTAATTTCGACCAACTTCTGCGCAATGGATGGATTCATTGTGTGCCTGCTTTGTCCATTATAATCTTCGACATGGAATTGACCGAAAAAAGGCTGCGCTGGAAACATTTCAAAGCGCTGACTCCGGAGAAATTGACGCTTGCCGCGCGCATCTTGCATGAAGTCCGCGCCGGGGCGGATGTGCTTGCCACGCTTCGACGCAACCCATTGGAGGGCGGCGGATATTTGAACAAGGCCGCGCTGGTTGCCGCCTATAACCAGATGGTGCAATCCGGCGAACTTGAAGCAGATGCAGCGTTGCTCGAGCGCATTCGCATGAAACCCATGCGGACGCTTTCAGGCGTCACAACTGTGACCGTGCTGACCAAACCGTATCCATGCCCCGGCAAGTGCATTTTCTGCCCCACCGATGTGCGCATGCCCAAGAGTTACCTGCCCGACGAACCCGGCGCGATGCGCGCGCTCGAACACGAATTCGACCCGTACACACAGGTGGAAGCAAGAATCCGCGCGTTGAAAAATCTCGGCCACCCGACAGATAAGGTCGAGCTATTGATCCTCGGCGGGACGTGGTCATCCTATCGCCGCGACTATCAAGAGTGGTTCGTCGCGCGCTGCTTCGATGCGATGAACGATTCTTATCATGGAAGGCACGGAGAAATTCAAAAAGAAAACTCTGCGCCCCCTGTGGTGCATCTCTCTTTAATACACACACTCAACGAAACCGCCCCCCACCGCAACGTTGGGCTGGTCATCGAGACCCGGCCCGATGAGATCACGCCCGACGAAATCAAATGGCTGCGCCGCCTCGGCGTGACGAAGGTGCAGATGGGCGCGCAAAGTTTCGACGACCACATTCTCGAAATCAACAAACGCGGACATGACGTGGAATGCACACGTCGAGCCAGCGCATTGCTTCGAGCAGCGGGCTTCAAGATCGTCCTGCATTGGATGCCAAACCTGCTCGGCGCAACTCCCAAATCAGACCGCGAAGATTTCGCCCGCATGTGGAGCGACTTCTGCCCCGATGAAATAAAAATCTACCCAAATCAATTGCTGGCAAATGCCGAGCTGTATGAATATTGGCAGCGCGGCGAATTCCATCCCTATACCACCGAAGAACTCGTGGACTTGATCGCAGACATCAAACCGACCATTCCGCGCTATTGCCGTGTCAATCGCGTCATCCGAGACATCCCCTCGAACAACGTTGTGGAAGGCAACCGCCGCACCAGTTTGAGACAGGACGTCCACGATGAAATGAAACGGCGCGGTACGCGCTGTCAATGTGTTCGCTGCCGCGAAGTGAAAGGCAAGCCGGTCGAGTTATCCACCCTGCGATTGAATGACCTGACTTATCAGGCAGGCAAGGCTGAAGAACACTTCATTTCGTTCAACACCTCGGATGATAGATTGGCAGGCTTTATCCGCCTCTCGCTCCCGAAAAGCGGCTCCCCAGACACAGGCATGGACGACCTGCTCGGCGCGGCGTTGATCCGCGAAGTGCATGTCTACGGTCAATCTCTGCCGGTGGGCGCGGAAAAATCCGGCGCGGCGCAGCATGTGGGACTTGGCACGCGCCTGCTCGAAGAAGCCGAACGGATCGCAAAACAGAATGGCTTCAAAAAACTCGCTGTCATTTCGGCGGTTGGCACGCGGCAGTATTATCAGGATCGCGGCTTCGAGCGCGGGGAATATTATTTGGTAAAAACGATCTAACCGCTCAATTCCTTCAGGCGGTTCAAGCGTTCGGGTTCCTTCTCTGCCAGCCACTCGTCTGCGCTCATGATTTCATACGCTTTTGAAAAATAAGGCTTTGCTTCATCACCGCGTTTCAGCGCCAGCAAACATTCCCCGATCTCTTCATAGACGTATCCATCGCTCTCCCCTGCGGACTCCAATTCGTCCTTCAACGCCTTTTGTTTGGATAAGGCTTCCTCGATGCGGTTCAGCGAGCGCAGACACCGCGCCACCGTCCAGACGGCAATGCGGATTTTTTCCACGCCTCCTTTCGACCTGAAAAATGATTCGGCTTTCTGAAATATTTCCAACGCCGATTCATAATCCCCGATGTCGTGGTAGGCCCAGCCGGTGTTGTTGTACAACGATCCCAGCCAGTTGCGTGCTTTTTCCTGTCCCGACGATTCAGCCAACTGGATGGCTTGCAAGTTCAAGGTCAGTGCGGAGGCGGGCTCAGAGACGATGGCAAGCATGTGGATGGCATCCACTGCATAGAAATCCTCACCCAAACGTTTCGCCATATCGAATGCCTCATCGAAAAATGGGCGCGCTTCCCCTGCCTTACCCGATGAATTAAAAACCCGCCCGCGTTCAAGCAGATAACGGACCTTGGCACGCGAGTCGGTTTCCTCCAGATCCCTCTCCACCTGATCGAGCGTGTGATGCGCCTCATCGAACATTCGCTGCAAACCCTGTGTCCGCGCAATCTGGGTTAGCAATTCGAGGCGCGCGGATGTACCCATTTCGAGTTGCGGCAATAACCCGCGGAACTTTGTTTCAGTTGTTTTGGGATTCGAATAATCCCAAAGCGAATCAAAATCAGGATGGTTAGGCTGCGACATGAGAGGTTTCCTCCGTCTTTCTGTGATCCATGCCCATGACCTCGGGCAGGAAGAATCCGAGCAAGCCCATAATGGCGCAAATGCCTCCAGCCACCTGGAACCAAAGTTGAACGCCAAATGTATCCGCAATGGGACCTGCGATCATCAAACCAATGGGCGAAACCAGCATCGCCGCACTAAGAATAAAGGCGAATACCCGTCCCTGCATCTCCGGCACGATAGCGGCTTGCAACGTTGCGCCGTAAGAACCGTTCGTAATCGGCAGCGCCAACCCGGCAAATGTATTTGCCGCCAGACCAAGCCAGAACATGTCGGGGGCAACGATACCGATCACAAGCGTGCTTATGCCGAGAGCGATCAAGCCCGTCTGCGCCGTGGCGATCTTGCTTTTGAATCCGCCCCACGCGCCGAGCAGTAACCCGCCCAGGATCGTGCCTGCAGCGAAGAAAGCCTGCCACCAGCCAAGCTGGGCTGCGCCGCCGCTGAAATATTTGGAGATGAGAATCGGGGTTAACGCCTCGCTGGCACTGAAGAAAAAGTTGATGACCATTACCATGCCGAGCAGAATGACCAGTCCGCGCCAGGCAATGATGTAACGAAAACCCGCGGCAAAATCCTGCCAGAAAGTGGATTCCTTGTCCAGGCTTCGTTCGGGTTGAGGAATGGAAATGAAAAGCAGGATCGCAACCGCCAGTAGCGCCGTACCGATGTCAATGGAGAGGATGCCCTGCATCGGCAGAACAGCCAAAAGGAAGGCTCCCAGAGGCGCGGAAATGATGTTCAAACCACCGTGCAGAGCCTGGTTGAATCCCTGCACGCGGGCAAGGTGTTCCTTGGGAACGAGCAGTACCACCGAAGCGCCAAATGCAGATTGATGGAATCCGCCTGCAACAGCGCGCACAAAGAGGACAGCATAGATATGCCAGACCTCAACGACACCAAAAGCGAACAATAAGGCCAAAATTAACGTGGCGACTGCCACTGCTGCATCCGACGTAATGAGGATGAGGCGGCGGTTGCCGCGATCCACCCAGGTGCCGATGAAAGGCGAAAGCAAAACCTGCGGCAGGAGCCCCATCATCGAAGCGATTGCCAGCGTGGTGGCGGAATTTGTCCGTTGGGTGAGATACCAGATGATGGCAAACTGCACCAGCTGACTACCGAGCAGGGAAAGCGCCTGCCCCGTCCACAAGGTAAAAAAGCGTACAGCCCATTTCTTGTTCGGATTTTCCATGAAAGACCCTTATCTATAGAACGGCACCAACCGGCACATGATATTCCATACTGTGCGGTTACGGCAACCTACTCCAGAGGGGGTATTGCAGTCTTATCAAAACCGATGGGGGAGATTGCACCAGGAAAGAAAATGGTAAACTCACGACGTCAAAGAGGTCGGAATTTCACCTTCTTTAATAGGAGAGTTTTCTTGAAAACAAAACACTGGGTCGTCTTTATCACGCTTGGCGTCATCTGGAGCTCGTCTTTCCTGTGGATCAAGATCGGCGTACAGGATGTTGGACCGATGTCGCTGGTCGCTTTTCGCATGTTGTTCGGCGCGCTGACGGCGGTCGGCATTGCTTATTATCAGGGCGTCCGTTTCACGCGCGACCCGAAAGACTGGAGCATCTTCTCCATTCTGGGACCCGCCAGCCTTGCCATCCCCATCTTTTTCATCTCATGGGGCGAGCAGACCATTGACTCCGCTGTCGCATCCATTCTCAATGCCACTGTCCCGCTGTTTACACTGCTCATTGCTCATTTTTGGATCCACGACGACAAGATCACATTTCAAAAAACACTCGGCCTGCTGATTGGTTTTGCGGGTGTGATGGTATTGATGAGCAAGGACCTGCTCGCCAGCGAACACAGTTCCGTCATCGGGCAGGCTGCTGTCATCCTTGCCGCCTTGTTCTACGCGGGTAGCGCGGTAGGCATCCGCAAATATTCGCAGCACATCAACAATACCATGCGCGGCGTGGGCTTTCTGGTCACATCCACGATCTTCATGTGGGCGATCGGTCCCATTGCCGAAAGACCGTTTGAGTTCCCTAGCCTGCCCATTACCTGGGTTGCTGCGCTTTGGCTGGGCGTGCTCGGTTCAGGGATCGCCATGATCATGCTCTATTACCTGATCCACGAGATCGGTCCCACCCGCGCCACGTTGGTCACTTATCTTTTCCCCGTGGGTGGGGTTATCCTCGGCGTGATCTTCCTCAAAGAACATCTCTCCTGGCAATTGATCGTAGGCACTCTGCTCATCATTGCAAGCCTGGTGGTCGTCAACTACCAAAAGAAGACAGCATGAGCCATTATCGTTCCGGGTTCATCTCCATCATCGGGCGTCCCAACGTTGGCAAGTCCACATTGCTGAACGCCTTGCTCGGTCAAAAGATCGCCGCCGTCTCACCGCGTCCACAGACCACGCGCAGGCGTCAACTCGGCATTCTGACGCTCGAGAACGCTCAACTGATCTTCGTGGATACGCCCGGTTTGCACAACCCCAAACATAAGCTCGGCGAATTCCTGAATCAGGAAGCGCAGGAATCCCTTTCCGGCGTGGATCTGATCCTCTGGCTGGTGGATGCTTCGACTCCTCCGACAGAAGAAGACGTGAACATATCAGGCCTGCTCAAGAAGGTTTCGCCTCGCACTCCCCGACTGCTGGTCCTCAATAAAATGGACCTGGTCAACCCCGACGACGAGTCCGCGCGCGAGGATGAGTTTATGCAGTTGATTGGGAATGCAAAGGTTATGAAAGTCTCCGCGTCGAAGCGGCTTGGGCTGGGTGAACTACTCGAAGCGCTGATTCAGTCCGTCCCGGAGCGTGAGGCGGAATATCCCGAAGAGCAGATCACCGATCTGTACGAACGTGAGATTGCAACGGACCTCATCCGCGAAGCATGTCTCATTCAATTACGCGATGAAGTGCCTCACAGCCTGTCGGTGCGGATCGACCAGTTCAAGGAGCGTGAGAACGGCATGGCGTACATCGCTGCGACGATCTTCATCGAACGGGAGTCGCACAAGGGGATCGTCATCGGTAAAGGCGGCGAAATGTTGAAGTCCATTGGGAGCGCCGCGCGAAAAGAGATCGAAGAGATGGGAGGGCGTCCGGTATTCTTGGAACTGCGTGTGAAGGTTTCCAAGAACTGGCGCAACGACCCGAATGTGTTGAAGCAGTTCGGGTATGGGAAGAAAAAGTAATGTCGTTGCGAGGACGGTTTTGTTCTTTGCCCGAAGCAATTTCCCAACTTGTTTAGAGGTTGCTTCGTTGCCGCTTTTCGGCTTCTCGCTATGACATAAATCATTTTCCCTTCAACGGCTGAAAGCCCTCCCCCAACGCCTCGTGAGCGACCCCAATGACCATGAACGCATTGGGGTCTATTTCATGAATGATGGCTTTCAGGTTCGCCACCTCGGAGCGGGAGACAACACAATACAAAACGGGACGTGAAACATTGGTATATGCGCCTGTCCCTTCCAAATACGTGACGCCGCGCTTCATGTCATCCAGCACGCGCGCCGAGACTTCGGCGGCTTTTTCCGTGATGATCATGGCAGTGCGGCTGGTCGTCCCGCCTTCGAGCACAGTTTCCGCCACCAAGCCGCTGACGTAAAGCGCGATCATCGCGTAGAGCGCCTGTTTCCAGCCGAATACAAAGCCCGCCGAAAGAATCACAGCCGTATCCACCATGAGATAACTTTGGGTCATCGAGACGCCGCGCCAGTTGTTGAGGATGCGCGCGAGAATATCCGAGCCGCCGCTGGTCCCCCGCGCCCGATAGACCAGCCCGAAACCTACGCCGCTGACAATTGCCCCATACAGCGAGTTCAGGAAAATATCGCCTTGCAAGTCGTTGATGAGCACCTGCGAATATTCGACGAAGAATGGGATTTTCAGAAGAAGATCAGTCAATAAGGCGTAGGTGGCAATCGCAACCGCGGTGCGGGCGGCGAATTTGACTCCGCCAAGATAACGCCAGCCGAGCAGAAAGAGCGGCACATTCCCGATGAAGACCATCAAACCGATGGGCCAGCCCGTGAAGTGATTGACCAACTGCGAGATTCCACTCACGCCCCCCGAAGCAAGGTTTGCCGGAATAAAAAACAGCCGCAGGCTGACCGCCTGGATCAGGCTGGATAAAACGATGAGCGCATAGTCCTTGACGGAAGGCAGGTATTGTTTCATGGGGAAGTCCTTTCAGGGCGGGAATTATAGCCGAGAGACGCGTTCTCTTTTGGTACAATCACCCCCTATGCAAATGAAGAAGTGGCAATTCTGGCTCGGGGTGTTCATCAGCATCCTGTTTCTCTGGCTCGCCTTGCGCGGGCTTCATTTGGGGGATTTTTGGAGCACAGTGCGGCAAGCAGACTATATCTGGCTTTTGCCAGGTATTTTTGTGTATTTCGTCGGGGTGTGGGTGCGGGCGTGGCGCTGGCATTACCTGCTGGGTCCTATCAAGAAAATTCCCACCAGGACGATGTTTCCCATCACGACCATCGGTTACATGGGCAATAACATTTACCCCGCACGCGCGGGAGAGGTGTTACGAGCCGTCATCCTGAAACGCAGAGAGGGCGTACCCGTCTCCGCTTCACTCGCGACCATCATTGTGGAGCGCATTTTCGACGGCGTGGTCATGCTGGCGTTCGTTTTCGTCAATTTGACGGAACTGGCAAAACTGACGGGCGCGTCTGGGTTCGTTGGCAACATTCAAGAAGTGGCGATCTACGGCACGGGAATTTTCCTCGGCGCGTTGACCATTTTCCTGCTGGCAGCGATGTTCCCGCAAAACAGCGTCCGCATCGGGTCGTGGATGATCGAACGCTTGACGCCAAATCGGCTGCATGAAAAACTCAACGGCATTCTGCACAAATTTTTGGATGGTCTCGCTTCGCTGCGCTCCCCTTTCAACGTGCTGATGGTCTTCCTGACTTCGGTCATCATCTGGCTGCTGGAGACGGGTAAATACTGGTTCGTGATGCACACCTTCGATTTCAACGTCTCGTTCTTTGCGCTGATGTTGATGAACGGCATCGTCAACCTTGCCACCACCATCCCGTCCGCGCCGGGGTATATCGGCACGTTCGATGCGCCGGGCATCGCGGTGCTGACGGCGTATGGAGTCAGTCAAGCCACGGCGGCGGGATATACGCTCGTGTTACATGTTGCTTTGTGGCTTCCCATCACCTTGCTGGGCGGGTATTATCTGACACGCGAAGGCGTCAAATGGAGCGATAGACTCAGGCAGGAAGTGGGGGAGGAAAATGCGAGTCGAGATTGACCAGAGCGGGAAAATAGGGGACACAAAGATCCCCACAGTGCTGGCATTTTCGAATGGACAGAAATACGCCGTTCTGATTTCCGCGACAATCAAACGAAAATGTCTGGAAAAACTTCGGCGCCATGGAAGGTCTGGGCGCTTTTTCTATTCAAAATTTTTCGCAGTTGGACTATATTTGCTGCTCAAAGACCATATCCATCAACTTAAAGAACTTACAATAGACGTTGAATATCCCGGCTGGAACGCAGAGATTAAGTTGTATCTTCTTAACATGCTCCGGCGCCGCGGCATTGTATTCGACGCGCACAAAATCCATTTTCGTCACATTGGAAAAAAATCACACGCGCACGCCAAAGCAATCGCCGTCTACAAAAGGATGGAAAAAGCCGATAAGATCATCACCCTCGATGAGATATTGGCAGAATATTAAAAAAAATAGATCGGGGTCCCCATAGGGGTTTGCGCCTAGTTCAGCCGCCAGCAGTGTACTGGCAGGTCCCTGAGCCACCCGATCAATGCGTATATAATACACCCCGGAGAAAAGAGTGTCAAGCAGATGAAAATCGCAATTATCGGAGCAGGCTATGGCGGCATGGCTGCCGCGTGGGATTTACGAAAAGCGGGTCACGATGTGACCATTTTCGAGTCGGCAAATTACGTCGGCGGGCTGGCAAGCGGATTCAAGGAGCCGCATTGGGATTGGTCGGTGGAGAAGTTCTATCACCACTGGTTCCAGTCGGATAAGGATATGCTGGGGTTGATCCGCGAGTTGGGATTGGAGGACAAGGTCATCTTTCCACGACCGTACACAGTGATGCTGCACAAAGGGAAGTGGCATCCGTTCGATTCGATCCTCAAGGCGCTTCTCTTTCCCGGACTTGGATTTGGTCTGAACAAAATCCGCTTTGGATTCGTCGGGTTGTATTTGCGCCTGACGAAAAACTGGCAGGCATTGGAAAAGGTGACCGCCCATGAGTGGATGATGAAGTACGCGGGCAGGCAAGTCTATGAGCAGATGTGGCAGCCGCTTCTCATCGGGAAGTTCGCTTCTTATTACAAGGACGTGAACATGGCATGGCTGTGGGCGCGGATGCACGCGCGGACGACGCGGCTTGGAACGTTCGAAGGCGGCTTCCAAAATTTCGCGGACTTGTTTGCGGAAAAACTGCGCGGGCAGGGAGTAGAGATTCGGCTTGGGGCGAGTATTAAGTCAATAAGTCAGGAGCAGGCGTCCCGAAGTTTGAGCGTGGACGGCGAGTCTTTTGATAAGGTTTTGGTCACCACGTCCCCGAATCTGCTGGCAAAGTTATGTCCGAGTCTGCCTGAAAATTATTTGAAGGGACTGCTGGAGTTGAAATCGATGGGCGCAGTGGTGATGACGCTCTCGCTCAAGCATCAACTTTCGAAGGAGAAATATTACTGGTTCAACGTGCCAAAGGAGGCGGGCT
>CAZLWG010000061.1:0-20270 GCA_964563315.1 uncultured Anaerolinea sp. | reverse complement strand
AGTGGATTAGAGCGCTTGCTTGCGGAGCAATAGGTCGCAGGTTCGAGTCCTGCCGAGAGCACCACCGAAAAAGAGGCGGAATCATCCGCTTCTTTTTGTTTATAATGAGATGGACATGAAACACAACAAACCCCACATCCTCCTCACCAACGACGACGGCATCCGCTCGCCCGGCTTGTGGGCGGCAGCCAGCGAACTCTCCAGGATCGGTTACGTCACCGTCGCCGCGCCGCGCGAGCAATCCACCGGCATGGGGCGCAGCCTTCCCAGCACATCGGACGGCATCATTAAAAAGGAACTGGTGCAGGTCAACGGTCAGGAATGGATCGTCTACGCCGTGGGCGGCTCCCCGGCGCAAGCCGTCCTGCACGGCATTTTGGAGATCGTTCCGCACAAACCGGATATCGTCGTTTCAGGAATCAACTACGGCGAAAACGTTGGCATGGGTATCACCATCTCCGGCACGGTTGGCGCAGCGATGGAAGCCGCCTCGCTCGGCTACCCCGCGCTGGCCGTCTCGCAGGAAACCGACGCGCATCACCATCTCAGCTATTCGGATGAAATCGACTTCAAGCCCGCCGGATATTTCACCGCCTACTTTGCCAAACTGCTGTTGGAGAAGAAATTATTCCACGGCGTGGACTTGTTGAAAGTGGAAGTGCCGCGTCACGCCACGCCGGAAACCGGGTGGCAGGCAGCCAAGCTTTCCCGCCACCGATACTATCGCCCCGTCCCCGCTGAAAGAGAATCCTGGGACGTGCCCGGCTCCATCAGCTACAAACATGACAACACCATCGACCAGGAACCCGAAGACACCGACGTCCACGTTCTGCGGATAAAAAAAATGGTGGCGGTTACTCCCATCAATCTCGATATGACCGCCAAAGTGGATCTGAAAGAACTCGAAAAATATATGCGAACATGATAAAAAGACAGCCGCCTTTGAAGCGGCTGTCTTTTTATTAGCTATGCCCGGATCATCGTCAACAGCATCTTGAACTTTTGGATCGCTTTCAAGGCATGGGGGTCATTCGCCGGCATGATGATCGCATCCCCTGCCTTCAAAAGAAACGGCTGACCGGAAATCATCACTTCCGCTTCGCCTTCGATGACATGCACCAGCGCGTCAAACGGTGCAGTATGCTCGCTCAATCCCTGACCGGTATCGAAAGCAAATAACGTAACGTTGCCGGCTTCGGCCTTTGTGATCTGGCGGCTGACAACCGACCCCTCCTGATAATTGACCATTTCAGCAAGATTCAAGATTTGTGATTTTGGCGCAGTGGACATGGATACCTCCGGCTACATTTAACCACAGATGGACCCAGATATGAATGGATGCCATTCAACGGTTTCCCGGTCATTTGCAACTATTCCTGGCCGCTTTCTTCGGGCGGTCTTATGGAACGGAATTCCCTGAACAACAAAAGGTCGTAGATGATCTTCAGACCGCCCGAAAAGAAGAAAGGCACGCTGAACAACATGGGAATACTGAAGAACAAACCAGTCAACGATGGGGAAATGGCGGCTCCTACGGAACGCGCAATGGCGGTCACGCCTGCGGCGGCGGATCGTTCGTCTGGAGCCACAACAGCTACCGTGTAGGATTGACGCGTCGGCACGTCCATTTGGGAAATACTGAAACGCAGGAGCAGGACTGCGATGGCGAGCGGCAGGGTCGGCATCAACGGGACGAGGATCAGGAGAATGTTCGATGGGATATGCGTGAAGACCATCGTGTTGATCAAGCCGATCTTCTCCGCAAGTTTGACAGCCAGCAACGCCGAGATTCCCGCCAGGATGTTTGCGCCAAAGAAGATGCTCCCAAGGATGCCGGTATCCACGCCGAATTTGACGTGGAACCAATATGCCATCATGCTTTGCACAAGCAAGCCGCCTGCAAAGGCGTCGATGGAAAAGAGGGCGCTGAGTTTGAAAACGACGTTGCGCGAACGGTGCAGTCCCAGCACTTTCTTTTGCACCGTCTGCGTATGCGCAGACTCGATGGCGGGGGAAATGCCGAGAAAGAGGATCATCAGGATCAAACCGCCGAGCGCGTAGCCCATCAGGATGAAGCGATACGATTCAAACGCCGTCCAGCCGCCGGATTGCAACGCCTGCGCCAGCCATCCGCCGCTCAGCGCGCCGAATGCGGAGGAGAACGATCCGCCAAGGTTATACCAGGCAAAGAGTTTTGTACGCGACTTGTCCGCCACGAGCTGGGTCAACCCCGCCTGTTCAACGGCGAGGAAGGGTCCGATCTCCTTGTCGTTCGGGCTGATGACGCCAATGATCGCCGCAATGGTAAGGATGGCAATGTTTTTCGTCAGGACGAACACGATACCTGCACCAAACATCAATAGGGCGCCGATCAAAAGGGTTCGTTTGCGTCCAAAACCGTCGGCGTGGGTGGTGAGCCAGAGCGTAATCCCCGCATCCCCTGCAAGGGTGAGCGTGAATAACAAACCGACCTGTTTTTCCGAAAGCCCCGCCTCGATGAGATACAGCGCGAGAATCACGGCCAGGAATCCGTAACAGAACATGCGGATGATGCGGGTGGCGAAGAGCAGGGTGATGTCTTTGCGATGGTTCATGTCATTGTACGAAAGGCGAAAGAACGCCATCCAGGTTTATGACACCTTGCAACACAGAGAAGGGGATCATCACCGTCTGCGGACCGGCGGCATACGGCGCGACTTGATATTCATCGAAAGTGATGACCAGCCCGCTGTCCGAAAGATTCCAATGCTGATAATTTTCGGGCAAAGGGTCGGCTCCGCTCGAAAACATATCGAAGGTGATGTCGCGCGCGGCAAGATCGGTCTTGCAATGATCCGAAATGATCTGCAAATGGTTCGAGCCGGGCAGGAAAAGCTCGGCAAGAGCTATTTGTCTGCCGTTCGCAAGGTCGTAATTGATCGTAATGCTGTAATGACCCGGATGCGCCGCGCCGTCGGAATAGAACGAAACATCGTATTTAATGCTCCACACATCGCCGCGTTGACCGATGACGGAATATCGCAGATCGAAACTGCTCCCGCTTGTCATCGGCGGAACGGACGCGTACGCCAGCACATCGTTCTTGAACTGGTCGGCTTCATTCTGCGCGGTTCGATACAACAACTCGTTGAAAGCTGCCACGCGCGGATCGTTCGAACCCTGTAACACGGGGATGTCGATCGTGCTTGCAAAAGGAGGCGACTCGAGCGAATCATTGAACGTCATATCCTGAACGGTGAGGACTTCGCTAAAGCGCGGCGTGGGCGGCGGGATCGTTGGAACCGATTGTGTAAAAGTAGGAATCGCGGTAAATACCGCCTGCGGAGGGGCGGGCGAATCCTGCGTCATCGTCGGTGCTGACACGGTCACATTCGATGTACTGCAAGCAAGCGCAGCGATCCACAACACGAACAGTGGGAACAATTTTTTCATGACAACTCCTTGAGAATGGCAAGCGTCTCCGCTTTGCCGCCGTATCCATTTTCGCCGCCGGGTCCAACGCACGAAGGGCACCCATCATCGCATTCGCATTCGCTCACCAAATCACGCGCACGCCGGATCAATTCACGGTGAATTTCAAACAGCTTCTGGCTGAACCCGATTCCGGCGGGGACAAGGTCATACAAAACGATGGACGGCTGTCCATGGATGGTTCCCAACGGGTCGGTATGTACAGCCAGATCACGCTGATCGCACATCAGGAACAACGGCGCAAGATTGCCAAGCGCAAAACCCAGACCCGCCAATCCGCTCTTCATGCGCACGTTTTGCTCCACTTTCTGGTGACAGATCCGGCACAGCGTGGTGAGATTTTCAAGGCGATTGGCTTCTGTGCTGGATGTGAACGCGCGAAACGGGACCTTGTGATGCACGTCATGTTCGCGAGTTGTTTCCGGCGCGCCGCATACCTGACATTTGAACTGGTCCCGTTTTCTGATAGCGAGTCTGATCTTTTGCCATCCGGGTCCGTAGTCGTTCGGGTCGTTGGACCAGGCTCCGGCGTCGC
Source organism: uncultured Anaerolinea sp. (assembly GCA_964563315.1). Taxonomy (GTDB): domain Bacteria; phylum Chloroflexota; class Anaerolineae; order Anaerolineales; family Villigracilaceae; genus Villigracilis. Next base: position 16,264 of record CAZLWG010000061.1, on the reverse strand, counting down.
GCAGATGCGTGAGCGCCGCCTCTGAGAGAGTCAACCAGTAGCCGGTCGTCTGCAAATCAGAGGGCGGCATTTCCAACGGCTCTTCGCCCAGATTTTCATTGGTGAACCAGCGAAGTTTTTTGAACCCGACAACCTGCGTGGTGACTTGAATCTCACCATATCCTTTTTGACATCCTTTTGCATCCGCATTTTCATTGACGGAAAGCACCTGGATCTCGGAACGCTGCTGGGCTTCGGTGTAATAATCCAAGCCGACGGGCACAAGCTGTGCGACTCGTTTTTCGAGATTCAACTCCTGCACAAAATACTGCTGCGCTTCGTGCATGTAGATCGCGCCGGGGTGAACCATCCACGAAGCGGATTCGCCGTCCACGGTGCCGATGGCTGCCGGCTTTCCATCTTCGTCCGCCGCCTGCAAGACCACGCTCTGGGGCGAAGCAGATCGCAGGGAAATGTTCGCCGCAGGATACTGATCCTGCATCCAGTAATATTTATCGTTCGAGAAATGCGCTTCCTGGTTGTTCGCAAGGAAATCAAGATACTCATCCACAAGTTCATCGGACAGCGAGCCAAAGCCCTCCCCCTTTTGAAACGGCAATTCGAACATGGCACAGCGTAAATGTTCCAGCAAAATCAGCAAATGATTCGGGTTGACCAATGCCTGCTCAGGCGACCTGCCAAAGAAATATTCGGGATGATGCGCAAGGAATTGATCGAGCGGGTTGGGCGAAGCCACGAGGACAGAAATCGCCGGGGCATCTCCACGACCGGCTCGCCCCGATTGCTGGCGCGTGCTTGCAATCGTTCCCGGATAACCGACGAGGATAGCCGCACCCAGCCCGCCGATGTCAATGCCAAGTTCGAGCGCGTTGGTGGCAACGACGGTTTTAACGGAGCCGTTGCGCAATCCCTGTTCGATCTCGCGCCGTTGATGTGGGAGATAGCCCGAGCGATAGCCGCGAATGAAAGAGGAAAGAGGAAATAGGGTTCCATCTTCCATCTTTCTCCTTTCCTCTTTTTTCTTCCCCTTCTGCAAGTATGTCAACAAAATTTCCACACTTCGTCTCGTTCGTGCAAAGACGACGGATTGGATGTTCCGCGTCAACAGATCATTCGCCAATCGCACGCTTTCGAGCAGGCTGCTCTTCCGCAGGCCAAGTGCGGCATCGGTGACGGGTGGATTGTAGATGATAAAGTGACGTTCGCCGCGGGATGATCCATCGTTGTCAACGAGTTCGACCGGCTCTTCGATCAACGCTTCGGCAAGCTCCTTTGGGTTGCCAATGGTCGCGGAAGTAAGCATGAACTGCGGCTTTGCACCGTAAAAATTTGCCACACGCTTGAGCCTGCGAAGGACGTTGGCAACATGCGAACCAAAAACGCCTCGGTAGGTATGCGCCTCGTCGATGACGACGTATTTCAGGTTGGAGAAGAAGTCGCTCCAGTTGGCATGATGCGGGAGGATGCCCGTGTGAAGCATGTCGGGGTTGGAGAGCACAATGCGGGAATTTTTACGGATGGAAGGACGTTGAGACTGGGAAGTGTCGCCGTCGTAGATTGACGACCCCGGGCTTGCGATCTTCGATTGAAACGATTGAAGATTGGCAAGTTGATCCTGCGCAAGCGCCTTTGTGGGAAAAAGATAAAGCGCGCGCGCTTCAGGGTTTTGGATAACCGAGGCAAGCACAGGCAGGTTGTAGGCGAGAGTCTTCCCGCTGGCCGTGCCGGTGGCGAGGATGAGATGGCGGCCGGCACGGGCGTGGGTCCATGCGGCGAGTTGGTGGGAATAGAGCTGGGAAATGTTTCGGGAAGATAAGGCTTCGCGAAGCGGCTCAGGCAGATCGTCAGGGAAGGGATGCGTTTGCGCGGGGCGCGGAGCCGATGTTTGCCAGGCACAGATATTCGGCGCAATGTCCGTATCCTGTTTCCAAATATCCAGCAACATAGAAAGCATGGAGGTCATCTCAGGCAGCGGGTTTATCTTTCTCCGTGTGCAGGGAGCGGAATGCCCATGCGCCCGCGCCAAATGGAAGCCAGAAGGTGGCAGTGCGATAGACCAATGTGATCACAACTGCCTGGCTGTACCGAACATTCAACGACACCAGCGCAAGCGGCATCAACCCTTCGACGATGCCGATACCCGAAGGCGTGGGAGAAACAATCAGGAAAAGATAAGCCATCGAAAATCCGGCAACGATAGTGCCTGTGGAGAAAGGAACTCCGAAGGACAGGAATGAACAAATCAGAATCAACATCAACAGGATTTTATTGAAAATACCCCAGAGGACAGGGCGGATCAGACTGGTCGGTTTTTCGGTCAGCCCTTCGAAGCCTTCCGCGATCTCGTGCGCGAACTGGTGTGCGCGTTCTTCGCTGAGGTATTCACCCCGTCTAAAAAATTTGACGAAACGATTGATTCCGCGCGCGATTTTTGCAAGCAGGTTGCCCAGCTTTTCCGCGGAACGATAGCCGAGATACAGTACGAACGCATAGCATGCAGCAATTAAAAAGAGAAAGATGGAAGCGGAAATCTCGCCGGCATCGAGATCGTTGCGGCGAAATAGAACAATCAGACCCAATGCGAGGATGACCAGGAATGCCGCCTGATCGAGCAGAAGAAAGAGCGCGGCGGCGACGGTCGCCTTGCCGGTGGGATGCCCGCGGCGGCGCGCTTCGGCGGCGAAAAGCGCGACTCCGCCCGCTCCGGCAGTTGGCGCCACAACGTTGATAAAGTTCGCCGCTGCGGCGATTCGGCTGAGCGGCAGCACACCTTCGTGGATTCCGAGCAGATGAAAAATGGATTGGTACATCCGCCCGTTGGTGACAAACCAGAGCAATTGGATGAAAAGGGCAAGCAGAAAATATCGCAGGCGGGCTCTTTGCAAAGTTTCAAGGATCGTTTCCAATTCGCTGAAACTGAACGCCACCACGATCACGCCGAGAAAGAAGACAGCAACAATGAATAGTTTTTTCATAAAGGATGTAGTTTCCAACGAACTTACCCAAACAGGGGGTGAATTTTCTAAAACGGCCCGCAGTTGTAAACAATCAAACGACTGGTTACTGCTAGATTGTAACAAAACATTGTTTTGCTCTCCAAACGAACTGCTATTGACAGCTTTACCATGCTGAATTATGATTTGTTGTATATAAAGTCCATTGGTTTACTATGGTTTAATAGAAAGGCGCTCATGAGGCTTTCCAAACGCGGCGAATATGGTTTACGGGCAATGATTGCACTGGCAGAGCCTGCAGAAGCAGGCGGTTCTCCACAGATGATGCAGATCAAGGAGATCGCATTGCGTGAACAAATCTCCTCCAAATTCCTGGAGCAGATCCTATTGGCGCTAAAAAATGCGGGTCTGCTGCACAGCAAAATGGGAGTCGGAGGCGGGTATTATCTATCCAAGCCTGCAAAAGAGATCACGCTCGGGCAAATCTTCCGCGTATTGGACGGACCAGTGGCGCCCGTTAAGTGTGTAAGTCAAATGTCGTATGAACCATGCGGATGCCCGAATGAGGCAATCTGCGGTCTGCGGTTGGTAATGGGGGACGTTCGGAATGCGATTGCAGATATTCTCGACCACACCTCGCTGGCGGATGTGATCAAACGCCAAAACGCCGTCCGTAAAAACCTTGGGGTATAAAACGCAAGTTTTGAATGCGTTTTTTTAATTTCTATAAAGCCTAGTAAAATTATAGACTTTATATATTTTTGACAGTTCATACAATTATGGAGAACTCACATGGAACTTTCAATACTTTTGTACATCCTGGTCGGCTTCATTGCCCAAATGATTGATGGCGCGCTGGGCATGGCATATGGTGTCAGCTCCAATTCATTTTTGCTCAGCCTCGGCATTCCCCCGGCGGCGGCATCCGCCAGTGTACACATGGCGGAAGTTGTAACAACAGGAATATCAGGCATATCCCATTGGAAACTCGGCAATGTAGATTGGAAACTCGTAAGACGCCTGCTTATCCCCGGCGTGATCGGCGGTGTAGCAGGTGCATATGTGTTGACTTCCATTGACGGGGATATCATCAAACCGTACATCGCGGTGTATTTATTGATCATGGGTGGGATTATCGTATATAAGGCGTTCACGATCATCCCCCGCATCAAACCGGACGGGTATCATGGTCCACGCGTAAGCCTGCTCGGCCTCTTCGGCGGATTCTGCGACGCCATCGGCGGCGGCGGTTGGGGGCCTGTAGTGACGTCCACGCTGGTAGCGCGGGGGAAGAACCCCCGGATGACCATCGGTTCCGTCAACTTCTCGGAGTTTTTCGTCACATTGGGTCAATCCGTTGTATTCGTGTTGACATTAAGTTTCGCCGATTACTGGCAGATCATCCTAGGTTTGCTGATCGGAGGCGGGGTTGCTGCGCCACTTGCGGCAACATTGACCCAGAAACTGCCGTTGAAATATTTGATGATCTTCGTGGGAGTGCTAATCATCGGGTTGAGCATCCGTACGCTGGTGCTTGCGATGAAATAAGAATTCGGGGCGATCCAACAGGTCGCCCCGTTTTTTTTTACCAAATCCCCGGTATCAGGCGATAGCGTGTTTTCTTCGTGAATTCCAAGTAGCCAGGCAGTTCGGCCTGGAGAGTTCGGTCTTCGAGCGATGTACGCAGGGCAAGAACACCAATGGATAGTGCAACTGGGACGAATGCCCACAGCGAATCCAACAACACCGGCATTGCAAGATATGCCCATATTGCACCGGAATAGCCGGGATGGCGGACGAAGCGATACGGTCCTGTGGTGACAACATGATGACCGCGGTCCGTTTGAATGCGGACAACGCCGGAGAAGAAGCGGTTTTCGATCATCGCCCACGTAGCAAAGGCATAGCCAAGAAAGATCACGGTCAACGCCGCAAGCTTGAGGGTCAGAATAAAAGGAGGCGTCCAGCCAAACAACTTGTCCATGCCTGCAACGGCAAGGATGAAAAGTGAACCAACTGCTGTCATTGGAGCAAGGATCTTATCCCACGATTTTGTGTCCTTCATTTCCATGGAACGAGCCCGTTCCCTCAGAATATCCGGATGACGGCGCGCTGCCAATGCGCGGCTGATGACAAACCCCAGAATGTTCAGAATGGCATACGCCCACGCTTCCCACCAATCCCACACGCCTGAAATGATCATGGGAATCACCGGAAATACGAAAAGGACAAGAACCAATTGAAGAACGGTTTTGAGATTAATTAATTTCACCTGAGTCTCCATGCTTTTGCCTCCTCACACATTATAATGATGCAGGTACGGAGTACAAGCAATGAAACGCATCCGCCAAACTTTCGGTTTCTTCCTGACACTTTTTGCATCCCTCTGGTTGGTTTTTCAGCCCGTCATGGCGCAAGGCAACGAGCCGCTCGCCATAGTGATGACCGCTGAAGGTCCGATCATGCCGCCGATGTACGAGTACATCAAACGCGGAATCCAGACTGCAGAGCGCGAAAATGCGGAAGTTTTGGTCATTCAATTGAACACACCGGGCGGAAATGTCAGCACCATGTCCGAGATCATCGAAGTGATCGGCAACAGCGCGGTTCCGGTGGTGGTGTACGTTTCGCCGCGTGATGCGCAGGCGGCAAGCGCGGGTGCGTTGATCACCATGGCAGGCGACGTCGCAGCCATGGCCCCGCGCACGGTCATTGGCGCGGCAAGCCCGGTCGCCAGTTCGGGGGAGGACATCGAATCAACAATGGAACGCAAGGTCAAGGAAGACTTGAAAGCCAAGGCGCGCGCGCTGGTGGAGCGGCGCGGCGAAGAGGCAATACTCCTGGCCGAAGCAATGATCGAAGACGCGGTGGCGGTTACTGCCAGTGAAGCGCTCGATGCCAAATTAATCGATTTCGTTGCAGATGATACAGAAGACCTCCTGCAATTGTTGGACGGCGTTCAAGTGGAAGTGAACGGCGAAACCCGCACGCTAAACACCGAAAATATCGATACGCGTCAACTCGACATGAGCTTCATCGAGTTCATCCTGCTCATGCTCACCGACCCGAACATCGCCTTCCTTTTGCTGGCGATCGGTGTGCAGGCAGTATTGATCGAACTTTCCAGCCCCGGAGGGTGGTTCTCCGGTTTCCTCGGCGCAGTCTTTCTGACGCTTGCGATCTACGGCATGGGCGTTTTGCCGATCAACTGGTTCGGGTTGATTTTTATGCTCATTGCGTTCGTATTGTTCATCCTTGAACTAAAGACAGCCACATACGGCGCCCTCTCGACAGCAGGGGTCCTTTCTTTCATCATAGGCGCGCTGGTATTGTTCAACTCACCAGGCACGCCGCAGTTCCAACGTGTATCTGTTCCGCTGGTGATCGGCATGAGCGTCTTCCTGGGCGCGTTATCCTTCATCATTGTCATGTTCGCCATCCGCGCACAGCGAGCGCCGGTGCGGATCGGGATGGAATCCATGCCCGGGAAAACAGGAACAGCCATCACGTTCCAGCGAGGCGCGGGACAGGTTCAAGTGGGAAGCGAACAATGGAGCGCGGAAAAATCTTCCGACTCGGACAACATCCGTAAGGGTGATCTGGTCGAGGTCGTCGAAGTTCGAGGATTGAGATTGATCGTTAGAAAAAAATAGGATCTACTGTACGGGCGTACGATGCTACGTCCTTACGCTTCAAAGAGGACTTTATGCCGGTTACACCAACAAGAGACAGAGTCAAACCCGAAACAGAATCGCGCCCGCTGCGCCGCCCGGATTGGATCAAGGTGCGCGCGCCTTCGGGCGAGACCTACGAATGGCTGCACGGATTGATGCGCAAAAAGGAATTGCACACGGTCTGTGAAGAAGCCATGTGCCCAAACCTTGGTGAATGCTGGGGCAGCGGCACGGCAACTTTCTTAATGCTTGGCGACGTCTGCACGCGCACCTGCGCCTTCTGCGATATCAAACACGGTAAACCCGCTGTATTGGACTGGGGCGAAGCCGAGCGCGTGGCACAAGCCGTGAAAGCCATGGACTTGAAACATGCGGTCATCACATCCGTGAACCGCGATGAACGACGCGACGGCGGCGCGCCCATCTTTGCAATGGTGATTCGCAGAATTCGCGAACTACTGCCCGGCTGTTCCATCGAAGTGCTCATCCCCGATTTCAAAGGCAGTATCGAAGCCTTGAAGATCGTCATGGATGCCCGCCCTGAAATTCTGAATCACAACGTGGAAACGGTCCCGCGTTTGTTCAAAACGGTCCAACCGCAGGACAACTATGAATGGGCGGCAGCCACTCTTTCCAACGCAAAGAAGCTTGATCCCGACGTGCTGACCAAGTCGGGCATCATGCTTGGGCTTGGCGAAACAATGGACGAGGTCAAAGCCGTGATGCGCGACCAGCGCAGTTGGGGCGTGGATATTCTCACCATCGGTCAGTATCTCCAGCCCAGCAAGAAGCACATGCCCATGGAACGTTATTACACGATGGAAGAATTTGCCGAACTGCGCGAGTACGGCAAGGAGATCGGATTCAAATGGGTCGAGTCGAATCCGCTGGTGAGGTCTTCGTATCACGCGGCAGAGCAGGTCCGCGCATTGAGCGTTGTACATCGGAAGTTGTACGGGGAACCATTGTCGGTGGTCAATAACCAATAAACCCTCACCCCTCAACCTGCATAAAAATTCCCGTCGAACAAAAATCGGCGGGAATTTTCCATTAAATTACTTCCATCGTCATTTTTTAAGAAAAGCGCACTTGTTCATACCTGTAGTTTGCGTTATTATCAATTTTGTCAGGGGCAATCCAAGTCCCGTAAAAACATTAATGAAAGAAGGAGAAAAAATGAATAAGCGTTACATGTTCGTTCTGCTGTCGCTCATCGTAGCTGTTGCGATGATCCTCAGCGCCTGTGGTGCGCCTGCCACAGAAGCCCCCATGGCTACCGAAGCTCCCACCGAAGCCATGACCGAAGAACCCACTGCAGCTCCCACCGAAGAAGCCATGCCCGCCATCGGTTCGCCCGAACACCCCATCAAGGTTCTGTTCGTCCCCTCCGTGGATGCACAAGTAATCGTCAGCGGTGGTGAAGTGATGGCTGCTGCTTTGAATGAAGCCACTGGTTTGACCTTCGAAGTATCTGTTCCAACCTCCTACGCTGCCACCGTTGAGGAAATGTGCGCTTCCCCATCAGACACAATGGGCTTCATTCCTGCTGTTGGTTACGTACTCGCCAATGACCTGTGCGGTGTGGATGTGGCATTCAAAGCCCAGCGCGGAAGCAGCAAGACCTCCGTCTACTGGGCAGCTATTATCGTAGCCCGCGACAGCGAATACCAGACCTTCGAAGATCTCGATGGCGCCAAGTTCGGTTACGGAACTGTGCTATCCGGCTCCGGCAACCTTGCGCCTCAAGGGATGTTCGATCAGTACGGAATTGCCCCGAGCGAATCAGTTGAGCTCGGTGGACATGGGCAATCTGTAACCGCCGTTTACAATGGGCAAGTGGATTTCTCTGCGGTCTTCTACAACGCTCCCACCGACCCTGAAGGCAACGATGCCTGGACTGAAGCGGATTGGTTCGCTGGAACTGTCACTCCCGAAATGTGGGATGTTCCTGCCGACGTTCTTGACTCCTGTGCGCCCAACGCCGCAGGTGATGCCTTGGAATGCAGCGGCTGGGAGATTGTAGATGCCCGTGCCCTGATTCGCACAGAGGCTCCCGATGTGGCGCAGAAGGTTCGCATCCTGACCCTCTCACCCGAAATTCCGAACGACACATTGTCCTTCGGACCCGACTTCCCAGCCGAACTACGCGCTCAGATTGAGCAGGCTCTTCTCGATTTCTCCACGACCCAAGCCTGGGCTGACACTATGGGCAGTCGCGACTTCTATAACTGGGCAGGCATCACGACCGCCACAGATTCAGATTACGACCTCATTCGTGCAGCCATTAAGAGACTTGGCTTGACTCTTGATGATGTCTAAACCTAGTTGAACATTATTGGAAAATTACGGACGGGGATACCCCGTCCGTAATTTCATCAATACCATAAAAAACCATGCTCAAGATTACCAATTTAACCAAGGTCTATGAGGGCGGGGTGCAAGCGCTTACCGATGTAAGCTTTGAAGTGCCCAAAGGTCAATTTCTGGCGGTTATTGGGTTAAGCGGATCAGGCAAATCCACACTATTACGATGTATCAATCGTTTGATTGATCCGACAAAGGGAAAGATTATCTTCAATGACACAGATATCACGGCGGCTTCAGAAAATGAATTGCGGCTAATTCGGCGAAAGATCGGCATGGTCTTTCAGCAGTTCAACCTGGTCCACCGCTCAACCGTTCTGACCAACGTCCTAGCTGGGCGGCTTGGTTATGTTAATCCAGCATGGAGTCTGCTCAACCGTTTTCCCAAAATCGATATCGAAAAAGGTTACAAACAACTTGAACGTGTGGGAATAACCGATAAAGCCAACAGCCGCGCAGACGAATTAAGCGGAGGACAACAGCAGCGCGTTGGCATTGCGCGCGCGCTCATGCAGGATCCAGAAATGATCTTGGCAGATGAACCTGTTGCCAGCCTCGACCCCGTCCTCGCGCATAGCATCATGCAATATCTTGATTTGATCAACAAAGAGGATGGCGTAACTGTGCTTTGTAGTTTGCATTTTTTGGATTTGGTACATCGCTATGCAGACCGCGTCATCGCTCTTAATGAGGGTAAATTGGTTTTTGATGGACTGCCCGAAGAGATTGATGATGAGAAATTTAAAGAAATTTATGGTCGCGAAGCCGAACGCATAGGATAAGGAAGTCACCATGAAAAAAGGGCGAAATTTTCTAAAGTCATTGGGATTAGGTCTGGCGCTTCTTTCAGGATTTGTGATTTATGCCTATGGCTTTCAGGTCACACAGGTAGATCTTGAAGAAACACAATCACCTCGCCGCCAGGAACAATTGATTCGTATACTTCGGGCACTCGCCAGGCCACACATCATTGAATTTGAACAGGATACCCGTGCAGCAATCACCTATGTCATGATTCCATGTCCTGAAAACGGGTATATACCGCCTGAACAGGATATGAGTGGTTCTTATGCAATCATCACACCAACCTGCACTGCTTCGCAGGGAGAAGTTACCATCGAGGGATTTAATCTCTATCCAAATACAGCAGGAGGAGTGAATCTTGTTCCAGCACCAGATGTCGAATTGCGATTTGGAGCATTTACCACCGATGCAGATGGACATTTTTTGATCACAGCCACCCTGCCGAAAAGGGAACGTGATGAACCTTTTGAAGTCCAGGTCATTACCCGCCAGGACGTTGGAACACCACGATTTACTAAGTCGGCATTGGATACCTGGGAAAAAATTGTCGAAACGGTTTTCCTCGCTCTTTTGGCGACAACATTAGGCACTCTGCTTTCCATCCCACTTAGTTTCTTTGCTGCGCGAAACTTGATGAAGAACATCAAAAGTTCGCTTACAAGCATTTCGTTATCCTTGATTCTAATCCCCGTTGGACTTGTCTTTGGCACTGCCTTGGCGCGTTGGGCAGGAAGTCTAAGCGAGATTCTCACAAGCAATGTATTGCTGACAATTGTTGGTTTGTTCATTGCGCCAGTTCTTTCACTATTTGGAGCACGCTGGGCATTGCCACAGGAGGAGGAGGCTCTGCCATCATTTCGACTCCGCGTAATGAGGATCATGGTTCTGATCTTCAGCGCATTGTTATTAATTGGCAGCCTTTTCCTGCTTTCCAGTTTGCTAATCGAAGCTGGGAATTCTCTTACGGCACCACTGGGTAATTTGGGTTTTATCGGCACGTTTATATCCAATCTGGGGGATATTCTTGGAATGGTTATTGTTTTATTGACGGCATTGGCTGTTGCAGGAGTGTTTAACGGCATTGCAAGTCAATTGGGGCTCTTCATCAGTGAGCATACTTCCCTATATCTGAACAAGATATTAAACCTTTTACTGGCAACGGTGGCTGGGAGTGTATTGTTTGGATTGCTTGGAGCAGGTGTGAACTGGCTGTATCTGATCAATGACCCAATAAAAACGCTTTACTGGGCTGCGGGTATAGGAGGCATTTTGGGTTTGACGATGGCACTATGGAACAGCCCCAAGCAATCTCTGCCAATCGGGTTGGCCGTCTACTATATTGCCAGAACAATATTCAATGCCCTGCGTTCCATCGAAGCGCTGATCATGGTCGTTGTATTCGTTGTATGGGTTGGTATTGGTCCATTTGCTGGTGTGTTGGCGCTATCCTTGCACACGATAGCCAGTCTTGCAAAGCTTTATTCTGAACAAGTCGAGAGCATTATGGCAGGCCCACTTGAAGCCATCCAAGCCACTGGAGCGAACCGTCTGCAGACCATCATTTATGCCGTGGTGCCACAGATCGTGCCGCCCTACATCTCTTACACCATGTACCGTTGGGATATCAACGTGCGTATGTCCACCATCATTGGTTTCGGCGGCGGAGGTGGAATTGGTTTTCTACTACTCCAAAACATCAACCTTCTTAATTACCGTGCTGCAAGCGTACAGATGATCGCCATTGCCATTGTGGTTTCAATTATGGACTACATCAGTTCGGTGATGCGCGAAAAGGTTGTGTAATTTTGTAATGAGTGAAAAGTAGAAAGTAAAACTCCCGTCGACTTTGGCTCAACGGGAGTTTTTTGATTACTTCATTCGATTACTTCATTCCTTGATATTCCAGATACAAAGTCAATCCGTTGACCCAATGCTGTATCCCATCCACGCGAATGGATGGGTCTTCGCAACTGCTGAAGACGCCGCCTTCGTAACGACGGGTCATTTCATCGCTGATGTCGAGGTTGCAGTTGTTGTCCGGTAACTGGCGCGCCAGCACAAAAGTGATAAAGGGGCGGATTTCCTGATCCAGCCATTCGTGCTCGCTGTTTGAAAGAACCAGTGCCTGCGCCAGCGCTGCAAGGGACTCGACCTTTGTTGCAGTGGAAATGCTTGTATTTGTCGGGTTGAGCGAGCGCACCTGCCCGTCAATGACGGTTTGCGCGATCTGTTCCATATAGGCGTGGTCTGCCCGAGTGAGCGAATCAAGGCGGGCGAACATCGCAAATGCATAACTGTGCCAATGATCCTCTGTAACAGGCTGTGTGATCATGTAATCGTTTGCTTCGTGAGCCTGCGCAAGCCAGAAGTCATCCCCTGTCATTTCGTAAAGTTCAAGAAGAGCATACAGACTCTCACCCGGAAAATAGATGACGAAATAATCCGGATCCACGCTTCCGGCGAAGTGGGGGTCGAAGGAATGGTAGAAGCCGCCGTCGGGCCGGCGCATGGAGGCGATGAAATACCCCAACTCCGAAGCGGTGGAAAGCAGGTCTCGATCTGCGAGCGTCACATCACTCGTTGCCTGCCAGCGTTTGTAGATGGCATCGATCGTCAAGGCTGCGCCGCCCAATGGACAGGCGCCGTTCGTATAAAGACATGTGCCTTTGAAATGACTAGGGTCGTTGACAAGGAATTCGAGATAGTGACCGAGTGCGCGGTCTCCCGCCTCGCAATAGGTTAAATCACCGGATACCCTGCACACCGTATAAAGTGAGCCTGCGCCCGCGATCAGTCGGATATAAGACGGCGTATATGACCGTTCATTTGTCAGAAAGTCAACTTGATAAGCAAGTTCGCCGTTCGGCAATTGCTGACGCACAAGATAATCGCCCGCAGCAATGACCGAATCCTTGAGCGGGCTTTCTTCAATAGGAATCACCTTGGGAGTGCGGACCGTCGTTGGAATGACAGGTGGCAACGAGATCGCAGCGGGAGTTTCCACAATGATCGCACTCTGGCTTTCATTCGCCAAAAAATATGTGGTGCCGGCAAGCCCAAGCCCGGCAATGAGCAAAAGGATGTTCCGTTTACGCATCGTGAGCCGGCGGCAAACTAAGTGTCATCTGTTCATCAACTCCTGCAGCGACACTTGCGCCAGTGATGAGACCGTCCAATCGCCGGAAACTTTCATCGTCGCCGTCAACTCGTTGGGGACAGCCACCACAAAGATGCCAGCCCGCTGCGCTGCAAGAACTCCATTGGGTGAATCTTCGAACACCACCGCTTCGGTGTTTTGGACTTTGAGTTGTTCCAGCGTCTTCAAATAAATATCCGGGTTGGGTTTTGTCCTGCCGGGCGCAACATCGTCCTGGCAGACGACAGGATTGAAATAATGGAAGATGCCGAGTCGTTTCAAATGCGTATCCACCCATGAATGCGGTGAACTGGAGCCGATGGCAATCTTCATGCCATACGACCTCGCCTGTTGGATGAGGTCCATCACGCCGGGCTGAATGGGGGCGGCATGGATAAGCGCATCTGCCTCTTTTCGATAACGAAGTTTCGAGGAAACAGGATCCAGCCGTCCCTGCGAAAGATGCGAGAGATGCTCGGCGGCGTCGAAGGTCGAAACGCCGTATCCGCCGATCGTCTTCTCCCATTCATGGACGGGAAGTTCAAATCCATGTTCGCGATAGATGGACTGCCAAACCAAAACCTCGGGCGTTTCCGTGTCGAGAATCAGCCCGTCGAAATCGAAAATAAGCGCTTTAAGCATTTACGGAAACCGCCTTACGAAATCTGAAATGGCCTCCCAGACCTTTATGTCGTTCATGTCTGAGGACTTGATCACGCCCAGCACCTTGTCCATCGCTGAACGCATCGTACGATATTCACGCTGGGCATCGCTATCGGTGTTGAAAAAACGGGTGTGGTCCATCCAACCATAGATCTTCAGCGAAACAGAGATATATTCCCTGCCGCGCCTGAGCGTGATGCGCGCGCCGTCGGCATGTTCTTCATCAGCCAGGATCACTCCGCCTGCCTCACCCACATTGCCGATGCTTCGCCCGTCATCGTATGCATACCAGTTACTCATCCACATCCATTCTACTCATCTGCGAAGGCTGGACGCCCGCATTCGCAGGCAGGACTCGCGCAGCCTGCCCCTCCTTGACCAAACGCGCAAGATGTTTCACCATCACCGCCTGCCGTACCGAAGCCCGCGCGCCAAGGTCTTCCAGCACAGGTTCGAGCCAGGCTTGATACGAACGCACATTCAAATACACTGCGCGTCCGCGCCGCTCTGGCAGATTTTTCACCAGCGAAAGCATCTTCCCACCAACCTCGCCTTCATCCGGGTGAATAAGCGGCGTCAACACAATGCCGTACATTCCAGATGTAATGCCTGCAAAACATCTCATGCCCTGATGAACAAATCCATTCGCGCGACGCGGCGCAGGTTCAACAGGATGCAGCAACTGCGGCACGATCTGATAATGCAGACTCTGCACTGCGGGAAAGTCCACAGTCTGCGCGCGCCTCCACTCAGACCTTGAATCTGATTCTGTTTTCTCGAGCAGACTCACATCCCAAACCCTTTGCCACGCATATACGGAGAAGCCCGCTTTTCGCAGTGCGGGAAAAACATCGCTGGTCTCCTCCACCTCCGCAATGACCTGTACCGCTTTCCATTCACCCGCTTGCGCAGCAAGGTGTTCGATCAAGGCGGGCAATTGAGAGTCATGCAAACCCGATGCGGGCGCAAGATACAGCAGTTTTGCAAACGTATCGCCGCGCGTATGGATCACGCCGCCCAGCAACGCAGACCCATCCTTTGCTTCGATTGCGCCGTACAAATGCCTTGCCGGGTTAACATACGCCAGCAACCCCATTGCACCAAGTGGATGTCCACGCGTGAGGGCACGAGCGCTGTCGAGGGTCAACACATCGTTTCGATAGCGGGCAATGGTGGGAAGGTCGAAAAAATCAAGGGGACGAATGGTCATTATTTTTGCGCAGGAGCGCGGTGTCCGCGCCCAACTACGATTACGAAGCCAGCGAAATAAAGTACTCGTGAAAGCGTGTATCACCCGTCAACTCAGGGTGAAACGACGTTGCCAGCAGATGTCCTTGCTGGGCGGCGACGATGCGTCCATCTTCCAAAGCGGACAGCACTTTCACCTTTTTCCCAACCGATTCAATGATCGGCGCGCGGATAAAGACCGCGTGATACGAATGTTCCGTGCCGGTAGCTTTGAATAATTCATCAATTTCCAAGTCGGTTTCGAACGAATCGACCTGCCGCCCGAACGCATTTCTCTGAACTTTGATATCCATCAGCTCGAGCAAAGGCTGATCACGCCCAATGTCCTTGGAAAGGAAAATTGCTCCCGCGCACGTCCCCCAAATGGCACGTGTCCTGCCAAATTCCTTGAGCGGGTCCATCAAATTGTACGCCACCGCCAGTTTTCCGATCGTTGTAGATTCACCGCCGGGGATGATAAGACCATCCAAACCGTTTAGGTGATCAGGCAAACGCACTTCGGCGGTATCCACGCCAATGCGTTTCAACATGGAAACATGTTCCGCAAAATCGCCCTGCAGGGCGAGGACTCCGATTTTCATATAAACTTTGATGTCAGCGATCAGCTTTTAGCCAAAAGCCGCCTGCTAATGGCTGAACAGCGCTTTACCAACCGCGTCCCGCCATTTTCTCAACTTCGGGCATCTGCGAAATGTTGCGCCCGACCATCGCTTCGCCGAGATTCTTGCTCACCTCTGCAAGGATGGAAGCATCCTGATAATGCGTCACGGCCTTGACGATGGCTTGCGCACGTTGGGCTGGGTTTCCGCTCTTGAAAATACCCGAGCCGACGAAGACGCCGTCCACGCCAAGCTGCATCATCAGCGCCGCATCGGCAGGTGTTGCCACGCCGCCGGCCGCAAAATTGACCACGGGCATGCGTCCGAGTTCCTTCGTCTCTTTCACCAAATCATAGGGAGCGCCGTTATTCTTGGCAAAGGTCATCAACTCTTCGTCGTTCATGGTCTGCAATTGGCGGATGGAGCCCATCACGCTGCGGGCATGGCGCACCGCCTCAACCACATCGCCTGTGCCCGCTTCACCCTTCGTACGGATCATCGCCGCACCTTCGCCGATACGGCGCAGTGCTTCACCAATATTACGGCATCCACATACAAACGGCACTTTGAAATTGTGCTTCAAAATATGATGCTCTTCATCCGCAGGCGTAAGCACTTCGGATTCGTCAATGTAATCCACGCCGATGGCTTCCAAAATCTGCGCCTCCACAAAGTGACCGATGCGGCACTTCGCCATCACCGGAATGCTGACCGCATCCATGATCTTCAGGATCATATCCGGGTCAGACATGCGCGCCACGCCGCCGTCCGCGCGGATATCGGCGGGGACGCGCTCCAGCGCCATTACCGCGCATGCGCCGT
>CAZLWG010000060.1:0-20682 GCA_964563315.1 uncultured Anaerolinea sp. | reverse complement strand
TTGCTGATGACCTTGATGTACTGGCGTGAGTATCGAACCGAATTTCACATTGGTTTGACTTACGGCGTCAGCGAGTCAACGGTCTGTCGCACCATCCAAAAGGTTGAAAATACACTGATCCAATCCAAGCAATTTCACCTGCCGGGCAAAAAAGCGTTGCAACCAAGCAACACGATCTTTGAAATTGTGCTGGTGGATGCGACTGAACAGCCGATTGAGCGTCCAAAAAAAGACAAAAACGGCATTACAGCGGCAAAAAGAAGCGACATACCCAAAAAGCGCAGTTGATGGCCGACTTAAATACCGAGCAAATCCTAGCCACAGATTTTTGTCACGGAAGTTGCCATGATTTTCAGTTGTTCAAACAAAGTCGCTCCATCGTCGCAGAACGCATTTGTAGTTTAGCCGATGCTGGCTACCAAGGATTGGCCAGTTTACACTCGAACAGCCAGACACCAGCCAAGAAAAGCAAACTTCATCCGTTGCGTGCGAGCAGAAGATCGCCAATCGCAAGTTATCCAAGAAACGCATTTTGATCGAGAACATCATCCGCAAATTGAAAATCTTTCGGATTTTGAGTGAACGCTACCGTAATCGCCGAAAACGCTTTGGCTTGCATTTCAATTTGATTGCGGCCATCTACAACTTGGAACTCAAACCCGCACCATGACTTTTGCAAGAGGTCTATTATTAACCCCGAATTTAATCTGGGACGCTGACGAGCGCAGATAAACGCGGAAACCCCATGAAAAATCCGCGTATTCAGCGTTTTTCAGCGTCCCAATGGGTCTTAAAAACGAACTCACCCCCGAAACCTTAATTTCGGGGTGAGTCATGTTTTGTTATAGACTTTCATAGATTCAGCGCGAAAGGTGAAAAAATTTTTTTAGAACGCCTTTGCCAAATTCTTCCACCACGCATCCTTTTCACCAGGGACAAAAGGTATATACAGCGTGATGCGGTCCGCAATGCCGTTGTAGCGTTTCTTCAAATCAGATGCCAGATTTTCCTGCGTGGTCATCAGACAGAACTCCGCCAGCATCTGATCTGTTATGAGCATGGGCATCTCCGCCCATTCGCCTTTGGAAGCGAAGCCGGATAATTTCTCGGCAGTTTCGCCCCAGCCGTGCAAATCCATCACAGACTTGTACGAAGGCGTGGACGCATAGAAAGCGATCTGCATCCGTGCAAAGGCTTGCTCTTCGGGCGTGGTCGCAACGAAAGGAGTCATCGAAACGATGATGTCGCTTCGTTTGCGTCCGCTTTTTTGCAGCCCCTCCTCAATGGCAGGCAGGATCACCTCATTCATGTATCGCGGACTGTTGAACGGATGTGCGTGGAATCCCTCACATAATTCGCCCGCAAGTCTGGCAAGTCTTGTATTTACTCCCGCAATATAAATTGGAATATCGGGATGCTCGATCGCGCCCGGATTAAAGAAAGGCGACATCAATGTTACTTTGTAATACTCACCGCGGAAGTTCAACTTCGTGCCGTTCTGCCACGAATCCCATAAAGCGCGGAGGACCTGAATCTGCTCGCGGAACTTGCCCGTCACGGATTCGGGCCACGGCATTCCAAAGCGCCTCTCGATATGCGCCTTCACCTGCGTGCCAAGCCCGAGAATGAATCTGCCGCCGGACTGTGCCGCCAGGTCCCATGCGGTATAGGCAAGGTTGGCCGGCGAACGCGCAAACGACACGGCAATGGCAGTCCCCAATTCCATTTTCGAAGTATGTTCCGCGATCAATGAGCATGGCAAAAACGGATCATGCTGAGTTTCCTGAGTCCACAGCGCTGCAAAGCCGATCTCTTCAGCGGCTTTCGCTACGGCAGGGGCATCTTTTAATTGAACAGGGGGAAGTGCGGCATCGAGTTTCATAAGATAAGTATACAAGGTGAAAGGAGAATAGTGAATAGGAAATAATAAACCCTCCACAACAAAGGAGGGTCTGTGAGCGCGGAGAGATTCGAACTCTCAACCAACGGCTTAAAAGGCCGCTGCTCTGCCATTGAGCTACGCGCCCATCACTAAAGCGGGTTGCATTCTATCACGTCAGAATACCCGCGTCAACGCAAGAACGAAGACGGCTAACGAGATGAAATGTAGCGATAGAAAACGGTCTGCCGGACATTGGCAATGAAATTCTTCGAGAGCTGGTCCTCCATGAATTGCAGAGAGACGATCTCATCCGCAACCAGCATGCCAGGGTGTTCAAACTCCAGCGCGCCAGCCTGCTCAAGGTGTGTGGCAGGCTCGAGCGGAGGCGCGAGGCGCTGATCGTCATCCAGAAGAAAATAATACTCGTATGTCCGATAAACGGAGCGGTTGATCTCGTAAAGGGGAGTCAGAGAACCAATAGCAAGCAGCAGGCAACAAGTGGCAAACAAAAAACGGGGCATTGTTTTATGGAAGATGGTTTCACCCACCATAAACATCAAATAGAAAATCGGAGCGATCGAGGCACGCATGACAAAGTCTCGCCCTACGCCGAGTTGGATAAAAGGAATGAGGAGCAGAAGCAAGCCGGTGGCCATCCAACGCCGGTCCCGCCACAATGAAGGAGCAAGTGCCAGCCATAAGATTCCGCCTTCGAGCAGGAAGAAAACGAGAACATTTGTAAAGGAGATGGTTTGAAATCCGCGTTCCTGGGCGGCGGTATTGGCAGAAAAATAGAAAATGGAAAGCAGGAAGATGATGATGGCGGCAGGCAGGATTTCCCAACGGAGGTTTTTGAACGGGAATTTGAAGTCAGTCTGTTCGACAAGTCCGATAATGACATAGGGGAGCAGACCAAGGGAGACGAGAGGCGCAAAGAAAAAGCAAAGAGACCAGAGCAGGATAAGCTCAACACGGGCTTCGGATCGCTTTGCTGCAGAAACAAGTATCATCGCAATACACAACCATGCTGGGATGGCTTGATTGAAAACCCAAAACAACTGTGTTGTGAAGGAGGAATATTGAAGATTGCCAGCCCAAATCTCAAGATGCGTGACGGGCGGGAGAAGGGATGGGTATCCCTTTGCAAAGAATAGCGTGCCGAAAAAATCCAGCCCGCTGAAGAAGGTGAGGAGCAGGCTGGCTTTGAGCGGGGAAGTTTTCAAAGCCGAAGCAAGATGCAGCGTGATGAGGACAACTCCCAGCCATGTCCACAACAAAAGCGAAAAATTGGCGGCTTTCCAGCCGAGGAGTTTTCCAACCCATGCGGCAGGGAGCCAGTAGCCGACGTAGTAGACCAGCATTTTCACGGGTCCGCTTTCGGGCTGAGTATAGTAAACGGGCCAATCGAAATTGATCAAATCATGGAAGACCGCGTTACGCCAATGATGGTCCCAGTTTTGAAAGGCATAGCCGCCTACGCCGGAGAGCGCCACCCAGAAGGCAGTAACCAGCAACCAATAACCAATTGACCTGACGTCAGGGAATAAGGAATAAAATACAGAATCAGAGGATTTGAGAAGACGCCAAATCGCAAAGAAAACGATGACAGACAGGGGAATGGCTATGGAGAGTCTTACCCAACCGAAAAGGAAGAGAAGAAAGGGGAGTATGAGATAAAAGATGGAAATGCGATACAGGAATTTCATGGTCACGGGCTATCGGCCGTCGTTCAATTCATAAATAACGTAATCTTCCTTTTCCATTGTAATGGAATAGCGTTCATTCAAAAAAGCGTGTAGTTCGGGGAAGTCGCGTGAGGTATCCTCGCCGGAGACCCAGGGCTTATCTATGGCAGTCACTTCAACGACAAAACGCGGTTCTGCTTCACGCAATTGATTCATAAAGTCATTTCGCAGGGATCGAATATACGGGTTGGAAACATGATGGTAGAAATAAAAATCGAAGACATAATTCGTGGCGAGCGGCGCGCGGGTTTCAAGCATGGCAAGCAATGTGCCCCCCGTCCAATCGAGCGGCTGGACAGTATCGCCCCCTTCGAGATTTTTTTCCAAAAAGCGCGAAATTTCCAAGGCGCGGTCAGATGAAGTGACCACAGGCCTGCCTTCCAGCTGCCGGATGAAAGTCTGAGACGGGCGGACGTTCAAAAGAACAATGATGAATAAAATAAAAGGCAAAAGATACGCTGCCCGCAACTGATAATCATCCGGCATGGATAATGAAGCAAGCAGGACAGTACAATAAATAAAAGGAATGTAGTGGTATGGAAAGAATTGCCCTGAAAGAGCCGGATAAATTGCATAGCACAAAGTAAGACCGGCAAGCAGATATGCCTGACGATTCCGGATGTAGTAAATGCCAAAGCCTGCGGGAATCAGCCAGATGGCGCCTCCTCCTAAACGCCAAACTTGATTCAGCAAATAAGCCGCTCTCTCCGCCGACGGTGTGACCGCCATCTCACCGTTGATCTGCGCGTACAACCCCCAATAGTTAACGGCAATGTCAAGGAAAGGAACAAGCGCACCTGTGGATGCAAGCCAGACTGTAATGAAAGAAATTGGAATCAAAAATCCAGCCGCCATGGGGAGAAGGCTCCCCTTTACAAGGCTTGGCAGGGAAAACCCCGGGCGTTGGCGAAGGCCTGCAATGTCAAAGAGCAGGAAAGGCAGGAGTCCGAGCGCGGCGTGAGGTTTGATAACCGCCGATAACCCAAAAAGAAGTCCGAGAGTAACGCGGTGCTTGAGAGTCAGGGAGTCGCGCAATCCTGCCAAAAGAGCGAGCGCAAGAAAGACAAGCAAAAGATACTCGCGTTGAAGCGAAAGCGCCGGTCCTCCCTGCAAATACTTCAAACCGAAGAGGATGCCTGCTGTGATGGCGGGAAGTTTTCCAAAACGCCTCATTACAAAATACGTAATAATGATAAGCGCGGCGAGGATAAGTAAGTCAAGCATGCGGATGCGGAAAGCGGAAAATTTACCGGCGATGCCGAGCATATAGTAGATGATGTAACTACCCGGCATTTGAAAGTCGAAGATGTCGCGGTAGGGGACGCGCCCTTCGCTTTGCATAAGGAAGGCTTCATAGAAGAGCGGAGCTTCATCATGCGCGAGGGGCCACTGCAACGAGAAAACCGCCTGCGTTACCAGCAGGGCGGCTAACAGAACAAGAATGAATGAAGTGAAACGACGCATTGACTGTTAGACGAATTCCCCGCCTGTGATGTCGCGCTGGATCAACGTCCGCTCCGGTGTGAATTTGAAGACGGCTTCAATGCGCTGGAAACACTTGCCTTCGCCAATCAACATCTTGCGGGCATAGTACACATCGCCGCCTTCTTCGTACTCCACGCTGGGATCGTTGTCCAAATCCACGCGCCCTTCGATGGTTTCGCCGCAGCGATCACATTTGACCTCGAAAACGTAATAGCGTTTTTCAGGCTTACGGGGCGCGCCAAAAAGCCTTTGAAGGAAATTCATGGAATAGGTTTCCTTTCGTTCCCGTAATCATACAATTCGACCTTGAATGCAGCGAGAGAGCGGTTGATGTCTGTAATGAAGGCAATCAATGAAACGATTAATGAGCCCATACAGGCGACAAAAACGATGCTGAGAAGCCAGGCATCTTCGATGCCGAACAAAGCTGTGATGAACAACATGATAACCAACAACGCGGCGCACAACAGGCTGATGGCGGCAAAAAGAATGGACAAGCGGATCAACTTTGCCCGCCCCCAAAGAATATCTATCTGAGCAAGCGCCTTTTGCTGGAGAGGTCCGCCCACAGTTTCGGAAAAAGCCAGAAGCGTGCGAGCCCGGTCTATGACGCGCGAGAGACGGTTAGTCATGCTCAACAGCAGCAACCCCACACCGGAGATCACGATCACAGGTCCAATGGCGGTTTGCAGAACGGGGATCAATTCCTGTATGGTGGTCATCTAGAATTTCCACTTTTCCAATACGTCCATCGCTTTACGGTGGGTCAGATCCAATTGCAATGGCGTGATGGAAACATAGCCCTGTGAAAGCGCGCCGAAGTCGGTGCCGTCTTCCGCCACGCCGGTGGGTGCTTCGCCCCCGATCCAGTAATACGGTTTGCCGCGCGGGTCCACACGGACATCGAGCGCATCACGATATACGCGCAGTCCCTGCCTCGTGATCATGTAGCCTTTGAGTTCGGATTCTTTCAGATAGGGCACGTTGACGTTCAAGACGACGCCCTCGGGCAAACCGTCCGCGATGACTTTTTCCGCGACGCGCTTCGCAACCACGGCGGCAGTTGAATAGTCGAGTGGACCTTTGTGCCCGTCCGGAGAATCCAGCGAAACCGCAATGCCTTTCACACCAGCAATGACCGCCTCCATCGCGGCAGTGACCGTGCCTGAATAAGTCACGTCGTGCCCGATGTTGGCATGCGGGTTGATACCCGAAACAACAAGATCAATCGGCTCTTCAATTAAACCAAGCAGAGGCAGCGCAACACAATCCGAAGGCGCGCCATCCGAGGCGAATGCGGATGTGCCGTCTGCAAGGATGGTCTCCTTCACGCGCAAGGGACGTTCCATCGTTTTCACGTGCCCAGAAGCCGACCAATTCTTATCCGGCGCGAAGACAGTGACTTTGCCGAGACTGCGCATCTCCTGCGCCAGCGCGAGAAGTCCGGGGGCGGTTACGCCGTCATCGTTTGTTACAAGGATGTGCATAAGTTGATTTCCGATTTACGATTTGAGATTTGCGGTTGATTATAACGCCATGCAGTTAACAAAGAAAAACGCCCTGCTTTTTACAGAGCGTTGTACGGTTTATCAGGATGTGATGAAAGGACACATACGGTCTATTTTCCACGCTCTATGGTCCGTAATATCACTGCGTTTTCAGAAGGGTCTAGCAACAGCAAGCCCTCATCGGTTTGGTTGGAGGGAATTCCAGCCGCATTCACGCGCGCGATCACTTCGTCAAGGGCGGGCTGGTTCGGCAAGTCCACGGTGAAATGGCGCAGACCAACCGCATCGTCGGGCGGAGGCGGAGCGCCGACTCCCTGCCACGTGTTCAATCCGATGTGATGGTGATATCCGCCCGCAGAGACAAACGCCATTTGAAATTCTTTTGCATGACCCATCACGTCGAAACCGAGGATGCTGTGATAAAAATCCAGTGCTTCGGGAATGTCGCGCACATGCAGATGGATGTGTCCCATTTTGGTTTCAGGCGGGATGGGAGAATCGAGGCGGTCCTCTTCTGTGAGATGCTTGAACAATGCTTCCACATCCAGCGGCTCGCGCCCATCGCTCCATGAGCCATCGGCGCGGCGGGTTTCATATTTGCCATCCTTCATTGTCCATGTGCCGTCTTCGGGCGATTCACAATACAACTCGATGCCGTTGCCTTCGGGGTCGTCAAGGTAGGTGGTCTTTGTCATGATGTGATCGGTGGGCGAATTGCGGACCTTCAACGCAAACAAACGAGCCATGGCTATGGCAAGTTCGCGGCGGTTGGGGAAAAGCACCGCGAAGTGATATAAACCCGTCACGCCGCGATATTTTTTCAAATCCGGCGTTTCGTTCAGGATGAGCAAGTCCGCGCCTCCCGCCCCCAGCCCAGCCTGTTTTTCCTTCCGCCAGTGGACTTTGAAGCCCAGAGCTTTTTCGTAAAACTGAATCTGATTATCGAGATTGGCAACCGTCAAAGAGACGTACCCAATGCCGGTCTGTGGGTGGATGGAGAATTTAGTTTTATTTTCAATTCGTGGTTGACTCATTTTCTCTCATTTCATCGCATAAGGTTGATATGACCATAGACTACGTCAATGTGGCTTGCCTTTCGTGGAGTAAATAAAGGAGACAATCACCTTCGAGATGACTATCTCCTTTAATCCTTTGTGTTCCTTTGTGCCCTTGTTAATTACTTCCCCCTACTGCCACCCCATTCTGAAAGACCGTCAGATCATGCCCTGCGCTCAGATACGCATGGACTGATGTGCCGGGTTGGATGGTCTTGGTGTGCGGTTTGAAGGCGTGGATCAACTTCCCCGACGATAAACGCAGGCGGTATTGATAATACGCGCCGCGGAAGAAGCGCGCCAGCACCAGCGCATTGGCAGGGTTATCCTGATCAAAATTCACATCGTCTGAACGCAGGGCGATCTCAACGGGGGAATCCACGGGTAGGTTTATTTTTTGGGGGATCAAACCGAGTTCGGTTTCGATTCCGTTTTCCTTCACCACGCCGGGCAGGAAGTCGCTGTCGCCCATGAACTCCGCCACAAAACGTGTGGCTGAATCGTGGAAGATCTCTTCGGGTACGCCCACCTGTTCCAGACGCCCGCTTTGGAACACGGCGAGTCGGTCGCCCATGAAAAGCGCCTCCTCCTGATCGTGCGTCACAAATACCGCCGTGGCAGACATCGCCTTCAAAATACCGCGCACCTGCTCGCGGACTTCATGTCGCAAGTCTGCATCGAGACTGCTGAAAGGTTCGTCCATCAACACGAGAACTGGACGCGGCGCCAACGCCCGCGCCAATGCGACACGCTGACGCTCGCCTCCAGACAGTTGATGCGGATAGCGCTCCCCGAAATTTTCCAACCCGACAAGTTTTAACATCCCCTGCGTGGTTTCGCGCGCCACCGCAGCGGACTGCCCTTTGAGACCGAACTTCACGTTTTCGAAGACGGTGAGATGCGGAAACAAAGCGTGGTCTTGAAAGACCATGCCCACGCCGCGTCGTTCGGGCGGGGTGAAATGTTCGGGGCTGGCGACCAGCTCTCCCTTGATGTGAAGCGAGCCGCTGTCCGGGCGTTCGAGCCCGGCGATCAATCTTAAGGTCGTTGTCTTGCCGCATCCGCTCGGGCCTACCAATGCGAGAATTTCGCCGCTGCGAAGGGTGAGCGAAATATCGTTCACTGCGGGCGCGGCGGCGGAAGCAAATGTTTTGGTGACGTTGCGGAGTTCGAGTGCGTTCATCGAAAGATCTGTTCTCTTCTTAATAAAAAGTATAGCGGTGCAGCGGAGGCAGCCACGAGCAAAAGCGCGGCGGGCGCGGCTTGAATGTAGAAGCCTTCGGATGCCCACACCCACACCCGGACGGCAAGAGTATCGAAGCCTGCGGGACGAAGCAATAATGTAGCAGGTAATTCTTTGAGGGAGGTTAAAAACACCAGCCCCGCACCCGCCAGCAGACCGGGCACGATCAACGGCAGAATGACTTGAAAGATGGTCTGGATGGATGTGCGCCCAAGCGTGCGCGACGCCTCTTCCATCGAAGGCGACAGTTGGTTTAACGCCGACTCGCTGGAGCGGATCGCTTGCGGCATGTGGCGCAATACATACGCCATCACAACCACCAAAGGCGTGGCATACAGAACCGGAAGATAACGGTTGACGATCAGGACGAGACTCAACGCCACGACCACACCAGGGATGGCATAGCCCACCTGTGAAAAACGAGAGACGGCTTGCGTCAGTTTGTTCGGATAACGTACTGCAAGCAGCGCCACCGGCAGCGAAAGCGTCACAGCCGTCACTGCCGCCAAAGCGGACGCCCATAAACTATTCCAAACGTAATCGCCGAACGTCTGCGAACCGGACCGCATGATGGAAGCAAGGGTATCGGGGTCGAGCAGGGCTTGCACGCTCCACCCAGCCAGGACGATGACCGGCACAAGCAAACTGGAAAATACAACCAGAGATACCAGCAGGAACGCCGGGGCTTTCCATTTCTTGAGCGAAAGAGTCGGCGCAGGGCGCCATTGGCTGTCCATTTGTGTGAAACGGGCTTGCCCCTGCAAGCGGAGTTCGCCCCATAAAATCACGGCCGCCATCGTGACGAGCACGCTGCTCAGTACCGCCGCGGCGGAACGGTCGTATCTTCCCGACAGTTGAACAAAAATAGCGGATGAAAATGTCTCATAACGAAGCAGCGCCACCGTGCCGTATTCCGCCAGCACATCCAACGCCACGAGCAGCGCGCCCGCTGTAATGCCGGGGCGCAGGGCAGGCAGGGTCACTTCCCACAAGGTCTGCCAGTTGCTGCGTCCGAACGTACGTGAGGCTTCTTCGAGCGAGGCGTTCAACGAGCGGAACGCTGCGCCGCTGAGCAGATAGACATACGGGAACATGAAAAGGGTCAGGATGAACGCCGCGCCTCCGAACCCCAACGGACTGGGAGTGGGCACTGGCTGACCGAACCACTCCGCCAACAGTTGGGGAATCATGCCGCCGCGCGGACGAAGAAGCGTAAGATGCACGATCCCGCCGATGTATGCGGGAATTGCCAGCGGCATGGCAAGCATCCACCGGAAGACCTTGCGCCCGGGCAAGTCGGTGCGTTCGGTCAGGAATGACATTGTCACACCGATCAACGCCGCCCCAAAAGTGACAGAGACGGCAAGCAGCAAAGTGTTGCCAAGCAGTTTCCAAATACGGGTTTGGAGGAGGCGAATCCACACGTCTGCTCCGCCCGTTACTGCGCGAAAGAAAATGTATCCGAGCGGTATTGCCACGAACAATGCCACCAGCCCCGCGACCAATAATAGCCGGGGGCTGATGTTGTAATGACGAAATTGAGGTAATGCGGTGCGTATCTGCATCAAAGACGATTTGTCACGGAGAATAGAATCAAGATTCTCTGCATCCTCCGTGTGCTACGTGGTAAGGGTTTTTCTTACAGGTTACGGCAAACCAATGGCTTCCATCAGGTCCAACGTGCCGTTCAGATCGAGCGCGGCCTCCGCCACGTTCACATCCGCGAGACGGAAGTTATCCAACGGTTGAACACCTTCTTTAAGCGGCATGCCGGGCACGAGCGGATATTCGTAATTCAATTCCGCAAAAAGTTTCTGACCCTCTGGTGAGATCAAAAAGTCCAAAAAGGCTTGCGCCGCGGGGGCGTTCTTTACACCCTTCACAATGGCAGCAGCGGTGGCGTTCGTGATCAAGCCGATCTGCCCTTCGCCCTGATCTGGGAAGACGATCCCCACCGGACTACCTTCCGCCTGCTGCAAATAATAATAGTAGTGATTGACAAGACCGATCTTGAACTCGCCTGCGCCGACCGCCTTACGAACATCGGTGTGTCCGCCGAAGAAAGTTACATCATTTGCCATCAAGCCGACGAGCCATTCCTGCGTGTCCACGTCACCAAACAGTTGGCGCATCGCGGCAACCTGCGCCTGCATGCCGCCGTTGGTCGATCCGGCTGCGGCGATCTGTCCCTTCCACTTGGGATCGGTCAGGTCGAAGATGGATCGAGGCGCTTCATCCGCGCTTACAAGCTCGGTATTGTACATGATAACGCGCGCGCGGCGGGTGATACCGACCCAACTGTCCTCGGGTCCGATAAATTCCTGGGGCAGTGAATCAGCCCCGGCGGGTCGGTAGGAGGCGAAAAGTCCCTGCTGATACAAGCTCTGGATGGTGAAGATCTCCGTCGTCACGAACACATCCGCCTGCGGGTTGGCCTGTTCCTCGATCAACGCATTTGCAAGTTCGCTGTTGCTGCCGGATTTGAGCAGGATGTTGACGTTCGGATATTTCGCCCGAAACGCATCCAACACCGGCTGGATGAGCGCCTCGGAACGACCCGAGTAAATGACCAGATCCCCAGAAATGCCCGCCTCATTCCCGACGGGAGGAACTGGTTCTGTTACCGAAGCCGGTCCCTCACCGACGGCTTTCCCGCCGCCGCAAGCACTGACGAAAAGAGCCAGCACAAATAAAATACCAAAAAGTTTCCTGCTAAAGTTATGCATCGAACAAATCTCCTTGAAAGTGTTGTGAGCAGACAAAAAGGAGCTTCTTTATCTGCTAAGGTTATCGCGTAGTATAATCACGCCAATAAGAATAATCTAGATATTTGTATTAAATTTTATCTATATTTGATTGAAAATGGTTTTCAACCCGGTTGAAAATCCTTGGAGAACTTCTTCACCTATGAATGCAAGTACCGCAATGCAGCGCTACGCTGCGGAAATTTATCGCCTGCAACAGGATCATGAGCAGGTACCTCTTTCGCTCCTGAGCACGCACGTCGAAGCCTCAGCGCAGGCAACTGCCAGCATGGTGAAACGCCTGCAAAAATTCGGCTACCTCGCGCATGAGCCGTATCGCGGTGTTTTGCTCACCTCTGAAGGCGAACAGATCGCCATGCCGTCCCTGCGGCGCCATCGTCTCACTGAGGTCTTCCTTGTGAAAGTGATGAAATATGATTGGGCAACCGCCCACGAACTAGCCGATACTTTCGAACGCGGCGTTAACGATGAGATCGAAGACCGCATGGACGAACTCGCCGGTTATCCTACCCGCTGTCCGCACGGAGAGCCGATTCCCTCCAAGGATGGTGTGATGCCTAACATCGTGGACATTCCTCTGGTGGAAGTACCTTCCGGCTCGGACTGTACCATCGGTCGTGTCCGCACACATGATTTGGAAAAACTGAATTACATCGGCGAGCTTGGACTCTACCCCGGCACGCCTTTCCATTTATTCAGCTGCGCGCCATTCAAAGGTCCGCTTCGGTTAAAGATGGAGGAACACGATCACCTCATCGGCTTTGAACTCGCCAGCTCGTTATGGGTGGAAGTGATCAAACAAGGCACCGGAAACAAACTCCCTCCGAAGAAATGATCGGAGGGAATTTGTTTAAGCAGGAAGATTGCAGTGCCGCACATCACGACTTACGACAATATCCTAACTTTTCGCCATCGCTTCCTTGAACCCCACCAGCGCATCCACGGGGGTCGGGTCCACGCCATAGCCCATCGCCAGATAATACGCCATGTAATCGCCGAACAGGATCAAGGTCCAGATATGAGCGAGCGCAGATTCGCCGCGCGCATCCACAAAATCCGTATTCATGCCTTCGAGCATGAACGCCTGGCGCGTCAAATCGGACCGCAAACGATTACGCGGATGGTCGGACGGCGCGCGCAGGAACAGCGTCATGGTGTGCGCGTTCAACACTTGTTGCGGATTCATCGTCCCTGCCAGCGTGTTGTGATTCGCTTCGGGGAGATATTCAAAATTGGCAGCGGCCTTGGCAAGCTCGTTGATCTGTCCCTTCCAACGCCGGGCAACAGGGGCAAGCATGTTCGAACCCATCACGGTCACCCAGCGCCCCATCAACTGCCCCGCATAGCGCTTGGCAGGATTGTTCGCGGCAGGCACATCCGCACGCAAATGCTCCTGCGATCTCTTCATCGCAGCGACGGCTTCGGATACATCCCGGGATGGGTCGGCGATGAAATTCAGACGGGTGAACAGACCAAGCAACAGACCGAACGAGAATCCTACTGCGGCTCGCGGCTGACCTTTGTGGCTGAAACGCCAAACCGGAATTTTTTTCTCGTCTGCAAGTTTTTCGAGTTTCCCACCCGTGGTCACCGTAACGATGGAACATCCATCCTTAACAGCAGTTTGAAACGAGTCCAACGTCTCTTCGGTGTTGCCGGAATGAGACGAACAAATCACAAGCGTCTCCTTCCCTTCTGCAAATGCCGGCAGACCATAATCACGGTGTACGATGACGGGAAGGGAAAGGCTTGGGGCGACGTACGCAGCCACGAGGTCCGCGCCGATGGCGGAGCCGCCCAGTCCGCAAATGACGACGGAACGAATTTCGCCGAGTTCGGGAAGCGGCTGGGTCTTCGATAAATCCCAAGCGGATTGCAATTGATCGGGAAGCCCGTCAATTTCGGCGAGCATGTTTTGGGTGTCGAGTCCTTTAAAATATTCGAGATCGTCGAGATTCATCAACTTGCCTCCTTGATAAATTTAGCCAGGTCATTCTTCATCGCTTTGAGCGAAGGGATATGGATATACATCATATGCCCCGCTTCGTAATATGCCATTCGGATGTTCCCGCGCAGGGACTCGTCCAAACCGAGGTGGTCGAAGGTGTATTCGGTGGCAAAGTAGGGCGTGCCGAGGTCGTAATAGCCATTGGCAACGAAGACCTTGAGAAAGGGGTTGAACGTCATGGCCTGCCGCAAAGTTTCCGCCACGTTGACATATTGGTTTTGGAAATAACCAAACGACCAGTTCATCCACACTTTTTCGCTGAGGATCTCATAGGGCAGGTCGGTCTCGAATTTGAGTTCCGTGCGGATGTAATCGTTGAAGGTGGCAGTGTAAGGTCCCATGACCTGGCTGAAAAGCGGATCGAATTCGGGCGCGGCGGTCACGCCGATGCGGTCCATGCCGGTAAATCGGCTGTCCAGCCGCCCGACGGTTTTGCCCCGGTCACGCAGGAGTTCCTTGAAGAAGTGCTGGTCGAGGATGCGCAGGTTCGAGCGTTCGATGAATTCTTTTGAGATACCCGTGTAACGCGAGAGTTTCTCAACAACATTGGCTCGTTCTTCCGGCGTGAGCGCCGCACCTTTTAACAGGGCAGAGGCATACTCGCCCATTGCAAACTCTTCAGCTTCCTTAAGGACATTCTTCAGCGGAACTTTGATATCCAACTTGCCGTGGTACCAGGCGGCGGCAGTATAGGCAGGAACAAAAAGGACGTGCGGCAGGTCGTTGTTGAAGTTGAAGTCAATGGTGGTGAAATCGAGGACGGAGGAGATCAGCATCAGCCCGTTGAGCGACATGCCATGACGGTCCTGTAAATATCCCGAAAGCCCGGCCGCGCGCGTGGTCCCATAAGATTCGCCTGCGAGGAATTTTGGCGAAAGCCAGCGGTTGTAGCGGGTGGCATACAAACGGATGAAATCGCCCACTGAGGCAATATCTTTGGTAAAGGTATGCCATTCCTGCGATTTTTCGCCTTCGACGGGGCGGCTGTAACCGGTGCTCATTGGATCAATGAAAACAAGGTCTGTCTCATCGAGGATGGAGTACTGGTTGTCGGTTAATTTGAATGGAGGCTTGGGCATTTCGCCTTCATCTGTGAGAACAACGCGCCTCGGACCCAGGACGCCAAGATGGAGCCACACGGAAGATGAGCCCGGTCCACCGTTGAAGGAGAACGTGATGGGACGCTTGGACTTGTCTCTTACGCCATCGCGGGTGTAGGCGACAAAGAAGATCTGCGCGCGAGGCTTTTCGACTTCCGCATCCTTGTCGTTGACCTCCTCTTTTAACACGATCGTCCCGGCAGTGACGGTGTATTTGACGGTCTTCCCGCCGATTCGCACCGAGTGTTTTGTGGCGACGATGTTGTCCTTCGGCTTCGGTTTTTCTTCTTTTTTCTCTTCTGTTTTTTTTGATTCTTCTGCCATGAGGTGCTCCGTCATTTGTTTTGACTTACCAGGCTGTACACTTCCTTTTTATTCCAACCGCTTTGTTCTGCCAGTTCAGCGGAGATTTCCTTTGCGGGCTTACCCGTCTCCAATCCCATTTTGATTGCTTTCAACAGTTCCGCTTCTGTCCATCGTTCACGGTGTGCCACCTTATACCCTTCAATGACAAGGGTAAACTCTCCGCGCGGTTCTTTGGTTTTGAAGCGTTCAACCGCCGCGCTTATGTTCCCGCGCCAGTATTCTTCATATATCTTTGTCATTTCACGGGCGATACAAATTTGGCGATCACCAAGGATGGAAAGAAGATCTTCGAGTGAGCTTACAAGGCGATGAGGCGTTTCAAGAAATATGAGTGTATACGGGAAGGCCGCGACCCGTTCCATTTGTTTACGGCGTTCATTTGATTTATGAGGAAGATAACCGAGATAAAGGAAGGAGTCTGTGGGGAGGCCGGAGACGGTCAAGGCGGAGACGGGCGCCGAGGGGCCGGGAACAGGTCGAACGTCGAAGCCGGAGGCGAGAGCGGCGCGGACCAGTTCATGCCCGGGGTCATTGATGGCGGGAGTCCCTGCATCAGAGACGAGCGCCACATCTCCTCCTGCAAGGGCTTCGAGGATCGAATCCAATTTGGTGATTTTGTTGTGTTCGAAGTAGCTGGTGAGGCGGTTTTTTATGCCAAAGTGTTCGAGAAGTTTTCCGGTATGGCGGGTGTCTTCGGCGGCGATGAGAACCGCTTCGCGAAGAATCCGCAGGGCGCGGGGGGAGATGTCTTCAAGGTTGCCAATAGGCGTTGCCACAAGGTAAAGGATGCCCA
Organism: uncultured Anaerolinea sp.; assembly: GCA_964563315.1. Lineage (GTDB taxonomy): Bacteria > Chloroflexota > Anaerolineae > Anaerolineales > Villigracilaceae > Villigracilis. Next base: position 4,732 of record CAZLWG010000060.1, on the reverse strand, counting down.
TGCGATGATTTTATCTCACAATGAAGGGTTCATCCCCGCAAGAAAGAAAATCGGGCGTTGCCGCCCGATTGGTGTTTTAGTTACAACCTTTGAATTTGAGTTCGACGACTGTGCATCCTGCCTCATCCGGTGGGACGGCAGCACAGCATTGGTTGTCCGCATTGTAAGTAGAGTCTGCTGAACACTTGGCAAGGTCGTCGCGGGAAAGAGCAGGCGGATTGCATACCTTCAGTTCCGTAACGAGGAAGTTAACCCCGGTGCCGCAGGAGATGATATGTACTCCACCATTGGTCGCTTCGACCCGGCAGGTCACATCCGGGCTGAGAGGTTCCGCCGTCAATCCTTCGGGGATCGACAGGTTAATGTAGGCTCTCTTTTGGATACAGCGATTATTGGTTTCTTTCACCTCGGGCGAGGGGAAGTCTTCATTGGCGGAACAGGCTGGAGCAAAAGCGGAAGCGGGTTCGTCCGTTTTGGTCGGAGCGGTGACGAGGGTCGGGCGTTCGGTTTCCTGTGCCGCAACAGAGGCGGGTTCGCCAGATGCGAATAATTGTCTTCCCAAAAGGAATAAACCAATAACCACTACCACTAGAACGACTCCGCCGACTGCCAATCCCTTGTTACCGCCCGGGAGTTGTGTGGTTATCGTATTCAACCGTTCGCGGATGCTGGTTGCCATGCCCGTAGGCGCAGTAACTGTAAAGTTGCCTTCGCTACCAAAGGCAAGTACATTCAGCGCTTTGGCAAGGTCCACCGGCGTCGCAAAGCGTTTGGAAGGCTCCTTTGCCATGGCGGTTTTTATGACTTCGTCCACTTCGGGAGCCAGAGTGGGCATGACCTTCAAGATTTCCGGAACGGGTTCGGTGATGTGTTTGACCACCACGCCCATTGGAGTGTCTGCGCTGTATGGTTGCTGCCCGCTTAACATTTGATAGACAATCACGCCCAGCCCATAGACGTCGCTGCGGGCGTCGATATCCCTACCCTGTGCCTGTTCGGGACTCATGTAGGCGGGCGTGCCGATCACTCCGCTTCCCGTCAGGTTGCCGACTGCTTCTGTCAGTTTGGCAACGCCAAAGTCCGAAATGAATGGATCGCCGTTATCGTCGAAAAGAATATTGTCGGGTTTAAGATCGCGGTGGACGATGCCCTTGCGGTGAGCGTAGGCAAGTCCGCGCGAGATTTTTTCAAAGATGCGAGCAGTATCCTGGATGGAGAACCTGCCCTTTTCGATCTGGTCGGAAAGGGAGCCGCCGCTCATGTAACGCATGACAAAAAACGGCTGACCATCCTCCTCGCCGACATCATAGACAGGCACGATCGAAGGATGCTCCAGCGCTGCGATCATTTTGATCTCGCGTTCGAAGCGCGAGCGGAACTGCGGGTCATGCAGCATTTCCCGCGGCAAGACCTTGATTGCAACTTCACGGTCGAAACTGGGGTCGAACGCGCGATAAACGGTCGCCATACCGCCGCGCCCGAGCTCAGTTTTGATGATGTAACGTCCGATCTTCTCTGGGATTGCCATGCGCGCAAGTATAAACCAGATAATGCGGACAGACAACCGGCTTTTTATGTTTTTAATATGATCGCATGGGATAAAAAATGCCGATCATCAGTGATTGGCATTTTCTAGTTTGCGGTAGGTTTCCAGGAGACTGATCAGAATCTCATCGGTAAAGGTATGAATTCTCGTATACATCTCCGTCGCCTGTTTGGACGGCACGTTGGCTTCCGTATAAACCTTGATGACCGACTCGACCAATGCATCCCGAAAGAACAAAAAAGCCTTCGCAGCATCCACATAGTTCAATTGATATCTTCGCGCGCGGGAGGCGTATTCATATCCGATGGCATACGCCTCAGCGGCAGCCTCATCGCCGTCCGCTGCCACATAGGTCATCAATCCCTGAAACAACGAGCGGGCGCTCAGGCGATACTGCATGCGGGCTTCGTCGTCCAGTTTTTGATACCAGGATTCAGATTCGATCCGTCCTTCCGAGATCTGCAAACGGACGTTGCGCACAATCTCCTGGATCATGCTTTCGGGACTTAACGCCTCCATCCGGGACTTGGAATTGGTCTGTGCCCAAAGGACGATTTCGCTGCGCCGATACCGGCGGTGCCCGCCCTGCGTCTTGTGGACAGGCAGAATGCCCTTATCGGACCACAGCCGTACCGTGCTGGGATGCACGCCCAGCATCTGCGCCGCATCGCTCAAGGAGAGCCATTCGTCTGTTGTCGCCATGTCAATCCGCCACCACAGCCACTTTATCGACAAAGGATGGCTCGTGCGCCTTCTTTTGAAATGCGTTGACGTCAATCCGGTACAACATGATGGCGGCGATCAACATCATCAATGCCTCGAGCCCGAAGACGATGAGATACCCGCTCATGGAATTGCCGGTGACCTGCGTGGCAAGGTCCGCGACCACGCCCGCCATGAGTAAACCTACAAGACGCGACAAACCGTTCGAGAAGCCCCAAGCGCCGATGTACAAGCCGACTTTTTCAGGAACGGTCAGATCGAACATGAGAGAGAGGTTTGCAATGGTGGAGATGCCTGTGCCAAACCCAAGCAGGATAATGCCGACATAGAAGACCGGCAGGCTGGCGGTCAACCCGCTGATGACGATGATCACAAAACCGATCAACGCGCCAAGGTTGCCGGATTGCGCCACATATTTTTTGTTCACGCGCCCGTCGAGGAACCCGGCAATCACAAAAGCTGCCAGCGTGAACGAGTTGGTAATGGATACGATGCGCGAAGTGTGTTCAAGAGACATGCCGAAAGCCTGCGCGCCAAAGGGTTCGAGCAGAACATCCTGACCGAGGATGGCGGCAAGCAGCAACAAGAGATAGACAAAGAATATCTTTGCCACGGGATTCTCCACAATGGCGGCTGTCATCTGTTTGACGGTATAAGTATCCGCGCGGGCGAGTTGGGTGGAACGGTCGGAGCGTGGTTCCAGTTTGAAGAGACCGATCAAGCCCAAAGTCAGGGCGGAGGCGGCAACAATAATGAAAGCGCGTTCGAGAGCAATCAGGTCGAAGGTCGTCACGAGGCGGCTAAGCGCTATCCCCGTCGCAATCATGCCGATGACCATGACCGTGAACATAGTGGCGATGGTCTTGCCGCGCCCATCTTCGCCGGACAGTTCAGAGGCAAGGGAAAGATAGCAAACTGCGGAAAGGTTGTAGCCCATCCCCCATGCGCCAAAAGCAAGGATGCCCGCAATGATACCCAAAGTGAAATTCTCGCTGATGAGGATGGCAACTTGCGGTGAAACGGCAACGCCGATCACACAAAGGATGAGTCCCGCCAGAATGTACGGCGAACGGCGATAGCCGAGAATGGGGTGCTGGTCTGAGAAGGAACCGATGGCAACTTGAATGGGGGAAAGCAAATATGGGAAGATCGCAAGAAGCGTGAAGATGGTCTTGGATACTTCAAGGTCGAAGATCATGACGCGGTTGAGCGTGCTGTTGATGGGCACGAGAGTCATGGCAACGGCTGTGTGTATGAGGGCAAGTTGAAGGCGTTTTATGCGCATGGTTCACCAAGGTTTGATGTATTGTGAAGAATTCTACTTTTTAGAGAAAAATGGTCAATGTAGATTTACGTAGAATTTTACTAGAGCTTTATGAGCACACTTGAAGATTGATTTGCCTATTAAAAGAACAGGAGAGACGCGTTGCGCATCTCTCCCGACCTGGAAACTGATTCGGTTATCCTGCGATCTTGGCCAACGCCTCGCCCAGTCGCGCGATCTCATCGAGCGTATTGTAATGCGCCGCACCGACGCGCACCATGCCGCCTTTTTCCTCCACCCCTAGGCGCTCGGTGACATTGATGGCATAGTAATTGCCGTCCCAAACATAGATGTTTTCCTTCGCCAATGCTTCTGCGATGTTTCGCGGCGGAATGTCACCGATGCGGAAGGAGAAGGTCGCCACGCGTTCTTCGAGGCGGCGGGGATCGGTGAGTCCAAAGATGCGGATTCCAGGAACAGCTTCCAGCGCGGAGAGAAGCGCGCGGTTCAACTCGAACTCATACGCGCGGATGGCGGTCATGCCTTTCTTAAGTTCGAGGCGGCGTCCGGTGTATCCACCCTCCTGCAAGCCTTCAGCATGATGTCCGCCAAATTCCCTGCCAACCCATTCAAAATATTCGAGCGCGCCAAGCACACCTGCAATGCCTTCATGGTTCTGCGTGCCAGTTTCGAACTTGCCAGGCAGTTCGTTCGTGGCAGGGCGGACCTTGTAAGCGAAGAGAGTTTCGAGAAAATCGCGCTTGCCAAACAAGATGCCCGCATGTGGACCGAAGAATTTATATTACAGGACACAAATCACAAGACACGTTCAGCTTTACGGTTCGCTTGGTTATTGGAAAGACAAATAAGTGACCCTCGGAAAGCGAACGTCATAATGGGTGATGGGCTATTATAATCAACGCCTGTCACCTATTTCTTTTTCGGAGTACATCCAATGCCTCTCGATCTTTCCGCTATCCGTAGTCAGTTTCCTGGTCTAAATCGTCCTGATGTTTTCTTTGATAATCCTGGCGGTACCCAGATCGCCAAGCCATCTCTCGACCGAGTCACTCGATATTTGATTGAAAGTAATGCTAATCATGAAGGTGCATTTGCGACAAGTATTGCCTCCGATGCGGTTCTGGACGAAGCACACCGCGCAATGGCGGATTTTTATAACGCGGCATCTCCAGAAGAGA
>CAZLWG010000059.1:0-21282 GCA_964563315.1 uncultured Anaerolinea sp. | reverse complement strand
CAATTATGTCTCTCACGTTATGGATTTCGTTAGCCCACTGTTTTAGACACTCTCGGGTTGTAAACTATTTACAATATCCAAAAGAAGTGGTTTACTGATTCCAGTTTAGATTCTTTTGATACGGCATAGGTCGGTGGACGATATTCGATGCCGGGTGATCATGGATTTGGGCTGTAGTCTTATCTTAGATGAGCCAATAACCACACCATTTTCCTATTGGACCGCGTGTATTCAAGAAGCTCAAGAGCATATCCGGCATAAAGATATGCAACAACGTGAAGATTTGCATCTCATACAAATATTCTTTTACGATGCCAATCCAGTTATTAAAGAGGTGTGAGCCAATCGGGATAGGCGGATGGGGAAGTGAAATATCCCTCAAAGTTAAGATACACTCCCCATGTGAGTTGATTCAGAACTGGCGGAAGGTTTTGTGAAAGCTACCTTGTCTGTGAGACAATATGCTGATTGGCTCAATATAAAGCAGTCTGCTTCCCTAGTTGAAAAATATGTATGTAATAAGCAAAACGTTATGATTATTTACTAAAACGCCCAAACGGAGAACACCCCTACGTAGGGGTGTTCTCCGTTTGGGCGTTTTGTTCTCTATATGGTGGGCATAAACCGAGCGAGCCTGAATTATACCCGTATACCAGATTTGTACCCTGCTGGACAGATAAAATTTTGCGGTTGTGATGGGATAGTGTTGAGAGTATGTGTCAATAGTATACGGAAATCAGGTTTATTACGGCAGTGTATATATCGAAATTTATTAACACTTATGAAAATAAGTGTTAATATGATAAACTATATTCACATCACCGAAATCGCAGGCATTCTTATGAAGCCAAAAGATTTTCACAGTAGTAAGTCTGGTCAAGCCATTCGAACTCAGAATGGCTATTGGGCATTTATCCCAGCGCCACTGCCACCGGATCTAGGTTGGACACCAACTCTAGTCACGGCGCTATCTGATGCAGAGCGTGAATTGTCCAGATTGACGACTTTGGCGGGCAACTTCCCATTCCCGCGCCTGCTCGTTCAGCCTTTCATCCGACGCGAAGCGGTATTATCCTCCCGCATCGAAGGGACACGCGCTTCCTTGGCGGATTTGTACAATTACGAATCCGCTCAATTATCCTTTCTGGAACCAGATAATGATGTAAGGGAAGTTCACAATTATGTCCTTGCATTGGATTACGGATTGGAGCGATTGGGGACCCTTCCCGTCAGCTTGCGTTTGATCCGCGAGCTACATACCAGATTATTGGAAGGAGTGCGGGGCGGACAACTTACTCCAGGTAAATTCCGTAGGACACAGAATTGGATTGGTCCAGCGGGCAGTACCATCGAGACTGCCACGTATGTTCCGCCTCCTGTAGATGAAATGCATGAAGCACTAAACGCTATGGAAAAATTCATTCATGCCGATACAGACCTTCCGGCATTAATTCGTGCCGGCATGATCCATTACCAGTTCGAGGCGATCCACCCCTTCCTGGATGGGAATGGACGAGTAGGACGGCTATTAGTAATACTGTTATTGCGCGAATGGGGTGTTCTATCTCAACCTCTCTTGAATCTGAGCGCTTATTTCGATCGCTATCGTCAGGAGTATTATGATCATTTGTTGGCAGTTTCCCAACGTGGTAGGTGGGAGGAATGGTTGCGTTTCTTTTTGCGTGGCGTCAACGCTCAGGCACAAGATAGTGTTTTCCGTATGTCCCAGCTTCAAGGTATTCGTGCCCGATACGAAGAGTTGGTGCGAGCAGATCGCAACCCTCAACGTATGACCGCTGTTATCGATTTTATGTTTTCACGTCCCATCTTGACTCTGAGACAATTGGAGTCTGCCTTAGATATGCCCTATATGGCTGCCAAACGATACATTGACAAATTGGTGGAAGCAGGTGTGTTGAAAGAAACTACCGGATATGCGCGCAATCGAGTGTTTATGGCTCATGAGATCTTTCAGGCGTTGGAGAATCCTGAATAGACCTGGCCTCGCATAAGAAATCATTTAGCTTTCCAGCCTCAATGATGATACCTAAACCGGGCAGGTTGAGTGCTTCAAGTGCGCCTTTGCGGATCCAGGCTCGGATTTGTTTTGATGTGGCATGACAAATCTGGGTAGCTTGATAAACCGTGAAATACCTACCGCGTGGGATTGGGGTAGGGATGATTTTCGGTTCTTTACCCTCGATTAATTCTCTGCCTTCTCTCCCTTTCCCTTCCCGAATCCTCCTGCCATAAGCGGCGATGAGCCGATAAACCTCACCGAGGGCTTGTTTCGCATTTTCCTTGTCATACGATGAAATACGTTTCAATAAGCTCTCCTGTGCTGTCAGGAATTCAACGAGAGTTTGTGCTTGATTTGCGCTAAGTTTTATTTGGTTTCTCAGCACCAATTCCCCTTCGATCTTTGTCGATGGAGTCGCTGCATGACTGCTGGATAGTTGGAATGCTGGCGAGCCGATGACCAAACCTTCAGTCTTCCATGCATCATTACCTTGCAAGTGCTCAAGAAGTTCCAGCGCATATCCCGCATATAGATGAGCAACGATGTGAAGGTTTGCATTCCACACGACAATTCCCCGCTGCTGCCAGTCTTGCTGCTGAAGTTGTGTTAGCCAGGAAGGATAGTTTGGTGGGGAAGCAAAGTACCCCTCGAAGTTGAGATGGATTCCCCAAGTGCTTTGATCAAGAACGGTTGAATGATTCTGCATAGGAACCTGCCTGTAGTGATGAATTGACAGGATCAGTATAAAGCAAGCGCGCTCTGGGAGCGGACAAGCTGTCGGTAGATAAAAAAAATGGGTTGATTGTTTACGGGAATGTTTTTAACGAAAACACCACTATACGTAGGGGTGTTCATTCGTTTTTGACTTTTTGTTCTCTATATGGTGGGCATAAACCGAGCGGGCCTGAATTTATACCCGTATTCCAGATTTATACCCCGCTGTGATGGTAACATTCACGCTTTAGGGCTTTTAATTTTGCTCACGGCAGTCATGAAATACGAGGGTATTTTTACAATTGACGGTCAGTTTAGCTTGAATTTTCCTGTTGCGAAAACATCATTATGACCGTACTCCCTTCTCCGACTTCACTCTCGATCGCAATCGTTCCTCCCATTCCCTCTACCAACGACTTGGCGATGGGTAACCCTAGACCAAAGCCCGGCGTGATGGAACTTTCTTCGCCACGGTAGAAACGGTCGAAGACGTGCACCATATTATCGGGAGAAATACCAGGACCATGATCCTGCACACGGACTTCCACTTCCTCACCTTCCTGTCTAACAGTCACATCGATCTCACCATCAGAATGTTTTAAGGCATTGTCCAGCAGGATCAGCATGACCTGCTTCAAAGCATCACGGTCGCCCAGGATCATACATTCACCTTCGACCGATAAATTGATCGGTCTGGATTCGTCCAACTGGTGCGCCTGACGGACGCTTTCTTCAAGTATGGATAACAAATCGAGCGGTTCTTTTTCCAGTCTGCGGCCTGCATCCGCGCGGGCCAACAGAAGCAAGTCGTTGACGAGACGAATCAGCCGGTCGTTTTCGTCTACCATGTCCGCAAGGATGTCAGCCTGTTCGTCAGGAGGCATTGGAGGGTCACGGCGTAGCAAGCCCAAGTTCCCGCGCAGAGTCGTGAGCGGAGTCCGCAGTTCGTGGGAGACATCCGCCACAAAGTCGCGTTGCATTTGAAGGGAATGTTCCACTTTTCGGAAGGCATCCTGTAAACGCGATAGCATTGAGTTGAACGTGCCAGCTAGTTGACCCACCTCATCGGGAGGACCCGTATAGTCTACGCGGCGAGTGAAGTCGCGTTCGTCGCCGATGGTTTGGGCGGTTCGTGTGATGCGATGGATGGGTTGTAGTGTAATACCGGAAAGAACCCAACCGATGCCGAATGCCATGAGAATAACAATCAAACCTGCGATCAATAAGGTTGTGGCAAGTGACTGCAGTGTACGATTCCGCTCAGTGAGCGGGCGGGCGGCTTGCACGATATAGACAACCTCATCATCCACGATGACAGGGCGGTTATAGATCAACAAGCTTTCTTCATCTACAACTGCGGTCTCCCACCATTCCTGTTTGTTTTGCAGGGCTTGCAAACCTTCCTCGCTGAGAGGCAGTGCATCCTCCAGCCTGCCAAAGGGACTGGAAACGAGATTCCCAGTTGCATCAAGAATGCGCCCGATCTCACGCTCAGGAAAGGATTGGAATTCCAGTTCGCTGGAAAATTCGTCGAAGGGGATCGGTGGAGGCGGGAGTTGTTCGTCAGATGGCGGAGGTTTGGGATGAGAATCAGATCTGAGGGCAACTTCGGCTAATTTATTGGCACCCAGGCTGAGATCCTGTTTGAGCGAGCGAAGCGTATCCTGTGCCTGAATGGTGTAGAGGGCAAATCCGAAGATTGTCAATGTCAACGCAAGGATGAATGTATAAAGCAGGGTGAAGCGAAATCGAATGGACATCATTCCTCGCGTAAAACGTAACCGATGCCGCGTACGGTTTGGATGAGGCGCGGCTGACCATCGGCTTCGAGCTTCTTGCGCAGGTAGCCGATGTAAATTTCGAGGACGTTGTCGTCGCCGCCGAAGTCGTAACCCCAGACATCGTTGAGGATCTGACGACGTTCGAGCACCTGGCGAGGATGACGCAGTAACAAATGAAGCAGATTGAATTCAGTGACCGTTAGATTCAGCAACGTATCGCCGCGTTTCGCTTCATGCGTGGACGGGTCAAGCGTGATGTCGGCATACGATGCCTTCTGATTCTCAGGTTTGGCTTCGATGCGCCGCAACATCGCATGGACGCGCGCCACAAGTTCGGCAGGCGCGAACGGCTTGACTAGGTAATCGTCCGCGCCGCTTTCAAGCCCTTCGACGCGATTTTCGATCGCGTCGCGGGCGGTGAGCATGAGGACGAGGGTTTTGTTCTCGTCATCACGCAAGCGTTGGATGAAAGATAGCCCGTCCATTTTGGGCATCATCCAATCCACGATGATCATGTCGGGCTTGGATGTTTGCACGAGGGGCAGGGCTTCCAGTCCGTTGGTTGCGGTGACCACGCTCAACCCTTCATAGGTCAGCGTGCGCTGGAGCATTTTTAATAGCTTGAGGTCGTCATCGACGATTAATACGGTAGGCATGAGTTCTCACTTATTGGTATCTTATCACAGAGACCCAAAAGGTTTCATTTCGCAATTTCGTCATGTCTTGCAGGATTCTCTGCCCTCAATTACGAATGGTGGGCAGAGAAAACCTTTAGGGTCTGATATGCAAACTATAAATAAGATTGCTTTGTAAATGCTGTGAAGAAAAAGTGAATGATGAGTTTCACAGCTTTTTCTCAGGTTTTGCTCACAAGTTTATTGGCTTCCTCACAGGTTGGAATTCTACAATGGCTTTGTTCAACCAAACAAGGTTGGACAAGAAAGGAGGTTTTCTCTGACAAACATCGAATCCGCTCGTTGATCTCTGAAAGGAGGTGAACCCGTTTAGAGTAAGCTAACCGAACATATGAAGAGCATCTTCTGTGCCCACGCAAAGGAGATGCTCTTTATTACAAAACAGATTTCCAAAGTTTCCAGAACTTCGGAAGTCTGTTTTTTTCACAGCCGTTTCACAGTCTGTTCTTGGCGTCCACACAGTATGGGATTCTAGAATGACATTCGTAGTCACAAATCTTCTCCTCCCCCAACTCCCCCGATTTCTGTCACAGGCAGAAATCGGGGGAGGGCAAAAAGGAAACCATGTCAACAAAAACCAATCTCACTCTTGACCTCGTCATCTTTACCGCCATGCTGGCGGTTGCCAATCCGCATCTGACAGGAAACACGATCCACGAATGGCTGGGAGTATCCCTTGCAGCGGCGATCATCACACACCTGCTCCTTCACTGGGAATGGATCGTCAGGGTGGGCAGGGAATTTTTCAGGAAATTATTTCACCAGTCCCGCTTGAATTTTGTGGTGAACACGCTCTTTTTCATCGCGATGACGGGTTCGTTTTTTACAGGCATCCTGATCTCAAAGGATGTCATGTCAGCACTCGGCATTCAACTGAATGTCAGCGGCGGATGGAATTCCCTGCACGCGCTCATGTCAGATGCATCGGTCATCCTCCTCGGTGTCCATGTCGCCTTGCACTGGAAATGGATCGTGAACAGTATCGGTCGCTACATCGTAAGTCCCATCGGTGAATTGTTCCAAAGACGCCCTGTGCACCAGCCAATGGCTCCACAGATCGTGCGCATGGAAGAAACCAACTAAGCAAGAGCGAAAAGGGCGGGCTGTATCGAGGATCGAGCCCGCCCCAATATTACACAACATGAAAAATAAGGAATATCCCATGAAAACCATTCTACGGATTGTCATCATCCTGCTGATTGCGGGAATCGTCTCAGGCGGGATCTATGCCCTGGCGCAAAACACAAGCCTTTTATCCAGCGGAGAAACAGAGCGCGGTCAACCACCCGCCAAGACATCGGAAGATGGGCAAGTTGCCCAAACAATGGAACGACCTGAGCGCCCAGATGGCGGAGATGAGCACGGCGCATCCCTCTCGCGCGGATTGATCGGGGTTGGTGGGACACTCGGCAAGCTAACAGGTATCACCATCCTCATATTGCTCGTCCAAAAAGCCTTTAGCCTGATAAATAAACGTAAGCGGCACCTCGTCACTTCATAATGATGAAATAAAGTCACAGCTTTTACCCCCGGAGACTTTCTCAAGATGATTTTAGAAAATATTGCAGTATTAATCCCAGCACTCAACCCAAATCATAAACTGGTTGATCTGGTAAATGAGCTACGCCAGATAGGTTTTGTTAATGTCGTGGTCATAGATGATGGTTCTGAAAATTCAGCACAGGAAGTCTTTGACAAAGTGCAGACATATGTAACAGAGGTTTATCACCACAAGCATAACCAAGGGAAAGGGGCTGCCCTAAAGACAGGTATCGAGTATCTAAAGAAAAAACAGCCACATGTTATCGGAGTGGTTACCGCAGATGCGGACGGACAACATATGCCTAACGATATTTTGAAGGTTGCGAAAGCACTGGTCGAAAATAATACTATTGTGTTGGGCACTCGGGATCTTTCGCGTCCAGATGTTCCGTTGACGAGTAAGATCGGCAACTTGTTCTCAGCTATTTATTACAAGCTCAAGACCGGCAGGTCATTAAAAGATACTCAAACCGGATTGAGGGGTATCCCAGCGAAACATTTTGATTTCGCTCTGAATGTGGCGGGAGATCGGTATGACTACGAGATGCGATTTTTGGAGCAAATGCACGAGAAAAATATTGACTATCGCACGGTGGATATAGAAACGATCTATGAAGCAGATAGGGTAACGCATTTCAATGCTCTCCGTGATTCGTTTGTGATCTATAAATTGCTCATCAAAAACATTGCTTCGTCACTGCTCTCTGCGGTAGTCGACATCACATCTTTTATGCTTTTCGTGAATGTAGGAAGCAGCGCATTCTCAGCAACTGTGATCGCCAGGGTGATTTCGGGCATTTTCAATTTCTCACTGAATAAAATCTGGGTCTTTGACAAGAAAGACTCCGATAACACCCGAAATGAGTCTTTGAAATACCTGACTTTATTCCTCGTGCAAATGTTTTTTAGCGGATTATTTACCGACACGATCAATAACTCGTTCAATTCCGATAGCAGCCTTCTGATCAGCAAAATGTTGGCAGATTGCTTCTTATTCACCACGAACTTCATTGTTCAACGCTTTTGGATTTTCTCAACTAATAAAGTTAGGTATAGCAAAATGAAAAACAAACACACCTTTGCAATTTTTTACACAGTGGTCTTAATCGTTGTAACCTCTTGGAGTTTACTTGATACATTCGTGATCGTAGACAAAGTCGCAGCGGTCGACGAAACTCAGGCAAATACAAGTATTTATGTAGATATTGAAAACGATTACTCATCCAGTAGCGCTGACAGCAGTCTGGTGTCCAACGATAACCAGGAAAGCGTATCAGTCGCGACGAATATGGATCCTATTATCACCGATTCTTTCTATCAAGATGCAAATATTCAGATCACCATCGAGATAATCCGTGCCTATGACACAGATATTTATATTGCAGATGTGGTCGTAAGTGATGTTGCGTATCTAAAAACTGCGCTGGCGGATAACACCTATGGCAGAAATATCAAAGAAGCGACCTCGGATATAGCGGAGGAGCATGGTGCAATATTGGCGATCAATGGAGATTATTACGGATTTAGAACTGAGGGGTTTGTCATCCGAAATGGTGTCTTGTACCGAGATACGGCTAGAAGTGGATCAAATGAAGCTTTAGTGATCAATTCGGATGGCAGTTTTGATATCGTTGAAGAGAGTAGCTCGAATGCGCAGGCTCTCTATGATGAAGGCGCCCTTCAGGTATTTTCTTTTGGCCCGGGCTTAATTGAAAATGGCGAGATTAGCGTCGCAGCCAATTCGGAAGTTTCGCAATCCAAGTCAAGTAATCCAAGAACTGCTATCGGTATGGTTGATCCGTTACATTACGTTTTCGTTGTTTCTGACGGTCGAACTTCTCAAAGCGCGGGTCTCTCTCTGCTTGAATTAGCTGAATTTATGCATGAGTACGGATGTACAGTAGCGTACAATCTTGACGGTGGTGGATCTTCAACCATGGTCTTTAATGGTGATATTGTCAACAATCCAACTGATGGGCGTTCGTTCGGGGAGCGGAGAGTAAGCGACATTATTTATGTTGGAGAAAATCAATGAGTACAAAAAAAACGGCAAGTACTTATCTGTTCACAACGCTTTTCTGTATAGCTTTGAACTATGTCTATTCACTTTTTGGACACGGCGTTTCATCTCCTTTTATGAGCTATGCCTTTGTATTTAGTTTAGTGTTGGGCGTCGTAGGCTTTATCCTGTTAGGTTGGCTCGATCTGGACAACAGAGTTGCCTTCAATCTTTACAATGCGGGTATTGCGACATTGACCGTAGGCAGTATTCTGCAGGGCATCATAGATATTGCAGGGGCTGATACAACGTATCCAGTTTTTTATTTTTTTATTGGAACAGTATTTGTTGTTGTCGGTGGACTGATGTACTTTTATCAGTGGATTCGAACAAATCTATAAAATCGTTTTTTTCATCTGGCGGACCAGGATGCAATGATCAACCACCGGATGCCAGTCAGGTGGGCACACCTCCTGCCAGCGGGATGCAGTCCAGCATGAGCATGATCCCGCCACCATTGATCGATATACTCATCCATTTATTGGAAACAAAAGTCCCTTCATAAGAAATTAGCTCCAACGACCTCCCTGCGTGGTTTGCAGTGAGGTCGTTTCTCAACAAGTTCACAGTTTCTTCTTGGTTTTCTCACAGGGGTGGAATTTAGAATATGAACAACAAGTAAATAAATTCTTCTCCTCTCCATTCTCCCCATCCCGTCACTTCTGTGGCTGGGTGGAAGGACAGAGAAAAGGAACATCCATGACCCTCAAATTCAAACGCAATCTACCCATCCTGCTTCTGTTGGTCAGCATTCTGCACTTCGTCCTAACTGCCTGCAATGGCTCAGATGAAGACGCGCAGACAGAAGAAACCATAGCCTTGGTATATACTTCTGCGGCGCAAACAATGGCTGCCCAGCCAACAGAACATCTGTCAACCGCAACGCCCTATACGGCAACAGCCACGCTCTTTCCCACACAGACACTGAGTGCCCAAGCTCTGACTCAACCTTCCCCAAATCTTGCGCAGAGCGTTCAACAACCAGTCTGTAACGAAGCCCTATATATGAGCGACGTGACCATCCCTGACGGTACGATTCTTACAGCCGGTGAGAGTTTCGAGAAAACCTGGCTTCTCCTGAATGGCGGCACCTGTTCCTGGGAATCAACTTATGTGCTGGGCTTCGTCAGCGGGGATGAGATGAGTGGCGTTGCCACCGTCCTTGGTGAATCCGTTTCAGCAAACGGGCAGGCGCAACTTTCCGTGATATTTACAGCACCTCTAACAGCCGGGAGCTATATCAGCTATTGGCGAATGACAGATGGGCTCGGTACTTATTTCGGAAATACAATCTTTGTGAGCATTACTGTTTCCGAAGATGCCTCAGCCACCTCGACGCCTACAGCTACGTCGGAATATACGGCGACCCCGACGAAAACGAGCGTTCCGACAGAGACTTATACACCTACGACGATTCCAACGAATACGCCAGTTCCGTAAATGATTAAGGGAAGAATAAAAGATCACTCCTTGTGATATATGCAAGGAGTGATCTTTTATTTATCCTTGAATCTGACCAAACAATCCTTATTCTCTCAGTTTTTTCACAGCCTTCTCTTGGCTTCTTCACAGGCATAAAATCTACAATGGGGGATAAGGATAAAAGATATGTCTAACCTTAGCCACACCATTCGCAAGTTCAACCGCTTTGAACTTAAATATCTCATCACCCTCCAGCAGGCGGAGCGTTTCAAAACCGCGCTGCGCCCCTACCTTATCCAGGACGAGCACGGTGAAAACGGGAAATACGCGCTCACCAGTCTCTACTACGACTCCCCCGACCTGCGCTGCTACTGGGAAAAGGAATACGGTCTGCGTTTTCGTCGCAAACTGCGCATCCGTCGTTACGAAACGGATGCGCCATGTTTCCCCGGTTGGAAGCGGAACCTGACCGCCATTGCTTAGGGCAATTATGGTCGCCTCGAAACTTACGTGAGCAGTATCGTGCAAAGCCTGGCGGTAATCTGCATCGGGAAATGTCCGCGCGAGGACTGCTTCCAATGTCATTTGTTGTACCAGCATACGCTGGCGGCCGACAATATTGATCAGCGTCGCGTCATATTTCTGTCTTTTTAGAATAAAAAAAGAGAGTAGCAAGGCTGCCAGGAAAAGCAGTAAAAGAAAGGAAAAAGCAATCGTACGAAGCCGGGTTATGCTAGCCATTGGCGCCTTGTGATATCCGGTAATCATTATACACAATGGCAGGAATTCCAACGACACAGCAAGTAAATTGTAAGGCGCTACGGGAACGTGAAATTATCGTATGCTTTTATTATTGCGCATAAAAACACATGGGTTTGCATTCATGGGAATTGTGAACGTATCCGCCATGGACTATGCGACGAATGGGAAGAGCAGGGTAGTGGTCAAATATGGATCTCGCATTATTGTCCCCCTTTGGATTCATTTTTCATTTGCACAACTGCCACGCCGAGCAAAACCGTGGCGAGGAAGATGGATAAACCGCCCACCAACACCAGGTAGTAAGGCAAGCCCAGGTACACTTCACCCAGAATGCCAAGCGGCATTAGCAACCCAGCCAGCGCCAGCCAGGAAGCCCATTTGGCGAGGTTATTATCTTTCAGCTGCAATTTCATCAGCAGGAAACCAAAGACGATGTTGAGCAGCGAGAACAGGTTCCCGTGGACATGCGCGAGCCGCGCTTCAAAATGCGCACCCGTGTTGTACGATTCGATCCATGCTTCCTTGCCGGGAGCGAAATCCCGCAGGTAGATCAAGACAAAGCCGTAGATCATGAACCCCGCCATGACCCATAATCCGACGCCAATATTCCATTTGCCGATTGTTGTTTTCATTGTTTTCTCCTTTTTTCATCCTGTACCATATGCGCGAGAGAAGATTGTCCCTGAACACGGGTTTATGATGGATTGCCGTTTCACCCGGGTGAATGGAAATTTGCCCACCCGCCTCCAACGCGTTGAATTTCAGTGTGTCTATTGAAAACTGCTGCCTCGGTCTCTGCCGCAAAGACCGACCTTGTTTCTGTTTCAAGAAAACAGATTTGACTCGTCTCAGGCATATCTGACTTTACTGGAATTCCCCGCTTCGCTTCCCGACTTTTGTCGGCTTTTTCAATCCAAATATTAATATTACACCGCAAAGTTGCCCAAGATAAATCTGGGTAGCTTGCGGCACAACTCTCCCCGACCTTGACAAAAGCGGGGGAGTTCGTTATTATATGATAAGTCCTATATAGGATAACGCATATAAATATCACACCTATGGGAGAAACCATGTCTCTTGACTATGCCATTCTTGGCTTCCTCAATTACGGCTCCCTCACGGGCTACGACTTGAAAAAGGTCTTCGACAATTCCGTCCAGCACTTTTGGCCTGCCGACCAGAGCCAGATTTACCGCACCCTCACCCGCCTCACGGAGCGTGGCTGGGTGGAGATGGAACTCGTCGAACAGACTGAACGCCCCGACCGCAAGGTTTATCACATTACCGAACCGGGTCACGTGGAACTGCTCAACTGGTTGGCAGGTCCGGTGGTCGAGCGCGCCTCACGTAGCGACGCGTTAATTCAAGTCTTCTTTTTCGGGCAGCTAAACGACGAACGGATCCTCGAAAAATTCGAAACATATGCCCAATCCATCCGCGACGTGCTTCAGCGTTACGAACAATTGAAAATTGAACTCACTGCCTCCATGCCCAAAGACTGCACACCGCGCGAACAATATTTTTGGTTGCTGACCCTCGATCTTGGAATCCGCTCGATGAAGACGAATCTCGAATGGGCGGAAAACACCATCGAACAATTAAAGAGCGGCGTTGTACCGCAATGATAGGAACTCATTATGACAAAATTCTGGATATGGACAAAACGCCTCATGCTCGGACTTTTGAGCCTGATCCTCGTTCTTGCAACCCTGGTCTACGCTCTGGGCGCATCTGCCAGGGCGAAACTCATGCGGGAAAATCCGCCGCCCGGTCAACTCGTGGACGTGGGCGGATACAGGATGCATCTCTATTGCACAGGCGAAGGTGATTCCACCGTGATTCTCGACGCGGGCTTGAACGACTTCTTTGTCAGCTGGGCGAAGGTTCAGCCTGAAATCGCAAAGGCGGCTCGCGTCTGCTCATATGACCGGGCAGGCTTGGGGTGGAGCGAAGCGGGTCCGTATCCGCGCACGAATGAACTCATGGCGGAGGAACTTCACGCCTTGCTGACAAATGCGGGAGTCAAGAGTCCATATATTCTGGTGGGTCATTCCTTCGGTGGAATCACCATGCGCGTCTTCGCGCTTATGTATCCTGATGAAGTGACAGGCATGGTCCTGGTGGATTCCGCCCACGAGAATCAAATCGCGCGCCTGCCCTTCTTGCAAGACGCGACCGAACAACTCGTCAGCCAGTTTCGCACGCTGTCATTTCTCAGCACATCCGGCTTGATGGCGCTCTCCCCTGCGACGATTCCAAATCGCGGTTTTCCCGATGAGGCGTATCAACAATATCAAGCAGTGCTGGCAACAACGGATTACTTCGAGAACGCGATTGCCGAATCCACCTCTTTCTACTTTGCCGCGTCTTCGTCCAAACCTTCCAACCTTGGAGATGTGTCGCTCATCGTGTTGAGTCACGGTCTCACCGACATGACCAGCGGCGTGGGGAGCGAGTACCAAGAAGCCTTCGAGCATGAATGGTCGAAAATGCAGCTCGAACTGGTCGGTTTGTCATCGAATAGCAGGCAAGTCATTGCCGGGCAAAGCGGACATTACATCCAACTCGATCAGCCCGAATTGGTCGTTGAAGCGGTTTTGGAATTATTGAAGTGAACAAAATATAAAATGATCATCACAGTGTGCTCAGAGTCGCGAGGGTACGATACAGGTTTTCTCTGTGCTTTCCGTACGTTCTGTGGTGGAAAACAAAAAGGAATTAAAACATGTTTGCAGGACACTTAGCTGCTGGATTGGTTCTCAAGAAGATGGAGCGGCGCATTAATTTGGGCTGGCTGTTCTTCGCCGCGCTCGCGCACGATTCCCTGCTGGGCATTTTTACCCTGTTCGGACTCGAGCAAATTCACATCCCCGCCAATTACGCCCAGACCCATTACCTGACCTTCACCTTTCCCTACTCTCACGGGCTAGCCGCCTCGGTTGTTTGGTCCTTGGTCGCCTTTGGCTTGACCTACGCTTTCCTTCCGCGATGGACATCCAAAGAAAGCACGCTGGCTGGCACAGTCATGGGGTTGGCGGTCTTCTCGCACTTTGTTCTGGATTGGCTCGTCCACATTCCCGAAATGCCCATATTTGGAAATGGCTCGCTCATGCTTGGGCTTGGCTTGTGGAATAATCTTCCGCTCGCGCTTGCACTGGAAACCGGTCTCGTTGTTGCTGGATTTATCTTCTATCTTGTTGCAATCAAACCGCAGACGAATCTTGCTCGCTACGGACTGGGCGGATTACTCCTCTTTGCTGTGACGATGACCGTGATGGGTATGTGGTTCGCCACTACCCCGCCTCCCGTCGCAGGCGCAGCAATGTCGTGGATATTCCAACCCATCCTCATCTGTGGACTGGCGTATTGGTTCGATAGAAAAGCGTAGGCGGCGAGTTTTCGCGCCAACAAATACCGGAAATGAAAATGAAACTCATCCTTCTCGTCGCTCTCTCGATCCTCATCGCCGCGTTGGTCGTCGTTGGTATACGAGCGCATCAACCTGCTAAGCGAAAGTTTCGTCCACAGGCATCGCGGATAGATTCGCTGTTCACCTGCGTGCCGATGGATTTCAACGTGAGTTGGGCTTCCCAGCGCTTGAGAAGATCTTGTTGGGAACGGGCGTCATGCTTATAATCGCTTTTTTACAATTCAAGCGCAAACTTGCACCCTTTTCCAGAAGCCAACGTCTATAACTTAATCCAACGCATCCGTAACAAAATCCTGTGAACGAAATCGAACATGGCTCATCCACCCATCCGACTCATCTTCCAAAGCGGCATCCTGCGCGTCATAGATCACCGCTGTGCGGGGCAGGTCAATACGCGCGGCGAAATCCCAGAGGATTTCGAGATTGTCCTGCCGCGCTCGGGCGCGTACCAGCGCAGGGACGCGCGCGGTGCGTTTCTGGCGGATCCCAATAATATTTTATTCTTCAATCGAGGCGAGCCGTACGACATCAGTCATCCCATTCAAGGCGAAGATTCATCCACAATTTTTGTCATCGCGCCTTCCTTGTTGTTTGAAATCGCACGGACGCACAACCCCGCTGTGGAAGATAACCAACAGATATTTCCACTCAGCCACTTTACGTTGAACTCGCGCTTGCAGGTTTTCCAATACCGCCTGTTGCGTGGGACTCAAACCGCCGAAGCGCTCGAAATCGAAGAAGAGATCATCGAGGCGGTGGATGAAATGCTCCGCATCCAATATCAGGCAGGGCCCGCGCCGCGAATCAATTCCGCCAGCGCCTTGCGCGACCGCGCCGAACAGGTACATGCCGTCAAGACTTTTCTCAACGCAAACGTCCGTTCGGATCTGCGGCTCGAAGATATTTCCTCCGCCGTTCATCTTTCCCCCTATCACCTGTGCCGCGTCTTCAAACGCGAAGTCGGCATGACCATTCACAACTATGTCAACCGCCTGCGCCTGTTCAACGCCGCCGAGCGGATGTTGGAGAATCCCGTCACCCGCCTCGACGCGCTCGCGCTCGATTTTGGTTTCGCCAATCACGGGCATTTTTCCGCCGCGTTTCGCAAGATGTTCGGAATCAGCCCGTCCGAGTTTCGCGATCCGCTATATCGCCAATTGAGCAAGATTTTAATAGCCTGATCTGGGGTGTTCCTATATCATCCCTGCAAAAGGAACACCCTGAATGAAACAATATCTCTCCCTCCTCCTCGACAAAAAATTCGGCCCGCTCTGGCTCGGTGCGACCATCTCGATTCTCGGCGACGGTCTGACGTGGGTTTCGCTAACCTGGCTGATCTATGAACTGACAGGTTCCGCCAAAGACATCGGGGCCTTGGTCGTCATCTACACCGCGCCCGTCATCGTCGGCGGACCACTCGCGGGCTACCTGCTCGACCTCTTTGACCGCCGCATCATCCTGCTCACGGATAATCTAATCCGAGGTGTGGTTATGGCGTGCGTTCCGATTCTCCACGTATTCAACATGCTTCAAACCTGGCATTTGTACGCCGCGGCAGGCATTTATGGCTTGTTCAAGATGATCAGCCTTGCGGGGATTCCCACCATCTTCCCTTCGATTCTGCCCGAAGAAAAACTCACCACCGCCAACGCGATGGAAACCATCAGTTTTGGAGTCGGCGGGGTTTTGGGACCCGCCCTCGGCGGAGTCCTAATCGGATCCATGGGCGGCGCGAACACCATCGCGCTGGACGCAGCCTCCTATTTTGTCTTCGCCGTCTTCCTGCTCTTCCTCCCGCCCCTGCCCGCCTCTCACCTTGACGTTGAGCCGGCCGCGCCGACCCAGAGCTTTCACCACGCCCTGACCTTCATCCGCTCCGCACCAGCGATTTGGTTCATCACGGTCATGTTCATGTGCGCCAACCTGGGACTCGGAATGCTCTCGGTATTCCTTCCCATTTACGCGCGCGAGACATTGGGCGGCGACGCAGCCACGTTTGGAAGTTTGCTCAGCGCGGCGACAGCGGGCGAATTGATTGGCGCGTTTCTCGTCGGGATGATCATCTGGAAGTGGACTCTCGGACGCTCCATCGCCTCCGCCCAGATTGCAACGGGCGCGAGTTTTCTCGGGCTTCTCACACTCCCAGGCTTTTTCGCTTCGGTCGTCTTTTTGGGGATTGCCCACTTCTTCAGCGCTCCGCTGACGATTTGGGCGCAGACCATCCGCCTGCGCCTCATCCCCGCCCGCCTGCGCGGACGAGTTATCAGCCTGCTACGGACTCTCATGCAAGCCGCACCCCCGCTTGGCGCTCTTCTTGGCTCCGCGCTGCTGACGGGCTTTGGGGTTCAACCCACGATCCTCGTCCTTGCATTCATCATCGTCACCCCGGGCGTTATTGGAATCGTCCACCCTGCACTGGCGCATGAGAATACGGTGGCAGTGCAGTGATTGGAGATTGGTAATTGGAGGTGATCATATTGTCCAATAAAGTGTGGAAAAAAATCATCGGTGCGATTCTTCTTGCGCTGTTTTTGACTGTCATTGGCTGGCTGACATACGTCTCCCGCCTGACCAAGCAAAATGACCGCGCCTGCAAACCGACCATCGAACAAACCGCTATCGTCTCCCCTCTTCAACGCGTTTTGGACGCATACAACACAGAGCGAAACGTTGGTTTGCAGGTCACAATAATCTATTCTGATGAGACTCAATGGGATGGCGTTTCGGGTTTCGCCAGCCGTGAGAAAAAATGTCTTGTCACGCCTGAACATCATTTTGGAATCGGCAGTGTGACCAAACTCTACACCGCGACGCTGGTCATGCAGCAGGTGGAGGTGGGGACACTCTCGCTCGATGATCCCAGCTCCAAATGGTTCGACCTGCCCTATGGAGAACAGGTCACCGTGCGGATGCTACTTAATCACACCAGCGGGATTCCCGATTACACGAGCGACGCGGCGTTTCTCCTGCGTTACATGGGGTTGCCCAAAAGGTCATGGCGACCGAAGGAACTTATTGAGGTCATCAAGAACAAGCCGTTTGAATTCGCGCCCGGCTCACGACATGAGTACTCCAACTCGAATTATCTCCTGCTGGGAATCGTTCTGGAAAAGGCAAGCGGTAAACCCTACGACGCGGTTTTAGAGGAAATGACGAATGAGCTCGGCTTGCATGATACCTATTATCTGACATATCCCGACGACATCCTGATCGCCAACGCCTACGACGAAGACCTGCTCCATGTCGGCGCACCGAATCTGACAGGGCTGCGCCTCTCTCTGCACAGCGGCGCGTTCTCCGCAGGCGGGATTGTTTCCACCTCCAAGGACGTGGCGCGATTTACCCGCGCCTTGTTCACGGGCGAAATTATCTCAGACAAATCGTTGGTAGAAATGATGACCTTCATGGCTGCACCCGACGAAAACGCACCCGAACGAATCGGCTACGGATTGGGCGTCAGGCAGATGGTCATTGGCGGGGAAAGTTTCGTTGGTCATACAGGTGCGATCCCTGGCTATTCAGCGGTCACGGGGTTTGGATTGGAAAACCGAATAACAGTCTCAATCCTGAGCAATCTTTCCGTCATCGAGCAGGAAAGATTGCTGGCGGGAATTATGAAGGCGGTGAACCCATAATTTTCTGTTGCAGGAACGGACGGTTTTGCGTCTTTTTAAACGAAATGTCGTCCATCTCTTGTCTACATCCAACGTCAAGGAAAAATCCATGAATGAAATCGAATACCGAGTCAATGAAACAATCAGCGTGGAGCAATTCGTTGACCTGCTGAATCGCTCCACGCTTGCCGCTCGCCGTCCGCTCGATAGCGCGGACCGAGTCCAACGCATGTTGGACAATGCCAACCTGACCGTTACCGCATGGGACGGGGATAAACTTGTCGGCGTTTCGCGCTCGCTGACAGATTTCTCGTTTTGCTGTTACCTCTCCGATCTCGCGGTGGACGAGTCATATCAGCGTTCAGGAATTGGGAAGGAACTTGTCCGCCGCACGCGCGAAGTTGCGGGTCTGGAATGTATGCTCCTTCTGCTCTCTGCGCCTGCTGCAATGGAGTATTATCCCAAAGTCGGTTTTGAAAAATTGGAGAACGCCTTCGCGATCCCGCGCGAGAAGTAGAACAGCCATGAACTCGAATATAATCGCCAAAACTCACATCATTCTCTACGTCAAAGACCAGATGCGCAGCGCGGACTTTTACGCGCAGGTGCTGGCTTGCCAGCCGTCCCTCAACGTGCCTGGCATGACCGAATTTATTCTCTCTGAAACCTGTGTCTTGGGACTCATGCCTGAAGCGGGGATCAAGCGCCTGCTTGGAGATGCACTACCCGATCCAGCACGGGCGGCGGGTATTCCCCGCGCGGAACTCTACTTGCGTGTGACGGACCCCGCCGCATATCACCGCCGCGCGATCGAGGCAGGCGCGACCGAACTGAGCGAACTGCAAGACCGCGATTGGGGCGACCGCGCCGCGTACAGTCTCGACCCCGATGGTCATGTGCTGGCGTTTGCGGATAAGAGCCAAAGGGAGGACAAATGATCAAACCACTGCGATTAAAATTCGGCGATACCATTGGCATTATCAGCCCATCATGGGGCGGGGCGGGGAGGTTTCCTCACCGTGTCGAACAGGGCATCCAATGCCTGCGCGGACTAGGCTTCGATGTCAGGCTGGCGGAACACGCATTGAATCAAAATGGATTCGTTTCTGATACACCCGAAAACCGCGTGCAGGACATTCACGATATGTTTGCCGACCCCTCAGTCAAGGCGATCATCGCCGCCATCGGGGGCGACCACTCATGCCATCTCCTGCCGCTTCTGGATTTTGAATTAATCAGTAGAAATCCAAAGATCTTCATGGGGTATTCCGATATCACGGTCTTGAATGCCGCCATTTGGAAAAAGACGGGACTGGTGACTTTTAACGGCGGAACCCTGCTTGCGGATTTTGCCGAATACCCCGAGATGCTTGATTATTCTAAAGATTATTTTCTAAAAGCCATAATGGGAGAAACGCCCGTCGGAAAAATCGAACCCGCCTCCCACTGGACAGAGGAGTTTTTGGATTGGGCAGAAAAGGAAGACCAGAAACGCCCCAGAAACCTCGTCCCCTCCAATGGGTGGACGTGGCTGAAAGAGGGGATAGCAGAGGGAAGACTCACTGGCGGGTGTTTGGAATCGCTTCAGCACCTTCGCGGAACCGAGTATTGGTTTGATTGGGATGACACGATCTTCTTCTTCGAGACATCGGAGGAGAAACCTTCGCCGCGGACGGTAGACGGGATATTGATGGATTATCAAAACATGGGTGTTTTTGACAAAATACGCGGGATGATTGTCGGCAGGCCGATGTCCTTTTCCGACGACGAAAAAAAGGCGCTGCGCGACGTTATCCTGGAAAGAACGCGGGGATATTCATTCCCAATCATCACCGACATGGACTTCGGTCACACTGCCCCGCAGGTTACCCTTCCCATTGGTGTGTTGGCTCGAATCAACACCTCGCAAAAAAGTTTTGAGATTACTGAAACCGCGACGAAACGATGATAGTCCTTGCATCTTTTTAGTGGTTTATACGTCCATTTACACGGAGGCAATAATGCCAAAACTCAACCAGCAATTTAAATTGCCTGACGGTCGTAAACTCGGCTATGACGAATACGGCGCACCCGATGGGAAACCCATCTTTTACCTGCATGGCTCGCTGAGTTCGCGTCTGGAAGCCAAATTGTATGTCAGCGAAGATCTATTGCAGTCTCTCAATGTGCGCCTGATTGCGGCAGATCGCCCTGGGATGGGACTCTCCGGCTTTCAGCCGAACCTCAACTTGTTGGATTTTCCCCGCGACCTGCTCGCGCTCGCTGATCACCTGAACATCGAACGCTTTTCCATTCTTGCCTATTCGCTCGGAGGTCCCTATGGTTTGGCGTGCGCGTTTGCGATTCCTGAACGCTTGACCCAAGTTGGAATCGTCAGCGGCGCGGCGTTGTTTAGCGAGCCCGAATTGATGATGAATATCAACAAAGGGACGCGCAAGTTCCTGACCATGCCGCGTGAAACACCCACATTGGCGCGATTCTTTTTGTGGATGATGTTGGGTGTCATGCCGCGCATCGCTCACAAGAAGTTTATTGCTGGCGCGTCAGCCGTTCTACCTGAAACAGATCGCGCGGTGGTTGCTGGGAATCACAGTTTTCAGGATGGTTTCATCCGCATGGTACACGAAGCGACGCGGCAGGGGACGCGCGGCGCATTTCACGAATCCCTGCTGTCGGTCACAGATTTCGGCTTTCGTTTGCAGGAGATTCAAACGCCGATTCATCTCTGGCATGGGGAAGCGGATCAAAACATTCCTGTGGCGATGGCTCGGTTTGTCGAATCCGCCGTCCCGAAGTGTGAGGCGGAGTTTTATCCCGACGAAGGACATCTATCCCTGTTCAGCAAACGCAGCGCGGAGATTATCCGCATGCTGACGAGTTGACGGCGTTGATAGGTCTCAGCATCGCGTGTAATTTTCAACAAATGGAGTTCCCCATGAAAAACGTTTCGTTCAAATCTCTTTTCAAATGGGCTTTCAAATTCGCTCTGCTGTATATTCTTTTCATTGTATTCTTCGTCATCGGCTCGATGGCGGTGGCAGGCGTCATGCCCGACAGCGCAAACATGGAGCCAGGCTTGGTGTCGGAAGGAAGCGGTCTGCTGATCGTTGCGATCGCCCATCTGCTCGTCATCGCCGCGCTCATCCTGACCTCGCGCTGGAGCGGCTGGAAACTGGCGATCAGCCTGGCATTTGCCTATTACGGCGCAGTCACCTTTCTCATGCAGATCGAGACATGGTACTT
>CAZLWG010000058.1:0-21305 GCA_964563315.1 uncultured Anaerolinea sp. | reverse complement strand
AGCAGGGCTCCAAGTTCGCCATCCGTGAAGGCGGTCTGACCGTCGGCGCTGGTGTCGTCACCAAGATCCTCGAATAGGTGAGATGATGGCAAAACAGAAGATTCGCATCCGCCTCAAGGCATACGACCACCGCGTTCTCGACCAATCGGCGAAACGCATTGTGGAAACTGCAGAACGCACCGGCGCTCATGTTGTTGGTCCCGTGCCCTTGCCAAGCAAGACGGAACGCTTTACAATACGTCGTTCGACTTTCATTGATAAGGACTCACACGAGCACTTTGAGATCCGCACGCACAACCGTTTGATCGATGTTTTGGACCCGGACTCCAAAACGATTGACATGTTGATGCGCTTGAACCTGCCTGCAGGTGTCGATATCGAGATCAAGATCTAGTTGGTGAATAACCGCGGAAAACCGCGGATTATTTGAGACAGTGTAAGAGAAGGCCTGCGTGTGGAACCGATAAAACACGCTTCGCACCAGACCTGCTGACTGCGCTGCACGGAGATGATGCGGCCGTTGCCCCGGCTGACAGTCTCGTCAATATCTTCTAAAGGAGAAAATTGAGCATGTTGAAAGGGCTGATTGGAAAGAAGATCGGCATGACCCAGATCTTCGATGAGCAAGGTGTCGCTTATCCTGTGACACTCATCGAAGCTGGGCCATGTTACGTTACCCAGATACGTGTTGCCGAAAAAGAGGGATATTCGGCAGTACAGCTTGGGTTTGGCGAAGTGAATCCCAAACGCCTCACCGGTGGTCAATTGGGACACTTGAAGTCCAATGAAATTCCCCCCTTGCGATACCTGCGCGAGTTTCGCGCCAAGGATCATGGCTTGAACGTCGGCGACAAGGTTATGGTCGGCGATGCGTTTGTCATTGGTGAACGCGTGGACGTGATCGGCATCAGCAAAGGTAAAGGCTTTGCTGGCGGCGTGAAGCGCTATCACTTCCATGGTATGAACGCCACACATGGTACGTCTGACCGCAACCGTGCACCCGGTTCGCGCGGCTCCGGCACCACGCCGGGTCGTGTATACAAAGGCGCACGCGGCGCTGGTCATATGGGCACGGACCGTGTGACCGCCCAAAACATCAAGGTTGTGATGGTGGATCCTGAACGCAACCTGATTGCCGTCAATGGCGCTGTTCCCGGTGGCAAGGGTAGTCTCGTCATGATCAAGGAGTCGCGCAAGCAGTAGGCGCGCAGGAAACGGGAGCCAGTATAACCATGAAAGTAGATGTTCTTGATTTGAAGGGCAAGAAAGTTCGCGAAGTTGAACTTCCGGCGAATCTATTCGAAGCCCCTGTGAATGTAGACCTGATGCATCAGGCATATGTGCGTCAGATGTCGAATGCCCGCCTTGGCACACATGAGACCAAAGTCCGGTCTGAAGTGAGGGGCGGAGGCCGAAAGCCATGGAAACAGAAAGGAACGGGACGAGCCCGCCAAGGGTCCAGGCGTGCGGCGCAGTGGGTTGGGGGCGGTCGTATCCACACTCCGCATCCCCGTAGTTATGAACTACGCATGCCGAAGAAGATGCGTCAAGCTGCTCTTCGGTCGGCGCTTTCTGTTAAGGCTGCGGAATCCTCCATAATTGTTGTGGATGAACTTTCGCTCAAGGAACCCAAGACGCGTTTAATGGCTGAAACTTTGGGTAATTTGGTTGGCGCTTCCACAGTATTGGTCCTCATGCCTGTCAAGGATCAGGATTACGATGCTGTGATGCGCTCGGCTGATAATCTTGAGAGTGCAAAGGTGCTTCTTGCCAGCTATTTGAATGTGCGGGATGTCCTTTCGTTTGACAAGGTTATCCTGCCTGTCAAGACAATCGATGCGCTTGTTGCGCAGCTTGGATAGGAGAGAGACATGTCAGATATTTATAGTGTCCTCGTCCGCCCGCTCGTAACTGAAAAATCTAGTTATCAGTCGGGCCAGTTAGGTCAGTATGTTTTTGTTGTCAAAAACAATGCCACTCGTACCATGGTGAAGGACGCGATCGAATCTCTTTTCGACGTGACCGTGGCACGCGTGAACATTCTCAACGCGCCTGCCAAACGCGGACGCCGCGGTCGAACCCGCCGCTTGCTGGTTCGCCGCCCTGCGTTCAAAAAGGCAGTTGTGACCCTTGCCGAGGGAAGCAAACCCCTCGAGATCTTTGAAGGGGTGCAGTAATGGCTGTTAAAAAGTACAAGCCGGTAACTCCCGGCACCCGTGGAATGACCGGGCATACGTTTGAAGAAATCACGAAAAGCGCTCCGGAGCGCTCCCTGCTGGTCACCAAGAAGAATCGCGGTGGTCGCAATGCTCATGGTCGTGTGACGGTCCGTCATCGAGGCGGAGGCGCGCGTCGTTTCATCCGAATGGTGGATTTCCGCCGTGAGAAATTTGGAATTCCCGCCAAAGTGGCTGCGATCGAATATGATCCCAACCGCACGGCGCGACTTGCTCTCCTCCATTATGTAGACGGAGAAAAACGTTACATCGTCTCGCCGCTGGGACTTAAAGTTGGTGACACGGTCATGTCCGGCTCCACAGCTGAGATTCGACCCGGCAATGCCCTGCCGATTAGTAATATTCCTGTCGGTACGATGATTCACAACATCGAGATGAAGACTGGGAAGGGTGGGCAACTGGTCCGTTCGGCTGGAGCCGCGGCGCAATTACTTGCCAAGGAAGGAGAGTTTGCGCAAATCCGCATGCCTTCTGGGGAAGTCCGGCTTATCCATCAAGTGTGTTATGCAACGATTGGTCAGGTGGGTAACCTTGATCACAGCAACATCAAGCTTGGCAAGGCTGGGCGTAAGCGCCATCTCGGCATCCGCCCGACTGTTCGCGGAACGGCGATGAGTCCGCGTGACCATCCTCACGGCGGTGGTGAAGGACGCCAACCGATTGGTCTTCCGGGTCCCAAGAGCCCTTGGGGTAAACCTACCCTTGGCAAGAAGACTCGCCATAACAAGAAGACCGACCAGTATATTGTGCGCCGTCGCAGCAAGACGAATCGCTAGTAGTTGATGAGGTAAGCAGATATGTCACGATCATTGAAAAAAGGACCGTACATTGAGACGAAATTGCTCAAGCGTATCGAGTCTATGAATCAGAAAAAAGAAAAGAAGGTTATCCGCACCTGGAGCCGCGCCTCTGTGATTTTCCCGCAGATGGTCGGACACACAATCGCGGTCCACGACGGACGCCGCCATGTACCGATCTATATCACCGAAAACATGGTCGGCCATCGTTTGGGCGAATTCGCCCCGACACGTACATTCCGCGGTCACCAGACCAGCGAGAAAGCCGCGTAGGAGATTGAGCAATGCAGGATATTCATGCAAAAGTCCGATTCCTTCCTCAATCCGCGCAAAAGGTGCGCGCTGTTATTGATCTGGTGCGCGGAAAAAGCGCCAACGAGGCGTTGGAGATCCTTCACTTTGTAAACAAACGCGCGGCGATGCCCGTGCGAAAGTTGGTTGCTTCTGCAGTGGCGAATGCCGAGGAAAACTTTGGTGTCAGCCGCGACGATCTATATGTGGCGACGATCACGGCAGATGAAGCTCCGACTCGTAAATGGAGACGCTTTGGCGCGCGCGGACGCTTCAAGCCGATACTGCGCCGGAGTTCACATGTGACTGTTGTGTTGCGCGAGCGTGGAGCTTAAGGAGAGATTATGGGTCGTAAAGTACATCCCGTTGGTTTTCGTCTGGGCATTAATCAGCCGTGGGGCGGCCGCTGGTTTGCAGAAGGCAGCACCTATCGTCAACAATTGCATCAGGATTTTGCCATTCGCAATCTTCTGGTGGGAAAACTTTCCAAAGGCGGCGCTGCCGCCGATGAAAGAGTCCGTGAACTGCGAAAGCAAATGCCTGATGCGGTAAAGAACGGCAAAGCCGGCATTTCCCGCATTGATGTGGAACGCACTCCTGGGAAGATCCGCATTGCCATTCATACTGCCAAACCGGGCATTCTGATTGGGCGCAAAGGCGAAGGCGTGAAGAAGATCCGCCAGGCGCTGGAGACTTTGGTGGGTAAAAAGATCGAATTGGACGTGAAGGAGATCTCCTCACCTGATACGGACGCCATGCTGGTTGCAAAGAACATTGCGGACCAGCTTGAACGCCGCATCGCCTACCGTCGCGCGATGAAGCGCGCCATTCAGCAAGCCATGAAGCAGGGCGCTGAGGGGATCAAGATCATGGTTGGAGGACGCTTGGGCGGCGCGGAAATGTCCCGTGACGTCTGGCTGCGTGAAGGACGTGTGCCCCTTCAAACCTTGCGCGCAAATCTTGACTTTGCCACAGCTGAAGCCTTGACCACCTACGGTCAGATCGGCATCAAGGTTTGGATATATAAGGGTGAAGTTACACCGGAAGTGGAAGAAAAAGCTGAAGCAACGGAAGGCGTGTACGTCAGCGAGTAATCGCTACGTTGCTATGAGACGAGGTATTTGATATGTTGATGCCGAAACGTGTAAAGTGGCGCAAGCAGATGCGCGGTCGAATGAGAGGCAAGGCTCTCCGTGGCGCGGAAGTCTCCTTCGGTGAATTTGGTCTGCAGGCGCTTGAGCCGGGTTGGATTACTGCTCGCCAAATCGAAGCTGCGCGCCGTTCCATCGTGCGCGAAATGAAACGTCGTGGAAAGGTTTGGATCCGCATTTTCCCGGCCAAGCCATTTACTCACAAACCGCCGGAAACCCGCATGGGTTCCGGTAAGGGTAATGTGGAATATTATGTTGCCGTCGTAAAGCCGGGACGTATTATGTTCGAGGTCGGAGGCTTGTCTGAAGAGATCGCAATTTCCGCTTTGAAGAGCGCCCAGTATAAATTCTCCATCAAGACCAAGGTCGTGGGTCGTCCCCAAGGAGGAGAGTAATATGAAGGCAATGAAAGTGGAAGATATCCGCAAATTGGGCGCAGAGGAAATTCGCACCAAACTTGCGGATGCGCGTGACGAGTTGATGAAACTGCGCTTTCAGCAGGTGACCGGTCAATTGACGGATACCAGTCATGTGAAAATTTTGCGCCGCGATATCGCTCGCATGGAGACCATTCTGCGCGGAATCGAACGCGCGGCTGCTGTGGAAGGTGCAAAATGAACAATCGTCGTCGTATGACCGGCGTAGTAACCAGTAATAAAATGACCAAGACGGTCGTTGTTGAAATCACCCGCAAGTTTCGACACCCCCTTTATAAGAAGGTTGTGTATTCGAGCATGCGCGTGAAGGCGCACGACGAGGTCGGTTGTCAGATTGGTGATGAAGTCCGTATCGTGGAAACCGGTCCCTTGTCCCGTGGGAAGCGCTGGGCTGTTGAAACAGTCATCAAGCGTGAGATGCGGACGGCGGACCAGGGCGTGGGAGAGTAGTCCATGATCCAGCATGAGTCTCGATTGAAAGTTGCCGATAATACCGGCGCGCGCGAATTGCTTGTTATCCATGTGTTGGGCGGATCCAAGCGAAGGTATGGCGCGATCGGTGACGTGGTGGTTGCGACTGTCAAGTCTGCTACGCCGCAAGGTTCGGTGAAGAAAAGTGAAATTGTGAAGGCCGTCATTGTGCGTTGCACGAAGGAATGGCGTCGCGAAGACGGTTCGTACATCCGTTTCGATGACAATGCCGCGGTTATTCTGGATGCAGATGGCGAGAACCCCAGGGGCACCCGCATCTTTGGGCCGGTGGCGCGCGAATTGCGCGACATGGGTTACATGAAGATCGTGTCGCTTGCCCCGGAAGTGCTGTAGGAGCGAAGCAATGAAAGTCAAGATTCGAAAAGGCGATACGGTGGAAGTGATCAGCGGCAGCCTCGAAGATAAGGGCAAAAGAGGCGAGGTGATCAATGTGCTTCTCGATGACCGTCGTGTGGTCGTCCAGGGCGTGAATATTCGCACCAAGCACCAGAAGCAGGTCCAAACCAAGGCTGGACGGAATATGAATCCCGGACGCATCCAGTTCGAAGGCCCGGTTGATATTTCAAATGTGATGCTTGTATGCCCGAAATGCAGCGAACCCACACGGGTGGGAGTCCAACGGGACGATGAAGGCGCGCATCGCGTTTGTAAAAATTGTGAGGCCACGATTGACTAGCCGTGGAGCAGATGAATATGAATAGATTGCAGGAACTTTACAAGAACGAAATTACCCCGGCGCTGCTCAAATCGTTTGGTTACAAGAACGTCATGCAGGTGCCGCGTTTGGAAAAGATCGTTGTGAATATCGGTCTTGGAGAGGCGTTGGATAATCCCAAGGCGCTTGAATCCGCAACGGCGGACCTGATGCAGATTGCCGCCCAAAAACCGGTGCAGACAAAAGCGCGAAAAAGCATCGCGAACTTCAAATTGCGCGAAGGACGCTTGATCGGCACAAAGGTGACCCTGCGTGGTCCGCGTATGTGGGCTTTTCTGGACCGCCTCGTGAACATAGCGCTGCCCCGCGTGCGCGACTTCCGCGGTGTTTCGGCGAATGCGTTTGACGGGCGCGGAAATTACACGCTCGGAATTAAAGACCAGTTGGTGTTCCCGGAGATCGAGTACGACAAAATCGACAAATTGCGCGGCATGGAAGTGACCATCGTCACCACCGCGCAAAACGATGATGAAGCGCGCGCATTATTAAGAATGCTCGGAATGCCGTTCAGCGGCAAGAAGGAAGCTTAACTTATGGCAAAGAAATGTATGCAATATCGTGAATTGCGCCGCCGCCATGCCGTGCAGGTACGAAACCGTTGTCAGCGTTGCGGACGACCGCGCGGGTACATCCGCCGCTTTGGTCTGTGCCGCATCTGCTTCCGTGAATTGGCGTTGGCGGGCAAAATCCCCGGCGTCGTGAAGTCGTCCTGGTAGGCCGGGTGGAGGATGATTATGTCTTTTAATGATCCAATTGCTGATATGTTGACCCGCATTCGCAACGCTGTAATGGCAGGACATGCCCAGGTTGCAATGCCCAATTCGAAAATAAAGCTGGAGATCGCCAAAATCCTCAAAGAGGAAGGTTTTCTCGAAGGGTATGAAGTGGTCGATGGCGAGCGCGAGGGACAAAAAGTCCTGCGCCTGAAGATCAAATATGTTGGCGAACGCCGCGACCGGCGCGCGGTACTTTCTGGTTTGGAGCGCGTCAGCAAACCGGGACGCCGTATCTACACCAAGAAGACGGAAATCCCCTGGGTGCTCTCGGGAATTGGTGTTGCCATTCTCTCGACCCCCAAGGGCGTCATGACCGGCGCGCGCGCCCGACAGTTGGGCGTAGGCGGCGAGATTCTTTGCAAGGTGTGGTAGGAGGTTTATTGTGTCTCGCATAGGTCGTTTACCTGTGGAAATTCCCAGCGGCGTGCAAGTGGAGTTGAACGGCTCCAGGGTTCGCGTGAAGGGACCCAAGGGCGAACTTCAGCGTGAGTTTTCCAGTTTGATCAGCATCAAGATGGAAAACGATCAACTGAACATCGCCCGAAATTCGGACAACCCCGAAGAGCGCGCCCTGCACGGAACCACTCGCGCCGTTTTGGCAAACATGGTTCATGGCGTCAGCACGGGCTTTGAAGTGATCCTTGAAGTGGAAGGTGTCGGGTACCGCGCCGAAATGGAAGGAAAAACCCTTGCCCTGCACGTTGGTTATTCACACCCCATCAAGATGGAACCCCCAGCGGGTATTTCATTCGAAGTGGATCAGAAAACCCGTCAAATCAAAGTCATGGGTTTTGATAAAGAATTGGTCGGTCAGGTGGCAGCGAATGTCCGCAAGGTGCGTCCACCGGAACCGTATCACGGCAAAGGATTGCACTACCTTGGTGAGCGTGTTCGCCGCAAGGCAGGCAAAGCCGGGAAGGGAGCCAAGTAAATCATGGCTAAGAAGAATCGTTCAATTGCTCGTGAACGTCGCCATGCGCGTGTTCGCAAGAACTTGATTGGAACACCCAGCCGCCCCCGGCTGAATGTGTTCAAGAGTCTTACTGGTATCTACGCCCAGATCATTGACGATGCGCAGGGGAATACCCTTATCTCTGCTTCCACGGTGGATAAGGAATTGCGCGAACAAGTGAAAGGCATGAAGAAGACAGAACAGGCAAAAGCAGTCGGAAAAGCCATCGCAGAGCGCGCCAAATCCAAAGGCGTTACCTCTGTTGTGTTTGACCGTGGCGGCTTTCGTTATACCGGGCGTGTAAAAGCATTGGCTGATGGAGCGCGTGAAGGCGGACTGCAGTTCTAGGACTTCCTGGAACAGATCCGTCTCACATGGAGAAAGATATGGCAGAAACTCAATTTGACAAGCAACAATATGAAGCGCAAGACGCCTTTGAAGAGCGCGTGATCGAAATTGCCCGCGTGGCGAAAGTGGTGAAGGGTGGCCGCCGCTTCCAGTTCCGCGTGACGGTTGTTACCGGAGACAAGAAGGGTAACGTGGGAATGGGTGTCGGAAAGGCAAATGCTGTCCCCGACGCGATGCGCAAGGCATCTGAGCGTGCCCGCAAGGACTTGCGTGTAGTCAATTTATCTGGTACGACTATCCCCCATGAAGTGCTGGGTAAAGTGGCTGGCGCCCGGGTGTTCCTCAAACCCGCTTCGGCTGGTACAGGCGTAATCGCGGCTGGCGGCGTCCGTGCTGTTTTGGAAGTTGCCGGCGTCCGTGACATCCTCACCAAATCCATGGGAAGTGCAAACGTCCTTAACGTTGTCATGGCTACCTTCGATGCGCTTGATGCGTTGCGTTCCCCGGCTGTTGAAGCAGCCCGCCGTGGAAAACGCAACGATGAATTGTTGCCCTTCTGGGAACGGAGGAAGCAGCATGCCTAAAAAGGAAACCTCAGGCAAAACCCTGCGTGTTACATTGGTGCGAAGCGCCATCGGTTACACCAAGGATCAGAAAGCGACAGTCAAAGCCTTGGGCTTGCGTCGTTTACACCAAACAGTTGAGCATAAGGATACCCCCGCATTGCGCGGTATGTTAAACAAGGTCATCCACTTGCTCAAGATCGAAGAATAGGTATTGGATATGAAACTACATGATCTCGTACCCAATCCCGGGTCCAAAAAAGATAAGAAGCGGGTGGGACGCGGCATCTCGGCGGGGCAGGGCAAGACCGCCGGCCGTGGTACAAAAGGCGCAGGTGCGCGTTCTGGCGAAGGCGGCAATCTCTACCGCCAGGGAGGCAATCTGCCTTTCTATCGCCGTCTGCCGTTCATGCGCGGTGAAGGCTTCACCCCGCCCAATCAGGTCGTTTATAACGAAGTGAACCTGGATCAACTCTCCCAGGCTTTCAAAGCGGATGCGAATGTTACGCCCGAGTCTCTCGCCGAAGCTCGTCTCCTGCGCGATTCGCGCAACCCGATAGTTGTTCTGGGCCGTGGCGAGTTGACCATCCCCCTCAAACTTCGTGTTCATCGAGTCAGTGCGGGAGCCAAAGCCAAGATCGAAAAGGCTGGCGGCTCCGTTGAATTGATCGCTCAACCCGGATAAAGGATACACTGCATGAAGACCACCTTCTCAGGCTGGCGTTATCTTTGGAAATCCGAAGATATTCGAAGCAAACTGATCGTCACTCTCATTATTTTGGCGATCTATAGAATTGCGGCAAACGTTCCCGCCCCTGGCGTGGATCATGACATTCTCGCTGCTTTTCGAGGCTCGTCCACCGGGCAGGGAAACTTCCTCGGATTTTTGGATCTGCTTTCTGGTGGGACAGTTTCCAATTTCTCATTGTTGTCCATGGGTGTTTACCCATACATTACCGCTCAGATCATCCTGCAATTGTTGATCCCGATCATCCCTTCGCTTCAGCGCAGGATACAGGAAGACCCTCGTGAGGGGCGCCGCTGGCAGGAAAAATGGACATATTATCTGGCAGTACCGATGGCGGCGCTTTCCGCCATTGGGCAGATCAATATCTTCAACTCCTTGTCCATTCAGGCAATTGGGCAACCCATCCTTCCATTTGGTTTACTGGGTGCAGGTACTGCGCTTGGTTCGTGGGCAACCCTCATAGCAATGACGGCGGGTACCATGTTTGCCATCTGGCTTGGTGAGTTGATTTCCGAATATGGCATCCGCGGGCAGGGACTTTCTCTCGTCATCTTTGCGGGTATCGTTTCCCAAATGCCTGCAAATCTTGCAGGGCTTTTGGCAGATGAAGAGACCCGTTGGATCATGCTGGCATTCACCATTGTTATCATTGTGTTGACAGTCTTTGCCATCGTGTACGTCCAGCAGGGACGCCGCAATGTGCCGGTCATGTACCCTGGACGCCGTATCGGCAACCGCATGTCCATGCCTGTAAAAGGCACCCTGCCCCTGATGGTTAACCTTTCCGGCATGATTCCCCTGATCTTTGCAAGCGCCATTTTGCAGTTCCCTGCGATTGTCGCCAGTTATTTCACCCAAAGTGAAAATCAGGGTGTGGCAAACTTCTTCCTTAGTGTTCAAAACTTTTTTGGAGCCACGGGTACGAACAACTGGGGCTATTGGACGCTGTACTTCTTAATGGTTGTTGTTTTCACCTTCTTCTACACAGCCGTATTGTTCGACCAGCAAAATTACGGCGACAACCTCAAGAAGATGGGCGCCACAGTTCCGGGCGTACATACCGGCGCTCCTACTCAAAAATATCTGAGCACGGTTCAGAGGCGCATCACCCTGGTTGGCGCGGTATTTCTTGGGCTTGTTGCCATCATGCCGTTCCTTCTTGGTCTGTTGTTGAGCGCGTTCAATCTTGCCGCTGCCAGTTCGCAAACGGGGATATTCCTTGTTTCGTCCTCCGGCTTGCTCATCGTTGTCGGCGTGGTACGCGATACCTTCCAAAATATCGACGCCGAACTCAAACTGCACGGTTATCAAGATTCACTGCTCGTCCGCTAGGGAGTTGTGATGGCGACCTTCATCGTTTTGCTCGGACCTCCCGGTGTTGGCAAGGGAACCCAGGCTAGAATTCTATCTGAAACGAGCAAGCTGGCGCATGTTTCCTCGGGCGACCTTTTCCGTGAGAACCTTAAGAATGAGACTGAATTAGGTAAACTTGCCAAATCTTTCATGGATAAAGGCGAGTTGGTTCCGGATGATGTCACCATAAACATGATTCGCGAACGCATCTCCCGCCCGGACTGTGAAGCTGGTGCGATTCTTGACGGCTTTCCCCGCACCCCCGCGCAGGCAGATGCGCTTAAAAAGATGCTCGCGGAGTTTGGCGGCGAAGTGAACGTAGTGCCGTACATTACTGCCGATGAGTCCGTCCTTGTAGAGCGCGCCAGCGGACGCTGGACTTGCCGCGCAAAAGGACACATTTATCACGAAAAGTACAATCCGCCGAAACAGGCAGGTATCTGCGACGACGATGGTTCCGAGTTATATCAGCGTGATGATGATAAGGTTGAGACAGTAACAAAGCGCATTCGGGTTTATCTGGAGCAGACCATGCCGTTGGTCGAATACTATCGCAAGGCTGGCAAGCTTGTCGAAATTGATGGCGCGCAGGCTGTAGAGCAGGTGACGGCGGGATTGCTTGCCGTGTTGAAGAAATAGAAGTCGTGAGTGAATACGCGGAGCCCGCCACGCTCTGCTGATTTGATAGGTTTATTGGAATGAGTTGGGAACGCCAGATCAGAATAAAGAAACCTGCCGAGTTGAAGATTATGCGCGAAGCAGGGCACATTAACGCGACGGTTCTGGCAAAGGTACGAGAACTTTTACAACCAGGTGTGACGACAGCGGACCTTAACGCGGCTGCTGAGGAAGTGCTGAAGTCATACGGATGTGTATCGCCGTTCAAAGGCTACGGACGTCCGCCGTTTCCGACATCCATCACAGTCAGCATCAACGACGAGATGGTACATGGGATTCCCCGCCCGAAGCGCAAGCTTAAGGAAGGGGATATCGTTTCGATAGACTGCGGGACGATCCACGAAGGCTTTGTCGCCGACTCCGCCTTCACAGCCGGGGTCGGGGAGATCTCTCCTGAGGCGAAGCAGTTGCTCGAGATCACCGAAGGCGCTTTGTATGCCGGCATCGAGAAGATGCGAAAAGGCTTGCGCACGGGCGATGTCTCTGCGGCGATACAGAACCATGTGGAAAGCCGGGGTCTCCATGTCACTCGTGAATACACGGGACACGGCGTCGGGAAGGACATGCACGAAGGTCCGCAGGTGCCAAATATCGGCATGGCAGGACGCGGCACTCTCCTCCGACCCGGGATGACCATCGCGCTCGAACCCATGGTGCTTATCGGGACGCATGAAACCCGCGTCCTGCCGGATCAATGGACTGTTGTATCTGCGGATGGATCCCTGACGGCGCATTTTGAACACACGGTTGCCGTCACCGAAGGAGAACCCCTCCTCCTGACTGTCCTCTAAACAGCAGATACATCGTGTAGTATGGACGAATTGATAAACGAACAGTATAATCAGAACTTTGGCTCTCGTTGGAGAGCCTGCAAGCAAGGAGATTTTTCATGAAAGTTTCGCCTTCCATTCGCAAGCGCTGTGCCAAGTGCCGCATCATCCGGCGCAAGGGACGCGTGTACATTATTTGCGAAAATCCAAAACATAAACAGAGACAAGGGTAAGTGACCTATGGCGAGAATTGAAGGTGTTGATCTTCCGCGCAACAAGCGGACAGAAGTTGGTTTGACCTACCTTTATGGCATTGGTCCGACGCGCGCCCGGCAGATCTTGGCAGAAACCAAGGTCAATCCTGATACGCGCATCAAGGATTTAACTGAATCGGAAGTTGCATCGATCCGCGAGTACATTTCCAAGCATTACAAGGTCGAAGGCGATCTGCGCCGCGAAGTTCAAATGAACGTCAAGCGCCTGATCGAAATTGGTTCGTATCGCGGCTTGCGCCACCGCCGCAACCTGCCCGTCAATGGTCAACGCACAAAGACGAACGCCCGAACCCGCAAAGGCATCAAGAAAACAGTCGCGGGACGCGGTCGCCGTCGCGGTGCGAAGAAATAATCCTGTCCGAAAGGTATATAAAGAAAAATGGCTCAGAGTGTTCGTTCTGCCCGCCGCGCCTCCGGCGCGAAAAAAGGGAAGCGTACCCTGTCCTCCGGGCAGGTGCATATCTTCGCTTCCTTCAATAATACGATTGTTACCGTTACAGATACCGATGGCAACACCGTTGCCTGGGGTTCCGCTGGCTCCGCGGGTTTCAAAGGCTCGCGCAAGAGTACGCCTTTTGCTGCACGTCTTGCAGCAGAGCAGGCCATCAAGGCCGCTCAGCAGTTGGGACTGCAGGAAGTGGACCTGTTCGTCAAGGGACCCGGACCCGGCCGCGAAAATGCCATCCGCGCAGTGCAGGCAATGGGTTTAAAAGTCCGTTCCATTTCGGATATTACTCCGGTTCCGCATAACGGATGCCGCCCTCCGAAAAAGCGACGCGTGTAGGATAGAGGTAGTTGATATATGGCTAAATCATTAAGTCCGGTTTGTAAATTATGCCGGCGCGAAGGTGAGAAACTTTATCTCAAAGGCGAGCGTTGTTTTACCCCCAAATGCTCCTTTGAAAAACGCAGTTTTGCGCCCGGTCAGCATGGCCGTACGGCGGGTCGTGGCGGCCCTAATATGGGACGTTCCTCCGACTTTGCCCGTCAGTTGCGCGCAAAACAGAAAGCCCGCCGCATCTACGGCGTGCTCGAACGCCAGTTCCGCCGTTACTACGATACGGCGATCACACGTCGCGGTCTCACGGGTCTGAACCTGCTTCAAATCCTCGAGTCACGGCTCGATAACGTCGTCTATCGACTCGGCTTTGCCGCCAGCCGTGCGCAGGCGCGTGTGCTGGTGACACATGGTCACTTCGTCGTCAATGGACGCCGCACGGATGTGCCCTCGATGCTTCTTGGTGAAGGCGATGCAGTTGCTGTGCGTGAAGGTTCCGGCAAACTTACCTACTTCAAGGAACTTGGCGCCTTCGCTGAAAAGCGCAACACTCCCGCATGGCTCAGTCGCGATCTAAAATCCATGAGCGGTTCTGTGGCTCGCATGCCCGAACGCGCTGAAATTGACGGTAGTCTCGACGAACAGCTTATCGTTGAATACTATTCCAGACGCTAATTCTCAAATGCGCTTCGGGTCCGGACCGCAAGCCTGGTCCACGACCCGGAGCCTGATCAAAAGGGACAGGTGAACCGTGACAGGTATCATCACGAACATGGTTATGCCAAAGATCGAGCGCGAAGCAGAAGCTCGAAACTACGGCAAATTCGTAATCAGCCCGCTTGAGGGCGGCTACGGCGTGACGTTGGGCAATGCTCTGCGTCGTGTCCTGCTCTCCTCTTTGGAAGGGTCCGCGATTACATCTGTGCGCTTTTCTGATGTTTTGCATGAGTTTAGCGATATTCCCGGCGTGCGCGAAGACGTCATCCAGGTGATGTTGCAGGTCAAACAGATCCGCATCAAGATGGACGGCGTGGACAGCGCCCGCATGCAGTTGGAAGTGCGTGGCGAAGGAACCGTGACAGCAGCGGACATCATTGCTCCTGCCGAGATCGAGATTGTCAACCCGGATACTTATCTATTCACGGTGGACGGAGCGAAGACGAAACTCGACATCGAATTCGTTGTGGAACGTGGAAGAGGCTATTCGCCTGCCAACGAACGCTCTGGACACATGCCCATTGGCGAACTGCCGGTGGACGCGATCTTCAGCCCTGTGAAACGCGTCAATTGGGAAGTGGTTTCCGCCCGCGTTGGACAAAGCACAAATTACGACAAACTAATTTTGGAAATCTGGACGGACGGCACGGTTTCACCCGAACGCGCCCTCAGCAATTCCGCACGCATCCTGATAGATCATTTGCGCTATATCGCAGGGATCAATGAAGAGATGCTGACGGTGGCTGTGGAACGCGAAACGACCGGAAGCCGCCTGAGCAGTGAAATGGCGGAAACGCCCGTCGAAGCCTTGGACCTTTCCGTGCGCGTCTTCAATTCATTGAAGCGCACAGGCATTACCACGGTTGGCGATGTGCTCGAACTCCTCGAAAAAGGAGAGGGCGCGGTCATGTCCATCCGCAATTTTGGCGAGAAGAGTCTCGACGAACTTCGCGACAAAATGCGTGAAAAAGGCTTCCTTAAAGACGAATCATCCTCGGAGAGTTAAGAGATGCGACATTCAGTAGCAGGTTACAGATTGGGACGCACAAAGGGCGCGCGTATCGCCCTGCGCCGCAACCTGATCAAACAATTTCTGACACACGAGCGGATCAAGACCACAAAAGCGAAAGCCGCCGCCATTCGCGGCGATGCCGAACGGCTGATCACGCTTGCAAAGAACAGCGCAAACGGCACTGCGGAACAGAAAGTACACGCCCGTCGTCTTGCCGTTTCGAGGTTGGGCGATAATCAGGTCATCAAACGTTTGTTTGACGAGATCGCCCCCCGCTTTGCCAGCCGTAACGGCGGCTACACCCGTGTGACAAAACTTGGACCCCGCCTTGGCGACTCGGCCGAAATGGTGGTTCTCGAGTTGGTGGAAGAATAACCAAAGAAACATCTGGTGCTCAGCTAAAAGCCATTGGTGAAAGCTGACTGCTATATGGCACGTTACCAAGTGATCCTTGCCTATGACGGCTCCGGGTTTGCCGGAAGCCAGCGGCAGGCAAATTCCCGGACCGTGCAGGGCGAGTTCGAAAAAGCCCTTCACCGTATTGGCTGGTCTGGAAAATCGGTTCTGATGGCTGGAAGGACAGACACGGGAGTCCATGCAAGCGGACAGGTTGCGGCGTTCGATTTCGATACGTGGGCGCACTCAGGCGAAAAATTGCTGAAAGCGCTCAACGCGGAACTCCCACCCGATCTTGCCGTGAAAAGCCTGCGCCCGGCTGCGGCGGATTTTCATCCCCGCTTCGATGCCGTCTCGCGCTCGTACCGCTACAGACTATTCTGTGAACCGACCCGCAACCCGTTACGTGAAAGGTTTGCATGGCGTCTGGCGGTTCCGCTGGACGGCGACGCGCTCAAACAGAACGCTGAATTTTTCCTCGGCACACATGATTTTGCCGCCTTTGGCTCACCGACTTCCGAAAAAGGGACGACGGTGCGCACAGTGACGAAATCCGACTGGAGAAGAAAGCCGGATGGTGAGTGGCAGTTTGAAGTCCGGGCAGATGCGTTTTTGTATCGCATGGTGCGAAGGCTGGTGTTTGTGCAGGTATCCCTTGCGCTGGGAAAATGTTCGATCGAGGATGTTCAGGCTGCTTTTTTAAAGCGGACCAAACTCCCGGCTGGGCTGGCTCCCGCGCACGGGTTGACACTGGTCAAAGTGGATTATGGATCACGTTGAAAAGATATTTAAAGAAACGGAGAGACGAAAGTGCAACAAAAGACGTACTATCCGAAAGCCGCTGATATTCAGCGCGACTGGGTTGTTATCAATGCAGAAGGGCAGACCTTGGGACGCCTCGCTGCGCGGGTTGCGCATGTTCTGCTTGGAAAGCATAAGCCCTCCTTCACGCCCGGTGTGGAGATGGGCGATTATGTGGTCGTGGTCAATGCCCAACGCGTAAGCGTGACGGGCACGAAGACTCACTCCAAGCTGGAAAGCAAGATGTACTACAGCCATTCCGGCTATCCCGGCGGGTTAAAGACCATTTCTTTGCGCGACCAGCTTGCCACACACCCCGACCGCGCCCTGCGCGCCGCAGTATGGGGCATGCTTCCGCACAACCGCATGGGACGCGCAGTGCTCAAGCGCTTGAAGATCTATGCCGGGTCGGATCACCCGCACGCCATGCAGAACCCGAAAGTTTTGGAATAAGAGGTAAGTAAATATGGCTCAATATTACGAAGGTATTGGTCGCCGCAAGGCAAGCACTGCCCGGGTCCGCCTGATGGACGGAAGCGGCAAGTTTATCGTCAACGAGAAGGAAGCTTCGGCGTTCTTTACCCGCCTTGGCGATCTGGAAGACATTCTGCGCCCGTTTGGTGCAGTGGGCCAGGAAGCCAAGAAATACGATGTATCCGTCATGGTCAATGGCGGCGGCGTCACTGGGCAGACCGAAGCAGTGCGCCTCGGCATTGCCCGCGCCCTTCAGCTCATCAATGCAGATTGGACTGCCGCCTTGCGCAAAAAGGGTTTGCTCACCCGCGACGCCCGTGTAAAGGAACGCAAGAAACCCGGTCTCAAGAAAGCCCGCAAAGCACCCACCTACACAAAACGTTAATTCTATTTTACAAGGGCTTTGGATAATCCGTAATGCGTACTCCGTAATCATTTACGGGTTACGAATTACGGATTACGCATTTAACAGGAGATTTACCATGGATTTCTCCCTCGTCGCCTCAATATTTGAGATACTCCGCCTCACCCCGCCCTCGAAGTTGACTCTACTGGAAGCGCAGACTC
Organism: uncultured Anaerolinea sp.; assembly: GCA_964563315.1. Classification (GTDB taxonomy): domain Bacteria; phylum Chloroflexota; class Anaerolineae; order Anaerolineales; family Villigracilaceae; genus Villigracilis. Next base: position 3,977 of record CAZLWG010000058.1, on the reverse strand, counting down.
TTTCATCCGCGCATTATCCTCCCGCCCCGCCCGATGCGGATATGCTCATCCTCGGCATTGACTCGCGCGAACTGGCTCAACAGGTGCGCGCGGTTTTGATGGCAGCATATCCGGCGGATCATCTGATCTGGATTGTGGATGGAGGAGAGAAGAAGGAGGAAAGATTGGCGGACTTTGGCGGAGGGGATTTTTCAGCCCCGGTTTCGCTTTTCATCCCGTTACTCGGCGAAGGAACATCCTTTGAATCCTTTGCCGAGATCGTAGCCCATTTACGCGCGCCGGACGGTTGTCCATGGGACCGGGAGCAGACACACCAGACTTTGCGGAAACACCTGCTCGAAGAAGCCTATGAAACCCTCTCCGCCATGGATACTGATGACAAATCCGGCATGCGTGAAGAGTTCGGCGACCTGCTCCTGCAGATCATCCTGAATTCCCAGATTGCCAGCGAATCGAAGGATTTCACCTTCACGGATGTGATAAGGCATATTTACGATAAGATCGTCCGCCGCCATCCGCATGTATTCGGCGACTTGAAACTCGAAGGCGTAGATGGCGTCCTGCAAAACTGGGAAAAGTTGAAGGAAAAGGAAAGAGGAGAGAAGAAAGAAAATAAGGGGATTTTAGACGGCGTGCCTGCCTCGCTGCCTGCCTTGAGTCAGGCACAGGAATATCAGGATCGCGCTGCCCGTGTCGGCTTTGATTGGCCCGAGATCGAAGGTGTATTGGATAAAATCCGCGAAGAGATCGAAGAGATCAAACAGGCTGAAAACCTTGATCAGGTGACTGGCGAACTCGGCGACCTGTTCTTTGTGCTGGTCAATCTTGCCCGCTGGCGGGATGTGGATGCTGAATCTGCTTTACGGACGGCAAACCTAAAATTCAAACAGCGTTTTGCCCATGTGGAAAAACGTGCAAAAGAGCAGGGCCGCAGTTTGTCCGATATGACGCTTGAGGAAATGGATGCTTTTTGGAATGAGGCTAAAAAATATGGGATGTGAAACAGTTCCCTAATCTAACTCAAATTCAGATCGGCAATTTCAAGCCATGCAGGTTCGGAATTTTCTAATACTCCGAACCCGATCTTTCCATCGGGGGAAAATGCTGCGAATTGATTGTCCAGCCAGATGACCAGACCCAGGGGCGGATTGGGGCTCACTGGAGACTCGAATGCCCGGACTTCATCCACATGCCAAACAACGCCTCTTTGACTCCACTCGAGCCTGTAGTTGTGCCATTGAGTAATCTCCACGTCCAGAACAGATGAATCCTCCGCGATGATCCTGCTTAGCAATTTTCTCGCTGCTTTGCGCGAAAACGGAAAGACCAACCCAGTTGGAATCAACAGCGTATGAAATATCGGCGCGTTGAAACTTTGAGCGAGAAATCCTTGAGCCGGTTTTTCACCGAACGATAGATGATTTTCCTTGGATGCGCTGAAAAACCACGCTGCATTCGGCAGGGCAGGGAACTGCCAACGCCTTCCGCCGAATCCGAGAGACATGCCGAAGGGGTCGTTCCACAGCCCGAAGCCCCAGGTTCCGGGGAGGGAACTGCTCGAGACTCTGGCGCGCAGGCTCAAAGTCAATGAATGATGCGGAAATTTTCGGCGCGAAAGCCCAAAATAATCATCCATCTGCGCAAAGCGGTAGGCAGAAGAATCTCCTGCAGGAATCTTCAATAGATAGCCGTTTTCTGTCTTGTCCACGCTTGCTTGTGGCGTTGTGCGGGATTTCATCTTAATTCCTGTTGACCAGCCACACGCCAATTAATATCACCGCGCCGCCGAGGATGGATGCCCAAGTGACGGATTCGTTCAACACGATTGCCGCAACGACCATGCTGGAAGGCGGTTCGAGAAAAAGGAATGCGCCTGTTTGCGCAGCGGGGAGTTGGGCCAGCGCGTCGAACCAGGCGATGTAGGCAAAGCCGGTTGTGAAAATGCCGAGGAAGATCATTGACCACCAGCCGCGTGAATCAAGCACGGTGATCTCAATGATTTTGCCTTGCGCGAAAAAAGCAACGGACGTGATTAACCAGCCGATGGTCATCACCCAGAATGTCAGGCGCGTGGATGGATGCGTCTGTAAGCCGCGCCGCGAAAGGATGGAGAATACCGCCCAGTTGACCGCACTGATGAGAATGAGGAAGTCGCCGATCGTGCCAAATTGACCTATGGCAAGCCCATCAAAATTTCCCTTGCTGACCACGACCAGCACGCCCAACATTGCCAGTACGATACCCAATGATTGTATAAGGTTGAGTTTTTCCTTGAGCACCAGCCAGCCGAGAACGGCGATGAATGCAGGCGTTGTAGCGACGATCCATGCAGTGGTGGTGGCCTGCGCTGTGATCAACCCATTTGATTGCAGCCATTGGTGGAAGGAAATACCCAAAAAGCCGAGCAGGGCAAAGTACCACCATTCATTTCTTTTTGGGAGCGCGAACTGTTTCCGTGCAAGGACGACGGCGAACAGAATGGGAATTCCCATTGCGAACCGGATCCACACCACCGAGATGGGCGAGATCTGCCCGACTGCTATCTTTGTGGCAATGAACGATGCGCCCCAGACGACCACGGCGAACAGGGCTTCGAGGTAGGGGAGGACTTTGGTTTTGGGCATGGCGAGATTATATCAAGCCAGACATTATGATGAAACATGCTTTAAGTATCTGATTCGTAAAGAAAGCGCTTTGGATTGTGGTATGCGATTTGGAAATAGAGGGCTTCACCCAGATGCGCCCGCAAGCCGATCGAGACTTCCTTTTCGCTGACCTTTTCCCTTTCCACCATATAATAGTCCGTACCGAAGAGCACGTGTTCTCGCACATCCTTGTTTTCCAGCAGGACGTTCAGGAAGTTGAAATAATTGAATGGACGATAATGTGGCATTTCGACGAACATGGTGTAGGAAATGTCGGTGAAGAGGTTGGGATATTTCTTTTCGGCGGAATCTCTTTTTGTGGCGCGGATCATGTCTAGGATGACTGACAGCCATGTTGCATCGTCACCGGATCGGGGTGCTTCACCTTTAATGTGGCGTTCCCATTCCTGTGCGCCGCCGAAATGTGCCAGGCAAATGTTTAACCGTGGAAACTCGGTAAGAATATCGGCATAGTTTCTGGGGTGCGCGAACTCGATGGCCTTTTTTGTCGGGATGCGCGGTTTTTTCAATCCGCCCGGGGAGCAATGGGTAATGACAGGAAGTTTATTGTCTTGACAATATTTATAAATTTCGAGCAGCGTGGGGTGCGCGGGGGAAAACCCATGAATGGGATAGATCTTCAATCCTTTGATTTTGTAATCCCGATGCCAACGCATGAAATCTTCAACCACATTGTCTCGAAACGGATCGACTGCGCAGAAGGGGATGACTGCGGTAGGATGCTTGTCCCTGAGTTGGGCAAGATCTTTGAGTTGAGTTTCATAAACCCGGATCGGTTTACCGAAGCTAGTGAATTGGTCGAAATCCAACGGCAGGACAATAAAGCGGGTGGCTGCGGGATCCACGGGATATTGGCGCTGTACGAATTCGAATATTTTTTCCTGGCTTTCGAATGCGCCGCGGGCCAAAAACCGACCCGCCAATCGGACCCCATCTCGGTTCATCCGAAGGAGGACTCTGCCTATCAACCAAAGTAGGATTTTCCTGAGCCATTCAATCCGCATAATACGCACAAGTGCGCGGGTGAGGAAATTATTGGGAAGAAAATTCTCCGCAGTGAATGTATGAATATGACAGTTATATATTCCGTATTGCATGTTGGACCTCCTGATAATAAATACTATACGATATTTCGACGGAGGAATCAAATCACTCTATAAGGAGATACTTCTTTCACCATGATACTCATATTAAAACGGTCAGGCAGACGGTCTATTTGGGGTTTTGAGTAGTTTTTGCAGAATTTCACGAATTCTTATTATTCATCTTAACCTGAGTTGCCTAACAGGAACCTTTGCGGCATGAAAGAAG
>CAZLWG010000057.1:0-24104 GCA_964563315.1 uncultured Anaerolinea sp. | reverse complement strand
GCAGGAATTTGGAAGCGAAAACGGCGCAACTGAGTCTGCTCGCACGCCAATCGGCGTGAATTATCTCGAAGTATGTGAAAAAGCGGCTTTGGCAGGCGACCAAAGTGCGAAAGAGGCGCTGGAGGGAATCCGGCAGGTATTGAGTGGCGCAAAACATCAATTCGCCATGGAATACCCCTGTCACAGTCCAAACGACCTGCGTTGGTTTGTCATGCGGGCACTCCCATTGAAGAACAAAACCGGCGGGATCGTCATCACACACCAGGATGTGACAGCGCGTAAATTAAGCGAGCAGCGTCTGTATGAGACACAGCGCATTGCCCGCATTGGCAGTTGGGAACTCGATCTGATGAGGGGACATCTTCATTGGTCTGATGAGATCTATAACATCTTTGAAATCGACAAATCGAAATTTGGCGCTTCCTATCAGGCGTTCCTTGACCTCATCCACCCTGACGATCGTAAAAAAGTAGATGATGTATACGTTCGTTCTGTAAAGATGCGTGAACCGTATGAAACCATTCACCGCCTCCTCATGCCGGACGGACGTATTAAATTTCTCCACGAACGCGGAGAAACCTTCTATGCCGCGAATGGAAATCCTGTGCGCTCGGTGGGTATGGTGCAGGATATTACCGAGCGCATGGAAGCGGAAGAGGCGTTGCTGATAAAGGATAGCGCCATGGCCTCCTCCATCAGCGCGATTGCCTTGGCGAATCTGGAAGGACGACTCTCGTATGTCAATGAAGCGTTCCTGATCATGTGGGGGTATGACCGGGAAGATGAAGTTATTGGCCACCCGGCAGTTTCCTTTTGGGATTCTGAAGAACAAGCTGGAAGAGTAGTGCAGGCATTGATGAACAAAGGAAATTGGATTGGGGAATTACCCGGCAAAAAACGAGATGGGACACTTTTTGATGTTCTGGTTTCTGCAAGTTTGGTCAAAAGCGGGGACAGCCCGCCGATCATGATGGCTTCATTCCTTGATATTACGGAAAGAAAACGGGCGGAAAAGGAACTTCAGGATCGCGAAAAAAGACTTCGAGATCTTGTGGATACGGCGCCCTTTGGCTCGCACATCTATGAGCTCATCAATGATAAATTGATTTTGATCCAGGCCAACCAGCCTGCCAGCGATATTCTCGGAGTGGATCATGAAGCCCTTTTGGGAAAATCATTGGAGGATGCCTTCCCCTCTCTTGTAAAAACGGAATTGCCAGCCCGGTTCAAGTGGGCTGCAAGGTATGGATCGAAATACAGTATCCCGCAGCTCAATTATGATGGGGATGCCATGTCCGGAATATTCGAGTTCCACGCTATTCAGATCGGGCAAAATCAAACGGCGGTCTTCTTCCGAAATGTGACTGAACTGGCAAAGGCGTATGATGAAACCCTTGTAGGATGGGCGCGCGCGCTTGAATTCCGCGACAGGGAAACTGAGGGACATACCCAGCGGGTGACCGATTTGACCGTCCGCCTTGCGCGGAAGGTTGGAGTTTCCGAGGAGAAAATTGTGTATATCCGTTGGGGGGCGCTTTTGCATGACATGGGAAAGATTGCCGTTCCCGATGACATCCTTTTGAAGCCCGACTATTTAACGGATAACGAATGGGCGCTCATGCGCAAGCATCCGGAATTTGCATATGAGATGTTGTCTCCCATTACATTTCTGCGCCCCGCTCTGGAGATTCCCTACTGCCATCACGAAAAATGGGATGGGACCGGCTATCCGCGCGGGTTGAAGGGAACCGAGATTCCGCTTTCGGCGCGCATCTTCGCAGTCGCCGATGTTTGGGATGCTCTCCTATCGGACCGTCCCTACCGCCGGAAGTGGAATGTAAAGCGGGTGATCGAACATCTGCGGAGGAATTCTAGAACACATTTCGACCCTGCTATTGTTGACAGTTTTTTGGAACTTATCGAAGAGGATGACCAAAACAAAAAGCCCTGAATATCTTCAGGGCTTTTTGTTCGTTTAGCTTACTTCGCATATTCTGTTGATCTTGTCTCGCGGATGACCGTTACCCGGATTTGACCCGGGTATTGCATGGTCTCCTCGATCTTTTTGGCGATGTCGCGCGCCAGTCTTGTGGAGCCGAGGTCGTCAATCGTTTCGGGTTTGACAAGAACGCGCACTTCGCGCCCTGCCTGGATGGCGAAGGCTTGCTGCACGCCGTCAAAGGACATGGACATTTCCTCCAGCGAGCGGATGCGTTTGATGTATGCCTCCAGATCCTCGCGCCTCGCGCCGGGACGCGCCCCGGAGATGGCGTCGGCGGCTTCAGCGATGACCGCTTCAACGGTCTCTTGATCAACTTCATGGTGGTGCGAAGCGATGGCGTTGACAACGACGGGATTCACGCCATAACGTTTGCAGAATTCCGCGCCAAGTCCTGCGTGAGTCCCTTCCTGGTTATGATCCATCGCCTTGCCGATGTCGTGGAGAAAGCCGCCCTGCTTGGCAAGTTCCACGTTCGCGCCGATCTCAGCGGCGAGGATGCCCGCCAGTTTGGAGACTTCCACAGCGTGAGCGAGTTGGTTCTGCCCATACGATGTGCGGAATTTCAAACGTCCCATCATGCGCAGCACTTCGGGATGCAAACCGGTAACGTTGGCTTCGTAGGCAGCCTGCTCGCCTGCTTCGTTGATGATCTTCTCGACGGCTTTGGTTTCATCTTCCACGATCTTTTCGATATGAGCAGGGTGAATGCGCCCATCCAGAATCAGTTTGGCAAGGGCGCGGCGACCGATCTCACGGCGGACGGAGTCGAAGCAGGAGATGGTGACGGAGTCGGGAGTATCGTCCACGATCACGTCCACACCGGCGGCTTGTTCAAAGGCTTTGATGTTGCGCCCGTTGCGTCCCACGATGCGTCCTTTCATTTCTTCGCTGGGCAGGGTGACGACGGCGCGGGTGACTTCCGCCACATGTTCGGATGCCACGCGCTGGATGGCGTCGGCGATGAGTTTGCGGGCGCGCTTCTCGCCTTCCTCCCGCGCCTCCGCCTCGATCTGACGGATGATCCTCGCCATGTCGCCGCGTGCTTCCTTTTCGACGGCGGCAAACAATTCCTTGCGGGCATCGTCCTGGGTCAGCTGCGCGATCTGTTCCAGTTTCTTCATCTGGTCTTCGTGCAGTTTTTCGACTTCATTGCTGCGTTTGTCCACCTGCGACTGGCGGCGGTTCAGGTTTTGCTCGCGCTGTTCCATTTTGTCGAAGCGGCTGTCCAGTTCGGCGCGGCGTTTGTCGAGGCGCTCGGTTTCACGGTTCAGTTCCACGCGCCGTTCCTTGATCTCGGCTTCGGCAGCCTGGAGGATCTTGGCGGAGTTTTCGCGGGCGCTGTTTTCGATCATGCCCGCCTGGGCTTTTGCCGCCTTGATAATATCCTCGGCTTTATCCTGTTTTGCCTTTTCAGCGCGTTCGACCTGGATGCGGTGGATGAAATATCCAACCACGGCGCCTACGATCAGTGCAAGAATGTCAATGGATAGACTTAATGGACTCATGTTGATTCCTCATCTTCGTAATGTGTTTCCTCCGCATGCGCCTCGTTCCAGATCCGGGTGACGACTGGCGCGATGACGGAGTAGGGGAAGCCGCGCCTCGCAAGATATTCGGACATTTTTTTGCGGAAATCGCCCCATTCCAGACCTTTGAGCCTGTTTACCCGCTTTTGAGCGGATTCGTACGCCAGGGCTTGTTCATCCACATCGGAGACTGCGGCTTGCACAGTTTCCTCATCCAATCCTTTTTGACGAAGTTCCATCGTCAGTGCGCGGCGGCTGCGCGGGCGGAAAGTATTGCGGTTTTCGACCCACGCGCGTGCAAATTCATTGTCATTGGCAAGGTTGTTCTCGCGGAGCTTTTCGAGGGTGGTTTCGATCACTTCTTCGGAAAACTCGTGCTTGAGCAGGTTCTGCCGTATTTCCTTTTCTGAACGGACGCGGTAGCTCAGGAAGAGCAGAGCCTGCTGTAACGCCCGTTCGCGGGCATCGTTGGCTTGCAGTTCGGCAATCTTCTCATCGTTGAGCGTATCGCCGACCTTGAGCCAGGCGGCTGTGATGCGTGCCAGCCCGAAGGCGAATTCCCCGTCAAGGTGGATGTTCACCCGGTTGGGATTTTTCTTCTGCACTTCGAGAGCCGTTATTTTTCTCATTTTTAAACGCATACAGCCGAGGCTTCCGACGTATCGGCCTCGGCTGTGAAAATGTCTGGATTTGGGGAACCAATTCCCGGGTCCCGCGTGAGGCGGGGGAATCGGTCAAATTACGGGACCAAGACGCGTCCCGTTCGGCACTTCTGATTTAGGTTACAGTCGCCAATGTTCTCAAAAATTCTGTCCTAAATGAGACTTCACAAAATAACTCCCAAAATTGGGGGAGATGTCGTGCGCGAATTATCCAGTCAGTTCAAGCATAGGCCGCGATTGCGGCGGAAGGTTCCAGATATTTTCTTAATTATACATGAATTTTAAGATTTGTTAACATAACTTTTCCGTGCGGCAGGGGTAATAGCATTTGTAAATCGTGACAAATGGAACTATGAGAATTTTCACCGCCATGCAATAATTAATCGGTTTTAATCACACTGGAGGCAATATGGCTAAATTAACGCGTGAAGACGCACTCGAATATCATCGGCTGAAAGGAAAACCCGGCAAGGTGGCAATCGTGCCGACCAAACCCATGGATACCCAGCGGGACCTGAGTTTGGCATACTCTCCCGGCGTTGCAGAGCCTGTGCTGGAGATCGAAAAGAACCCAGACGATGCGTATGAGTACACGTCCAAGGGCAATCTGGTGGCGGTGGTTTCCAATGGAACGGCGATTTTGGGGCTGGGAGACAGGGGCGCGCTGGCAAGCAAACCCGTGATGGAGGGCAAGGGGGTGCTGTTCAAAAAATTTGCAGATATTGACGTGTTCGACATCGAGGTCAATTCGCACGATCCGGATGAGATCATCAAGGTGGTCGCCGCGATCTCACCAACCTTCGGGGGCATCAACCTCGAAGACATCAAGGCGCCCGAATGTTTCTACATCGAAGAAGAATTGAAGAAAATGCTGGATATTCCCGTCTTTCACGACGACCAGCACGGCACGGCGATCATTTCCTCGGCGGGGCTGGCGAATGCGCTGGAGATCGTGGGCAAGAAGCATGGGGAGATTCGGCTGGTCATTTCGGGCGCGGGTGCTTCAGCGATCTCGTGTGCTGAACTGGCGATCAGTTGGGGTGTGAAACGCGAGAACATCATGTTGGTGGACTCGAAGGGTGTGGTACATTCCAAGCGGACGGATTTGAACAAATACAAACAGCGCTTCGCATTCGACTTTGATCAGCGTACTCTTGCTGACGCCATGAACGGCGCTGACGTTTTCTATGGGCTTTCTGTGGCGAATGTGTTGTCGCCGGAGATGGTCAAGACTATGGCGAAGGACCCGATCATCTTTGCGATGGCGAACCCGGACCCGGAGATCAAACCGGAACTGGCGCGTGAAGCGCGCAAGGACGTCATCATTGCGACCGGGCGTTCGGATTATGCCAATCAGGTCAATAACGTGCTGGGCTTCCCCTTCATCTTCCGCGGTGCGCTGGACGTGCGCGCGAAAGGCATCAACGAAGAGATGAAGTTTGCGGCGTCGAAGGCGCTGGCAGCGCTGGCGAAGGAAGATGTGCCGGATTCGGTCATCCGCGCGTATGGAGGCGAGAGCATCAAGTTCGGGCGCGAGTACATCATCCCCAAGCCGCTCGATCCGCGCGTGCTGTTGTGGGAGGCTCCTGCCGTGGCTGAAACGGCGATGAAATCTGGCGTGGCACGCAAGACCGTTGACATCGAAGAATACAAGGAACAGCTTGCCTTCCGTCAAGGCAAGGGCGAACGGATTCGCTATTTCTTCCAGAACAAGGCGCGTTCTTCGGGCGGGACGAAGCGTGTGGTCTTTGCCGAAGGCGAGGAATCGAAGATCATCCGCGCGGCGTATCAGATCAAGGAAGAGGGCATTGCCACTCCCATCCTGATCGGACGTCCGCAGGTCATCCAGAAGCGCATCGAGGAACTGGGCCTGCCTTGCTGCCCCGATATGGTCGATCCTTCGGATTTCGCAAAGCATGAAGAATATGCTCAAACCTACTTTGACCTGCGCGGACGCAAGGGCGTGACGCTTGCCATTGCGCGCAAGCGGGTGCGGCAAGCCAATATCCTGGGCGCGATGATGGTTAAAATGGGCGAAGCGGATGCCTTCGTTTCGGGCTTGACTTACGATTATCCGGATGTGATTCGCCCCGCCTTGCGCATTCATCACACCGCTTCGGGCGCGGAACGCGCAGCGGGCGTGTATATCATGATCGTGGATGACAAGGTGTACCTCTTCACCGATGCGACAGTCAACATTGACCCGACAGCCGAAGACTTGGCGGAGATCGCCTGCCTTGCGGCGGATTACGCCATGAAGCTGGAGATCGAACCGCACGTAGCCTTCCTTTCGTTCTCGAACTTTGGCTCCACGCCTCATCCGCTTTCGGACAAAGTGCGGAAGGCGGTGGCGATGGTGAAGGAACGCCGCCCCGACCTGCGTGTGGACGGTGAAATGCAGGCGGATACGGCGGTTGCGCCGGAGATCATCGAAGAGCGGTATTCGTTCAGCGCGGTGAAGGATGCGAATGTGCTGGTCTTTCCGTCGCTCGAGTCGGCAAATATTGCCTATAAACTGCTCTCCCGCCTGGGCAATGCGAAGGCGATCGGTCCCATATTGCTTGGAATGGGCGCGCCGGTACACGTCTTGCAAACCGGTGATGACGTGAATACCATCGTGCAAATCACCGCTGTGGCGGTAATGGATGCGATGGGACGCGAAGAGAAGAAGGAAAAGAAGACAAAAAAGAAGTAAGGCGGTTTGACAGTCGACGACCCTGGGTCTCAAACCCGGGGTCGTTTTTTATCCACCATCCATCGTCCGTTGTATAATTCCGGTTTGATTTCATTCAAAGGACATTACTCGTGACCAACCTCGAATCCATTGCAAGAAAAATTACCGGTATTCTCTTTGCCCAGCAATCCCTGGCTTCGGCGGGATTCATCGCCGCGGCGACGCTCAACTCCATCGTCGGTGGTGACTTGAGCCGAAACCCAAGTTGGGCAGGCGTGCCAACAGCGATCTATCTGCTGGCGGGCGCGTTCTCGGCCTTTTTCGTTTGGGGCTACATCTTCGATGCCGTCGGCAGGCGCGGTGGCTTGGTGATGGGCTTGAGCGCGGGCGTAGCCGGCTCTCTGATCGCCTTCTATGCCATTGCGATCCATTCCTTCCCGCTCTTTCTGTGGGGTATGATTCTGATGGGCATGGCGAATTCCGCCGTACAGCTTGGCCGTTTTGCGGCGGCAGAGGTGAACAAGCCCGAACACCGCGGACGCGCCATCTCGAATGTGGTCATCGGCGGGACGGTCGGGTCGGTCATCGGCCCGTTCGTAGCAGGACCCTCCGGCGGACTCGTCGCTTCGTGGGGCATTGACGAACTGGCAGGAGCCTATCTTGTGGCGGCAGTCCTGTTTGCGATTGGGGCGGTCATCGTCTTTGCGGGTCTGCGCCCCGACCCGCGCGAAGTCGGCAGGGAGGTGGCGGAAAAGTTTCCACAAACAGTGGCAGGCTCAGGTCGAGTACGAAGCGTGTTGGAGATTTTGCGTCAGCCCGCGGCGTTGGTGGCAGTCGTCAGCATGGTCATTGGGCAGATGGTCATGGTGCTGGTAATGGTCATCACGTCGCTTCACATGCGCGGGCACGACCATGGGCTGACGGATATTTCGATCGTAATCTCCTCTCACACGTTTGGCATGTTTGCATTTTCCATCGTTTCAGGGCGCCTCGCTGACCGCTTTGGGCGGGGTCCTGTTATTCTGGCAGGCTCGGCTACGCTGGTGGTTTCCTGCCTCGCCGCCACGATCTCGCCTGATGTGCTGCCCCTGGGCGTGGCGTTGTTTTTGCTTGGCTTGGGCTGGAACTTTTGTTATGTGGGCGGCTCCACCCTGCTTGCCGATCAACTCTCGCCGCTCGAACGCGCGCGTACGCAGGGTTTCAACGATTTGCTGGTGGGGCTCGCCTCTGCCATTGGCAGTTTGGAAAGCGGATTCATCTTTGCGTCGCTTGGGTATAACATGATGGCGTACGTTGCGGCAATTGCCGCGCTCATCCCTTTGGTCGTGACCTTGTTCTGGGTGAGGGCGAAACCGCGCATGGTGGCTGAGGCGTAGCGTGCAAAAGATATTCGGCGTTCACTTCAAATGGTTTGCACTTTTCTTTTTGGGCGGTTTTGGGGTCGTTCTTGCCTCCGGTGTATATACTGATTTTCATGCGGCGGGAATTGATTTTTGGACGATCCTATATTACGGACGCCGCATGACGCCCGCCCAGCCCGAATCGCTTTACAACGGATTTTATCCATTTGGATACGCCTTCCTGATCGGGCAGATGCCCTTTACGTATGTTCTTCCTCTTTCCTACCTCCTCAATGCGCTTCTCGCCGGACTTTTTACCGCTTCTGTTTCGACGCTTGTCCTTTCATCCCGATCCCTTCCGGCAACCCTTTCCGCGTTCGTCCTTTCCATCGTGACGCCGAATGTGTTCATCAATGCCAACACTCTCGGTCCCGATATTGGGAGTCTTGCTTTTACGGCATTCGCCGTTTTTCTGCTCTGGCGGAGTCATTTTGATTATTCCATGGACGAATTGAGTGATATTGCTTCCGTACTGGTTGGCATTTCGCTTGGGTTCGCAGTCCTGTTCCGTTCTCATGCCATTGTTTCATCCATTGCCATTTTGTTCTGCTATGCTCTCATCATGGGCGCGCGTCCTTTCCGTTCGCGCGGATTGATGTTGGGCGCATTCCTGGTCATGTTTTCGCTTCAGGTGGTCGTTAATCTTGTATCCGGTCATGACGCATTCGAAACCGCCCAAAACTTCAACATCTATAAATTCTTTTATGGCGTGGATTGGACTGTCTCAGTCACACCGGAGGAACTCAAGGATTTTTCATTGGTCGAAACGATCATGCGCAGCCCAAAGGATGCATGGAATGCGTATTGGGTTGTCTTTCGATACTATCTGGTAACCAATTGGGTCATTGCCTTGCTTTTCCTGCTTTCGCCCAAAGGCAGGACATCCCGCTATGCTTTGTTTACGATCATCTTCGTTTTGGTGTATGCGATTCCCGTCTCCTTGAGCGACAGCGCGCGCGGTCCCATTTTGTTGATGGGCGCATATGTCACATCCATTGCTTTTCTGCCGCTTGCCATCGAAGACACGCTCAAAACCCACCTTCGATTCAGTCGCTGGGCGATCCCTGCCGCAATGGGATTGTTTTTCCTTTTTTTGATTCCTGCCGCCTATCAGTGGATGCACCTCGATCTTGATTTCCTGCGGACCAACCGGGCTGAGCGCAACATATTGTTCAATGTGGAACAGGTTTTACTCAAGAACGGCATGCAAAACCCGGATGAAGTCTATGCAGATCGTTACGACTTCTATACTCCCAATGTCATGCCATATCGCTCCCGTTTGATCGGCAATTGGTCCGGCGATTGGATTTGGGGATTCAACGAAGACTATCCGCTGCTCCCCAACGATTCATGGAAATCCTTTGCCGCGGCTTGCCGGGAACAGGGCATTCGCTTCATGGTCCTTTCGCCGAACAGTCACTACCGTGGCAATTTCTTCCCGCCGATTTACGACGATGAGGTTGATCTCGATGCATTGGGCTTGACCTTCATTGCCCGCAGAGGCAATTTGCGAATCTATGAATTCCAATAGAAAGTCTTTCATCGGGCAGGGCGCGTTCCTTGTCTCGATGGTGGCTGCTTTCCCGTTGATTCTTTGGAACGCCATCGAACATCTCTTCCCAATGGGGTATGCAGGTCTGTTCACACAAATGGCGGAGCAGATCGCCGATTTGAACTTCCGTCTTCCCCTCGAATCGCCGTACTACGGACCCGGCGGTATTCCGTTCGCCTATCCGCCGCTGGGTTTGTACCTGCTGGCTGTCTTCATTAAGTTGACGGGAAAGTACTACATTTTTCTTCGCTGGCTTCCGCCGCTCTTCAGTTTGATCTCAGTTGCGTTGACGTATTTGCTGGCTTTAAAAATCTTTAAATCCCGCGTCTCTGCGATGTTTGTCGCGGTGATTGTCGCCACATCAATCGATCTGTACGTTGCCCATGCCTGGTCTTCGGGAGTTGTCCGCGCTCCCGCCTTTATCTTCGCGATTCTGGCGATTTACTTTTTTTCTGAAAATCTCGAAAACCGCTCGTCAAAGAACATCCTGCTGACTGGATTATTCTTTGGCTTGTCGGCTTTGAGTCATCTTGCGTATGCGTTGTTCTGCGCGGCATGGATAGGTTTCTTTTCCATAGCCGGTCGGGAATGGCTTAAGCGTATTCGAGATTCCGCATTGTCTGCGTTGACGGGCTTGCTGGTTGTTTCGGTGTGGGCTATTCCGGTGACTTTGCGCCACGGTTGGGAAGTATTTTTGGGCGCGTTCAACTCGCACGGCGGGGAAAATATCTTTTCTTTATTTATCGATCCCAGCGGACTCGTTCGCTTATTCCAAATCAACTTTTATCCAATCTCATCGAATATTATTTTATTGATACTGGTTCTCATTGGAGTATATTATTTTTTCAAGCAGAAACGATTCGATTTTATTTTGTTTTTTGCGGTTATTGTTCTTGTGTTCCCTGAGAATGCGCGCTTTGTCTTCTGGGTGGGAAGTTTTTTTGCCGGTTGCGGACTTTGGTTCGTATGCGAATTCATTTATGTTTTTACGCTTCAAAAACGGAATATCTTTGGGGCTATTGGTATGTTGGGGCTTTCAGTACCAATCCTTGCCTCCCTTTGGTGGACGGGATTTAAACCGATCTCGTCCTTTACGCCGTTTCTCAATCAATCTGCTTTGGAACTTGGCGAGCGCGCTTCGGACTTAATCCCGCCTGAATCAAACTATCTGGCTTTACTTGCACAGGATGAGGCGGAGTGGATGCCGTTCCTTCTGAAACGCAACCCGCTTGTGGCGCAGTGGGGAAGCGAATGGCTTGGGGAATATAATCAGCAGACCAGCCTGATGTCCCTTTTTCAGGGATGCAGGAAGGAAAAAGATTGGGCTTGTGTTCGATCCGCGTTGAGCGATATGAACGAAAGTCCGCGCTTCATCATTACCTATCGAATTGAACGGGCGCTGAATGATCAGATCACAGCTGACAGTCAATGGCGGGAAGTCTTTTCAAACAACCGTTACATTGTCTGGCAGGCAGTTGAAATTCCCTAAAAACTGAAAACAAAAAAGCGACGTTTCAAACGTCGCTTTTTTGTTTGGTATAAAGTTATCCTCTTCGTTTCTTTGCACCGGCTTTTGCGTCTAAAGAGGCGGTTCTTGCCATCTTGCCGCCCGATGCGGACGGTCTTGCCCGTGTCGGGGATTGCGCGGTTTTTATCTGCTTGCCAAAAAGTTGGAACGCGGCGTCCAGAGTTTGAGCGGCAGTAGCTTCATCCAGCCCGGTGGATTTTGAGAGTTCACGGACCATGCCGCTGTCCTGAAAGACGCGCTGATCGACCCTTCCAGTATTCATCTGGTTCAACAAATCGTCCAAGTCGAAACTGTTCGAATCACGCCCGGAGGTTGGGTGGTGCGCAAGCAGTTTGTATGCCACGAAAGACACCACGGTCATGGCGATCTCCGGCGGGATTTTCATCTTCCTTGCCAGTTTTTCCACATATGGTTGCAAAAGCATCATGATTGGATTGCCCGCCATGTTTGATGGAGCGGGAGATGCAGATGAACTTCCCATGACCATTTCCAGCAGACCCATCATGTCGCTCAGACCTGTGGATTGGCTTGGCGCTTGTACCTGAGGCTGTTGTACTCCTCCAAGCAGCCCGCCAATGAGTTGGGTCATTGGGTCGTCAGTTTGTGGGGATGAGTTTCCCTGCTGGCGGGAATTGACAAGCACTTTGAGGATATCTTCCATCGACATGGGGCTTCTCCTTCCAAAATAAAAAGCGTGACCTTCCAGTCACGCTTGGAAACACGTTTCTATTCGCTTGATGTCTTGCTTTCGGAGTCGCTCTTTTTTGTATTTGTACTGCCCGAAGGCGACTTGTGATCTGTAGCGTAGAACCCCGATCCCTTGAAGATGATCTTAGTGGGAGTGATGACCTTCTTGAGCGATTTCTTACGGCACTCGGGGCAGGTCTTCAACGGGGCATCACTGAAGGATTGCTGGCGCTCGAACTGGATGCCGCAATTCTCGCAGCGGTACGTGTAAACTGGCATGGCTTATCTCCTTGCTAACCTTGGATACAACAGGGGGGATTATAGCGTGTATATCGGGGCGAAGCAAGCCCTCGAAGACGGCATGTTATAATTTTCTAACATTTTCGGAGGGCTGAATGCTCAAGATCGAGATCGTTTACTGCGCGGTTTGACACTACGCCAGCCGGGCCGTGAGCCTGGTAGAGGAACTGCTCAAGGAATACGAACACGTCATCGAGTCGGTGGCGTTGATTCCCTCGGACGGGGGCAGGTTCGAAGTCAGCGTGAACGGGCAATTGATCTATTCCAAATTACAGACGAAACGTCATGCGGAAGCGGGCGAGATCGTCAACATCATCTCAAAAATCGTTGATTAAGAGGAAACTGCATGGCTAAAAAGGGAAGAGTATTTTCCGGCGCGCGCCCAACAGGACGCCAGCATTTGGGGAATTATCTTGGCGCAATTCAGAACTACGTCGCGCTTCAATCTGACTTTGACTGTGTGTACTGCATCGTGGATGTCCACGCGCTGACAACGGTGGAGACCACCCAGGATTTGAAGTTGAATACCTTTGAAATGGCTTTGGACTGGCTTGCGGCAGGCATCCGCCCCGAAGAATCGATTCTGTTCATTCAATCGCGCGTTCCCGAAGTGATGGAATTACACACCTATCTTTCCATGGTGACTCAGTTCGGCAAACTGACCGACTTGCCGACCTTCAAGGAAAAAGTCCGCCAACAGCCCGAAAATGTGAACTATGGGCTTGTCGGCTACCCCGTTTTGATGACTGCGGACATTGTGCTTTATAAAACAGATGTGGTTCCCGTCGGCATTGACCAGGCTCCGCACATCGAATTTGCGCGCGAGATCGTGCGATCCTTTAATTATCGTTACAACACAAAAGTGTTGATCGAACCGCAGGTGAAGCATACCGAGATACTCAAAGTCGTCGGCATCGACGGCAAGGATAAGATGAGCAAAAGTTTGAACAATCACATCGAACTTGCTTCCACACCCGAAGAGACAGTCAAGCGCGTACGTGAAATGGTCACCGACCCCGCCCGTCAGCGCAAGACCGACCCTGGCAACCCGGACGTCTGCAACGTGTTCACCATGCACAAAACCTTCTCCCCGCAGGAAGAAGTTGACATGATCAACACCGAATGCCGCCGCGCGGGCATCGGCTGTGTGGATTGTAAACTCCGCTTGGCAAACAACCTCAATAAACATCTTGAACCCTTCCGTGCCAAACGCGCCGAACTTGCTTCAAATGAAAGCTATGTGAAAGACGTGTTAAACGACGGGGCGAAACGCGCCCGCGCCATCGCTCAAAAGACGATGGGAGAAGTCCGCGAGGCGATGCAGTTGCCGTAATGCGCGCTCTGATCCAAAGAGTTTCCCATGCCAGCGTTACCGTGAACGGCCAGACCGTTTCCAAAATTGGAAAGGGTCTGTTGATTCTTCTGGGCGTGGGTCATGGCGACGGGGAGGAGCAGGCGCAGTTTCTCGCAGAGAAGGCAGCGAACCTGCGGATTTTTGAAGACAATCAGGGGAAGACCAATCTGTCCGTTTTGGATGTCCAAGGCGAAGCCATAGTTGTTTCGCAATTTACGTTATATGCCGATACACGCAAGGGACGCCGCCCATCCTTCATTGACGCCGCGCCTCCCGATGTCGCTGAACCTTTGGTAAGCCGGTTCATCGAACTATTGCGCGCTCAAAACGTGCCGACCCAGGGCGGGCAGTTTGGCGCTCACATGCTAGTGGAAATTCATAACGACGGGCCTGTCACCATTTGGTTGGAGAAGTGATTTGAAGCGTCCGAACGTGATTCAGCGGGCTTTACATCGCTTTTTCATGCTGAAACCGGTCACTGCATTTTTTGCCCCGCGCACACATATTTTGGACGGTTTCGTATTAAAGATCTCCGGCGGCAGACGCACACTTTCCGAACTGTTGGGCTGGACTATCATTCAAGTGCTTACCACCGGCGCAAAGACCGATAACCGGCATACTTCAATCCTTATTGGCGTGATGGATGGCGAACACATCATCCTGATCGCCTCCAACTTTGGGCGTCGAAATAACCCCGGGTGGTATTACAACCTCAAAAAGACCCCCGAATGTGAAGTGCGGCTTGGGAACCTCACAAAGAAATACCTTGCCCGTGAGGTTTTTGGCGAAGAGCTTGAACGCTGTTGGCTTCTTGCCCTTTCGGTTTATCAGGGGTATGAAAAATACAAGAAACGTGCTTCGCACCGCCCGATTCCCGTGATGATTCTTGCGCCTGAAAAATAATTGCCAAGATGAGAATTTCATGATAAAGTTGCGTTTGTAGGATGCAAGTAGGTTTTCGTTGTGGAAGTAGAAGACGACGGCTCAACGCAACACCTTGAGTCGTTTTATTTTTACCGCCCGATGAAAGACAACCTGCGTCACCTAATTTTTTCATTTTGCTTAGGAGGCAAAAATGTCTGAACGTATCATCGGTACGGTAAAATGGTTCAACTCCACGAAGGGCTTCGGCTTCATTGAACGTGAAGGCGGACCGGATGTCTTCGTCCATTTTTCCGCCATTCGCGGCGATGGATTCAAGAACCTGCAAGAAGGTCAAAAGGTTGAATTCACCATCGAGCAAGGACCCAAAGGATTGCAAGCTGCCGACGTCGTAGTGCTTTAATTTGACCGTATCAAAAGAGTCCTGTCTGAAAAAGGCAGGACTCTTTTTTTATTAATCTCAGCTTCCATCAACCAGCCGCTTCTTTCTGGACCCATAATCTGGTATCTGTTTCGACGGCGATTGCCCCCGCCTTAAGCATGGACTCCACATCCGCATCTGTCCACACCCCGCCAGAGCCAATGACTGGAAGCCCGATCATCACCGCCGAACGCACCATATCCAACGAGCGGGGAAAGAGCGAACGTCCAAATAAACGGCCAGTGACCAAATTCCCAGCTTTGTCATATACAGCGCCGCGTGGCGCGGCAAGGCTGATCGCCTCTGCGCCATTCTCGATCAAACGTGGACCCAAGGTCAGAATCTGCTCTTGGGGCAGGGCGAAGATCAAAGGCATTTCTCCCAAACACATTTCGAGGGTCAACAGGATGATGTCATCTGCCAATAAAGGCGCAAAGCCGAGTTGAACTGCCATCACGTTTTCGACGATTTCGAGTTCGCGCACCATGTGCTTGGCTTCTTCGGGGCGGTCTGCCATGAGGTGGATGATAATGGGAAGGTCGGCGCGTTTCCATTTGGCGGAGTATTTCTTCAACGTTGCATTGAATCCGGGATTCGGCAAGCCTGTATGCAGGAGGAATCCGCCCGGGTATTCGATCACAGCCGGATGGGTGGCAGGCAGGCGCGGGCGGAGCGAGAGCGGATTCGTCACAAACGCTCCAAACGAATCAAGCGGAATCCCATTGCGGGAATCCGGGGCGAATCCCAGCGATCCTGCTGCGTTGATGAGAGGTTTGCTAAAATACAAGTCGCGTTTCATAAGGAGTGATGATGCAGCCGTTACAAAACATCCGCGTGCTCGATCTCAGCCGTGTGCTGGCTGGTCCTTATTGTACGATGGTTCTCGGCGACCTGGGGGCGGAGGTTATCAAAGTGGAACCGCCCGAAGGGGATGAAACGCGCGGCTGGGGTCCGCCGTTTGCAGCAGGGGAGAGCGCGTATTACCTGTGCGTGAACCGCAACAAGCGCGGTGTGGTGGTGAATTTGAAAACGGACGAAGGCAGAGACGTTTTACGCGGGCTTGCCATGCAAAGCGATGTGCTGGTGGAAAATTTTCGCCCCGGAACGCTGAAAAAATTCGGTTTGGATTTTGAATCCCTGCATGAATTGAACCCTCGTTTGGTCTATTGCTCCATCTCTGGTTTTGGTCAGACTGGACCTCTGCGGGACAAGCCCGGCTACGATTTTATAATTCAGGCGATGGGCGGCATCATGAGCATCACCGGAGAACCGGATGGCGAACCAATGAAGGTCGGCGTGGCAGCGGCGGATCTATTTGCCGGGCAGAACGCGGTTATCGCCATTCTGGCTGCCTTGCAGGCACGGATGATGACAGGCGAGGGACAATATCTCGATATTGCTTTGTTTGATTCGCAACTTGGCTGGCTTGCGAACGTGGCAAGCAATTATTTGATTTCCGGCAGTCTTCCGAAGCGATATGGCAACGCGCATGCGAACATCGTGCCGTATCAAAGCTTTCGGGCCAGTGACGGCTGGTTTGTGATTGCAGTGGGAAACGACAAACACTTCGAGGCGTTGTGCAGGTTGATTAGCAAACCGGAATGGTCTGCGGATAACCGCTTCTCAACAAATTCATCCCGCGTGGTAAACCGCGAGGAATTGATCAATTTGCTCAAGCCAATTTTCGAATCAAAAACGGTGGAAGAATGGCTTGCGTTGATCGGCGACCAATTCCCTTGCGGATCGATCAATGATTTTGGGCGGGTCTTTTCCATGCCGCATGTGCGGGAACGGGGGATGCTGGTGACGATGGAACATCCTACCATTGGGGCGTTGCCTCTG
Source organism: uncultured Anaerolinea sp. (assembly GCA_964563315.1). GTDB lineage: Bacteria > Chloroflexota > Anaerolineae > Anaerolineales > Villigracilaceae > Villigracilis. The sequence continues at coordinate 7,274 of CAZLWG010000057.1, read as the reverse complement.
GTTGGCTCACCGCTTAAGATGAATGGGACGCCTGTCGAATATCGCCTCTCACCGCCGTTGATGGGGGAACACACAAGGGATATCCTGGAGAATGTGCTCGGTTATTCCGAGGAACTGATAAGGGAATTAACGAAACGCGGGTGCGTCAAATAACTTTATTGGAGATTGAAATGGATATTGTCTATTCCGCTTCGCCTCTGGGCGCTTTTTCAGGCAGCCTGATTTATATCGGTATTTTCTTCCTCATTGGTTTTGGGAATCTGCTGCTCCTGCTCCTGACACGGAAACCCCGCAGAAAGCGGAAAGCTGGGGATTATGTCATGCCGGTGATCAGTGTCTTTTTGATTCTGGTAGGAGCGGCGATGAGTGTTGTGACCTACAATACTTATCAAAATGGAGACAAGACCATTCGCGTACAGGCGTTGGAAAAGCGGGAGACAACAACCAAGTGCAATAAATATTATTGTACTGAATACAGCATCGAAACGACCGATGGCGAAAAATTTTATGTGTTTGGGTTATCGAAAGAAACGTGGGACAAAATGGAAGTGAATGCATGTTATCAATTCACGTATTACCCCTTGAAACCGTTGCTGTCCGATTATTTGAACGAGGAAAACGAATATCAGACTTTATACGAAACCACCGGATACATCACGCTTATCGCACATGCCAACTGCCGATAAAGAGAGAGGTGACAGTCAATCCAAAATTGACTGTCACCTTTTCAGTTTGGAGTGAATCTCACGCGGTTTCGATCAAACCCATCGCCTGAAGCATCTCTTCGTTGCTGGCAAACTTGAACTCTTCCAGTCCGCGCTTCCGGGCTTCTTCCGCCTCTACAGCTTCCAGCCGCTTGAGGTCTTCCTTTGTAATAACAGGTTTGGGAAGTGATTTGACTTTTTCAGTTACTGCTTCGATATTGCTGCTGGCTGGCGTTTTTGTTTGAAGGTATTGCAGAACGGATTTCGCCGCGCTCACGCCGTCCTTGCGGGCGTAGCCGACCAGACCCTCGCTTGCCTTGCGCGACCACCCGCCAACGAACACGCCTTCCACGGGCGTTTCGTAATTGACGCCGTCCACAGGGAACTTCGGGGTTTCGGTTTTGACAAACTCGTTCCATTCTGTTGGCAAGCCAAACGCTTCATCCACCTTGTCGCCAATGGCAAAGATGACAGTGTCCACGTCCAGCATGCGCTTATTGCCGGTCCCTTTCGGGCTGGTCCTGCCGCCTTTATCCACGAGGATATTGTCTTCCACTTCCATTTTGGTCAGCAGTCCGTTTTCGCCGAACATGGCAGTGGGAGAGGCGAGAAAATCGAAATGGAACTTCGCGTCAGCGATTTTTGGATCCGCTTTGGGGAGCGCATCCAGCACCTTATGCCGACCAATTTCCGGGTCCTGTTGAATGGCATCCAGAGCCGGGCGGACGCGATTCATTTCCTTTTCGAATTCATCCAGATCAAGGTATGAGATCAAATGCTTCATCTCATCCTTGGTAAAGTTCACTTCAGCGGGACCGCGCCGCACAACAGCGGTCACTTCCTCGGCTTTTTGGATCGTGATGAGAAAACGGGCAATATCCACCATCACATTGCCAGCGCCGATGATGGCGCAGCGTTTTCCAAAACGGAATTTACGCTGGCTGAACGGCGGCAGCTTATTGTAGAAATAGACAACGTCTTTTGCATGATACACACCTTCCAACTCTTCGCCAGTCAAGCCGAGTGATTTCGTCCCTTGCGCGCCTGCTGAAACCAATACTGCGTCGAATCCCATTCCACGAATGTCGTCCAATGTCAGATCGCCATTCGTGCCGACCACAATGTTGCCGTAGTAATCGATGTTGGCAAGATCGAGCGTCTGCCGGAATTGTTTGCGAAGCCCCTCCTTCATGGTGTGTTTTTCGAGATAGATGCCGTATTCTGCAAGCCCTCCAGCTTTGATATCCCGATTGAAAAGCGCCACCCTCACGCCGTTATTTGCAAGTTCACGCGCGCCGAACAAGCCCGCCGGACCTGCGCCAATTACGGCGACATAATATTGGTTTTCAGTATTCACCGTTCCTCCTGAATTTAGACAAAAACTGTCTCATTATATTGGAAAATGCTTTCTTTCACAAGCCGCAATATAAATATATCACCTAAAAATGAATTTGTAATCCGGTCATGGAATGCCCACACTGGATATTAACTATGCTAAGATTGAGCATCGTTTATGTTTAGGAGACACCATGACCGAGAATGACGAGCCCAAGGATGATCCCGCAAAACGATTGCGAAGATTAGTGGGGAGCGTCTCCCCGATGACAAGACTGCCAAAGAAAGGCGATAACCTATCCTTTCTCCCAAAGCAGGAACGGGAAGAAAAAGCGGATGCGCCTCCCAAACCTGATTTTGGAACACTGCGATCTACTGCCCAAAATAAACCCGCCTCGGACCCCAGGCCTGAGCCTGCCTCTGCTTCGAAAAACGGAGTCTCCCTCTTCGGCCCCCGTTTCTGGACCTTTGCAAGCATTCTCTCATTGACCGTCAACGCGATCCTTGTACTTGTGTTGATTACTCTCTTTATCGGCATAAACCGCGCCGGGTTGAGCGTATCCTATCTCCTTAATATGGGAAATAACCTGCTTGGCGGTTTATACGGCAACTTCGAAAAAATGGACCGCGCCAGCATCGAGACAAATGTCGAGGTAAACACAAAAATTCCAGTGCAGTTCGACTTGCAGCTCAACCAGCAGACGAACGTCGTCCTCAGCCAGGATGTGACCATCACCAATGCACTTGTTACCGTCAATACCGGCGGATTGAACATCAGCCGGGCAAACACCACCATCGTCCTCCCAGAGGGGACGACACTACCCGTCGTACTCAATCTGACTGTGCCAGTTGATACTGAAGTGCCGGTCACGTTGAATGTCCCGGTAAACATTCCACTCTCTGAAACTGAATTACACGAACCGTTCGTCGGTTTGCAGGAAGTCGTAAAACCCTTTTACTGCATGATTAATCCAGCGGCTGTCAATTTGGATGGAAAGCCTGTCTGTCGGTAACTTTGGAGGTATATGAAGAACGCTATTACTCACGTCACGCTTAAAAATGGCATGCAGGTCATGCTCAAGGAGATTCATACCGCTCCGATCATCTCTTCATGGATTTGGTACCGGGTCGGTTCGCGTGACGAAGCCACAGGCAAGACCGGCATTTCCCATTGGACGGAACATATGTTGTTCAAGGGCACGAAGAAATTTCCCGGCAGCACGCTGGATAAATCCATCTCGCGTGACGGTGGGCGCTGGAATGCCTCCACGTCACGCGATTCGACCCGTTATTATGAGACCATGCCTGCCGATAAGATCGATCTTGTCCTGCGCCTCGAAGCAGACCGGATGACCAACACCATCTTTAAGGATAAAGAAGTCGCCTCCGAGCGGACAGTGATCATTTCCGAGCGGGAGGGAAGCGAGAACGAGCCGGTCTTCCAGCTGAGCGAAGCAGTGCAACATACGGCATTTCGCATCCATTCCTATCATCACGAGATTATCGGCGATATGGCAGACCTGCGTTCCATCACGCGCGACGACCTGTATAACCATTACCGAGCTTATTATGTGCCGAACAATGCTGTGCTTTCCATTGCGGGAGATTTTGAGACGAGATCCATGCTGAAGCGCATCAAGGAATTATTCAGTGACATTGCAAAAGGACCGAATCCCCCCCGGCTTGCCCGCCCGGAGCCGGAACAAAAAGGAGAGATCCGCTTGACGGTGGAAGGACCCGGCGAAACCAGTTTCACACAGATCGCTTATCGTTTTCCTACTGCCACCCACCCGGATTATTTTCCTCTTCAAGTGTTCGAGAGTTTGCTCAATGGAGCCAGTGGGCTTTCTTATAAAACTGCCCGGCTTTACCGCGCTCTGGTGGATAAAGAATATGCGGTGGATGTCTCCGGCTGGTCGGAGTCAACGATAGATCCTTACCTGTATCGGATTACCATCACCCACCGACCCGACCGTAAGCCCGAAGAAGCGCTGAAGGCGTTGGATGATGAAATAAAGAAATTACAGGATAAACCCGTTGCTGAAGACGAAGTCAAACGCGCGGTCAAACAGGCGCGCGCCGTTTTCGCTTATGGAAGCGAGAACATCACTCATCAGGCATTCTGGATGGGTTATACCGCCATGTTTGCGGATTACAGTTGGTACACAAATTATTTGAAAAAACTTGCGAAGGTCACCCCGCAGGATGTTCAACGAGTGGCTCAGAAATATTTTCAGCCGTACAGCCGAGTGGTTGGCACATATATTCCGAAGGGAGCGAGCGGCTGAATGGCAAAATCAAAAATCGTTATGTCATCCCTGCCAAGCCCGGAGGATGTGTTTCAGGTCACGCTTTCGAACGGTATAACCGTTCTTGCGCGTTCAAATTTCAACAGCCCGTCCATTTCGATGGGTGGATACCTTCCCGCAGGGGCAATCTTCGAAAACGACGAAAAACTAGGGCTGGCTGATTTTGTCGCCAGTATGTTGATGCGCGGCACGCAGACTCGCACGTTCGATGAAATTTACAACGAACTGGAAACTGCGGGCGCAGGCATGGGCTTTGATTCCGGCGTCCATAACACCAGCTTTGGCGGACGCGCTTTGGTGGAAGACCTTCCGCTTTTGCTTAAACTATTGGCGGAGTCCGTGCAAACCCCCATTTTCCCGAAAGATGAAGTGGAAAGGCTTCGCGCCCAACTGCTCACAGGACTTGCCCTGCGCGCGCAGGATACATCCGACATGGCTGATCTGGTCTATGAACGAATGCTGTATGATGGACATCCATATGGGAGACCCACTGATGGATTCGTCGAGACGGTTCAATCCATCAAGCGTAAAGATATGGAGAAATTTCATCGCCTCCACTTTGGACCTCGCGGCATGGTCATTGCAATCGTGGGCGCGATCCATCCGAAGAAAGCTGTCGAGGAGGTGGAACGTGTCCTGGGCGGCTGGCAGGTTCCGGGTCAGGTTGAGGCGCCGCCTCTTCCTCCGCTCAAGCCTGTTCGCAAGACCCTGAGAAACCACCATACGATTGAAGGGAAATCCCAATCCGACCTGGTCATTGGCGCGATGGGACCTCGAAGGAGCGATCCTGACTACATGGCGGCGTCGCTTGGCAATTCGGTGCTGGGGCAGTTCGGGATGATGGGGCGTATCGGCAATGTAGTGCGGGAAAGATCCGGGCTGGCGTATTATGCTTATTCGAGTTTGCATGCAGGAATTGGACCTGGAAGCTGGGAGGTGAACGCGGGCGTTAACCCGGCAAACCTTAAGAAGGCGCTTGGTTTGATCGAAAAGGAATTGCGCCGGTTCGTGAAAAACGGAGTGACAAAGGATGAGCTTGGCGATAGCCAGGCGAATTACATTGGACGGTTACCGCTTGCCCTAGAATCAAATGGCGGCATGGTCAATGCGCTTTTGAACATTCATCGTTATGATCTGGGCATGGACTATTACCAGCGTTATACAAACCTGGTGCGGAGCGTCACCCGGGCGGACGTGCTCGAAGTTGCACGCAAATATATCGACCCGGACCGCCTTGTGATTGCCACGGCAGGTCCTTAGAATCGGCGATTTCATGATCGTACGAAATGGTGTGGATCTTATTGAAATAAGCCGTATTGCCGGGGCAATTGAACGGCATGGGGAACGTTTTCTTGCAAGGGTGTTTACGGAATTGGAACAAAAGGAATGTAATGGACGCATTGCTTCCCTTGCGGTGCGGTTTGCTGCAAAGGAAGCTGTTGCCAAAGCGCTTGGTTGCGGCATTGGGGATGTGGGCTGGCTGGATATTGAAGTCCGCTCGGATGAGAAGAAGGCTCCGTTTCTGGTTTTGTATGAAGGTGGGGAGAGGCTGGCGAAGCAATTGGGGTTGACGACTTGGTCGGTGAGTTTGAGCCATACCGAAGACCATGCGATTGCATTCGTCATGGCGATAGGATAATAAAAAGACCCTCCCGTATGCCAGTTTACGAGAGGGTCTGCAAGGAGATATAGTTGGCGAAGGAAGGCTATATCTCATCTTGTCTTTTGGTCTTCCACGCCAATCCAGAAGTGACCGGGCATGACCGAACGATAGGGGCGTATGATCAATTTCCCCAATTCAAAGTGGTTTTGGTTTGATTCGAGCATGCTGGGATGTACGAGACATAAATCGGGAATGTGCCCGAATTTTTTGCTGTAATATTCCATGGCTTTTTGGATTTTCACGCTTAAGGTTGTGCGCGGATCGTTGTCGAACCATAACATTCCGGTATGCATCCTTACCTGCCTTTCTTCAATCTATGGACGGAGCCCAAAAACTAAGCAGTTTGTTTCCTTCGCGGATGGCAAATTCCGTGCCAGCGATTAGATGATTTAACGTCTGACGTCGGTTTCCTATCAGCCGATAGGCATTCTCCAGGTCTTCGATTTTTCCAAATATCCGCGTACGGAAGAAATCCATCCATTCCGTCATTTCTTTTGCAGACTTTGCATTGACAGTGATGAAAGACCAGACACGGCGACTGGTTCCGCGCAGGAGAAGCCAGCGCAGGTTTTGCTGTACCTGGTCGTCCATTTTGGTCACGGATTCCAGACCATCGATCAATAGAAGAATGGATTGCTCCTCGCCTTTGTTGCGATGAGCCCAGGTGACGAGGGATTGAAGTAATTCGCCTGCATTTTCATCTTCAGTGGAATAGATGCCAGCGTTGTTTCGATTGCCTGCAAGGTCTTTCCATTCGTCGGGGGTAGGGGTGATGATGCCATACTGTACTTTGTCGGGCGGGTGAAGCAAGTCTGCAGCGTTGGCGATGGTTTGGAGCAGTTTTGTCTTGCCGCTGGCTGTCTCTCCGGCGATGAGAATGGGACCCGGAACGGGATCGTATATATTGAGGAGGACGGGCAATCCGTCTTCTGCCATGCCGAGGAAAAGCGCTTCACGCGGAAGCGGGGAAACGTCAGCGAGGACGGATTTCAAAGAGGGTATGGCAGGCTCCGGCGGAGTCTGAGGCGTGAGGGCGGAGCCCTCTTCCTCTTGCAGAAGTTCGGTCAATGTTTCCATCATCATAGTGAAGCGGTTTGTTTTATCCATATTAGAACAACTGTTCTAATAATAATTCATACCATGCCTCTTGTCAAGAGGCAGTTTGTATTTTTTATTTCAACATCATTGCTGTGTAAATTGTCTTGACGATGTGGGTTGTTTTGGTATAATCTGTCCGCTTATTGCCTCGCCGACGTAGCTCAA
>CAZLWG010000056.1:0-24122 GCA_964563315.1 uncultured Anaerolinea sp. | reverse complement strand
ACTATCTCAACACTCACAGGGTCAAGATGCTCTTTGACCTTGTAAGATAATTTTTTCCGTACAGGCTTTATCTGTTTCGACACTAACAGAGTCAGATCTCTCATTTGCAGAGGTATACCGTTTAGTGTTATCTCAAGTCCTTTGTTCATGCTCATTAAATGAGCTGTTGAAAGCTCTTGTGCTAATCGCGTTCTAAAGTTTTCCTGTACAAAATTTGCAGTGACATTGTCGTGTAGTGTCGTTACGATAACCACAGTACCGATTTCATCTGGATTGTTTTTTATACCTTCTTCAAAACTCTTGAAACGGAAAATCCACTTTTCATCTTTTTTCCATTCTTCAACATTGACATCTAAGACAAAACTAGAGTTTTTAGTCTTGGAAGTTACATTAAAATGTCCGCCCATTTTAAAGAATGCGCGTTTCATTCCTACGCCAAATTGTCCAACAGAACCTGGGGTTTCTGGAGCATCATCTGCGCGTCCAAATCGAAAAGCATATTCCCTGGCTGTTTGTGTTCCCATTCCACCGCAATTGTCGGAAATCTTAAACCGACTTTTAGAAACGTCTAAATCTATCCTGAGCCCAGAATAATTTCCATTAGGACGCATTCTTCTGGCGCCGTCCACTGAATTATCCACTAGATCTAATATTGCTCTGATCAGAGGAATATCTTTTGTAAGCATATCTATAAATAGCGCTTTAGATGGGTTTGCATTAATCACATTTGGATTTTCAGTCATTTTTATCCTCCATTACATTACTTTAAAGCAAACACCTAGGGAACTTCTCAAAGTGGTAGCTTGAGAATTAAACTTTATTTTTTATTACAGTTAATATTGTTTCAGCTAAAATTGGACTTACACTGTTTCCAATTTGCCTGAAACTATGCCATTTCGATGGCGCAAATTGGAACCAATCGGGAAAGCCTTGCAACCTTGCTGCCTCACGAGGTGTAATAACCCTATGTGCGGTCGGGTGAATTGGACGAACTGCTTGATAACTACCTTTATCGGAACCCGTACCTGCACGCAAGGTAGGACATAACCCATCCGATTTTAAGCGAATTGATCTTGAAATTTTATCCGTTTCGCCCGGTTTTAATTTTTTATATCTTTTCGCTACCTTTTTCGAATGGCGCGTTCCAAAGCAACCTGAAATCAAACCCTCTTTTTTGTATTTACGAACGGCTTCCACATCACCCATTCCAGCAGGAATATTTCCATCCACGTACTTCTTGAAATACTCGTCGTTAATGGGTGTTACTTTTCGCCAACTTTGCTCTTCGGTTATCCAATTTTCTCGAATTTGCTTCGGCAAACCTTGAAGAGCATAAGAAACTGTTGTGATTTTTTCAACTTTCTTCTTTTCAAAATCATTAACAGAAAGACTTATTTCTAAATCTTTACGATATCCAATAAAGAATACTCTTTCGCGGCTTGTGGGAACACCAAAATCGGAAGCCTTTAGTCTCATTGGTTCGAGAACATTGTATTCTTTATTAACCAAACCCATCGCAGTTTTTCGAATTTCATCGTATTGGCTATTCAAGATTCCAAGCACGTTTTCGGCAACAAAGAATTTCGGTTTGGTTTCCTTAACCAATTTGAAAAACTTTACGAATAAATCGTTTCTTGAGTCAAGTACATCTCGGCTGCCCATCGTGCTAAATCCTTGGCAGGGAGGACCACCAACCAAACCGTCAAGTTCGCCTTCTTCAAGACCGGCGTGGTTTAGAAGAGACTTCCCCGTTAGTTTTGCAATATCTTCATTCAGGTGTTTGTACTTGGGGAAGTTTGTTTCGTGGGCTTTCATTGCATGCTTATCCCACTCAACCGCCAAAGCTAAATCAAAGCCAGCGCGAATTGCACCGAGGCTGATTCCGCCTACCCCAGCATACAAATCGACGACTTTCGGCTTTGTGCTTTTTGTGCTGTTCATTATCGACATTATAACGCATTGATTTCTCGGCTCTTCTCAGCCAAAAAAGCTTTCATTAAGCCGTTACCTTTGTATTTGCCACGAAAACCATGAATATATTCACGTGTGATGGGAGTGAGAACTATCTGCTTTGTTGTGGTGTTCGCCTCAATACGCAGATAAGTACCATCATCCTTGATGCCCAATTGTTCCCTGATTTCAGCAGGAATGGTAATTTGTCCTTTTGAGTCGATGGTTGCGTGCATAAACCGTCCTTTTACAGTTGCAACAAAATAATTTTACCCTAACCAGCATTACAATCTCCCCATGCCCCCCCACCCCCTCCTTCAACTCGCCCGAGCAAACGGCAACCCTGTCATCGAAGGGAATCGCGTCACCTTCGTGTGGAAGGGGAAATCCGCGCCGTATTATATTGACGATATTCATCAGTGGGAAGACAACCCGCAAAAGATGAAGCGCATTGCTCCCGACTTGTGGGCATATTCCATCGAACTCGATTCCGCCGCATATCTCGAATATTCCTTTTATAACCCGCGCACCAAAAAGCGGGTCAAAGACCCATTGAACAAAAAGACGGTCTTCAACGGCATCGAGCATTACAACCATTACTTCTACATGCCTGAAGCCTCGCCAACACCCTTTGCCGTCAAACGCCGCGGCGTCCCGAGCGGACGGGTGACACGTCACTTCGTGGACTCGTGGATGATCGAAGAAGATGGGGAGCGGGAACTGCATCTCTACCAGCCGCCCGTTAAACAGCCTGTGCCGCTTCTGCTGGTCTACGACGGTACGGATTACCTGAAACGCGCCTTACTCAATATCATCGTGGATAATCTCATCCACGAGAGGCGCATCCAGCCGATCGCAATGGCGTTTTTGGAAAATGGAGGGAAACATCGCGGCGTGGAATACGCCTGTTCGGATGCCACCTTGATGACTGTGGAACATTCCGTCCTGCCGTTTGCGGCAAAGAGGCTGAACCTGTTCGACACCAAAAAGCATCGCGGCGCGTACGGAGTGCTGGGCGCATCGTTCAGCGGATTGATGTCCATGTACACCGGGTTGCGAATGCCGGAGATCTTCGGGAAGGTGATCAGTCAATCCGGGGTCTTTGAATCGGATGGGCGGGACTTCGTCGCTGTGGACCTGATCCGCGCGAAAATTTCACGGGAGATCAACATCTGGATGGACATCGGTCATTTCGACTGGCTGTTGGAGGACAACCGCCGCATTCAACCGCTGCTCCAACAGAATGGGTATCACGTCACCTATCATGAAGCGCCTGCCGGTCACAATTACACTTTCTGGCGGGACGAACTCCCGCGCACTTTGGAGGCGATGTTCGGTTTGAAATGAAAACGGGAGAGGCTCGCACCTCTCCCGTTTTCATTCAGCCCCATCGAACGGCATCGCAACGCTCGCAATCGGGGCGTCCACACAGCAGGGCATAGGGGTCTTGGTGGATTTTGTTCACAACGGCGCGGAGCATATGATCCAATGGGATCGCCTGAATTTGCACTCCAATAACTTCCGCGCGACGCGTAAAGGAAGAAATATCGGGCGCGATGGCATTGAAGCCTTCCGAATCGCCGGGGAAGTTGGGGCATTCGACCACGCCGTTTTCGGTCAACGCATGGCGGATGAACTGCGTCCGCCCGGCAAGTTTTTCTCCGTAATGAATGCTGAAATTGACCCGTTGGTCCAAGCCGACCAGCAAAACGACGCCATCCCTTTCCGCGAGCGCGGCAACAGGCGCGTAGGGATCGTATTCGGTCTGCGAGTTGATGATATCGTCCGCGCGGATGCCTCCAAACGAAAGAACGGGATGAGATGACCGCTTCGCCTCTGCATGTCTGCGGACGGTTTCGGAGAAGCCGCCCAACGCCTCATCCGCGGGCATGTTTGGGTCAAAGGCTTGGGCAAGAGCGTTCACGTCCCTTTCGGTTTGTGATGGATGAAAATCCAGAGGAAGCAGGGTCTGGAGCGTATAGGTCGGCGTGACGACTCCGCTTGCAGTATCAAGCAGGGCGGTTAATAACAAATCCGCATCGAGCGCGTCCGAAGCGTGGACAAGTACAAAGTGTTTACTCAAGCCCAAATCAGCAAGGGCAGGCTTGAGGTCAGGCAGGGAGGCGGGCAACTTTATCTGCCTTTCCACTCCGGTTTGCGTTTTTCGATGAAAGCCTTCATCCCTTCCTTTTGGTCCTCCGTTGCAAACAGTTGATAGAAATTGCGTTTCTCGACGGCCAGACCTTCGGTGAGCGTGGTCTCGAACGCGGCATTGACGGCGTCCTTCGCCATGCGCGCAGCCAGCGGCGCACGCGAAGCGATCTCTTCCGCAAAGGCCACGGCGGCATCGAGATAACCTTCCACAGGCACAACGCGATTCGCCAACCCGAACTGCTGCGCTTCGGCGGCGGTCAGCGCGCGGTTGTTGATGACCATTTCCATCGCAAGCTGTTTGCCGACCAGACGCGCCAGACGCTGGGTGCCGCCCGCGCCGGGAATGACCCCAATGGTAATCTCCGGCTGACCGAACTTTGCCGACTCGCTCGCAACGACCATATCGCACGATAGCGCGAACTCGCATCCGCCGCCCAACGCCCAGCCGGATACCGCCGCGATGACGGGTTTTCGGATGTTTCGAATGCGATCCCAAACCTCCACGCGCTCCTCTGTGAGCATTTGGACGTAAGACGCCTCTGACATCTCCTTTATGTCTGCTCCTGCTGCGAAGGCTTTTTCATTGCCGGTAACGACGATCACTCCGACGTCCTGATCTTTATCGAACGCTTCCAGCGCGTCGAAGACTTCGCCGAGCATGGCAAGATTGAAGGCGTTCATCGCCTGCGGGCGGTTCAACTGGACCAGCCCCACGCGTCCGCGGGTTTCGGTCAGGATGGTGGTGTACGTCATTGGTTCCTCCAAAATTTGAATCGAACAATTCGATTATAAACTCAACTGACGGGCGTAAAATTCCATGTTGTATAATTCGGCACCGGAGGAGTTTTGATGATTTTCCCTGAATGGACGACAACCAACCAAATCCTATACGCGTTTCTCGCCGCCCTGGCGATTGGGGTGGGGCCCGCCGAATATTTCGGACACGCGATGATATTTTACAGCAAATTCCGCACCGCAAGCGGAATTCCACCCCGGCTGGGGATGTTCGTCCTGTACTTTGCGCCAATCGCGGCGATTTACATTTCCGTGCGGGATTATCTTCCGTCTGCAACTGTCATCCAATGGGTTGTGTTCGGCTCGGTCGTGATCCATTTCTCCAAGCGGGTGCTGGAATCGCTTTTCCTGCACAAATATTCAGGGCCCGTCGGCACATTCACGACCATTTTGATCGCCTGTTTCTATTCGCTGGCGGCGTACATCATCGGCTGGCTGAACCGCAGCCCAATTCCCGAAATGGACGTCTGGTTCGCGACTGGTATCCTCTTATTCTTCCTTGGCATTGGCGGGAATTTTTACCACCACAAATTATTGGCTGACCTGCGCAAGAAATCCCTCGATTATTTCATTCCAAAAGGCGGACTGTTCAAATACGTCGTTTGCCCGCATTATCTCTTCGAGATCATTACATGGACGGGCATCTTCCTGCTCTCCCGCCATTTGGGAGCGCTTCTTGTCTTGATCTTTATTGTCGCTTATCTGACGGCGCGCAGTCTTCGCACGCTGAAGTGGTATCACGAAAAATTCAAGAAGTTCCCGAAAGACCGCAAGGCGATCCTGCCTTTCATTCTATAAAGAATCGGAGAAACGAACATGGATATTCTGCTTATTGCCCATTCCCACCTGCGCTGGCTGGTGGTGATTGTCGCTGTGATTGCTGTCGTCAAATTTGCGGTTGGCTGGTTGAAAAGCGGCGAATTCAAAGGCATGGACCGTGGTCTCACTGCGGGATTTAGCGGCGTCATGGACTTGCAAGCCACCCTTGGCATTATCCTGCTCATCTGGATGGGAGTCTCCGGAGGAGGCTTTCCGATGTTTCGCATCGAACACGGCACGACAATGATCCTCGCCGCGATTCTCGGTCATTTGCCTGCGCGCTGGAAGAAGGCGGAAGATACGGTCCGTTTTCGAAATACGTTATTTTGCATCCTCGGTTCGCTCCTGCTCGTTTACGTCGGCGTGATGCGGCTGCCCGGCGGATGGACCCGGTAAAAGCGCAGAGCGAAGCGGAGACAATTCAACAGAGGAACAACTCATGCAAGCCTACGAACTCCATCAACTCGTTCAACAGCAATCAGATTCAAACAAACCTTATCTTGAATTCCTTAAAGTCCCCGACCTCAGCATGGGATTGTATGTGCTCCCCGCAGGCGGGACCGATACTCAGTCGCCTCACACAGAGGATGAGGTTTATTACGTAGTGAGCGGACGGGCGAAGATTCGGGTTGCAGGCGAAGACCGCGACGTGCAGGCTGGGTCAATCGTCCATGTTGCAAAGAATGTGGAGCATAAGTTTCATTCGATCGAGGATGAACTAACCATACTGGTCTTCTTCGCACCGGCGGAGTATTCGAACAGGCAATAGACCGGAGACAATCGGCTATGACTCGTCGTATGGTCAAAACGGACGCCCACGCCGTGCCAGCCGCATGATAAGAAAGGCGACCTCTCATGAGTAATCATTCCCAAGACCCGCTCAGGAAACTCTTTTTGGAAAAGCTCGAAACGTTCACCAAACAGGAAAGGGATATCTTTCGCCACGCTCTCGAGCACAAATTCCTTGTTCGCAACACGAACAAGGAATTTGACGATCAACTCACCTTCGGTCAGCGCCTTGCGGATCATGTGGCAAAGTTTGGGGGCTCGTGGACGTTCATTTCCATCTTCGGGGCGATTCTCCTGTTCTGGGTCATCTTGAATTCCATCATCCTGGCAAGATACAGCAAAGCCTTTGATCCCTACCCATATATCCTGTTGAACCTGTTCCTCTCCATGCTGGCTTCGATTCAAGCGCCGATCATAATGATGTCGCAGAACCGGCAGGCGGCGAAAGACAGGCTGGATGCCGCTCATGATTATGAGGTAAATCTTAAAGCAGAAATGGAGATCAAGACCCTGCATCAAAAACTCGATGAACTCCGGGAACAACAGTGGGTGGAACTCGTTGACATGCAGCAAGAACAGATCCGTTTGTTGACCAAACTACTGGAAGAAAAGAACAAGTAAAACGTTGTAAAACAGGTCAGAGAGTTTCTGACCTGTTTTGTCTTTATTGATTAAAATCTCGATTGCCATCAGATTATATATAATGTACAATCCGCGCCAATCCAAGGAATAAACCTGAATGCTAAATCTCAACCTCAAAAACACCCCCTTCCACGAACGGACGTCCGCCTTGTGCCAGCCGCAGAACTGGCGCAAATGGGCGGGCTATTTTGTTGTCGGCTCGTATGAGCATGTGCTCGACCGCGAGTATTGGGCGATTCGCAATTCAGCGGCGCTGATCGACGTCTCGCCGCTGATCAAGTATGTCATCAAAGGCAAGGAGGCTGCCGCGCTTCTGCATCGTGTCACCACCCGCGATGTCCACAAGATGAAAGTGGGACAGGTCGCTTATACGGGCTGGTGCGACGAAGAAGGCAAGATGATCGACGATGGCACCATCTCGCGCCTCGAAGAACAGACCTTCCGCCTGACTGCCGCGGAACCAAATCTGCGCTGGCTGACGATGAACGCCGTCGGCATGGATGTGTCCATCACCGAAGTGACCGATGACGTGGCGGCGCTCAGTTTTCAGGGACCAAACACAAGAAAAGTTCTAAACAAAGTTACCGAGAAACCAGTAGACGAGTTGAAGTATTTTCGATTGATGACAAATAAGATTAATAGTGTTGAAGTGACCATCTCACGCACCGGCTATACCGGCGACCTCGGCTATGAGATTTGGATAAACGCGAAAGACGCCATCAAAATTTGGGACACGCTCATGGAAGCAGGCTCAGACTACGGTATCACCCCTGTCGGCATTTTGGCAATGGACATGGCGCGTGTGGAAGCGGGTCTCTTCATGCTCGATGTGGATTACACCTCCACCACTCATGCGTGGATCGAATCGCAGAAATCATCGCCGTTTGAATTGGGTCTCGATTGGACAGTCGCGCTCGATAAACCCGGTTACTTCGTGGGGCGTAGAGCGCTGGAAAAAGAAAAGCGCGAAGGCTCAGAGTGGAAGATGATGGGGCTTGAAGTGGATTGGGTGGGCATGGAAAATATCTTCAAGCAAGTGGGCTTGCCGCCTCAAATCCCCGGCATGGCAGTGCGTGGAAGTCTGCCTGTGATGGTGGGGAATGTTCAAGTGGGGTATGCGTCTACATCCACATGGTCGCCGTTGTTGAAAACCTACATCGCCCTTGCTCACTTGCAGAAACCTTACTACGAAATCGGCACGGATGTCCGCATGGAAATTACCGTCGAGCATCACCGTCAACACGCGCCCGCAAAAGTGGTCAAGCTTCCGTTCTACGAGCCTGAGTGGAAGAAGAAATAAATTTTCACCACAGAGCACACGGAGAACACAGAGAAATTCTTGGTTGAATTTTAAAAAAAGAATCTCTGTGACCTCTGTGATCTCCGTGGTGAGATAGAGGAATTATTATGACATCATCCAATACATACGACGCAATCATCATCGGCGGTGGTCACAATGGACTTGTGGCTGGCGCATATCTTGCTCTCGCTGGCAAGAAAGTGGTCGTGCTCGAACGCCGACCCATCGTTGGCGGCGCGGCAGTGACCGAGGAAATTTTCCCCGGCTACAAGTTCACCGAATTTTCCTATGTGGTGAGCCTCTTGCGCCCGGAGATCATCCGCGACCTGGAATTGCCCAAGCACGGATTGAAAATCCTCCCGCTGCCTTCAACTTTTACTCCCATGGAAAACGGCGACTACCTCGCCGCATGGGATGACCACGACCTGACGCGCCGCGAGTTATATCGTCACTCGCCCAAAGACGCCGAAGCCTACGACGAGTATGCCCGCGTCATGGCGAGAGCCGCGAAAGCCATCAAGCCGATCATCAATTTGATCCCACCTGACCCAACTTCTATGAGCATCCGTGACTTGATGGGCTTGCTCAAGGTCGGTCAATATGCGGCGAGTCTCAAAGAAAAAGAACTGTACGCGATTGCCAAACTCGCCACCCAATCTTCCGCAGATTTGCTCGAAGAGTGGTTCGAGACTGACGCGCTCAAAGGCACCAAAGCCGCCAGCGGAATCATTGGCACCTTCCTCGGTCCACGCTCGCCTGGGACTGCGTATGTGTTGCTGCATCACTACATGGGCGAGATCGACGGCGCCTTCCGGGCGTGGGGTTTTGCCAAGAACGGCTCTGGCGGAGTCAGCGGTTCCATTTTGAGCGCGGCGCAAGCGCTTGGGGTCGAGGTCAGAGTGGACGCAAGCGTGAAGCAGGTCAAGGTCAAGGGTGGACGCGCTGTGGGTGTCGTCTTGGAAAATGGCGACGAGATCGATTCCAAAGTCGTGATGTCCGCCGCCGACCCGAAGCGCACCTTCCTGCAATTTGTGGAGCAAAAACATTTGCCAGATGATTTTGTCACATCGATTCAAAACTTCCGCACGCGCGGCTCGTCGGGCAAGGTCAACATTGCCTTGAGCAAACTGCCAAACTTCACCGCGCTGCCTTATCAAGGGAATGGTGCAAATTCAGTTCTGCATCGCGGCGCGGTTTCGATCAGCCCGAGCATTGATTACATCGAGCGCGCCTACGACGATGCGAAGTATGGGCAAATTTCGCGCAGGCCCTATCTCGACATGATCTTCCCCTCGATGATCGACCCCGACATGGCGCCTCCCGGACAGCACGTGATGTCGTGCTTCGTGCAATATGCGCCGTACGATATCGAAGGCGGTTGGGACGATGCCAAGCGCGACCAGCTCGGCGAAGCCGTCATCGCCACCATCGAGCAATACGCGCCGAACATCCGTGAGTGCATCGTGGGTATGCAAGTCATCTCGCCAAAAGACATCGAACGCATCGCAGGCATCACGGGCGGCAACATCTTCCACGGCGAACTGCTGCTACATCAAATTTTCTTCCTGCGTCCCACGCCGCAATGGGCAGACTTCCGCACACCGCTCAAAGGCTACTACTTCGGCGCGAGCGGCGCGCACCCCGGAGGCGGCGTGATGGGCGCGCCCGGCATGTTGGCGGCGAAGGAGATTTTGAAGGATAGGATGCTTTGAGCCACTATAACACCATCATCATCGGCACGGGGGCATCTTGCCAAACACCCGCTTCGGTATCATAATCACCCATAGGTCATGGCAGCCATGAGATTACGCAACAGACGATTTACCCCGCTGTTACAATAAGCAGACTCACAGGCGATCCGCATGGGTCGCCTTTTATCTCCAACGCCGATGGAGTGAATCAAAAACCAGTACGAAAGGAGGAAAGATGAAACGCCTTGTCCTGCTTGCAGGACTTCTGCTATTCGGTCTCACCGCCTGCAAGGGGGAATCAACCGGACCGGCATCAACGCCGACCATTCCCCCAACAACTCAACCGAGCCTCACTCCTCAGCCGACAATTGTTCCCACGCCCACAATTCCGCGCGTCATTGTGCAGGTTCCGGGCGATCCGGTCAACTGTCGTTTTGGTCCAGGCACGGTCTATGAAAAGATCAACGAACTCCGCAACGGACAAGCCATGCGGGCGGCGGGACGGAACGACACCTCCACGTGGTGGTACGTCCGCGACCCAGGCAACCCGGACGGATTTTGCTGGGTTTCAGCAGACCTGACCAAGGTTCAGGGAGAGGCGGAGCAATTGCCCGTCATCGCGCCGCCGTTCGTCACGGTCACAAAAGTGGATTTACGCGTCGAGCCGAATCGCATTTTGGTCAATTGCGATCAATTCCCACAAACGGTCTTCTTCGAGGCGCAAGTCACCACCAACGGACCGACGCTCTTCACATGGAAATGGGAAGCCAGCACTGGCGTGATGTCGGACATCGGCACGTTTGTATTCGAGGAAGCTGGAACGCAAGCCATCAACGAGTATTATCGCATCAACGCGCCGAACGAGTATTGGGTGAAGCTGTATGTGCTGACTCCCAACGAAATGATCGAGCAGGTCAATTTCCCCGTAAGCTGCACGCCATAACTTTCACCACAGATAAACACAGACCAATTCGATTCCTCGATGATCTTCATCCGTGTTTATCTGTGGCGATTTTCTATTCGAAGATCACCGTCTTGTAACCGAGCGCAGTAAAGAACTTCAACAGATACGCCTCGGCATTTCTTTGCGCCTGCAGGAGAATGCCGTCTTCGAGCGCGGCTTTGCGGATCTCATCCTCGGCGGTTTGTCTCGCGAGAGTTTCGAGGTCGACCTGTCCCTTGGTTAGCAAGCCCGTCTCGCGGTCGTACACATATGACTTTTCATTATCCAGTGTGGCAATAAAAACTTCGGCAGGAGGAAGGCGCACATACAGAACGCTGTTATCCAAACGCATGTCGCCGGGCTGAAGTTTTTCCATATCGATGCCTGCAATGACAATGCCGTGCGCCACGAACAGCAGTTTATCGCCGAAAGCAAAACCGAACGTCCCCTGACCGATCTCGGCAGTGATCACCTTTTCCACGCTATACTGGATCGTTTCCAGACGAGCCAGCGCGCGGACTTCGTTGATGTACGTCACCGGGTCCGGGATGATGGTCGGCGTGGGGTTCATCAACTGTGAAACCTGCGTTTGTAATGCCTCATTCGCCTGGTTCATCTGCTGAAGCGGAACAGTTGCCGTCGAGGCTGTTTCTCGCACGGTCTCCACGATAAAATACACTCCCGCCGCCAGCACGATCAGGATCAAAATGGACATGATGGTATTGAACGTATTTTTCATTAAATCTTCCTCTCGCCGCTATTCGTTGGTCAACCATTTTGCGGAAATTTACAAGTGAATATCTGATTTGGTCACAAACGCGGCATTCCGCAAAACTTGTCTTATTATAGCAAGGTCATTATCATTGGATACAAACATTCCTGAAAGATGAAAAAAGTCCTGCTTTGCCTCTCGCTCGCCGTTCTCGGATGCACATTCCCCGTGCAGTTGAC
Source organism: uncultured Anaerolinea sp. (assembly GCA_964563315.1). Taxonomy (GTDB): domain Bacteria; phylum Chloroflexota; class Anaerolineae; order Anaerolineales; family Villigracilaceae; genus Villigracilis. The sequence continues at coordinate 12,088 of CAZLWG010000056.1, read as the reverse complement.
CGTTGGAACCCCCGCACCGACGCCAACCCTCACGCCCACTCCTGCCCCGACACAAACGCCTCTCGTCACGCCGCAGCCTGGCACTGACCAGAATCCATTGATCCTCGCTCTGGCTCCATCTCCGCGCCCCACTGACGAAATGGTCTCGGCGGGGGAGAATCTCGCTGCCTTCATCGAATTACGGACAGGGTATCGCGTGGTGACGGTCGCGCCTGCATCCGAGAGCCTGCTCGTCGAAGCGCTGGCAAAAGGCAACGCGCATATCGTATCGCTCTCGCCATACGGCTATGTGCTCGCGCGGGATGCCAGCACAGCCACTGTGTTGCTGGCAAGAGTGCGGGATGGCGAGACATTCTACGGAGCGCAGATTATCGTTAATCGCGAGAAGGATTTCACATCCTATTTCGATTCCGCGCGGAATGAAAACACGACCGATCTTGTGGCTGCCTTCAAACAGTTTCAGGAAAAGAAAGCCTGCTGGAGCGACAGGATATCGCCTTCAGGGTATGTGGTCCCGCTTGGGTTGTTGAAACAGGCTGGAGTGGAAACGCGAGGCGAAGCATTCCTCGATAACCAGCCAAGCGTTGTCCGCGCAGTCTATGCCGACGACATCTGCGACTTCGGCGCCACATTCGTGGACGCGCGTAACTCCCCCATCCTCGAAGCAGACTACCCCGACGTGATGGACAAGGTCGTTGTGGTTTGGCGGATTCCGAACATCATCCCCTACGAAAATATTTCGATTGCGACCTCCCTGCCGTTCGAGATGCGCCGCGTGATCCAACGCGCCATCGTGGACTTTATGCTCACGCCCGAAGGCAAGTCGGCGATGCAGACGGTGTACGGCTTCGACGAAATGCAGCCGGTGGAAGATGCTTCCTATGCGGAGTTTGCTGCGTATGTAAGGGCATCGGGGCTGGATTTACCGGATTTGATAAAATAGCGCGATGCTAAAAAGGATTTGGGCTTTTCTTTGGCGCATTGCGCTTGTTCTCGGGTTCGTGACCGCTGTCGGTTTGTTCGCGCCAAAATTCGTGATGGAACTGTACGCCGCCCCGCGCATATTTTCTGCGGAGGGCATACCTGCCGCGCGGATCGCCATCGTCTTTGGCGCGGGCTTGCTGCGCGACGGCTCTGCTGGACCCGTGTTGAGCGACCGTGTGGAGACGGCAGTACAGTTGTATGAATCAGGCAGGGTTGGCAAGTTGTTGATGAGCGGAGACAACAGTACCGTTAGGTACAATGAGCCGGAAGCCATGCGCCAGTACGCGCTGAAACGCGGCGTGCCGGACGAAGACATCGTGCTGGATTACGCCGGACGCCGCACATACGACACTTGTTACCGCGCAAGGTACATCTTCGGCGTGGAGTCGGCTGTGCTCATCACTCAGGAGTTTCACATGCCAAGAGCGCTGACGCTGTGCAACTGGTTCGGCGTTGAATCCACTGGTGTGGAATCGAACAACCGCTACTTTCTCAAACGGTTTCGCGTCTATTGGAATTTCCGTGAAATGTTCGCCGTCTTTCAAGCCGCATGGGATGTGCTGGTTGCAAAACCTGTACCTATTCTCGGCGGACCGGAGCCGATAGAATAATTATTTACCACAGAGAAGACTCTCCGTGACCCTGGTAGTAAAAAATCCCTGTCAATAGGAAAACAAAATGAACCGTGATGAAGCTCTTAACCTCGTACGTGAATTCGTCAAAAACGAAGGACTTGTGCGTCATATGCTTTCCGTGGAAGCCGCCATGCGCTTCTATGCCGAAAAATATGGCGAAGATGCCGAATTGTGGGGGCTGCTCGGTCTGCTTCACGATTTCGATTGGGAGATCCACCCCACGCTCGAGGAGCATCCACAAAAGGGTTCCACAATTCTGCGCGAGCGCGGCGTGAGCGAAGAGGTCATTCAAGATATTTTGAGTCACGCGGATCATACCGGCGTCCCGCGCGACACTGTCCGCCGCAAAGCGCTTGCCGCCTGCGACGAAGTCACAGGGCTCATCACCGCCGTGGCGTTGGTGCGTCCATCGCGTTCACTGCACGATCTCGAGGCGAGTTCCGTCAAAAAGAAGTGGAAAGACAAAGCTTTTGCCGCCGGCACCGACCGCTCCGAGATGGAACATGCCGCCAGGGAACTTGGCGTAGAACTTTGGGAGCACGTCGGCAATGTAATTCAAGCGATGAGAAAGATTGCGCCGGAATTGGGACTGGTTGGAAACATCCAGCAATAACCATGCTTATTAAACGCCTCGAACTCCTGACCTCGAACCTGCCCGCCCAACTGGACTTTTATTCCACGCTGTTGGATCTACCCGCCCGCCTCGAAGGCGAGACCCTCACCGTCAGCGCAGGGAAAAGCACACTGGCCTTCACCCAGGCTCCGGCGGAGTGGCGAGGCGCGTATCACTTCTGTTTCAACATCCCTGAAAATCAGTTCATGCAGGCAAGGGAATGGTTCGCGTCCAGGGTTCCATTTATCAAAGATGACAAAGGCAATGATGAGTTTCACAGCAGGACATGGAATGCGAGTTCGTCCTATTTCAAGGACGCAGCGGGAAATATTCTTGAGTTCATCGCGCGGCATGACCAGCAAAATGCGGCGAACGCGCCGTTCGACAGCAGACAGATCCTGCAAATCAGCGAGATTGGGCTGGCATCGCAAGATGTGATCGCATTCGCAAAAGAGTTGTGCGAAACGCTGGGCGTATCGGTTTATAAACAGGAGCCAAAGGCGGATTTCACCCCCGTTGGCGACGAAGACGGCTTGTTGATATTACCCATCGAGAACCGTATTTGGTATCCGAACACGGGTGCGCCCGCGCGGATGTTGTCTGTGAAAGTGGACGTGACAGTTTTCCCGAAGGGGGCAGAGATCGGAAAAGATTTCAACATCACTGGTGTGCCGTACGAGATACGGCGGTCATAATAGTCTTCGATCATGGGCTACTGTTCTTACTTCAACCAGTCGAGCGCCTCTTTCATATTTCCAAAAATGTGAAACGGCAAATTACGGTTTTGCGCCACAGTTTCAAAGAACTTCATATCTTTTTCGAAATTGGGATCTGTCAGGGTTAAGGCGACGCTTACCCGTATTGTGAAGTTACGGAATCTTTGTTGCTCATCCCATAATTCCTTGGTTCGCTCATAGATTTGCAATATGGAAACTCGAATGTCCACCTGCCTCATATCCACCAGTATTCGCTGAATACCCGTCGAAATGACCGTCTCGTTCAGACGGCGGCTCATCTCGCGCCCGGTTTCCAATTCCCAGTTCCCTGTAACGGCAACAACGATCATATCCCGTTCGGCATCTATCTGGATGGAGTACTCCATTTGCGGATTATACCCAGCGCGGTCAAAAATTGCCCTTTTTTGCAACTGTGGGCATTGTACATCGCCGAAAAGCGGAAGGCACACATAGAACCAAATAAGCACATCTCACTTATTCAAAAAACAACGCCTCCTGAAAGATTAGTCTTTCAAGAGGCGTTGTACAGATTATCTCTTTTTCTTCTTTGAAATCTTTTTTGCTGGGGTTTTCTTCGACATTGGTTTTCCAGCCTTCTTCGCTGATTTCGATTTTGGTTTTGCCTTCGCTACCGAGCTCTTTTTATCCGCAGGCTTTGCGGCTTTCTTTTTCACGGAGGTTGACTTCTTCCCCTTCGAGGGTGATGTCTTTCCACTTTTCTTCGGTTCTTCCCTCGTAACTTTGATAAACCGTTCCAGTGTCCATCCCACATTGATCGAAGTCACACTCTCTCCGGGTTTCACCTCAACAACCGCATCGCCCTTGGACGAGGCGCGCTTGCGCAGACCAGCCGCATCCAGCCGTGCGGATTTGGGCGCGCCCTTGCTCAAATGGATGGTGGCGACGTGGTTCGGTTTTCCGCTGGCAATCGCAACCAACGTCACTTTTCCGGGCAGATCCCAAGCCGCCACGCCCTTGCCGTAACGCCCCTGCACGGGGAAGTCTTTCTGGTCCACCCGCTTGGCTTTGCCTTCGCTGGTCAACAGGAAGATGTCGCCTTCAGCAGGCAGAATTTCCGCACCGACAACTTCATCTTTTTCGTCCAGTTTCATGCCGTTGACGCCCGCCGCAACAAGACCCATCGGACGCACATCATCTTCCTTAAACCGAATCGCCATGCCGCTGGCTGTCACAAGCAAAATTTCCTTCTTCCTTCCATCCGTCACACCAACCCAGCCGAGCCTGTCGCCTTCGTTGACTCTCACCATCGTAAACGTCTGGGATGATGGGCCGGGCAGTTCGCCGACGAGGGTCTTTTTGATCATGCCAAAGCGCGTGGCGGTTATGACGCAGGTCTCTTCGCCAAGCGCAGATTTATTTGCGGGCAATGCAAAGACCGCCGCAAGCGCATCCGTGTCACTCAATGGAGAAACGCGATGCCATGGCACACCCTGACTCAACTTATTCGCCTGCGGGATCAAATGCGCAGCCACTGCGGCGGCTTTTCCAAGCTTGCTCACGAAATAGATCGTGTCCGTCGTCGAAGCCTTCACCAAGAAACGCGGCGCATCGTTGCCGGAGTGACGCGGCTGTTTATCGTCCGCTGTACGCGAGACCAAACCGTCATCGGTTACGCCGATCCATACAGCTTGCTGGGGCATAAGATCGCTGGCAGTGAGCGCATGGGCGCCCTTCGCGCCGTCCTTTACGCTGACGATCTGCGTGCGGCGCCGGTCGCCATAAGCGGCTTTCACTTTTAATAATTCGTCCGCAACCACGCCTCGCATGAGTTTCGGCGATTTCAGCAATGCGGTCAACTCCTTGATCGTCGCGGTCACTTCCTTGTATTCGGTTTCGATCTTCTTGCGTTCCAGCGCGGCAAGCCTTCGCAGCTGCATGTCGAGGATTGCCGTCGCCTGGATCTCCGTCAGCTTGTAACGCTTCATCAGTTTCACTCGGGCAGTTTCAACGTCCGGCGCGGAGCGAATGAGGTTGATGATCTCATCCAGATTCTTCAACGCGACAAGATATCCTTCGAGGATGTGTTGTCTCGCTTTGGCCTTTTCCAGATCGAATTGCGCGCGTCTCTTTATGACCTCGAGCCTGTGTTCCACATAGACGCGGAGTGCCTGCTTCAGGGTCAACGTGCGCGGTTCGCCGTCCACCAATGCCAGCAGGTTGATGCTGAAGGTGGTCTGCATCGGTGTGCGTTTGTAGAGATCGCGCAGGACGAAATTCGGGTCGGCGTTCTTCGTCAGTTCAAGGACGATACGCATGCCCTGCCTGTCCGATTCATCGCGCAGGTCGGAGAGTCCTTCAAGATGACCGTCGCGCGCGAGCTCCGCAATCCGCTCGATCAAGCTGGATTTGTTGACCGTGTATGGCAGTTCAGTGACGATGATGCGGCTCTTGCCGCGCTCCATCTCTTCGACATGCGCCTTTGCCTGCACAATGACCTTGCCGCGCCCCGAGCCGTACGCCGACTCAATGCCATCCGCGCCCGCCTCTTGAACGATGATGCCGCCGGTTGGGAAGTCCGGTCCCTGCACGAATTTCATCAACTGTTCGACGTCAATGTCATCCAGCTTTTCCCACCTTGCGATCATATAGGTAATAGCGTCCACGATCTCGCCCAGATTGTGAGGCGGAATGGAAGTCGCCATACCGACAGCGATACCCGTCGCGCCGTTCACGAGGAGGTTGGGGATAGCAGCTGGCAGGACGCTTGGTTCTTCGAGCGTGTCGTCGAAATTCGGCGTGAAATTAACGGTGTTCTTGTTCAGATCAAAAAGAATATCCAGCGCGGCATTGGTGAGACGCGCCTCTGTATAACGCATTGCAGCAGGCGGGTCGCCATCCACCGAGCCGAAGTTCCCCTGACCATCCACGAGCAATGTGCGCAGTGAGAAATCCTGCGCCATGCGCGCCATCGCTTCGTACACGGCTGAGTCGCCATGCGGGTGATATTTGCCGAGTACTTCGCCGACAATACGAGCGGATTTTTTATACGCCGTATCCGCGCGGATGCCCATGTCGTACATCGCGTACAGGATGCGGCGCTGCACAGGTTTGAGTCCGTCGCGGGCGTCGGGCAGTGCGCGCGCCACAATGACGGACATGGCGTAATCGAGATACGCCTGCTGCATTTCCTGGTCTATGTCAATTTTTCGTACGATACCGAGTTCCATGTTCGCTCCAAACCCTCACCCCCATCCCCTCTCCCGCTGGGAGAGGGGCGTAGGGGTGAGGGGAAAATTTGTTCTATTGCGGGGCTATCTTACGGGCAAAGGGGAGATGCGTCAAGTGGAGCGTTTTTTACCGAAGTAAGCCCTCGACGTGATGATCATGATGACAAGGAATGTCAATGGAATGTAGAACAAGGCGAACAGCGTCAGTGTGGGAAGTACCGCGCTGTGAGACGCCTGCAGGATTAGATATGCCGTATATAAAATGTAATAAGAGAACAACACGCCGCCTTCCAGACGCGAAATACGGTTGTCAATGTAAAAGATCGGCAGGCTGACGACTGCCACGAAGAGCATCACGAGAAAATCAAAACGAAGCGCCTGCCCCGCTATGTTGATGCCGTTCGGGGAAAGCAACGCCGCAATGCCCAGCACGCCGAGCAGGTTATAGATATTGCTTCCAACCGCATTACCAACGGCGATATCGCTTTCGCCTTTGACCGCCGCAATGATGGACGTTGCGATCTCCGGCAGCGAAGTGCCAACCGCAACAACAGTCAAACCGATGATCCGTTCACTGACCTTCAATGCGTGCGCAATGGCAGTTGCCGAATCCACCAGCCAGCGCGCACCCAGCACAAGCAGCCCCAGCCCCGCGACGACAAAAACGATGTACTTCAAAATATTCGAAGTTGTGGATGGCTCTTTTTGAGCAAACTCCTGTTCATATTCCCCTTTTACTCTTTTGCTCTCCCTGCGGCTTTGACGCAATGAAAAGGTCGAATAGGCAATGACCCCAATGAAAAGGAGGGAGCCATCCAGCCGCCCAAAACGCCCATCCAAGGCAAGGAGATATGCCAGCAGAGAGACGCCAATCATAATGGGAGCATCGAGGCGGATGAGCTGCTCCGCGATGACGATGCGGGCGATCATGGCGCTGAGACCGAGAACGAACAGAATGTTGAAAATGTTGGAGCCGAGCACATTGCCGATGGTCAGATCCCCCTGCCCTCCGGCGGCGGCATGAAGCGAAACAGCGATCTCTGGCGAAGCCGTGCCAAGCGCAACGATGGTCAAACCGATGACCAGAGGCGAGACGCCAAACGCCGCAGCAAGCTGCGATGCTCCGCGTACGAGCAGGTCCGCGCCAAGGATGAGCACGACCAGCCCAAGAATGAAGAATAGTATCGTTATGGTCATTGTCAATCCGATTTCCCTGAAAATATAATTGGGCAGGCAAACTGCCCAATTATATCTATGGTTTGAAGTTGATCTTTCTTGTTACGCATCCGCCCTTCTGACTCGTCTCTGTGCAGAGGGTGATGTCAACCCGCATCTTGTTCCCGGACGGGTTATAGCTGAATAGAGGAGAGCTCAACACGAATTCATCGCCCGGCGAAAGCACATCTTTTGTGCTTGTCTTCAAACAACCATCCAAGTCCGTGAAACCATCCTTGAATGCAACAAGCACCACGTCGGTGACGAGGTCTCTCGCTTCGAACTTCACCGACCTGAAGGACATCGTACCCGTGTTCTTGACCCGGACTTCCACCCACCAGCCCGAGCACGAATCCAGCCCGGCATATTCGGCGCTGAACTCCGGCATGGGCGTGGGAGTGGCAGTTGCAGTTGGAGTGGGAGGCGGAGTGAGAACCGGCACGGATAAATATGGTCCGACCAACGTGGCATATTCATCCCAAACCCAGCAAAACTCAACGCCCGGGTCCGGATTGCGGATGTACCAATATCGCCCTGTCGGGTCGCGCCCATAGATTTCAGCAGTCTCGCCGACAAGCAACGCCCCCACACGGTTATAGACTTTGCCGGGGCCTTCGCGGCAGTTCGTCGCTACAGAGACACTGATCAACGGGGCGGTTGAAGTGGCGGTGAACAGCGGCAAAGGTGTTTGTGTTTCAGTGGGCGTGAGCGTGGGCAGTTCGGGCGTGAATGTAAGCGATTGGGTTGCTGTCGGTTCCAAAGTGATGGATGGCGTTTCACCGATCGAGCTTCGGGTAATTTCCGCGATCACCGTTTGCGCAGCAGACGTGCTGGCGGCGTTCGTATCCGGCAAGGTCACACCCGGCACAGCACACGCCAAACCGGTCACAAGCATCCCTGCCATAAATATAAAAAGCAATTGAATATGCCGCATGATGTCTCCTTTCATTCGTCAAACGATTCGATGCATTCCTTTGACGATCTGAATCGGGCGCGGGTTCCACATTCCATTTTAACTGTACCAGATCAGCCAGCCCCTTCCCAGCCACTTTTTATGCAAGTCAATATCAAATCCCTTCTCTGCAAGTTTCTCCGCTGAAGCGGCAAACCACTGTTTCAAACCGAACGTTTTCGCAGGCGAAGTCTCCGCCAACGAACGCTTCCATGCCTGAAAGAAATCGTGAATGGACTCCCCCTCGACTACACGGTGGATGTAATTCTTTGGAAGAATAGTCTGGAATTCCTCCGCCTCGAGCCCAAGCCGGAAATTGGTACTGAAGACCAAGGCCTCCATCTTCCACGACGCATTATCCACGCGCCTCGCCAGATTCGCCGCCCAGATTTGACCAAACGGTGATGAAGTTCCTTCGATCATCAAACCATCGGGCAGAACGTATTCCGCCAGGCTTTCATACGCAAAAGCAAAATCCTTCTCTTCATATTGACGAAGGACATTAAAGGCGCGAATGAGCCGCACATGCTCGCCGCTTTGCAAAGGTAGATTGAACCCACCTAATCGGAAAAAGGTTTTCTCATCAGCAAATGGCAGCGCGGCTTCGACCCTCTCCTTGTCAATTTCCACGCCGAGGATTTTCAAATTTGGGTTCACTTTGCGAAAGCGTTCCGCACTTTCGAGCGTGGTGCGCGGGTCAAAGCCATAGCCGAGGTCAACGAACAGGGAATCAGCAAACAGGTTATCGGTCCGTGTGAGAAGCGAAGACTCATAGAGCAGGATGAAATTATCCACGCGGCGGAGTCGGTTTGAGGCGGTCTTTCCGCGTGTGGGTTGTCCCTGTGGTTTTTTGCTGATCGTTCTTGTCATCGACGCCGATTATAAAATGCCGAATCAAAAAGGAAGCAGTCTGTGCGACTGCTTCCTTTTGTTCGATATCGTTTAGCTTCCTGCTTCCACATCCGACGATGCGGAAAGTTCCTCGGCGCCTGCATCCGCCAGTTCTTCCTTTGGAGTGAAGCGCCCGTGAACAAAACCGGTGCCTGCCGGGATGAGCTTGCCGATGATGACGTTCTCCTTCAAGCCGAAAAGCGGGTCGGTGGTGGCGCCGATTGCCGCACTTGCCAGCACTTTGATGGTGTGTTGGAAGGACGATGCGGAGAGGAAGGAGTCGGTGGAGAGAGAAGCCTTGGTCACGCCGAGCAGGACTTCACTGAAGCGAGCCGGTTGTTTTCCTTCCGCAATCAGCTGCTCGTTCAATCTGCGAATCTCAAGGCGGTCCACCACATCACCGGGCAGGTATTTGGTGTCACCCGGACGGGTGACCTGCACCTTGCTCAACATCTTGCGGATGATGACCTCGAAGTGCTTGTCGTGGATGTTTTGACCCTGCGAGCGGTATACCTTCTGCACTTCGGTCATGAGATACATCTGGCAGGCGTCGCGTCCTTGAATCTTGAGGATGCGGTGCGGGTTGAGCGAGCCTTCCGTAAGAGGCTGTCCAGCCTCCACGCGGGCGCCTTCACGAACAAGCAGGCGTGAGGTATTGGGGATGTCTTCGATAATCTCTTCGCGCTGCTCGTACGAAACGATGATCTTGCGATCCTTCTTTTCGACTGCAACACGCCCGCCGTGCTGGGCGACGATGGTGGCTTTTTCCTTCGTGGCTAGAATTTCGCCAGCCTGCACTTCGGCTTCATCCTTGACGACGAATTTCCAATCTTCGGGGATGGCATATTCATCGTGAATCATTTCAGCATGTTCGATGCGGACTTCGCGCATATCGGGGTATTTATCCGATTGTTTGACGTGCAGGATGCCGTTGATCTCGGCGACGACCGCTTCACCCTTCGGCTGTTTGCGCGCTTCGAAGATTTCCTCCACGCGGGGCAGACCAGTTGTAATGTCTGCGCTGGTAGCAGCTACACCGCCTGTATGGAAAGTTCGGAGGGTCAACTGTGTGCCGGGTTCGCCGATGGATTGCGCCGCGACAATGCCGACTGCCGCGCCAAGTTCCACAACTTCGCCTCGTCCAAGGTCGATACCGTAGCAGCTGGCACAGATCCCGTGATCCAGTTCGCAGGTCAGCGGCGAACGGAGTTTCACTTCAGTAACGCCTGCGCTTGCTATCTTGCGCGCCTGTTCATGCGTGATGATGTCATTCGGTTCGGCAAGGACTTCGCCTGTCTTTGGGTCGAGCACCCGGTCTGCCGAAAGACGGCTGTACATGCGCGTCGCCATGGACTGACCGGCAACATCGTCCGATTTGCGGATCCAAATGCCGTCGCGGGTGCCGCAATCGAGTTCATTTATGATGATGTCCTGCGCAATGTCCACGAGGCGGCGGGTGAGGTAACCGGCGTCCGCGGTACGCAGAGCAGTATCCGCCAGACCTTTGCGCGCGCCATGCGTCGAGATGAAGTATTCCTGCGCGGTCAGACCTTCGCGGAAGTTGGAACGGATCGGCATCGGGATGATGCGTCCGGATGGATCAGCCATCAAGCCGCGCATCCCCGCCAACTGTGAAATGGTGGAGAAGCCGCCTTTGGTCGCGCCGGAAGTTGCCATGGTGGAGAGGTTGCCGTCCGGGTCCATGTGACGCTTCACCGCGTCCGCGACTTTGTCTGTGGTCTCCTGCCAGATCGAAATCTCGCGCTCATTCTTTTCCTGTTCGGTCAACAGACCGCGGCGGAAGTCGCGCAGCACCACTTCGATGGCTTTCAGGGATTCTTCGATGATCTGCTTGCGTTCCGGCGGGATGGTGATGTCCGCAACGGCAAGCGTAGTGCCGGATTTCATGGCGTATTCAAAGCCGATGCTCTTGACACGGTCCGCCACGTTGGTGGTGACTTCGCGTCCGCACAATTCATAGACCTCGGCGATCAAATCCTTCACGCCGCCTTTGTCCAGTTTCTTGTTGACGAATTGCACATCCTCAGGCAGGACGCGGTTGAAAAGCACACGCCCAACTGTTGTTTCGATCACGCGTGTTTCAGGTTCGGGGAGGCGGGCATTGTTTTCGTCGTACCAGGTTTCCACGCGGAGTTTGATCTCGGTGTGAACGTCTACCTGATCGAGGGTGTAGGCAAGTTCCACTTCGTCCATATCGGCAAAAGCGCGCCCGTCACCGCGGTGCGCGGCTTTTTGCGGCATGGTCAGATAATACACACCCAGAACCATGTCTTTCGATGGGGAAATGATCGGTTCGCCGTCCGCAGGCTTGAGCAGGTTGCGTGAGGCGAGCATCAGATCCCGCGCCTCAGTCACAGCCTTTTGTGAAAGCGGCACATGCACAGCCATCTGGTCGCCGTCGAAGTCCGCGTTGAAAGCGGTGGTGACAAGCGGATGGAGTTGAATGGCGGAGCCTTCGATGAGGATCGGCTCGAACGCCTGAATACCGAGACGGTGCAGCGTGGGAGCGCGATTCAGCAATACGGGTCGGTCGCCAATGACGCTTTCAAGCGCCTCCCATACTTCGGGACGATTGCGTTCGATGAGGCGGCGCGCGCCTTTGACATTGGCTGCATAACCGTTCTGCACCAGCTTGGCAATGACAAACGGGCGATACAGTTCGAGTGCCATGCTCTTGGGCAGACCGCATTGATTCAGTTTGAGCTGAGGTCCAACCACGATTACGGAGCGACCGGAGTAGTCCACGCGCTTACCAAGCAGGTTGCGGCGGAAGCGTCCCTTCTTGCCTTTGAGCATGTCGCTCAAAGACTTGAGTTCGCGCCGTCCGCGGCGGGAAAGAGCCTTGCCGCGCT
>CAZLWG010000055.1:0-24171 GCA_964563315.1 uncultured Anaerolinea sp. | reverse complement strand
TCATCTGGCTTGCATTGTTATTTTTATCCGTAACTATTTTTGAGATGAGTTCTAAATAAATACTTTTACCTTGATAACCGTTAACCATGGGCACCAATACACTACTGTTGGTTACAATACGCCAGTATCCACGATAACTTCCTGGCGTGGAAGGCGCGGTTAAATTTAACTCAAGGTCGATTTCCTGACCAGGATTTACTGTACTGAACGTTTTAGATGCAGGACCACCCATTGAGTCGCCGCTATCGAACACTAATAAAAAGCCCGACCAAGCACAGGAGCCGATATTTTTGATACGCCACTTTTTAGTAAAGGCTTGTCCAGGTGTCATAACAGTTCCATCTGGAATAGTCACATCTGTAATAAATTGTCCAATATTACAATTTGATGTGGCTGTGACCAAAGGCGCAAAGGTATTTGTTGGAATAGTAAAAGGTGTTTCTGTAGGAAGAAGTAATGTGGGCGTGAAAGCCGCAGCGGTGAGTGTTAATTCTGCAACAGCAGTATATGCAGCGGATGTTCTCTCGATACTTGGATTTTTGGTTGGCTGTGGTGGTGTGGAAATATTTTGAACAAGCAGGTTTATGATAAAGCCAGCGAAAACACATAATATAAGAATAATAATAATTGAAACATGACCTTTGCTTGGCGCCTTTATTTTTTTCGATTCTGTTTTGTCGGCGTTAGGCATTAAAATATTTGATTGCTTTTCTTCTTTATTAGCAGGCACATTTTTTGAGGCGGCTTCAGCGGTTTCACGTTTTATCTTCTCACGAGCCGTTTTCTCTATTGCTTCACGTTCTGCTTTTTCTTCTGCAGCTGTTTGCTTTGCCTTCTCTTCGGCTTCCAATCGCATTTTTTCAGTAAACTCTTTCTCTACTTTCTCACGGGCAACTTTTTCAGCCGATTCACGCTCTTTTCTAGATTTTTCCTGACGAAAGCCTTCTTCTTGTTCCAGTCCCAACTTTTGCTCATAACGCAATTTCAGAGATTCGGCTAAAGAATCATAGCCATCATTTTTTCTTTCCCCAAAATAATCTACCCATTGATAAAAGCGCAAACCCCTTGGAACCTCGCAATCGTCCAATCGCAAAGGAATGATAAAAATTGTCCCTTCGGGTTTTTCAAGAGCAATTTCTCTGGCATATCGCAATTCTTTCTGAACATGCCCTTCTTTACTGACGGAATTGCTCGAAAGACAAATGATGACAATATCCGAATCTTCAACGGCTTCTTCGATAGCCAAACGCCAATCCTGCCCAGGCAATAATTTCTTCTCATCAAGCCATGTGTCAATCCAGCCTTCACCAACAAGACGCCGTGAAAGTTCACGTATTACAGGCTTATCCTGTGATGCATGGCAGAGGAAGACTTTGAGGGGGCGTTTGTTAGTGGCGGGCATATTATTGAGTTTCAAAGTCTATTTCTGCAATAATTTCAAGTGCATGTTTTAAATATCCTGAGGCTACAACTAAATCACCGATATGCTCATAAGCAGATGACAAATTGAACAATATGGTTGCTTGTGTTTTTCTATCGCCAAGTTCTTCACTTAACTTTAGGGCTTCTTTATAATAACTAATCGCGCCGTCAAAATCTCCTTTTTCGCGCCGACTAGAAGCTAAAGCAAAAAGTATAAATTGCGAGTCAACAGCTTTTGTAATTGTAGTTACTAAATCATATTTCAAATTGAGCTTTCGATCAAATGAAGCATTTACTCTTTCAGCACGTAAACTTAGAGATTCTGTAAGCCTTTGGTAACCGTTCCCTTCAAACAAATCCACCCAATGCAAGCGTCTCAAACTATCTAAAGAATTACATTCCTCCAGCCGCACAGGGATGATGAATATTTCACCTTCGGGTTTTTCCATGGCGGTATCGAGCGCGAGACGCACTTCCTTTTGTCGAAACCCCGCTTGATTGAATTGCTTTGAAAGGCAAACCACTACCACATCTGCTTCGCGGACAGCCTTGCGGATTTCCAATTCCCAATCCTGACCTGGGAGGAGTTTCTCTTTGTCCAGCCATGCGTCCACGCCGTCATTGGTCAGGCGGGAGTAAAGAGCCTTCACAGCATCTTTGTCGCTGTGGGCATGGCAAAGGAAAACTTTGAGGGGACGTTTATCGGTGGTGGGCATATTACAGCAGTTTTTTGAACTCTTCGATGGTCAGTCCCGCGTCTTTGATAATTCCGCCCATTGTGAAAGCATTGATCGGGTTATTTCGTGGGATGATGATAATTCGGTTGTCCTTTACCATTGAGGTATGTTTCCCCTCCCGCACAACACGGAATCCGGCTTTCTCAAAGGCTTTTACGGCTCGCTGATGTTGAATTCCCGCCAATTTGGGCATGTCTAAATCGGGACCTCCACCATTCTGGTTTGTGCATCTTCCAACAAGATTTCAACCGTTTCAAGATAGGTTTTTATCGCATCCTTGATATTTTCAAGCGCTTCCTGTTCTGTCTCGCCCTGCGACCAGCATCCCGGCAGCCCCGGAACCCATACAGCAAAGCCTTCATCTGTTTCTTCAAGTCGAATTTTGTATTGCATGGTAAATCTCCTAAACGATACCAATTATAACCCCCAATCCACGCCGTCGTCCGTCAGGCGCGTGTACAGTGCGCAGACAGCGTCATGGCTTGTGCCATGCATGCCCTGAAAGAGTACGAAGTAGGGGCGACCCGCCGGGTCGCCCCTACATTACCATTATCCAACGATCATACTGTCAACCCAACCAATCGCGCTATAATTCGCCTCAAGAGGAGATTCCCATGCTTGTCATTGTCAGCGACGTTCATCTCGGAGACGGAACCACCCACGATTCGATCTCCGCCAGCGCGTTCCGATTGTTCGCGCGCCGCCTCACCGAAACCGCCCGTTTCGCATCCGTTCGCAAGGACGGAAAATACCGCCCCATCGAAAACCTCGATGTCCTCCTGATGGGCGACATTCTCGACCCGCTTCACTCCACCCGCTGGCTGGAGACCACCCCCGGAGATCCGGACTACATCCGACCCTGGTCCGATCCGTCCAATCCGCATTATGCGCCCAAGCTTCTCGAAGTCACCCGCGCGATCCTGGACGAAAATGAAGAAGCCATGAACATCCTGCGCCGCCTCGCCAGCGGAGAGGAAATTCTGCTTGCGCCCGCCGCCAGCAACGGCAAACCCGATCTCCAGAGCGCGGAGCAGGTCCCGCTCAAGGTGCGCATCCATTACATGGTGGGCAATCACGACTGGTATTATCACCTCAAGGGCGAAGCCTTCGACAGTATCCGCTCGGAGATCATTGAAAGGATGGGGTTGAGCAACCCAGCCTCCCCGTTCCCATATGAGGCGGGCGAATCGCCCATCCTGCAAGACCTGTTCGAGCGTCATAAAGTCTTTGCGCGTCACGGCGACATGTACGACAAGTTCAACTTCGACAAGGAAAAGGGGCGCGACCACGGCACAGTCGGTGACGCCTTCACCATGGACGTCTGCAACCGCTTCCCGGTGGAAGTGCAAAAACGATACGGCGACCTGCTGCCTTCCGGCATTGTGGAAAGCCTGCGCAAGATCGCCAATATCCGCCCGGTGCTGGCGGCGCCGTTGTGGATCAGCGGACAGATCCGCCATTATGCGGGCGAACATCCGCTGGAGGACGAGTTAAAGGAAGTGTGGGATGAGATCGCCGACGAATTCCTGCAAATGGATTTCGTGCGCGAGGCGGATAAAGCCTTCCGCTTCGATGTGGTGGACGCAATGGAATTGATCATTAAGATGTCCGGGCGCGCCTCCTTTTCGACCATCAACGATATCGTCATCTGGGTGCGCAAGAAGATGTGGGGCGGCAAACATTCCTTTGCCAGTTTTGCCTTGAAAGAGCCGACCTTCATCAACGGCAAAGCCCAGCACATCGTATACGGGCATACGCATCATTATGAAGTGGTGCCATTGGGAATGACCTTTACTGCCCCCAACCCTGAAAGCCAGATCTATTTCAACGCGGGCACATGGCATTCCTATTACGACCTCGCCATTCAAAACCCCAAGGAACAAAAGTTCGTGCCCTATCAGGCGCTCACCTACCTCACCTTCTACACACCCGAAGAACACGACGGGCGGCGCTTCGAAACCTGGTCCGGCGCGTATGCGTGATGGATAAAGACATCCTCATCCTTGGCGGCGGGCCGAGCGGACTCTCCACTGCGCTGCATCTGGCAAAGTTCGCCCCGCATCTTACTTCCCGCATCCTGATCCTCGAAAAGGAACATTATCCGCGCCTGAAACTCTGCGCCGGCGGGCTGGTCATCGATGCCGAGATCATCCTCGAACGCCTCGGCTTGGATGTAAGCGAAATCCCGCACATCGATGCCGACTCTGCTCGCTTCGAATTCGAGGGGAAGGGGCTGAACGTCCGCGTGCCGAAACGTCATGCCATTCGAGTCATCCGCCGAGATGAGTTCGATCACTGGCTGGCGGAAAAGGCAAGGGAAAGAGGGATGGAAATCAGGGAGGGGATGGTCGTAAAAAACGTCCAGCCTCGCGAAAACGGCGTCATCGTCGAAACCGACCAGGGAGAATTTCGCGCATCCATCGTCGTCGGCGCGGACGGCTCGAACGGCGTCACCCGTCGCTGTATCTTCCCGAATGAACCCGTGTATACGGCAAGGGCATTGGAGGTATTAACCCCAGCCAATCCTCCACAAAATTCTGTGAATCTCGAGGGGTGGCCCGAAGGGAGCAGAGGACGGGCCGCCTATTTCGACTTCTTCCCTGTTCCAGAAAACATCGCAGGTTACGTCTGGGACTTTCCCACGCAGGTCAAAGGTCAGCCCATGCGGTGTTGGGGCATTTATGACACAAACCTGCTCGCGGACCAGAAACGCCCGGCATTGAAAGAGCCGCTGGCAGAAGAAATGAACCGCCAAGGTTTTGACCTAGGCAAATACGAGATCAAAGGCCACCCGATCCGCTGGTACAGCCCGTGGAACAAGGCGTCCGTTCCGCGCGTGCTGCTTGTCGGCGATGCCGTCGGCGCAGACCCGATCTTCGGCGAAGGGATCAGTATGGCGTTGGGCTACGGCGTCATTGCGGCGGGTGAGATTCGCGAGTCGCTACAGCGTGACGAATATTCATTCAGCAGATACAAGCGCCGGCTGGCGCGAAGCGGGCTCGGTAAAACCTTGTTTGCGCGCTGGTTCATCACCCAGGTCATTTATTCCTTCAAATGGAGGTGGTTCCATATCCTGCTCTGGCGTTTAATGAAGCCGATTGTCCTGATCGCGGCATGGGTATTCGTGCTGAACTGGAGCAGGAGGAATTTCCCCGTTAAGGCTTGACGCGCTTGATGAAACCGAGCGTGTTCAATTCGCGCTCGAGAAGATACGTGAAGTAACCCTGCATGAGCGTTTCCGCCTCTTTCTGGACCTCGGAGCTGGGACGCGCGCGAGAGGCGTCTTTGTAGCTCGAGCGTTGAAAGTGGCGCAAATACTTCAGCGCCTCGAGTGAGATCTTTGGCAGGTTGGGCAGGCCCCCGCCGCAGCGCGGACAGATCACGCCGCCCGCGGTGAACGAAAAGAACTGGTCTTCAGCAAGGATCTCGCGTCCACAATTGGCGCATTCGAATAACTGCGGACGAAATCCCACAGCATCCAACAAACGCATTTCATAATAACGGACTGCAAGCCAGGCGTCGTTTTCGACTTCGATGCGTCCCAATGTTTCCACCAATAAACGGAAGATCGCGGGGTTTGCGCCTTCGTCTTCATAGGAAAAGCGCAGAAGTAATTCAACTGCATAGGCGGCATGGCCCGTTTTGACAAGGTCATCATGCAGAGGAAGAAACGCATTGATCGTTTCCACCTGAGTAACGATGAGCAGGTCGCGCCCCTTTGCGAGTTGGACAGTAATGTGTGTAAAGGGTTGTAAATGTCCACCCTTGCGGGAGGTGATCTTTCTTGCGCCTTTCGCAATCGCGCGCACCATGCCCTGCTCGCGGGTGTAGAGCGTAAGCAGTTGGTCGGCTTCGCCCCAGTCCACATGGCGAAGAACGACGGCAGAAGCGCGGAAGGATCGAAAGTCGGTCATAAAAAAGCCGGGATTAGAGATCAAAGATCAGTATGCGCCTGATCCTCAAATCTCCAGCCAACTTACTTATCCGTCACCAAATGTTTCGGCGTGAACGCTTCAGGCAGGAGTTCCTTGACGGTCATTTCCTTGACAAGTTCTCCATTCTCATTTGCCATCAATACGATAGTATTAAGTCCAAACTCAGCCAGCACCTGCCGGCACCCGCCGCAAGGCGAGCCGCCGTTCTTCGTCACGACGGAGATCACTTCAAAATCGGTCTCGCCTTCGGAGACCGCCTTGAAGACGGCAACGCGTTCCGCACACATCGTCTGCGGGTAGGCGGCATTTTCCACGTTGACGCCGGTGAACATGCGCCCGCTTTTCGTCCGCAGCGCCGCGCCGACGGGGTATTTCGAATAGGGCACATACGCGCGGCGGCGCGCTTCATTGGCAAGGTCTATCAGGGACTGCTTTTCTGCTTTTGTAATGGTCATGGGGTTGCCTATTTCTTCTTTGATTTTCTTTCCAATTTCTTGATGGCGCGGGCAGGCATGCCGACTACAAGCGTGTCGTCTGCCACGTTCTTGGTCACCACTGCTCCTGCGCCTGTGCGCGCGCCGTCCCCGACCTTCAACGGCGCCACCAGCATCGTATCCGAACCGATGAAAACATCCTCACCGATCTCGGTATTATGTTTTTTCTCGCCGTCATAATTGCAGGTGATCGTCCCCGCGCCGATATTGGTGTTCGCGCCAATTCTTGCGTTGCCGACGTAAGAGAAATGCCCCATCTTCACGCCTTCAGCAAGATATGAATCCTTCACTTCTCCGAAATTCCCCATATGGACATGATCGCCCAGATGCGCTCCCTTCCGCAAACGTGCAAACGGACCCATATCCACATCGTCTTCAAGCGTCGCGCCTTCCATTACGGAGGCGAGTATCTTACAGCGATTCCCGATCTTCGAATCGCGGATGATGGTGTTCGGTCCGACCACGTTGCCTTCACCGATCTCGGTGCTGCCATGCAAGTATGTGTTCGGCATGAGGGTTGTGTCCCTGCCGATCTTTACCTCCGCTTCGATGTAAGTGGAAGCGGGGTCCATCATCGTCACGCCGTTGAGCATGTGTTCCTGATTGATGCGGCGGCGCATGGCGGCTTCCACTTCCGAGAGATGCACGCGGGTATTGATGCCGATCGTTTCTTCCAGATCATCCATCAGCATGGTTTGAACGGGTAATCCGTCTTGAGCAGCCAACTCAATTGTATCTGTCAGATAATACTCACCTTTTTTGGGATTCTTCGAGATTCTGTGCAAGCCGTCCCAAAGCCAATCTGCATCGAAACAATATCCGCCCACGTTCAATTCCTTGATCTGCAACTGTTCGGGCGTGGCGACATATTCCTCCACAATGGCTTCCACCGAGCCGTCCGCCCTGCGGATGATACGTCCGAATCCGCGCGGGTCATCGGCAACCACGGTCAGCATGGAGATGGGACCCTTATTCTTCTTCTGCGTCTCCACCAGTTGCTGTAACGTCTCGCCGCGCAAGAGGGGCATATCGCTGTAACAGACGACGACCAGATCGGTCTTTCCCTTTAATATGGACTCGGCTTGCATTACTGCATGTCCCGTGCCAAGCTGCGGCTCCTGCAGGACAGTTTGGGCTGATTCTCCCAGCCAGGCTTTTACTTCGTCCGCGCCGTGACCGACCACAACGACGGGTTTTTCGGTGGTGGATTGCTGGATCGCGCGCAAGGCATGCCAGATCATGGGCTTGCCCACAATGGGATGCAACACCTTTGGCAGGGATGATTTCATGCGCGTCCCCTGCCCTGCTGCAAGAAGGATTGCTGTTATCTTCATAATTCTCCTTCTACGAAAACAGGATTTGCGCGGGCTGTTTATCGCTCCGCAACAAATCCTGTTTGAAAATCGTCCGCTTCGCGGATGGGTTCAGGCTGGGGCACCTGGATTCGAACCAAGATCCACAGCTCCAAAGGCTGGTGTGCTGCCATTGCACCATGCCCCAGTGCGGGCAAAATTTTATCACAGTTTTATTGCTTTTCACCGGGAATGATGCCGAGCTTACGCGCTTCCTCCAATGAGATGACATCGGAACTGACCGGTTTTGCGGCGTGTTTTTCGGCGGCTTGTGTCCAAAATTCGTCGGCGCTTTGGGCTTTTGCCTTTTTGCTGGCAGCTTTATTCAGCAGAGCTTCCATTTCGGGGGCGGGAACGGCCTGGGCGAGTTTATCGGTCTGTTTTTTGGGAGCAGGCTTCCCGGCGGCTTCCGAGGCGGTTTTTAATTCGCCGGTCACCCCCATGGATTTGAGCGCCTTTTCCACTTCGTTTCGAAGAGCAAGCAATCCGCCGACGGTTTCGAGGATGCGCTCTTCGGTGGCAAGTCCGCCGCCTGCAACCAGCAAGGCATAAAGCGGAGTAACGGGGATGAAAAGAAGGTCGTGATCTCCGCCGCTGAAGACATGATAGGCTTCCGGCACTTCCTGATGGTTGTGGCGCGCAACTTTTAAGCTGGCGGTGTGGATCGCCATCAAAGAAGAGATGAGTGAAACTTCCATGCTGGAATCATGCAAAGCACCTGCGCGTGCCTGTACCAGCCCGCGGTCGTTGAGCAGGAAAACCGCATCGGCATTGACATCCTGCCTGAAGTTGGCGAGCAGGTCTGAAACGCGGCTGTGGCGCTGCTCGATTTTTTCGCCCTGGTGTTCGCTGGGGAATATGGTTTGGACGAGACCCAGCCCGCGTTCGACCACATCCAGAAAATCCGCCATGGGGATGGGTTTGTCGAAGACGGCCAGCGCGCCGGCATTGAGCATTTCGTCGCGCATTTTTTTGTCGGTCATGCCGGTGATGAAAATTACCTTGACTTCGGGATGACGTACGCGAACCTTATGCATGAGTTCCACGCCGCTGATGCCGGGCAGTTTGTAATCGGCAATGAGCAAATCAATGGAATGGCGGGTGGATTCGAGAAGCGCTTCCTCGCCCGATGGCGCCTCGAATATCTTAAGGTCATCGTTCTTGAGCGCGTCCAGCGTCGAATGAAGAAGTCGAATAATGTCACGCTGGTCGTCCACGATCAATATTTTACGATCCATAAATTCCTGTCCTTGTCATCCGGCAGGGTTTCTGCGGGGATGTGGGAATGAATTCTTAAATGAATAAATTGATTATAGCAAAGTCCGCTTTTCAAAATCCATTCATTTTTGACAGGTCTCCCCCTTAACAATGGATTCGATATTCCAAAGGGGGTTGGCGGTTGGGTCGAGGTCGAAGTGGCATACGTCGGGGCGCGCCACGGCGATCCGCAAACGATGAAAAAGCGGAATGGCCGGGAGTTCATCGGAAAGGATGACTTGTGCCTGGCGATGAGCGGTGAGATAGGCTTGCTCGTCACGCAAGGAGGATTGCGCTTCACGGCACGCTTCGTCATAGGAGTCGTAGCTAAAACCAGTGATGTTCGTCCCAACCCATGAATTATCTTCGGTGGGAATCCCGTCGCCGGTGAACCACCTGCAGGGAGGTTCGATGCCTTCCACGCCCATTGCATATTCTGCCAAATCGAAACTGCGTCCAAAGAGAACACCGTTCGGTCCGCCGGTGTAGAGTTCATTCGACGAAAGGTAGATCACGTTGAGACCAATGCCGCATTCTGCAAGAGATTTTTCGATGATCTCGACGATCTGCTTGCGCTGGGTGGAGCCAGTCGCATAGTAGTCCAGTTGAAGAGGGGTGTTGTACGCCACATTACGGACGTTGACCGCGCGCATGGGTGTACTTGGGTTGTCATCTACGTCACGCCAGCCTGCCAATTCGAGAAAGGAACGTCCCGTTTCCGGGTCGTAGGGGACCAAGGGCAGATTCGGGTCGAAAGCCGGGTGGTCGGCAGGCACATAGCTCGTTGGGACAGTGGTCATGCCAAACAGAACATTATCCACGATGGCTTGACGGTCGAGGCAGTAGGCAACGGCTGTGCGGGTATGCTTGTCTGCAAAGAAGTTCTGCCTGTCTCGCAAGGAATCGTAGCCATCGTCGTAGGAGGCTGGCTTAAGCCCCAACCCAAGCCATTCGACTGTCGTGCCGTTGGTAATGAAGACCTGTGCCTGTTCGGCAGCCTGCATTTCCAGCAGCAAGCCGAGGTGATTATCGAGGTTGATGGAGGGGTCGAGAACGTCACAGCGTGCTGCGATAAATTCGGTCAAAGCAATGTCCGGGTCCGTGATGAAGCGGATGTTGATGATGTCAGTCAACGGGTACCCGCCCTCATTCAAATAGTAATAAGGGTTTTTCGTCAGGGTGATATGATCGCCCGGTATCCACTCCTCGATTTGATAAGCCCCCCAGCCGACAGGCGAACGGGCGGCAATGTCAACAGCAGGCAGGTCTTCCGGCGCGAATTGATTCCACAGGTGCTTCGGTGCGGGAGACCAAAAGTTCGTTGAATAGGATGGATCAATAAAACCGGGAACGCCCCACCACTGCAAAGTCTGCGCGTCGGCAGCTTCGTATGCCTGCGTGCGTTCGGTCAAATAATCATCGGCGCTTTGAAACAGTTCGAATGCAAACACCGAGTCGTCGGCGGTGAGGGGCGTGCCGTCGGACCATGTCAGGTTGGGGCGCATACGGAACGTGACCACCATCTGATTCATTTCAAGCGAACCGGTGCCATCGAATGTGACGGCGCAATCGTCGCTGCGGCAGCCGGTTGGACGCACGCGCATCCCTGCCTCCAACCTGGCGAGGTTCCCGTCCGCATCCACCACCAGACTTTCATCCTGCACGGTTGTGCTGACGATTTGCGCGTCCCCGTTTTGAAGCGACGGCATCTGGGTCAAAATCACCGGTTGATATTCATAACCGATCGTATCGAAGGGACCATCATAAATTGCGGCTAACACGCTTCGCGCGGCAGGGTTCAATTCACCAAACGGATATAACGTGTTGGGCTCCTGCCCCAAGCATACCGTCAACGAAGCGGGGGCGGGCGATTCGGATGTTGGAGTCTGTAAAACTGTGGAAATGGGAGTTGGAACTTCAGTTTGCGTCTGGAATCGAACACACCCAACAAGAAAAAATGCCATTGCAAAGAAGAAAAGAATAATTCTATTATTCATCATTTCCTATCCGGAATTGCAGGCTGAACACAACATGAATGCGTACAATTCGGCAATTATACCCACGTTGCCCGCCGAAATAAAAAGAGACCGCTCTCATGCGGTCTCTCGCATCTTTGGAAGTCATTATTCCACAAGCCAGCAGGCAACCCAGTGTCCTGCGCGAACTTCCCTAAACTCGGGCTCCTCCTGCGAACAACGCTCCACCGCAATCGGACAGCGGGTATGAAAGCGGCACCCGCTGGGCGGGTTGAGGGGGCTTGGCACGTCACCTTTGAGGATGGTCCGCTCGCGCACGATCTTCGGGTGCGGAATCGGAATGGCGGATAGCAATGCCTTGGTATAAGGATGCAACGGCTCGCGGTACAGCGCTTCGCGATCTGCCAGTTCCACCACTTTACCAAGATACATCACCGCCACACGGTCGGAAATATGTTCCACAACGCTCAAGTTATGCGCAATGAACAAATAGGTAAGCCCGAATTCTCCCTGCAAGTCCTTGAGGATGTTCAAAACCTGTGATTGGATGGAAACATCCAGCGCAGAAACCGGTTCATCGCAAACGATGAACTTGGGTTGTAACGCCAATGCGCGCGCGATCCCGATGCGTTGGCGCTGACCGCCGGAGAATTCATGCGGATAGCGGCGGGCATGATATTCCTCCAAACCCACTTTCTTCAGCATGTCGATGACGATCTCCCAGCGTTCCTTCGGGGAGCCGATGCTGTGAATGTTCAATCCTTCCATGACCGATTCGCCGATCGGCATGCGCGGGTTCAGGGAAGCATACGGGTCCTGGAAAATAATCTGCATGTCGCGGCGCAGGGACTTCAATTCTCTCGCGTTCATTTTGAGAACGTTCTGACCGTTAAAGGAGACCTCGCCGGAAGTCGGCTCGATCAGGCGCAAAATGGAACGGCCAACCGTTGTCTTTCCACAGCCGGATTCCCCCACCATGCCCAGCGTTTCGCCCTGCCTGACAAAAAAACTAACCTTGTCCACGGCTTTCACCCACGCGGAAACCCGTTGAAGCACTCCCGAGCGGACAGGAAAATATTTGGTCAGATCTTTCACCGCCAACAGATTGGAATTATCTTGATTCTGCATCTTTGCACTCATGTCCGTTTCATTTCTTTTTGGATTGACCCGCAGAGTTTATGGGCGCTGCATGCCCCTCTCCATCCTGGTAAAGCCAGCAACGCACTTTGTGTCCATCATCAACTTCGATCAGATTGGGGCGATGTTCCGTGCAAATCGTCAGTCCGTGCTCCATGCGGGCCGCGCACCGAGGAGCAAAACGGCAGCCCCCCGGCAGATTGATCAAATTCGGCACCGAACCGGGAATGACCTCCAAACGATCCCGGATTTCACCCAACACCGGTACGGAACCAATCAAGCCCTTCGTATATGGATGCATGGCATTATCAAAAAGATCGCTCACATCTGATTCCTCGACGATCTCACCGGCATACATCACCACCACGCGGTCTGCCATTTCAGCAATCACTCCAAGATCATGAGTAATGAGGATCATGGTCGAGCCAAGTTGATTGCGCATTTCGCGCATCAAATCCAATATCTGCGCCTGAATGGTGACGTCCAACGCAGTGGTCGGCTCGTCGGCGATCAACAGGTCCGGCACACAAGCAAGCGCCATGGCGATCATCACACGCTGAGCCATGCCGCCCGAAAGTTCATGAGGATAGGCGGCAGCCCGCCGCTCCGGGTCGGGAATACCCACCTGTTTTAAAAGCTCGACTGCTCGAACCCTGCCCGCTTCCTTGCCAAAATTCTGGTGAATGCCCAGCACTTCGGAGATCTGATCGCCGGAACGGAATACGGGGTTCAGAGCAGACTGCGGTTGTTGAAAGATCATCGAAATGCGATTGCCGCGCATCTGCATCATTTGTTTTTCGCTGGCTTTTGCGAGATCGACCCCATCGAAAAGGATCTCCCCTTCCACGATTTTTCCCGGCGGATTGAGCAGCCTCATGATGGATAGCGACGTCACACTCTTTCCGCAGCCTGATTCCCCCACAATCCCAAGCACTTCGCCGGAATTCACATGAAAGTCCACGCCATCCACCGCACGCACCACACCATCTTCAGTGTAAAAATAGGTCTTTAAGTTCTTTATTTCAAGCAGGGGTTTCTTATCGCTCACAGCCACGTCTGACTCCTGGGATGGAATTGCATCATTATAGCAAAGATTATGACACAGGCATAGCAGGAGATAAGCCTCCTGTATTTGACAAACAAACCGCTTCACAAAACACTCAGACCTGCCTCTGTTATCCTCCAATCGACACTGCATTCGAAGCCATTTTGCCGGTGGTCTCTTCTTATTTTTTCCGAAGAAATCGCAGGAGGAATACAAGGGAGAAAAGCACAACCAACCCGATTAAAACCGAGATATAGGGAAAAACCACAGGGAGGGAGATTGGTGGTGAAACAGGTTCAGGCGTTGGGGTCGGCTGCGGCGGACCGACCAGGACCAGGCTTGCGTTCGAGGCGTTCAAGTCTTCTTTTGCATTCCATAGATCATTCTCGCGTAACAGAAAGGCGGTCAATTGCCAGGTCTTTTCCTCGGGAAGGCTTCCCGGATTCCAAAATGGCATGGCGGCAAAAATATAGGATCGCAGCTGGGCGGCATCGGAAAATTTCTGCAATGCGCCAGCTCCAATGATTGGAGGTACGTATTCAGGGATGGTAAATCCATTATCGTAGGGGCGCTTGCCATGACAGCCCGATTCCCAGCAGTATTGTTCACCTTCGGGATAAGTCTCGCGGAATTCCGCAGTCAAGCCCTGACCGCGATCTCCATGACAGGGGAGGCAGTCCAGCCAGTAGACTTGCGCGCCGATATCCGCCTGTGTTACAACCGGAGGCAATGTTGGTTTTGCCAGTCTATCTGGAGTGGGTGTGGTTTGTAACAAAGCCGTTCCCTCCTGGGAGAGCGTTGCTGTAAAAATCAACGCCAGTCCAAGAGGGAACAGAATGAACTTCAGAAATGTTCGAGTGGAGATCACAAATCAGGATTTGCCGCGCATGCGAGGATCAAGAACGTCGCGCAGGGCATCGCCGAGGAGGTTCCAACCCATTACAAAGAGCACCAATGTGATGCCAGGCCAAACCACGATGTACCAGTATTGATCAAGACTGATAATCCAATTGCGGGCGAAGGACAGCACTTGTCCCCAGTCCGCATATCCGATCTCTGTTCCAATACCCAGGAAGGACAATGCTGCAAAGGAGAGAACGACGTCGCCAATCGCGAGGGATGCCAAAACCAAGGTGGGAAAGATGGCATTGGGCAGGATATGGCGGAAGAGGATGCGGCTGTCTTTTACGCCAATGACACGCGCCGCCATGACATAGTCCCGTTCCTTGGTGGAGAGGATGTCGCCGCGAATGATACGGGCGTATCCCATCCAGCCGAATGTGACCAATGCGATGATGGATGGCACCAGGCTCCTTCCTATCTTTGGCGTCAGCACGGCGGCAAGGATCAACGCGGCAAGAATGAAGGGCAGGGTCATCATGATATCCACAATGCGCATGAGGATGTTGTCCACCCAGCCGCCATAGTAGGCGGAAACCGACCCGATAATGACGCCGAGGAGGAAGGTCGAAACCACGACGATCATACCTGTGGTGAACGCCGTCCGCGTGCCCCAAATGACCCCGTAAAAAACGTCATATCCACCTTGAGAGGTCCCGAAAAGATGAACCCATTCATCTTTGCCAGTCACTGCTTTATACCAAAAAGGAATGGGGGGCTGTCTTACACGCCATTCAGAGCCCATCGGCTGGGGTTCGGCTCGAAATCCGTCTCGCGGAATGCGGTACGGATCATTGGGGTTAATGGGGGGAGCGATGACCGGGGCGGCAACGGCGATAAAGATGAAGAACAGGATCAACGAGAAGCCGATGATCGAGGCGGGGGTTTTAAACATCCCCACGACGATGCGATAATTATCGGGACCGAGGAAGCGTTCCAACCGGCCGATCTTGCGCATCGGAATTGATTCGGTCAATAAGCTGTTATCACCAGTAGGGGCAACTTGAGTCATAAAGATCTCCTTAAGATAAACGAACGCGGGGATCAACAACCGCATAGAGGATGTCAACGACAACGTTGGCAACTATCAGAATAAGACCATTAAAGAGGGCAAAACCCAAAACAGTGACCACATCCAACTGACCTGCAGCTTCCGCTGCCGCCTTGCCAATTCCCGGGTAGTCGAAGACCGTCTCAGTAATCACAACACCGCCCATCAAACCGACTACAGTGAAACCTGCCAGGGTGATGACCGAGATCATGGCGTTGGGGCGGGCGTGTTTGTAGATGACATCGCGTTCGGGAAGCCCTTTGGCGCGCGCCGTGGTGACATAATCCTGGCGCAGAGTCTCCAGCATGGAAGAGCGCGTCACGCGCAGGAAAGTTGCCCAACTGATGTAGGAAAGGGTCAGAATGGGGAGAATCATGTGACGCAGGGCGTCAATGAAAATGTCGAAGCGTCCGTTGAGAAGGCTGTCAATTGTCAGTAGTGTAGTGTACGTTTTGAAGCTTTCAGAATTTACCACAATGCTGGCTTCGGTGGAAAGGCGCCCGGGCGGGAACCATTGCAAATTGGCGTAAAAGATCATCAACACCAGCAAACCGAATACAAATGTTGGGAAGGAAGTACCGACAATGCTAAATATGCGCCCAGCCTGGTCTGCAAAGCCATTATGATGTACAGCCGCCTGAACCCCCAGCCAGATACCGACGAGAATGACCGGTCCAATTGCCCAAAGGGTAAGGTCTAAGGTATTTGGGAAACGGGTTTCAATAAGCGATGCCACCGGTTGGCCGCCTGTACGCGACCAGCCAAAATCGCCAAATAGGATACCGCCGTTTCTCTCACCAGTAACCTGATCCTTTGTACCGACCAGCCAACGCCAATATTGGACATATAACGGCTTATCCAGCCCATACTTAAGGATAATTCCATCAATCTGCCGTTCATTCTTGGGGATTTCGCGCACATATAATGCGGAGCGCTCAACCGGGGTAAGAAATTGCAGCATCCCAAAGATAAGGATGGTAACACCAAAAAGCAGCAACGGTACGAGCAGTAAACGCCTGATAATATAGTTAATCATCTGCTTACTCCTTCAAATAAATTATGTCATTCGGAAAACGCCGAAACTATAATTTCGTCGCTTTCCGCAAAACAAAATCGAGCGCCGGAAAGTGAGGGGAGCCTGTTTCCAGGCTCCCCTCAAAAACTTGCCTACAACACTTTCTATTCCTCGAACATCGGGTAGTAGTAGAAGTTGCTGTAGTTCTGGTTGTACTGAATACCCTTGACGTAGCGCGGCATGAAGCCATGGCTGGTCGCGAGCACGCCGATGATACCAGGCGCGTTGTCATAGACCAACTGGTTCAATTCCTTGTAGATCTCGTTGCGCTTGGCAGGATCGCTCTCGAGCACGCCGGCATTCACCAATGGCACGAACTGTGCCTTGATCGCCGGGTCGATGCTCTGGCGGTTGGCGTAGAAGGTTACCAAGTACGGCACATACCAGTTGTGCGGGTCGTGGATGTCCTCATGCCAGCCCACGAAGAATAACGGAGCAAGCTTGGCGTTGATGGAGCGCAAGAAGGCAGGCCACGGCAGACCCACAGACTCGATGATGAACTTGTCGTTGACCGTGTTGACATTCAAAGACAGCATTTCAACGAGAGTCTGGCGGGTGGTGTTGCCCTGGTTGTAAGTACCGGAGAGGCGGAAGCCTGTGGTCCAGATATCGCCTTCGGGATCCTCACCAGCCGGGATGCCATCTTTGTCAGCATCAGCCAGCTTGAATTCTTCTTCGCATTTCGCAAGGTCAAAGAAGTAGGTGGGATCGTCATCATTGTAGCCGGGCATGTCTTCGATCGCCAGGCTCTTGGACTGCACCGCTTCACCATTGAAGATGTCGGCGATATAGGTATCCCAGTCGAAGCAGTAGTTGAAGGCTTTGCGGATGTGGACATCGCCGAAAAAGTCAGGCGTAATGCCGTTGCCGTCCAACTTGCCGGAGCCGAGGTAGGTGTTGCTTCCATCGGGGTTCGCGACGTTGAAGTTGAAGAAGATGTCGCTGCGGGTATTGCCGGAGCGGCCAAGCGTCACGCGGAGCGGCTTGGTCTCGTCGGTCACTTCACAGACATAGTCCACCAGCGCGGCGTCCCAGGTACAGGTTTCGCCGACCAGGGCATCCATCTGGGTGCGGTTCTCGGGCGGAACAGTGACCCAGTCGGCATCGCCGGCTTGCATCATGGCGAAGCGGGTGCTCCACTCGGTTACGTTCTGGAGAACAACGCGCTCGAGTTTGGCGGGTTCGCGCCAGTAGTTGTCGTTGCGGACCAGAACGATCTCTTCACCGGGGGTCCAATGATCAAGAATGAAGGGTCCGGTACCGTTGGCAATGTCGTAGATTGGGTCATTCTCGGGCTGCATGGCATAGAAGTCCTGCCAGGTTTCGCAGGAGCCGTCCCAACCACCGTTGGCAGCCACCCAGTCCTGATCCATCGCAGCGCTCCAGTAACCAGCGATCGTGGAGATGAAGGGCGCCCAAGGCAGAGCCAGTTTCATGCTGATCGTGCCGGCGGCATCGTCAACTTCGAAGCGGGAATAGAGCGCTTCACAAACACCAACAAGGATCTCGGAATCAACAGCTTTCATCCCTTCGACGTTGTCATACAGTTCGTAGGGGATCTCGCCCATTTCTTCTTCCGAAACGCCGTCAGCCAGTGCTTCAAGACCAAAGACCTGAGCCACTTCGACCATTTCCGAAATATCGGAGGTGCCAACACCCCAGAAGGGTTCGATGATCAGGAATTGGGGTGAACTGCCACCGCCTTGCAGCATACCGCGCACGAACGAGTAAGCCACATCGGAGGCGGTCAGGTCGGCGCCATCATGGAACTTGATGCCCTGATGGAGTTTGAAGCTGTAGACTGTGCCGTCTTCTGAGACTTCGTAGGATTCAGCCAAAAGAGGCTCGAAGACCGAGAGTTCATTGCCGCTATAGGTCACCAGCGTCTCATAGACGTTCTGCAAGACTTCGCCGCCGGCGGTTTCGTAATCCAGCGCGGGGTCGAGCAGGTCTGGTTCACCAAAGGAAACAGCAACAAAAGTGGTGGGGTCCTTGGATGTAAAACCGCCGGTTGCCGCACCATCACCACCAGTGGAGGGAGCTTGAGTCGCCTCGCCGCCGGTGGAAGGAGCCGCCGTGTCAGCGCCGCCGCAAGCCGCAAGGGCCAGGCTGGCGATGACAAGAAGGCTGAACAAAGTAAAAAGTTTACGCATCTTTCTTCTCCTCACAGTTAGAAGGATTGGGTAACGAACTTACTTGACACGAGCATTTCAAAACAATCTTTTTTTCAGCGGGCAACCACCTCCTTTCAAGGTTTAAAAGTGTTTTACTTAACCATGTGACAGGCCACAAAATGACCTGGTTGCACCTCTCGAAATTCCGGGCGGGATTCGGAACAGATCTTGTCTGCAATGGGGCAGCGCGTCCTGAAACGACACCCGGAAGGCGGATTGGCTGGTGATGGCACATCCCCTTCCAAAATAATGCGCTTGCGGTTCGCATCTGCAACGGGATCTGGAATCGGAACCGCAGATAACAACGCCTGTGTGTATGGATGTAATGGAGAGTGATACAGAGTATCACGATCAGCCAGTTCGACCAGAACACCCAAATACATGACCGCCACACGATTGCTGATATGACGCACCATGGAAAGATCATGCGCAATGAACAAATAAGTCAGATTGAATTGTTCCTGGAGATCCTCAAGCAGGTTGACAACCTGGGCTTGAATGGACACATCCAGAGCGGAAATCGGTTCATCACAAATAATAAAGGAAGGCTGGAGGGCGAGTGCACGGGCAAAACCAATACGTTGGCGCTGTCCGCCTGAGAACTCGTGCGGATAACGACCCGCAAAGGACGGGCTTAAATTGACCAATTCCAACAGATGGTTGACGCGTTCCCGGATCTCAGTGCGGGTCGCCACATTGTGGACCATCAACGGCTCACCGACAATATCAGCCACTGTCATGCGGGGATTGAGACTGGCATAGGGGTCTTGGAATATCATCTGCATTTTTCGGCGGGTTTTGCGCAAATCCTCGCCTTTTAAATTGACCAGGTCTACTCCGTCAAATTCGACGTTTCCAGCGGTAGGGCGATACAACTGCAAAATGGTTCGTCCAGTGGTGGATTTTCCACAACCTGATTCGCCCACCAAACCCAGCGTTTCTCCGCGCACGATGTCAAATGTAATCCCATCCACTGCGCGTACGGCCCCAACCTGACGCTGGAATACGCCGCGGAAGATGGGAAAATGCATCGTCAGATCTTCGACGCGAAGCAATACTTCATTGTTTGTTGTCATGCCCTGCTTCTCCCGGTTTTGGTATCTACCCAGCATGCCACACGATGTTCAGGCTCGACAGTTTCGAGCATTGGGTTTTCCTTCCAGCAGCGATCCATGGCCCATTTGCAGCGGGGCGCAAAGGGACATGCGTTGGGCTTTTGATAAAGGATGGGTGGAGCACCTTCAATGGAGAATAATTTCTGGTGTTTTCGCTCATCCACCCGGGGCAGGCTTCCCAACAAACCGATGGTGTATGGATGTTGCGGATTGCTGTAAAGCAAATTAACTGGAGACTCTTCGATGATATATCCGCCATACATGACCATAACGCGCTCGGCAAACCCGGCAACGACGCCCAAATCATGAGTGATCCATATGACCGCCATCCCAAGTTCATCGCGAAGTCGTTTTACCAAATCCACAATCTGAGCTTGGATGGTTACATCCAGAGCAGTGGTCGGTTCGTCCGCGATCAAAATCTGCGGGCTGCAAGACAATGCCATGGCGATCATCACGCGCTGACGCATACCGCCTGAATATTGATGTGGGTAATCATTCAATCTATCTTTCGCATTTGGAATTCCCACCATTTCCAACAATTCCGCTGCGCGTTCGCGCGCCTGATTCTTGGTCATCCCGATGTGAAGCATCAGCGGTTCTTCCAATTGCCTGCCTATCGTCAACACCGGATTCAAAGAAGTCATTGGATCCTGAAAAACCATGCCAATCTGCGCACCGCGCACGTGCCGAATCTCTTCGTTCGACATCTTGAGCAGATCCTGCCCAAAAAACAAGGCCTGCCCTGCAACGACTTTCCCTGGAGGAGAAGGAATAAGTCCCAAAACGGAGAGCATGGTCACGCTTTTTCCGCAACCACTCTCCCCTACCACACCGACTGCTTCACTTTCCTTCAAACCAAAAGAAACGCCATTGACTGCATGAACTACTCCATCCGGAGTCTTGAACTGCGTTTCAAGACCTTTAACGTCCAACAAAAGGTTCTGCATCCGCAAGGGTCCTTTTCTATGTTGAGATACCTATGTCTTACGAACTGATTAATGCGATAGGCGAAGTAAATTATACCTAATTCTGTCGAAGCGTCAACAGCACGCCCCAAAAACTACCCTTAAACAAACCATGTAACCTACAAAGTACCCCGAAAAACTGATAACGTCCCCCTACTGGAGAACTGTTTTTACCCCATTTTTGGAAATGCCCCCCGAATCTGACGCCTCCCGTCTCCAAGAACTTGCTTCAGCCTTAAAATACCTTCTCTCCAATCAAACAGAGAACCATACTAAAGAAACAAAGGGGAGCCTGGAAACAGGCTCCCCTCAAAAACTTGCCTACAACACTTTCTATTCCTCGAACATCGGGTAGTAGTAGAAGTTGCTGTAGTTCTGGTTGTACTGAATACCCTTGACGTAGCGCGGCATGAAGCCATGGCTGGTCGCGAGCACGCCGATGATACCAGGCGCGTTGTCATAGACCAACTGGTTCAATTCCTTGTAGATCTCGTTGCGCTTGGCAGGATCGCTCTCGAGCACGCCGGCATTCACCAATGGCACGAACTGTGCCTTGATCGCCGGGTCGATGCTCTGGCGGTTGGCGTAGAAGGTTACCAAGTACGGCACATACCAGTTGTGCGGGTCGTGGATGTCCTCATGCCAGCCCACGAAGAACAACGGAGCAAGCTGTGCGCGGATCGAACGCAGGAAGGCAGGCCACGGCAGACCCACAGACTCGATGATGAACTTGTCGTTGACGGTGTTAACGTTCATGGATAATATTTCAACAAGGGTCTGGCGGGTGGTGTTGCCTTGATTAAAAGTGCCGGAGAATCGGAAGCCTGTGGTCCAGATATCGCCTTCGGGATCCTCGCCAGCCGGGATGCCGTCTTTGTCGACGTCAGCCAGCTTGAATTCTTCTTCGCATTTCGCAAGGTCAAAGAAGTAGGTGGGGTCGTCATCATTATAGCCGGGCATGTCTTCGATCGCCAGGCTCTTGGACTGCACCGCTTCACCGTTGAAGATGTCGGCGATATAGGTATCCCAGTCGAAGCAGTAGTTGAAGGCCTTGCGGATGTGGACGTCAGTGAAGAAGTCGGCAGGAATGCCGTTGCCGTCCAACTTGCCGGAGCCGAGGTAGGTGTTGCTGCCATCGGGGTTCGCGACGTTGAAGTTGAAGAAGATGTCGCTGCGGGTATTGCCGGAGCGGCCAAGCGTCACGCGGAGCGGCTTGGTCTCGTCGGTCACTTCACAGACATAGTCCACCAGCGCGGCGTCCCAGGTACAGGTTTCGCCGACCAGGGCATCCATCTGGGTGCGGTTCTCGGGCGGAACAGTGACCCAGTCGGCATCGCCGGCTTGCATCATGGCGAAGCGGGTGCTCCACTCGGTTACGTTCTGGAGAACAACGCGCTCGAGTTTGGCGGGTTCGCGCCAGTAGTTGTCGTTGCGGACCAGAACGATCTCTTCACCGGGGGTCCAATGATCAAGAATGAAGGGTCCGGTACCGTTGGCAATGTCGTAGATTGGGTCATTCTCGGGCTGCATGGCATAGAAGTCCTGCCAGGTTTCGCAGGAGCCGTCCCAACCACCGTTGGCAGCCACCCAGTCCTGATCCATTGCAGAGAACCAGTAACCAGCAACCGTAGAGATGAAGGGCGCCCAAGGCAGAGCCAGTTTCATGCTGATCGTGCCAGCAGCATCGTCGGTTTCAAATTTGGAATAGAGATCTTCACAAACTCCCTTGAGAATTTCGGGGTCTACGGCTTTCAAGGCTTCCACATCGCTGTTTAGCGCGCCAGAAATCTGGCTATATTCTTCAGTTGAGACACCATCAGCCAATGCTTCGAGTCCCAAAAGTTGGGCAACCTCGACCATTTCTGAAATGTCAGTCGTACCTACGCCATAAAACGGTTCAACGATCAGGAATTGCGGCGAATCAGCGCCGCCCTGCAGCATGCCGCGCACGAACGAGTAAGCGACATCGGAGGCGGTCAGGTCGGCGCCATCATGGAACTTGATGCCCTGATGGAGTTTGAAGGTGTAGACCGTGCCGTCTTCTGAGACTTCGTAGGATTCAGCCAGAAGAGGCTCGAATTCGGAAAGGTAGTTGCCCTTGTAGGTCACAAGGGTCTCATAGAGGTTCTGCAGGACTTCGCCGCCGGCGGTTTCGTAATCCAACGCGGGATCCAGCAGGTCAGGTTCGCCGAAGGAAACAACGACAAAGTTAGCAGAATCCTTTGACGTAGAGGCACTACTATTACCACCAGCGGAGGGAGATTTAGTGCCTTCGCCGCCGGTGGAAGGAGCCGCCGTGTCAGCGCCGCCGCAAGCCGCAAGGGCCAGGCTGGCGATGACAAGAAGGCTGAACAAAGTAAAAAGTTTACGCATCATTTTTTTCCTCACAATTATTGTATTTAGCAAAGATCTTACTGAATAAAAACTTTTCGATATTTCAAGCAGGTGCCCACCTCCTTTCAGGGTGTCAAGATGTCCTACTTATGCGGTATGGATGGGTCTATCTACTCTCCAAATCCACCTTGGGCGGTAGAGATGATCCCTTGTCATATCTGCCTCTGGCTTCGATACTTGGATGCCAGGGAATGAAGTGGGTTGACGCTACCAAGGGCGTTTACCATATCCATTCTAAAAAACCAGCCATGACAGGAATAGCGGACCGTAAGATACTTTGAAATCAGAAATATTCCACCCTACCAGAGAACTGTTTTCATCCATACTTTTCGAGGGAATTTGCGGGCTCGACAAAATCTTATTGTTGACAAGCCTCTCCCTCCGCCATAGAATTTATTCAAAGGAGAGTCATCATGCTCAAAGAATTCAAGGAATTTGTCATGCGCGGCAACGTGCTCGACCTGGCTGTCGCTGTCATCATTGGCGGGGCGTTCGGCAAGATCGTCGGTTCGCTCGTCAACGACATCCTAATGCCGTTGATCGGCGTATTATTGGGCGGAATCAACTTCAGCGAGAAGAAAGCCCAGGTCGGCAGCGCCGTAGTCACCTGGGGTGTTTTTGTGCAATCCATCATCGACTTCCTCATTGTTGCGTTTGTCATCTTCCTCATCGTCAAAGCTGCCAACAGCATGAAGAAAGCCCCTCCGCCCGCCGACCCGACCACGAAGGAATGCCCGCATTGCTTCAGTGTTATTGCCATTAAAGCCACGCGCTGTCCAAATTGCACATCTGAATTAAAACTCGTTAAATCCTCCAAGAGTAGGTGATTTGCTCTTCATTCAAATTCTGTACAAGGCTCCGGTGTTCGACCGGAGCCTTTATAATGTCTCCACCATGAATTTAGATTTCATCAACAAACTCAACCCACAGCAGCGCAGCGCGGTCACAGCGGCGGATGGGCCTGTTTTGGTTGTGGCAGGTCCCGGGTCCGGGAAGACGCGGGTGCTGACCCAGCGCATCGCCTACCTGATCGCAAACGAAGGCGTCCGCCCGTGGCAGATCCTTGCCGTCACCTTCACCAATAAAGCCGCCAAGGAAATGGACGAGCGCGTCAAATCCATTTTGAACGAGCAGGCGAC
>CAZLWG010000054.1:0-24828 GCA_964563315.1 uncultured Anaerolinea sp. | reverse complement strand
GGATACGGTCTTGTATCTCGAAGGCGACCGCTTTCAGGCGTATCGTCTTTTGCGCTCGGTGAAGAACCGCTTCGGCGCAACCTCCGAAGTAGGCGTGTTCGAAATGCGCGAAGGCGGCTTGAGTGAAGTGACCAACCCTTCTGAAGCATTCCTAGCGGAGCGTTTAGTCAATGCTGCGGGTTCTGCGATTGCCGTGACGATGGAAGGCACGCGTCCCATCCTTGTGGAAGTGCAGGGGCTTACTTCAGCGACTCAATTTGGCAATGCCCGCCGCACGCCCAACGGCGTGGACTTTAATCGTCTGTTGTTAATAACGGCGGTACTCACGCGCCGTGTTGGGTTGAAGCTTGCCGAGCAGGATGTCTTTGTCAACGTGGTGGGCGGCATTCAAATTGACGAACCCGCCGCGGACTTGGCGATTGCCGCCGCCATCGCCTCATCATGGCGCGATGTTCCCGTTCACGCGGATGCTGTGCTGATTGGTGAGATCGGTCTGGCGGGCGAACTCCGCATGCCGGGACAGATGGTGGCGCGTTTACGTGAAGCGCAGAAACTGGGCTTCAAGACTGCGATCATCCCGAAGGCGATTCGAAAAGGCGAGGAATATCCGAAAGGAATCGAGATCGTCGAAGTCCGCTCGGTGGATCAGGCGTTGGATAAAGCGTTGAAGAAAGAGAAGTAAAAAATGTCATTGCGAGTAGCTAGCCTGAAGCAATCTCCTGATTAATGCGAGATTGCTTCGTCGGGAAGAATACCCTCCTCACAAGGACGAAAGGATTATCATGTGCCGAAGTATCAAACCCCTTAGAAATATGGATCGTCCCGTCACCGAGCAGGAGATTTACGAAGCTGCTTTGCAATATGTAAGAAAAGTCAGCGGGTATCGCAAGCCGTCCAAGGTCAATGAAGAGGCGTTCAACAAGGCGATAGAGGAAATTGCCGAATCTACGCGGAGGATGCTGGGGGATTTACACACTGTGATAAGAGTCGAGAAAATGACACAAGACCAGCGCCTCTAAATCTTCTTACAAAAAATCTATCCGGTGTTATTCAAAATCTTATACTCCCGATTTAACATCAGCGCATTGATGTCGAATAAAAAGGAGTTATGAAAAATGACACTGTACGTCCAACCTTATCCGTTTCGCCGCATGGCGCGCCGCCATGATCAACAGTCTCAGCATCGCTCGCTGAATGTGAATGTCCGCAAGGAGGATGAAGCCTATTTCCTTTCCGCGCTTGTGCCGGGTTTGCAGGCGGATGATCTTAAGATCCAGGTGCTCGAAGATGTGGTCAGCATCGAGGGCGAATTCAAGGACGATGAAGCCGAGTTTTTGCTGAACGAACTTCCGCGCGGTTCCTTCCAGCGCACGCTGCGGATGCCTGCTGCGATTAACGCGGACAAAGTCGATGCGAAGATCTCGGACGGCATCCTGACCCTGACCCTGCCCAAAGCCGAGTCTGCCCGCCCGAGGAAGATCAAAGTCACAGTACGCTGAGTCAGTTGTCGGCGTGATGAGAGGCGCATGATGTCCGTGCGCCTTTTTGCTTTAATAGTGAATAATTAAGTCCGGCACCTCCCGCAAAATGAGGCAGTATAATTCTGGAATTCCATCCATTGGAGAAAACGAGTGCGTGTCAAGTATTTGCTGATTCTTATTCTGACTTTTGCCCTGTTGAGCGCTTGCGGAGGGAATGCCGCCACAGACATTCCCGCGCCGACGGTTGTGCCGACTCATACGCCGGAGCCGCCTGCCACCATGATCCCGACGGCTTCCACGCCGCTGGCGATTCTCGTCATCCCTGAAGATATGGACAAGGCGACATCCGATCTGTATCAGAAGACGGTGTATGACCTTGCACAGGAATCGGGCTTTCGCTTCCAGGTCCGCAATCTGCTGACTCCTGAAGAACTTGCCGACCCAACCTTGAAAGTTGTCATCGCCTTTCCGCCGGATCCGGGCGTTTCTTCTCTTGCACCGTCTGCGCCGAATGTGCAGTTTCTGGCTGTTAACATTCCCGATCTAACAGCGGGCGGCAATGTAAGCGTGCTTGCGCCGAGCACCCAGATCGAACTGCCCGCTTTCCTTGCAGGATACACCCTTGCAATGCTCGTGACTGAATATCACATCGGCATGTTGTACCCCGAAGGCGATCCCGAGGCGGTGGCGGCTGTCAATGCGTTCAATAACGGCATGAAGTATTACTGCGGTCTGTGCAAAAGGATTTACTTTACTGCCATAGATTACCCGACCTTCTTGGGAATTCCGCAGGGCGAAGACCCCGGTAAATTCGGCGGATACGCCAATGTTCTCATCAACGACCGCGATGTGGATGCCTTGTACATTTATCCTTCGCTTGTCAGCGATGATTTCCTGACATATGTCGGCACCCAGGGCGTTTACCTGATCGGAACGTCCATGCCGGAGCAGCGCCCCGGCGGCTGGGTGATGACGGTTCGTCCGGATACGGTCAAAGCGATCCAGACTGCATGGCCCAATCTGATCGCCGGGCAGGGCGGCGTCAACGTTCAATCCCCGCTCGGAATTGCAGACGTGGACCCGGGCATTCTCACCGATGGAAAATTGCGTCTCGTACAGGAAACCTTGGAAGGTTTGCTGGCAGGACGGATCTCCACTGCGAACCCATAAGAAAAGGACGGGCTGGAAGCCCGTCCTTTTCTTATGAATACATCTGTACGTTTTGTTTGCGCGGAACGATCCAGTCCTGGCGCGCCAGCCACGCCATGGACTTGATCAGCAGCGCCATCGGGCTGATGGGGGAAAGAATGTATTCATCCACACCCGCATAATAGTATTCGGAAATGTCGCGGTTATTGTATTTTGGCGCAAGTAATAATAGCGTGCCGTTGGATGTGGAGCGAAGGTCACGGCAGAGGGTAAGTATCTCGCCGTCCGGCAGATCGAGATTGAGGACGATTAGTGCAGGCGAAAGCAAGCGCGCGGCTTGCAGTCCATATTCCGCCGAGGTTTCGCTGATGACGCGGCAATTCTTTTGTGTGTACAGCGTTTCCCAAACGCCGACCATTTCCATGTCCCGTGAAATGATGAGGACGGTGTGTATTTCATTGCTGTCTGAATTGGTTTCCCAGGCTGTTGCCATGTTGTTAATCCTTTCTGGATCGCCTTGTTTTCATCTACCAAGTTGTTCAAGCTATATCGAATGGGCGTGACCCTCTGGTACTAGTCCGGCATTTCCCTTGACTCCATCTGGAATACCGTGATAAACTCGCGGATGCTTGTAAAAAGCAAATCTAACGAAAGGAGGCGCACGCCCAATGTTCATGATCAAGTTCTACATCACCCCGTCGTTTGCCGGCATTGCTGGTTTCGATTCTCGTAGTGCGCCTGTTCGCCGCTAGGCAAGTAATTTCGTTGCCATGCGGCCACGGCGCTCCAAGCCCGTGGTCGTTTTTATTTAAGCGTTGAGACGCCATGGGCAGATACCTGTGGCGTTTTTTATTTGGAGGAAATCATGTTGGATATACAAACTCAATTGTTCGAGGCAAAGGATGTGCGCTTCGGTCCCATTGACCATGAAGCGCATCCCGAAGTCGAATCCAAGTGGACGCATGACGCCGAGTTCATGCGCCTGATGGAGCTCAAGCCGGTCCGTCCGCTCTCGCCTGCGATGGTGAAGAAGCAGTATGAATCCATCGAAAAAGAGATGGAAGAAAGCCGGAACCTGTTCTATTTCACCATCCGCGCCCGCGAGGACGACCGTTTGATCGGCAAGGCGGTGGTGGAGTGGATAGATTGGGCAAACGGCAACGGTTATGTCCGCCTGGGCATTGGCGCGGCGGATGATCGCGGCAAGGGCTACGGTTCGCAGGCGCTAGGCATGTTGCTGCGTTATGCCTTTGGCGAGTTGAACTTGTACCGTGTCACCGCGGTTGTGCCTGCCTACAATGAAGGCGCATTGCGTCTCTTCCAGAAGTTCGGTTTTGTGGAAGAAGTGCGCAGGCGGCAGGCTCTGCATCGTGACGGGAAATTTTGGGACATCGTCGCTTTCGGCTTGTTGAATGCCGAATGGCGCGAGCAGACAGCGGCGTAGGGTGAAGCGATGAAAGACATCTATCGCGGATCCCTCGTCCGCTTGTCAGTTGTATCGCCGGAAGCCCTGGCAAAAGCCTTTGCCCAATGGAATCGCGATTCGGAAAT
Source organism: uncultured Anaerolinea sp. (assembly GCA_964563315.1). Classification (GTDB taxonomy): domain Bacteria; phylum Chloroflexota; class Anaerolineae; order Anaerolineales; family Villigracilaceae; genus Villigracilis. The sequence goes on along the minus strand of CAZLWG010000054.1, from coordinate 20,647 downwards.
CTACCGTCTGGCGGATAACGAGCCGACGCAGTTATGGTCGGAAAAAAAACTGAAGGAAAGTTTCGAGAAGCAGCAGGAGAAGGATGCGCGCGGCTATCGCTTCACAATGCACGCGCTGGCTGATGACAAACTGCTTGGCATCATCGGGTTGGTACCGAACGATACCTGCGAGGACGCCTGGTTGTTTATCGCCATCCACGAACGGGAATATCACGGCAAAGGATACGGCACGGATGGCATGAGGCTGATCATGCAATATGGTTTCCTTGAGTTGGGGCTGCAGCGGATCACGCTTGGCTTGCACGGATACAACGAGCGCGCGCTGAAGACGTATCAAAAGGTCGGCTTTCAACTTGAAGGCAGGGTGCGCGGCGATGTCATCAAGGATGGCGTTCGGTACGACGGGCTTTACATGGGCATCCTGCGCGAAGAATGGCTTGCAAGGCAGAATGCAACATGAACGAGCTTTTGAAGGGCAGCCTAGTGCGTCTTTCTGCTGTGGATTATGAGGAACTTGGCAAAGCCTATGCGGTTTGGAACCGAGATTCTGAACTGAAACGCCTTCTGGACAGCGATGCGAACCGGTTGTATTCCGCCAAAACCGGAATGGATTTTTTCAAGAAAATGATTGAAGAAGCTTCGCCCGGCGAACATTTTTTCTCGATCCGCGCGCTGAACGATGACCGCCTGCTTGGCGATATCAACCTCTACATTGTGAACGATTGGATCGGGCGCAATGCGTTTGTCGGAATTTGCGTTGGAAATCGGGGAGATTGGGGCAAAGGCTATGGCACAGACGCGATGAAAGTCATTCTGCGCTTTGCTTTTACCGAGGTCAATCTTAACCGCGTAATGCTCAATGTCTTCGAATATAACCCGAGGGCGATCCGTTCCTATGAAAAAGCGGGCTTCCACCATGAAGGACGCTCGCGCGGCGTCCTTCTCAGGGATGGAAAACGTTGGGACATGCTTTATATGAGCATCCTGCGTGATGAATGGACAAATCATTAACAGGCGACCTGTTGGGTTTACAGAGCCGGGATTATCTGTGCTGTACATCCTTCAGGTTGGAGGATAAGAGAAATGACAACACAACTTCAACCCACCGAGACAACCCTCGACCCGGAGTTTACACTGCGTGCAGTGCAATGGTCCGACTTAAATGCAGTGGCACAGCTTATCTATGATGTCTGCGAAGCGGATGGTGATACGACGGTGGCGGTCACGCCTGGGGAGTTGGAAAACGAATGGAAGACCGAAGGATTTGATCTCCAGCGTGATGCCTTCCTGGTGCAAGCACAGGATGGACGCGTGGTCGGTTATGAAGAATTCGTCAATATCAAGGATCACAGCCACTTGAACGCGGATGGATACGTTCACCCGAAGTTCATGGGACTTGGCATTGGCACAGCCTTGCTGCGAAAAGTCGAAGCGCGCGCGCATGAAGAGATTCCGCTCGCCGCCTCTGACCTGCGCGTTTTCCTGCGCGTCACAACCGACAGCAAGGACAAAGCCGGAAAATCCATGTTTGCAAATGAGGGTTTCTCGATCATCCGCCATCAATGGCGCATGGAAATCAAACTGAACGAAGTACCGCCTGCGCCTGTCTTTCCCGATGGGATTGAATTACGTCCTTTCGTCCGCGAGGAACATGCTCTGGCTGTGTGGGAGGCGGATAACGAGGCATTCCGCGATCATTGGGGGAGCCACGATGTCACATTCGAAGAATGGTGGCATCGAAAATTCGGCAAGCCCGATTTTGACCCAACATTGTGGATGATCGCCTGGGACGGGGATCAGATCGCGGGATTCTCACAGAACCGATACCGCATGGGAATCGGATGGATCGGAACGCTGGGAGTCCGCCGCGCGTGGCGAAAACGCGGACTAGGGCTCGCGCTTCTGACTCACTCGTTTCGGGAATTCCATTCACGAGGGACAACCACCGTCGGGCTGGGCGTGGATGCGTCCAACCCCACCGGCGCGACCCGCTTGTATCAAGAGGCGGGCATGTACGTGGCGAGTGAATTCGTTACATTCGAAAAGGAATTGCGTCCCGGCAAAATGCCGGAGGAATAGGATCGAAATGAACACTGTACGAACAAAAACAAAGATTGAACTGCCAAAGGGCTTCACCATCCGCGGCGCGGCGTTGAATGATGTCGAATCCGCGCTTGAACTGTTCAACACATGGTCGCAGTCTGTTATTGGACAGGATGAGATTACCGATGCGGATGCGATTCGCAACGAATGGGTTTCGCCCGGCTTTGATCCAAAGGAGGACATTCGTCTGGTGTTTTCGTCCGAAGGGAAAATGGTCGGCTATATCGAAGCGTGGACGACCGCCAAACCACCCGTTCATCCGTGGATCTGGGGGCGGGTGCATCCTGAGTACAGCGGTTTGGGCATTGGCACGTGGCTGCTGGGATGGGCGGAGGAACGTGCCTGCAACGTGTTGGATGAACTCCCCGCCGACCTGCGGTTTGCGCCACGCGTGGGCATCTTCCGCCAGTCTGAAGCATCCAAAAAATTGTTCGAAGATATGGGATTTCAATACATTCGCAGTTCCTATGAAATGCGGATTGAGTTAAGCAAAGCCCCGTCCGCGCCGCAATGGTCCGAAGGAATTACGCTCAAAACCTGTGACCCCGAAAAGGACTTGCGAGCGGTCTATTTGGCGCAGCGCGAAGCGTTCCGCGATCATTTTGGTTATGTGGAAGAACCGCTCGAAGAGGGGTTTGAACGCTTCAAACATTTTTTGACAGGGGAAGCTTTCGACCCGTCCCTATGGTTTCTTGCCATGGACGGCAGCGAGATTGCGGGCATTTCCTTGTGCCGTTTGCAATCCTACAGCGACCCGGGACTCGGCTACGTGAACATTCTCGGCGTACGACGCTCGTGGCGCAAACGCGGCATCGGGCTGGCCTTGCTGCGCCACAGTTTTGGCGAACTCTACAAACGCGGCAAAAGCAGGGTCGGACTGGGTGTCGATGCGTCGAATCTGACCGGCGCGCTGCGATTGTACGAAAATGCGGGCATGCAAATTCATCATGCATTCGACTTGTATGAAAAGACGATTCGCTCTGGACGTGAAATCAGTGTAGAATCACTCCCAGAATAGCTTGTTTACACAATATACCCCGTATGAAACCTGCGGGGTGCGGGTCGCATAGCCAATATTCCGCACAAGGAGAGATTTATGAATTTGCGTTGCCTCTATTGCCAAACTCCGTTCACGCTCAGCCGCGCCGAAATGCTCACGGCAATCACGATCATGAACGAAAAGAACCTGAACCATTACGACGCCCATTGTCCGCGTTGCCGCCGCGCCAATTCGATCTCCCGCCAGCGGATGGAACTCTTCTTTCCGAATTGGCGTGAAGCCGCCAAACAGATGGCTTCCGCCCCCGCCTCTTCTCCACCCGTGCCTGCTTCCGCTTCCATGAAAACGGAACCACTCTCGAAGGCCGTCAAAAAATCGTCCCTGAAGACATCCACATCCAAGACAACTGCGGCGGAAAAAGCCAAACCTTCTGGTTCGAAGCGAAAGCGCGCATCGAAGCCTGCAACCGCAAAGAAGACGACTGCTTCATCGAAGTCTGCTCCCGCAAAAAAGACGACTTCCACAGCCTCCAAGTCTGCCGCGAAAAAGACTTCAACCACCAAACCGAAGAAGACCACAACAAAAAGCGGAAAGAAAAAGTAATCGAGCGGTAAGTGAAGGATCCCGCAGGTGTGTCAAACAGCCTGCGGGATGTTTTATGAAACGGACAGCATATGACCATTCGCGCAGTATTCTTTGATTTCGGCGGCGTCATTCAGCGCACCGAGTACCAGGCTCCGCGCCAGCATCTGGCGGAACGGTATGGCATGGATTATGACGACATTGACAGGCTTGTCTTTGCAAGCGACTCGGCGCAGCGCGCTTCTGTGGGAGAGATCGAAGAAGAGGCGCATTGGCAGAACGTACTTAGGCGTGTCAAAGGATCGAAAGCCGAGATGGAGATTATCAAGTACGAATTCTTCGGCGGCGACGTGATAGACCTTGAACTGGTCAATTTCATCCGTTCCCTGCGCGGGAAATTCCACACCGGGCTGATCTCAAATGCATGGAGCGGCTTGCGGTCTGTCCTTGAAAAGGAAAGACTGATTGATATCTTCGACACGGTCATCATTTCCGCAGAGGTGGGGATGACAAAGCCCGAGCCAGGAATCTTTCATCTTGCGCTGGAACAGGCCAAGGTCAAGGCGGAAGAGGCGGTCTTCGTGGATGATATTCAGGTCAATATTGATGGATGTCAAATGGTTGGGATGAAGGGCATCCTATTCGATGATCCGCATGGAGCGATGGAAGAATTGAAAGGGCTATTGGAGATCGGCTGATTTTTGAGGGGCGCGTCGAATCCTTCCGTCAGCCTTTGGCCATGCCTATACAAGAATGTAAAGGTGTTTAATTGACGCATGTAGTCCTAGCATGTATAATTTCCGCGCTGTCCCTTATTAATGAGGGAAAGTAGAGGAAAAATGGCGCTGCGCGGAAATTTACGTGATTTTACGATTACACAACTTCTCAACCTGATAAACCTTGCGGGCAAGACGGGAACGCTGGTGGTGGATGGGGCTTCCGAGCAGGCATATATTTCCTTCCGTGAGGGTAAACTGGCGTATGCCAGAGTTGGTAAAGAGGATGGAGGACTGGCGTCTGTTCTTCATAAGGCGAACAAGATCAATGCCAGTCAATATCGCGCCATTGCGGATCGGGCGGGACAGATGACGGACAAAGAGTTGGGGTTACTTCTTATCAACGCCGGGTACGTCACTCAGGATGATATTCTCCTGAATTTACAGGCATATTTCACGGATGTAGTGCGGCGTTTGTTCACTTGGGTGGAGGGGATATTCCGTTTCGAGAACGATATGCTCCCACCGGATGATCGTATCAACGTGCGGCTTGACCTCGAGAATATCATCATCGAAGGGTCGCGCCAACTCCGCGAGTTGGAGCAGTTACAGGATGAGATCCCCAGCCTTGATATGGCTCTCAAGTTCACTGACCGCCCGCTGACCAATGTCAATTTGAGCGTGGATGAATGGAAGGTTGTAAAGTTCGTTGACCCGAAGAACACAATGCGTCAGATCGCAGGCACGAACAAGTTGACGGAGATCGAAATCCGCAGGATCGTGTATGGTCTGTTACAGGCTGGGTTGGTCGAACTGGTGCGCCCTGCCAATGCCCCTGTCCCGCCGAACCCGAAGATGTTCCCGACAGAGAACAAGGAAGAACAAAAAACATTGATCAACAAACTGATCGGCCGCATTCGCACGATGTAGGCATACAGGTCGGAAGGATAACAACTATGCAAACGGTCAAAATGGTAGTAACAGGTCCATTCAGCGCAGGCAAGACACAATTCATCCAATCCGTCAGTGAGATTGATGTCGTTGCCACAGAGCGCAGGATCTCCTCGGATGAAGAGCGTACCATCAAATCTTCCACAACAGTGGCGATGGACTTTGGGCGCATCACCGTGGATGAAGACCTGGTGTTGTATCTCTTTGGAACGCCCGGTCAGAAACGTTTTGACTTCATGTGGGAGATCCTCTCCGAAGGCATGCTTGGATTCATCGTGATGGTGGACAGCACCCGCCCCGAAACCTTCCGCGAGGCGCGCTCCATCCTTGAAACCTTCCGCGCCTATGCGCCCACGCCTTTTGTGGTTGCTGCAAACAAACAGGACATGGAAGATGCCTGGGAACTCGATGACATGCGTCATGCGCTTCGGTTGGACAAGAACACAAAACTTCTCCCCTGCATCGCCACTGACCGCAACTCCGTAAAAACAACTTTGCTTGAACTGTTGTACAGCATATTACAGGAAATGGAATCCGGGAAATAGGGGGCGGGTTGATATTCTGCTGTGTCTTCCATCACGACTGACCAAGGAATCGTTCATTATGAAGTCTACGGGCGGGGACGCCCGGTAATTCTTTTACATGGCTGGCTTGGTTCATGGGGGTTGTGGCAGGAGACCATGGGATACTTGGGCGCTTTTTACCGCACCTATGCGCTCGACTTTTGGGGCTTTGGTGAATCAGGAAAGAAACGGGAAACCTACGCTGTTTCGGATTTTGTCAGTCTCGTCAATCAATTCATGGAGCAATTGGGGATCGCCCACGCGCCGCTGGTAGGACACAGCATGGGCGGCACGGTCAGCCTGTCTGTTGCCATTCGATATCCCGAGCGGGTCAGCAAAGTTGTAGTGGTTGGTTCGCCCATGGTGGGCTCATCGCTTGCACCCCTGCTGAAATTGGCAGGATATCGTCCGATCGCATTTTTGCTGTTCAATATGATGGGCCCCTTCCGCGCGTTCATGAAATATTATTATTCGCGGATGATTTGCAGCGACCCGCGCTTTCCGGAGATGATGGATCGCGATCTCTCTCGCACTACTGTGGAATCATTCCTGCTCTCCATCGCCTCGCTTCGCCGCACCGACCTGACACCCATGCTCCCCATGGTTAAAGTCCCGGCGATGGGCATCTACGGCGACAAAGACGTCATCGTGCATCCTCTACAATGGAAGCCGATGTTGGAAGGAATCAACCATGCGCTCATTGAGCGCTTTCCCAACGCCGGGCATTTTCCAATGCTGGAAGAACCGACTGAATTCAGCCAGAAATTGAAAAAATTCCTCGATCAAGAAATCCCAAATTCATGAAATCTGATACGTACTACTATCCCCCCAAAATGGGGAAGTCTATTTTCCTTGGAATGGAGGAAGTGATCGGAAAAAGCGGGGTGGATGCCATTCTTCGGCTTGCCGGGCTTGATCTTGTTTCTGAAAGACATGAACTCAACATCTCGTTTGAAGAGGTGAGTCTTCTTCAAAGAACGCTGGAGCAGGCTTATGGTCCGCGGGGGGGGCGCGGGTTAGCCTTGCGGATAGGACGAACCTGTTTCAAATACGGACTGAAAGAATACGGCTCCATGCTTGGGTTGACCGAAATGGCGTTTCGTCTGCTCCCGCTTTCCACGAAACTACGCAGGGGAGCCTTGCTTTTTGCCGATCTCTTCAACAAACACACCGACCAACGAGTCAAAGTGGAAGAGACAGAGGACAAAATTCTTTGGCATATCGAGCGTTGCCCGTTATGTTGGCAAAGGGAGGCGGAAGAGCCGGTATGTCATCTGGCAGTTGGGTTGTTGCAGGAATCCCTTTACTGGTTGAGCGGCGGCAAGGTCTTTAATGTGGAGGAAACCGCTTGCTTTGCCCGGGGTGACTGCATTTGTACCATTTCAATAGACAAAACGCCGTTTTCGTAACCTGATCCCCTTTTTAATAACAATTTTGTTTTGTCGGGAGCATGTTTTATCTCATGCTTTGATTTATAATTTCAAGCATGCTTAAGATCATCCTCCACGCGCCGAATCACATCATGCCTTTTTGTGAACCCGCGCGTGAACTGCGGATTCAAAACTCGCCGCTCTGGCTGCACCAACGGAACCTGCTCGCCCCCTATGTGACCCGTGAAATGGAACTCAAACAAGGCGAGCGTCTTCAGCCTGTGCGCGAACCTGCCATCGTATACCGCGACAACCTTTTTTTCGACGAGATTTACATTAAAACATTTATGGAAATGGCGCTCAAACGCAACCGCCCCGTCCGCGCCGCGTTTCGGAGTGATGACCCTGCTTTTCGTGAACACGCCTTTCCACTTTCCACCTCTTACACGCCGGCCGGGAGTCTGTATCTCGCGGACTTGTGGTACTACCCCAACGGACCCGTAGCAGGCGCGGAGCCTCTGGTCATTGACCTCGAGGCGCGTGAGATCGGTTACTACCACGTGCCCACCTACATGGCAAACCAGACCGGCGACCTCGTGTTCCAAGTCCCATTACGAAGCCTGATCGCCATTGATTCATGGGTGCATGTCTTCATTGCAGATATGGTTTTCAGCCAGTTTTCCCGCGGCGCCCGCTTCGAAAAGCGCCTCAATGAAGACCTTGGTTTCAAATTGAAGATCATTGGCAAAGCCATCTATGAGGGAAGGCAGGTTCTGGAAAGTTCCGAATTGGTCAAGATCGGAAAAGGCTGTGTCATAGACCCAAGTGCGGTCATACATGGCCCCGCCATTATCGGCAATAATGTCACCATCAACGCGGGGGCGGTCATCGAGAATTGCGTCATTGGAAATAATGTCAACATTTCGCAGGATGTTCAGTTGATGCTTTCCGTCATTGGAGACGGCGCGTTCCTGCCGTTTCGCTCCGCCTTGTTCATGACCACGCTCATGGAGAACAGCATGGTGGCTCAAAACACCTGCCTGCAAATGTGCGTGGTGGGACGAAACACCTTCATCGGCGCAGGCTCCACATGGACCGATTACAACCTCATTCCCATTCCAATCCGTGCGCGGGATGGAAATGGGAATCTAAGCCCATCCAACCGCCCGGTGTTGGGCGGATGCGTTGGACATAACTGCCGCATCGGCTCGGGAATGATCATCTATCCTGCACGTACCATCGAATCGGACGTGGTGCTGGCGGCATCGGCGGAAAGTCGAGTCATAGACCACGACATCACATTCGACCAGAGCGACCATCACCATATGAAACTTGCCCACATCCACCAAACTCCATATCACAGGCACTTGAAAGCCGAGGTCGAGTCGTGGTAGATGGATAGTTTTGCGTTCATCATTCACCCTATCGATCCCAAGCGCGATGTCAGCCGTAAATTTCCGTTTTTAGGAAGGATGCTTTCAGAGAGACAGATCGATTTCTTTTCCACTTTCTTTCCTCCCGTCTACATATCTGAGATCGAAGGCGTCACTTCGCAAGCCACAGGCAGGGAGGTCAAAGGCTGGTTCATTGCCTGCCCCTATACGCCTCGCCGCATGATGCAGTTGCCGGAGCGTATGGTCTATCGTAAAATTATCCAGACCGGGCGCGTGGCCGAGAAACTTGGCGCGAAAATCCTCGGTCTTGGTGCGTTCACTTCGGTGGTTGGCGATGCCGGTGTGACGATTGCTGGTGCTCTCGATGTTCCTGTTACAACAGGCGATTCCTATACCGTGGCAATTGCCGTGCAAGCCATACGGGACGCGGCTGCCTTGATGGACATTAACATGGCGGATGCGACAGTGGCTGTCGTCGGCGCGACGGGAGCCATCGGGCGCGTCTGCGCTGAACTGGTGGCTGGCGAGGCCGCCCGAACCTGGCTCATCGCCCGGGATGAGAAAAAGCTCGAGACTTTGCGAGACAAGCTCAAGGTCCGGGCGCGAAGCGAGTTGTGTGTCAGCACGAAAATGAATGTATTGAAGGAAGCGCAGTTGATTTTGACGGTCACGAGTTCGATCCACGATGTCATCCAGCCCGAACACCTGCTTTCGGGAAGCGTTGTCTGTGATGTGGCGCGCCCCCGTGATGTTTCTGCAATGGTGGCGGCGGTCAGAGATGATATATTAGTGATTGACGGCGGCATGGTGGATGTGCCAGGCCCCGTTAATTTCCATTTTAATTTTGGGTTTCCGGAGGGCAAAGCCTATGCCTGTATGGCAGAGACGATTGCCCTCGCATTGGAAGGACGTTTTGAGGATTATACGGTCGGAAGAGATATTACGCTCGAACGCGTGCAGGAAGTGACTGCAATTGCCGAAAGACACGGTTTTCGCATGAGCGGGTTCCGTTCGTTCGAGCGCGAAGTTACAGAAGAACAGATCGAAGCCGTTCGGCGCAATGCCCGCAAGGGTAGACGACGTGCTTAGAGGAGGCTCAAATGGGTAATGCCCGCCTATTGGTAGTGGAAGACGATGTAGATATTGCCAACATGCTCAAAATTTATTTTGCAGGTCTGCAATATACTGTGGACGTGGCAAATCGCGGACGGGATGCGCTGGAAAAGACCAGGCAGGTCCTGCCGCATTTGATCGTGCTGGATATCATGCTGCCGGATATCGACGGGTATGAGGTGTGCCGCACGCTGCGCACCAATACGCGTACCAGTCACATCCCGGTCATCTTCCTGACGCAAAAAGACGAACGAAGCGACAAGCTGCAGGGTCTCGAATTGGGCGCGGATGATTACATCACCAAACCTTTCGATATCGAAGAGTTGAAACTGCGTGTGCAGGGAGCCATCCGCCGCGCGGAACGCGAGAGCCTCACGGATCCGCGCTCGGGCCTGCCCGCAGGACGTCTGATCGAAGAGCAGTTGCGGCGCATCATCCGCGAAAAGGATTGGGCGCTGTTGGACCTGCGCGTCAACAATTTCGAGCCGTTCAAGGATGTGTATGGATTTGTGGCGGGCGATGACGTGATGCGATTCGCGGCAATGCTGATTGGCGAAGTGGTGGATGACCTGGGGACGTCGAACGATTTCATCGGTCACGCTGGAGGCGATAACTTCATCATCATCACCACGAACGAAGCGGCGCCTTTGATCCGTCAGAAAGTCAAGGAACGTTTTGCGGAGGAAGTGCAGAGTCACTACAATTTTATAGACCGCCAGCAGGGCTTCATTCAGTCTCCCAAGGCGGAAGGGGGTGTGGAGAAGGTGGGCTTTATGACATTATCTGCGGGAATCGTCTCGCCTGACGTGCATTCCTTTGCAGATATTCGCGAAATCACGGAATTGGCGGCTGAGGCTCGAAGACAGGACGCTGCGACGGCCTCAACCGCTTGAGCAGGTAAAGGTTCTTCATGGTTCCTGGATTGGGCATTAGCCTGTTCATTGCCGGGCTGGTGATCGTTGCGCTAGCCTGGGTGATCCTGCGCATGTTGTCGTTTACACGCGGGACGGCGCAGGCTGATGCCAGGTCCGCTTTTTTCCCCGAATCGACAAAATCCAATGATGCCGTCATCATCCTCCAACCCGGCGGGCGGGTTGAATATATAAGCTCCCAGGCAAGAGCCTACTTCAACATGCGCGAGAATGAGCCATACGATATTGAGCGACTCGCGCGGCATGTGCGCCCAACCAGCGATTTCCTAGATCTCTGCGCGACACCCGGCTCCAGGCGCGTTTCCATTGGCGGCAGGCTGGTGGAAATTGCTTCGTACGAAGTGCCGGGAACCTATCCGATGATGCTTCTCTCCTTCCGAGCCAGGGATTTATCTCCTGCATTGGAAAAAGAAAACGGTGTAACGAACGAAATTTTGCAGGTTGCCACGGAGTTTAGCCAGGCAATCGCTGCAAGCCTCGACCTCGATGCCACCATCCGTTCCATTTTGGAGAATGTCAGCCGTCTCGTCCCTTCGGATGTGCTGGAGTTGAAGTTATGGAATGACGAACGTCAAGGGTTGATTCCGTATCGCTATGAGCAATCGGGTTCAAGCCGTGTGGTAACGGCTTCCCTCTCTCAATTTGGAAATCTCACTGACCGACTGGCTGCAAAGCGCATGCCCATTCTGCTCGAAGACGTGCGCGCAAGCGAGGCGCTTCTGCCTGGCAGCGAGTCGATCCCGATCCTGTCCTATCTGGGTATTCCTCTTATGGCGGGCGGAGAACTGGTCGGCGCTTTGGAGGCGGGTCAATTGAGCAGCGGCGCGTTCGGGCAGCACGACCTCGATCTGTTGCACATAATCTCCGGGCAGGCAGCTGTTGCGCTTAGAAACGCAAAACTATATGAAGAAGAACAAAGACGGGGCGCCGAGCTTGCCGGACTGGCAAACATCAATCAGGTACTCGGTTCCGTTGATGATATGCAGGATGTCTTTGCGCGTCTGGTTCAGAGCGTAACGCCGCTTTTCCAGACAGAGATCGTGGGTTTTCTGCTGTACGACGAAAGCAAACGGACGCTTGAAGGAAAGGTGCCTTTTCATGGGATACCGCCCCATGTCGTCGAGATCTATCGATCGTCCATTCCGCAGGACGGACATGCCGAAGAGATTATCGCCAATCAACAGCCCATCATCACGCTCGATGCGATGAACGATCAGAATTGGCGCATGCTTGGGCTTTCGGATGTGGCGACAGCCGCCAGCCTTCGAGATAATGCTCTAGTCCCGCTTCTCTCTTCGGGACGAATGCTCGGCTATTTCCAGGTCGGGCACCACACTCGCGGCGTTTCCCCTTTCACTCCGGATGAAATCCGTTTGATGAATATCGTGGCAAGTCAGGCGGCTGCCATCATCGAAAACGTCCTCCTTGTACAGCAGGCGCGCGCCCGCGCCCAGCGCGCCGACGCTTTGCGCCGCATTGCGAGCCTTGCCGCGTCTTCCGCCACTCTCGAAGAAATTCTGAAATATTCCATGCAGGAACTGGCGCATCTCTTTCAAGCGGATGCCGGCGCGGTCTTCCTCATGGATGATACCCGAGGCTTTTTACGTTTGAACCGCGAATCCATGTTCGGCGTTTCGGATGAGATCAGTAATTCGTTCATTCAAATCTTTGTCGACGACCCCAATTACCACTACACGGTTTCCGGCAGCCGCAAGCCCTTCCTTTCCGGACGGTTGAGCTCCGATAGAAGAATCCTGCCTGCCTATCGTCCGCTGGCCACCGCGCTTTCGATGGAATCTGCCATTGTCGTCCCTCTCGTGGCGCGTGAACGCAGCCTCGGCGAGTTGATGATCGGAAGCAAAAAAGCAGACCACTTCAATTCCTATGATCTGCAGGTCATCTCCACGGCAGCCGGGCAGATGGCTGCGGCAGTGGAATCGGCAAGCCTGCTTGCTCAAACGGACGAGTCTCTGCGCCGCCGCATGGATCACCTCAGCGAACTCTCGCGGCTTAACCGTGAACTCGGCGCGTCATTGGATGTAAAGCATCTGCTTCAAATCGTTCATGACGAAAGCCTGCGGATCATGAGGGCGGATTGTTCGTCCGTTCTTCTGTTCGAGCAGAATGCCGATCCTGCCGGACTGCCCGTTTGGCATGCTGTGGGGTGTGAGCGTCAGCGTGAATTAAGCATGGCTGAGCGGACCGCCATAAGGAAGGGTGAGCCGTATGTCGTCTCCGATTATTTGCGTGGCGATGACCTCCCTCCGCATGAGGGCGTGCATTCCTCCATCATTATTCCGATCACGTATCAAACGCGAACGATCGGTTTGATCGATCTTCATTCCGGGCACACAAGCGCTTTTTCGCCGGAATCGGCGGAGTTCCTGCAAATGCTGGCGATACAGGCCGGTATTGCCTTGAACAATGCACAGAGGTATCAATCGGAAAAACAGCGCGGTGAATTGATGCGCCGCCGTTCGGACACGCTTGTGCGTCTGACCGACGCCAGTTTCAGCCTCGGGCATGACCAGCCGCTCGATCAGGCGCTGCAAACGATTGCGCTTGGCATTCGGGATTCGACGCCGTTCCGGGTGGTTCTGGTAAGTGTGGTCGAACCGGAGACGGAACTGTTGCGCCGCGTCACAGCAGTGGGCATTCCTCAGGAAACACTGAACGAACTGCTCTCCACAAAACAACCGCTTGCGAGCGTTCAACAGCTCATGCGCCCGGAATTCAAGATCAGCCATTCGTATTTCATCCCTGCCGATCAGGCGCCGGTCATTCCGCCTGACCTGCACATGGTTACGCTGGATATGGCCGTGCCGGAGACGAAGACCGCCGATGCATGGGATCCGGATGACTTCCTGCTTATTCCGTTGGAAAGCGCCGAAGGCACCATCATAGGGCTGATCAGTTTGGATGACCCTTCGAATGGGCTTCGCCCGGACAAGGCGACCATCGAAGCCTTGGAAGTATTCGCCTCGCAAGCTTCATTGCTGGCAGGTAATATCCTTCGGCAGGATGAACTGCGCGCCCGAATCGACTCGCTTTCTTCTGCGTTGGATCGCCAGCAGAAACTGCTGGGTTTAACCCAAAACGACCTGCCGATCCTTCTTCGTAAAGACCTCGAACAGACCATCGCCATGCACAATCTGGATCGGCGCGCTCAGCGCGTTCGCGCCGGATTGGCAATCACCGAATCCGTCAGCCGCCAATTGGATGCCTCCTCTGCGCTTTCTGCGCTGGGGCGTGAAACCCTCACCCAGCTTGGCATGTCCGTTGCATTGGTGGCGGAAAACACGCCCGAAGGCCCGCGCCTCCAGCACGTGATGGGAAGCCTGCCGCGCTCGACGAATGTGGAGGCATTGTTCGGTCAACGGAATCCGTTGCGGGCGTGTTTGCAAAACGGCGTTCCGATTTTAATACCCAATCTGGACGATAACGACGAATGGCGCGATGCCGCCCTGTTGACTTCCCTGCGGGCAAAAGGCGTCATCTGCCTGCCTATCCTGGTCGAAAACAAACCTGTGGCGGCGATGCTTGCGGCAAGCCCCGAACCCATGCCGGCGTTCACGGAAGAAGACTCGCAGGTCTATACCCAGATCTCGCGGCAGACGTCGCTTATCCTTCAGAATATTTCGCTCTTGAACCAGACCCGCCGACGTTTGGATGAGGTAAATCTCCTGCTTGAATTCAGCCGCCAGTTGTCGGGTATGGATGCCGATGCGATCGTCAAATCCCTGTTGGAAAGCTCGCGCCGAGTCATCCAACATGCCCACGCGGGAGCCGTCCTTTTGTGGAATACCAAAACCGAGATGCTCGCTCCGCGCGCAGTTTCAGGCTACGTGGATAACGGCAGGATGATGGGTATCAATTATCGCGCCGGTGAAGCCCTGCCGGGTGTCACGTTCATGAACCGCCGCGCGCGCCGCGTGGATGATATCAACTTTGCGCGCGATTACAACCTGAGCGCCGAAAATCTTGCCGTTTACCGCGAAGCCACCGGCGGGCGTTTGCCCGTTTCATGTTTGCTCATACCAATCGTGGCGAACGAACAGAACCTCGGCTTGCTTGTTTTGGATAACTTCAACACAACCGCCGCATTCCGCGCCGAGGATGAGGCGCTTCTGCTTTCGCTGGCGCAGCAGGTTGCCCTTTCGCTGGATAACCTCCGCCTTGTGCGTGCGACACAGGAACGCGCAGGGCAATTGCAGGCATTGAACGACGCCTCTGTTTCTCTGACCTCGAGCCTGCGCAGTGACGAATTGACCAAATCCCTGCTCGATCAGTTGAAACCGATCCTGCCATTCGATACGGCTACTTTACTCTTACGCGAAAAAGACCGTCTTACCGTATCATCCACGCGCGGATTCCCGGATGCCGAAGAAAGGCTTGGGCTTTCCGTCCCAGTTTCAGACAGTGTCCTCTTCAAGGAAATGGCACAGTCGGGTCTGCCCATTCTGGTCAAAGACGTACGCGAAGACTCGCGTTTCCCGCCTGTCGAAACGCCACGCCTTTCCTGGCTTGGCATTCCATTGATCTCGAAAGGCGAATTGGTCGGCGTCATCACCGTCGAAAAATGGCAGGCGAATTTCTACACCCGTGAACAATTGCAGGTCGGCTTGACTTTTGCCAGCCAGTCCGCTGTTTCATTGGATAACGCCCGCCTGTACGAAGACAGCGTCAAACGCGCAACTGAACTGGATCAACGTTCCCAGCGTCTGACTGCCCTCAACCGCTTCGCCTCCGCTCTCACCCGTTCACTGGATACCGACCAGATTCTGAATCTGACCGCCGAAGAAGTATTCAAAGGTCTGACCGCCAACCGCGTATCTGTAGTGACGTTTGAACGCGGACAGGCATGGTGGAAGTTCACCACGCCGCGCATGCGCGTTAAATTCCCGCGTATTTTGCCTGATGCGCCCATCTTCAACCGTCTGCGTGAATCGCTCGGCATTTTCAACACGGACGATGTCCGCGGAGAGCCCGACCTTGCCGTCCTGATGGATATGCTCGGCGAAAACACGCGGGCATTGCTGATCCTCCCGCTTGTCAGCGGGCAGGCGCTGACCGCCCTGGTCTTCGTCCAAATGACAGGCGACGCCCGCTTCGGGATTAACGAATTGGAAGTGGCGCGCACGATCACAAATCAGGCGACCATCGCGCTCGAAAATGCCCGCCTATACCAGTCCTCCGTCCGCACGGCTGAGCGGTTTGCCGTACTCAACGAAACGAGTTCACTCGTCAGTGCAAGTCTCAACCCGGATGAGATCTACGTATCCGTTCACAAGGCAGCGGAACGGCTGATGCCGCTGGACACTTTCGTCATTACCCTGCTCGATGAAGAAAAAAATGAGATTGATCCCGTGTATTTGTACGAACGCGGAAAGCGTTACACGGCGGAGCGGGTCCCGTTCGGAAAAGGCATGAGCAGCGAGGTGATTAAATCTGCCAAGCCACTCATTGTTTCCGGACTCGAAGAAGTTGGTACCATGGAGGCTGCACGCTTCGGTGAGGACGCGGAAACGATCCAATCCATTGTGGCGGTTCCGATAATTCTCGGAAATAAGGCGCTCGGCATGCTTTCGGCGCAGAGCTACAAAGTGGATGTATACACCGAAGAGGATATGCAGATCCTTGGAACGCTGGCAAACCAGGCGATCATCGCCATCCAAAACGGGCGGCTCTTTGCCGAAACGCAGGAACTGGCATCCAAACTCGAACTGCGCGTGATGGAACGCACAGCCCAGTTGCAGCGCGAGCAGCAAAATACCGAGACTCTTCTTCGTATTCTTACAGAGGTGTCTTCCAGCCTCGATCTCGACCGTGCGTTGAACCGCACCCTGTCGTTGTTGAACGATGCAATTGGCGCGGAACAAGGCACGATCCTGCTTGTCCATGCGGAAGATAATCTCCTGCATTACCGCGCGGGCTACGGTTATCTCTCCGACCGCTCCCAGCCGGACCGGCGTGGTTTTACGCTAAAGATCGGAGAGGGGCTCGCAGGCTGGGTCGTTAAGAATCGTGAAGCGGTTCTTATCAGCGACTTGCATCAGGACTCCCGCTGGGTTCGGAATCCATCCGCTGGGCAGGATCATCGAAGCGCAATCGCTGTTCCCATGCTGGTCGGGGAAGACGTGATCGGTGTCCTTATGGTCTTCCAAAGGTCTGTTAACTTCTTCAGCGCGGAAATGTTGAACCTCGTCAAAGCCATTGCCGGGCAGGTGGCGGTGGCGATCAACAACGCGCATCTGTATGAATTGATCCGTGACCAGGCGGAACGCCTCGGCGTAATGCTCCGTAAAGAGCAGGAGGAAGCCAGCCGCTCGCAAGCCATTCTTGAGGCGGTGGCGGACGGCGTGCTCGTCACGGGCGCAGACAACCGCATCACCTTTGTCAACGCTTCTGCGGCACATATTCTGGCTGTCGATACTGCCCGATTGATCGGCAATTCACTGGAAGGGTTTGCAGGGTTGTTCGGAAAAGCTGCCGGCGACTGGACCGCCACCATTCGCCGCTGGTCTGAAGACCCGTCTTCGTATCAACCCGGCGACACGTATGCCGAGCAGTTGGAGTTGGAAAACGGACATATTGTGCTCGTCCACCTTGCGCCGGTGATCTTGCAAAATGATTTCCTCGGCACGGTATCCATCTTCCGCGATATCACGCACGAGGTTGAAGTAGACCGCTTGAAGTCCGAATTTGTGGCGACAGTCAGTCACGAACTCCGGACGCCGATGACTGCCATCAAGGGGTATGTGGATATTCTCACCATGGGCGCTGCAGGCGCCTTGAACGAAAATCAAATGCACTTCCTCGATGTCGTTCGCAACAACATCGAACGACTCAACATCCTTGTCAGCGACCTGCTGGATATTTCCCGCATCGAATCGGGACGCATCACGCTCGACCAGAGACCGATCAAACTGCCCGAAATTGCGGAGGATGTTGTGGCCGAGGCCTTGCGCCGTTCACAGACGGAAAGCAAGGCCATTGCACTTTCCCTGAACGCACCCAAGAACCTGCCCCCAGTGGTGGCAGATGTGGATCGCGTGCGTCAGATTTTGAGCAACCTCGTCAACAACGCCTACAATTACACCCCCGACAATGGGACCATCCATGTAAACATCCATCAAGTGGACGGTGAATTGCAGGTGGACGTGGAGGATAACGGGGTTGGCATTGCCCCCAATGACCAGGATCGCATATTCGAACGTTTCTTCCGCGGCGAACACCCCTTGGTACTCGCCACGCCTGGAACCGGCCTCGGCCTCCCCATCGTCCGCCAGCTGGTGGAAATGCATAATGGGCGCATTTGGATGAAAAGCACGGGTGTGCCGGGTGAAGGCTCAACTTTTTCCTTTACCCTGCCCATCTACAATAACGGAGATTAAATGGCGCGAATACTGATTGCTGAAGACGAACCCGATATCCGCGAATTGGTGGCCTTTACCCTGCGGTTTGCAGGGCATGAAGTCATTACATCCTCAAACGGCGAAGAAGCCCTTCATCAGGCATCCCAGTCCGTTCCCGATCTCATTCTCATGGACGTGCGTATGCCGAAGATGACTGGTTACGATGCATGCCGCGCAATGAAAGCCGACGCCGCTTTGAAGGATATTCCCGTCGTATTCCTCTCCGCCAAAGGACAGGATTCCGAGATTCAAACCGGCTTGGATGCAGGCGCAGAGGAATACCTGCTCAAACCGTTCGCGCCCGATCAATTGGTCGAGCGCGTTAAAGCCATCCTCTCGAAATTTGGAAAATAACTCTTAATGAGCGCAATTATTCTCGACGGTTCGATGGTGCATTACGAAGCTTTGGGACGAGGGCGTCCCATCGTCTTTCTGCACGGCTGGATCGGCTCATGGCGGTACTGGATCAATGCCATGCAGGTCGCATCCACATCCTTCCGCGCCTATGCGCTCGACCTCTACGGTTTTGGCGACACTGCCCGCGACCCGCAGCATTACTCCCTCGATCATCAGGCAGACCTCCTTAACCAATTCCTCGAAGAAATGGGCATCGGCAAGGTGGCCATCGTGGGGCACGATCTCGGAGCACTTGTCGGCTTTGCCTTTCTCAAACGCTGGCACACCAGTGTGGACCGCATGATGGCGATCAACTGTCCCCTTGAGTATGATGCGATCAACACGCGCATGCGAACGGCTCCTGCCACCGAACTTGCCGAATGGCTGACATCCAAATCGCCGGAGTCCATGTCCGCCCTTTCGGACGCCTCGAAAGTGGACCCGCAGGCTGTTACCGCCTCCCTGGCAGGACTTCAAGCCGATAACTGGTTGTCGGGTGTCCGTAACCTCAATGTACCGTGTCTGTTCGTGTACGGCGCAAATAACCCTGCTCTCGCTCTTCCTTCGCAGGAAAAAGTGGACCCTTTGCCCATGCACATGCATCAGATCAACCTTGAAGGTGCGGGTCACTTCCCCATGCTCGAGAACCCGCCGCAATTCAACCGTCTCCTCACCGACTTTCTCGCGCTGGACTCGGGGCTTAGCCCAAGGGAGTTGCAGTTGAAGGAAGAGTGGAAACGCAGAGTTCGCTGAGAACACCCTGAGAAATTACTTGCGGTGTTCTTTTTTATCTTGACACAGAACAATCACGGTCATATACTGAAAACATAATTGAACGGGGAGCCTTTACGAAAGGCTGAGAGGAGTGTGAACGCGCTCGACCCGCATCACCTGATCTGGTTAATACCAGCGGAGGGATCTCACCATACGCCTGCAAACATCCTCCGCTGTGGAGGATGTTTTTTCGTTAATGTCATTGCGAGGGCGAGGCCCGAAGCAATCTCATGGTTTATAAATATGTCTCGCATAATAATTTTCGCCAACGGCAACCTGCCCAATCTCGAAAAAGCCCGCGCCCTCATCCGCCCCGATGACTTCATCCTCTGCGCGGACGGCGGCACACGTCACGCCCTCGCGCTGGGATTCACCCCCAACCTCATCATCGGCGACATGGACTCGCTTCCCTCTACCTTCAACCTACCGCCTGAAACCTTCATCCGTTTCTCCGCTGACAAAAACGAAACCGATCTTGAACTCGCCATCAACCATGCGCTTACTTTAAACCCAAGCCAGATACTCATCCTCGCCGCTCTCGGCGGTCGCATGGACCAAACCCTTGCCAACATCAGCTTGCTTTCAAACCCTCAACTTTCGACCTTCGACGTTCGACTAAGTGACGGTGTGGAGGAACTCTTTTTTTGCAGAGACCAAATCAAAGTTGAAGGAAGAAGCGGCGACATTGTCTCACTCATCCCCTGGCAGGGAGACGTCACCGGCGTCTTCACCGAAAACCTGCGCTGGCATCTTCATTACGAGACTTTATATCCCGATAAAACCCGCGGCATCAGCAATGAAATGACCGCCGATGTCGCCACGGTTTCAATCGCGAGCGGATTGTTGCTCATTGTCCATCAAACTTCGTTGGTCGAGTAGTGTCACCTGATCGTCGTGCTGCGTATCGAGGCCAACAATTACAGGAGTATTTAAAATGGAAAAACTAACTCTAATTCTTTCTTCTTTCCTCTTTCTTTTAATGTCTTGCACGCCTGCCGGAGCTAAAACGTTGACTGTTATGACACACGATTCATTTGCAATTAGCGAAGATGTTGTGACAGCGTTCGAAGAAGCCAACAATGTTGATGTTATCTTCCTTGCCAGTGGCGACGCAGGCACGATGCTCAACAAAGCCATTCTCGCCAAAGACGCACCGTTTGCGGACGTTATGTTCGGCGTGGACAACACCTTCCTCTCCCGCGCCCTCGAAGCGGACATCTTCGATGCCTACCAATCGCCCGGTCTGAGTGACGTCCCCGCCGACTTCGTGCTGGATTCTTTCTTCCGCGCCCTACCCGTGGACTATGGCGATGTCTGCATCAACTACGACAAAAAATA
>CAZLWG010000053.1:0-25184 GCA_964563315.1 uncultured Anaerolinea sp. | reverse complement strand
GACAGGCGTCCCTGTGGTGGATGCGGCGATGCGTCAACTCAAAGAGACAGGCTGGATGCACAACCGCGCGCGCATGATCGTCGCATCTTTTTTAGTCAAGGATTTATTGATCGATTGGCGCTGGGGCGAAGCATGGTTCATGGAACATCTGATCGATGGAGACCCCGCCGCAAATAATGGCGGCTGGCAGTGGACAGCGGGCACAGGCACGGATGCCGCGCCTTATTTTCGCATTTTCAACCCTGTGCTGCAAAGCGCAAAATTCGACCCAAACGGCGATTACATCCGCAAATGGGTTCCCGAACTGCGCGGGTTGAATGCAAAAGAAATCCATGCGCCGTGGGAACATGGAATAAAAATGCTGAAGTATCGAGAAATGCCGATTGTAGATCGAAAAATTGTAAAGGACAGAACATTGAAGGCATACGCTGAATCAAAAAGTTCGACTGACATTTCATGAAACAAAAGATATCACCGGAAACCGGTCGCGCCGCCCTGCAAGCATTGTTAAAAGAAAAATCGCCCCTGGGTCCATTGAAAGTGATGGCCCAAAATGTTGGGCGCTTCTTTCAAATCCCCATCCCCGGTTTTCGTCCTTATGTTGTTTTTGGACCTGAAGCAAATCGCAAGGTGCTGGTCACCGAGCGGAAAAAGGTCCTTTGGCGTAACACAGACCCTGTAACGGATTTATTGGACCGCGGCGTCCTCATCGTGGATGGCAAAGAGCATGACCGATATCGCAAATTGATGGAGCCATCGCTTCATCCTTCGACCCTGCCTGATTACACCGACATGATGCTTTCCCTCACTGACAGAGTGTCCGCCCAGTGGCGTGATGGCGATGTAGTGGATATGCTTGTCGAAAGTAGAAAAATTGCCCTGCTCATTATCATGGATGCTCTTTTCAGCAAAGATGTTTGGGATGACCTGCCACAGATTTGGAACCCCATTCTCAAAGCCATCGAATACATCTCACCGGGTACTTGGATATTCTGGCGGAGGATTCCGAGGTTCAGTTTTCGCAAGCCGCTGAAGGCTTTGGATGATTATCTGTTTGGGATCATCAAAGAAAGGCGAAATAGGAAGGAAGGAAAGTGCGACCTGTTACAACATTTAATCGATGCCGGGCTTTCCGACAAGGTCATTCGCGACCAAATGCTGACCATGCTTATCGCTGGTCACGATACCTCCACTGCCTTGCTGGCTTGGGTATTCGCCCTCCTCGGACAACATCCTGAAATCCATCGGCGCGTTGTGGAGGAGCTGGAAAGCATCGAGAAATCTCCCTTGCTTGATCAGGTTATCAAGGAAAGTTTGCGGCTGTATCCGCCCATTCACATCGGCAACCGCCGCACAGAAGAAGAGATGACCTTTGCTGAAGGAAAAATTCCTGAGGGCAAAAGGATGTTCTACTCCATTTATCTCACCCACCGCGACCCCGAAATTTGGGAAAACGCCGAGTCCTTCTGCCCGGAACGTTTCGCACATGGAAGAAAAACGCCGCCTTTTTCGTATGTGCCGTTCGGCGGCGGTCCGAGGGCGTGCATTGGCGCGGCATTTGGTCAGGCGGAGGCGCGGGTTGTCCTGTCGCGTCTACTTCGCACATGCGATTTCGAATTCACGAATCACAAAATTCATCCACATATGGGCGCAACCCTCGAGCCACGTCCGGGTGTGATGATGAAAATTACAAGGAAAAAATGACTTATTTTGGATTTCTGTTACGCTTCCTCGTCATACCCATTCTTGTGTTTCTCACTGTTGCCCGGTGGGATAACCGGAAAAACAAACCAACTCGTGGTTTCGCAAATGGACGTGCGGTATGGGTCGCGATTCTTGTTCACATTGTCATTGCTGTCATTTACACCACTCCATGGGATAACTACCTCGTCGCCACAGGCGTGTGGTATTACAATCCCGATCTAGTGACAGGTATCGTCATCGGTTATGTGCCGATCGAGGAATATACGTTCTTCGTGCTGGAGACCATCCTGGCAGGATTGTGGTGGTGGTTTTTGGCAAGGCGCATCCCGGAACCAAAGGCGGTCTTTCTATCTTCAGGATTCGCGCGAACGATCGCTTTCGGCGTTCTGGCTGCCATATGGCTTGTCTTCGCCTATTTGCTCTTTTTCGGCGGGTTCGAATGGACCTATCTTGCCATTATTTTCTTTTGGGCACTTCCAGCCATTTTCCCGCAAATCCTCTACGGCGCAGACATTCTTTGGCATTACCGTAGACTCGTTTTCCTGAGCATTTTCGTTCCCGGAACCTACCTTTCGCTCATGGATATCATTGCGCTGACAGATACGACCTGGTCCATTGCAAAAGATCAGACGACTGGCGTACTGTTCTTTGGAATCCTTCCGCTTGAGGAGGTTGTGTTCTTCTTCATTACGAACGTCCTGATCACATTCGGCTTGACGCTTTTATTATCCAATATCGGGCGAAAGCGATTCGAAGGTTGGAAGGCGGGCGGATTCAAAGGGCTTCCGTAATCTGCCACACTACACATTGACCAGATCGTGAATCCATCTGCGAGAGCGGAACCGCCAATAACTGACAAAGGCTTTCACAATCTCTTCAAGGGCGACCATCAAATAGACATAATAAACAGGGAGCTGCAGGATGAATGCGCCTGTATAAGCGGCTGGCACGCCGATCAACCAGATGGAAATCAATTCCATGAAGAGCGCGAAACGCGTATCACCACCCGCCCGAAGCGCGCCGATAAAGGTGGAGAAGTTGAACATGCGTATCCATAAGACGCAAGCCATCATCAACATCAACATGCGAACATTGGTCACGCCGCTGGGAGAAAGGTTATACATGCCCACCACAACATCCCTAAGGAGGAAGACCATCAGCCCAATCACCCAGGCGGCAAGCACGCAAAGGACGATCACCCGGCGGACAACTTCATAGGCTTCGTCCTTTTTGCCGGCACCGATGCGATTCCCGACCATCACCGCGCAGGCATTTCCCAACCCCATAAAGATGACGAAGCCCAATTCTTCGATGGTTGCATTGACGTTGATCGCGGCAATGGCATCCGTACCGATGCGGGCATAGATGGCATTGTACGTGGTGATACCTACTGACCAGAATAGTTCATTGGCAAGAGCGGGTAACGTTGTATGAAGGACGCGCCTGAAAAATGAAAAATCGAAGGAGAAAAATGTCAGAGGGTTGGCAGCGAGGGGGGTTTTTCCAGCGTAGACAAAGATAAATAACAGAGTCAGTTCAAGGATCCAGCCGGAGGCGGTGCCAATCGCTGCGCCTTCCACACCAAGTGCGGGAAAAATCCAAATTCCGAAGATCAACATGTACCCCAATACAGTCTTAAAAATCAACGCAATGATGGTGGCAATGACGGTGATCTTTATCAGGTGGATGCTTCGCAGTGTTGCTATATAGGATGTGGCAAGCGCGACAGGAATATAGGAAAGCGCGACGATGCGAAGATAGCGCGAACCAATGGAAATTACTTCGGGATCGTTCGTGTAGAATCCCAGCACCTTGTCTGGCGCGAGCGTGGCGGCAAGAGTAAAAAGGGTGGCAATGACAGAAGTAGTCAGGATGCTCATACCCAAAACTTTGCGTATCGATTCCACATCTCGTTTACCCCAATACTGAGCGGTGAAGATTGCCATACCGCTGGTTGTGCCGAACAGCAGGAGGATGAACACAAAGAATACCTGATTGGAAAGCCCGAGCGCTGCAATGGAAGCTTCGCCCAATTGACCGATCATGATAACGTCTATCATGTTGAGGGAGGCATTCACGAATTGCTGGAACGAGATGGGAATTGCAATTCCAAGCATCTCGCGCAGGAAAGTACGGTCTTTAAGAAAAGATAGATTCATGGCATGGTCTGGTTAAAAAAAGTCGTTGAACGTTTTGCGTCGAACGTTCAACGACGGGATATTACCAATTTTTTTACGACGATCAATCTTCGGGCGCTTCACGCACGATGTACAAAGGTCTGCCTTTGGCTTCGTCATACAAACGACCGATATACTCGCCCAGTATCCCGAGTGAGATCAACTGTACGCCGCCGAGAAACAGAACTGCAATCAGCGTGGTGGCTTGACCAAAAAATGCACCGCTGCCGGTCATGCGCATGTAGATGACGACCGGAATTGCCAGAATGGCAATGCCTGCGGAAACAAAACCGAAAAAAGTCGCCACTTGCAGAGGAAAATAGGAAAAGCCGGTAATGGCATTGACCGCCAGCCTGATCATCTTTTTGAACGGATATTTTGTAACCCCTGCATGGCGTGCCGCGCGTTTATAAGTCACGCCGATTTGTTTAAAACCGACCCAGGCAGACATGCCGCGTGGAAAGCGGTGTCGTTCCTTCATTTTCTTGAGGACATCCACTACCTTGCGATCCATCAGGCGGAAGTCGCCGGTATCCACCGGGATTTTCACATCTGTGATGCGGTAAATGAGCCGGTAGAATAACGAGGCGGTCCACAATTTGAACCATGATTCGCCTTCGCGCTCGCCGCGCACAGCATACACAACTTCGTAGCCTTCCCTCCATTTTGCTGCAAGGTCAAGGATGACTTCGGGCGGGTCCTGCAAATCGGCATCTATGATGATGACGGCATCGCCACGGGCATAATCCCAACCGGCTGTAATGGCAACCTGATGACCGAAATTCCGGGCAAAGATGACCGGACGAATGGTTTTATCCTGCTTTGCCAATTCGCGAATCTTTTCTGTGGAGCCATCGGTGGAGCCATCGTCCACCAGAATCAATTCCCAAGGCTCGCCTGAGGCATCCATGACCTCCTTCACGCGGCGGTAAAGTTCGGGAATGTTTTGAATCTCGTTATAGATGGGTGCAATGATGGAGTATGTAATTTTCATGAGGTCTTTTTCTTTTTTCCTACAGAACGGCTTGTCCGCGATCTTAATTTTTCGGGGGGAACTGTAAACAGGCGCGAGCCGTCATCGACGAAGGGAGGCAGCCCCAAAATCCGGCGGCGCAGATATTCAATCATGACGATCACCGAGGCAAGCAGCGGCACCACCAGCAAGGCGCCCATGATACCCTCGAGGATCGTCGCAGTAATAATCGCCACAAAGATCAGGCCCTCGTTCATATGCAGGCTCCGCCCCATGATATAGGGACGAAGGAAGAAATTCTTCAGATTGATCAGCACCAAATACACCAGCAAGACAATGCTTGCCACCCAGATATTCGACAGACCCGAAAGAAAGTCCCAGTTAGAGCCTTCGAGCAAAGCCACACCCACCGCCAAAATCGCAGCAAGAAATGGACCCACATCGGGAATCAATGTGAACAACCCGGCAGCAACGCCCAACACCAATGCGCCGGGAATCCCAAGGATCAACCATGCAATCGTGAAAACAACACCCACCACCACCATCAACACAATCTGCCCGCGCAGGTAAGCCATCCACACGTCGCGAAGCCGCATGTACAACGTATGCATTTCCCCGGCATATTCCGAAGGGGCAAGCTCAATCAACCATTCGCGGATGCGGGGCCAATGACTCATCAATAAATGCACCGTCACCACGATCACCAGAAACCACAACACATTGACCGAAGTGGACTCCAGCAAAGCCAGAGCCTCCTCGGGCAAAGGCTTCAACACAACATCCTCAATATGGGACAATCCCTCTGCAAGCTCATCGAAATGGAAAACCATTCCGCCAAAATGAACAGGCGCCGACAACAGGGTGCTTAGTTCATTCGAAAGCTCCAGAAGATCCTGTGCAACGATCTTGATGTCGTCAAAAAAGATCGGGGTCAATGCAGCGGGAACGCCCACCAGCAGAATCAAAGCAGAGAAATAAACAATGTTGACCGCCGCCTTCCGCGACATGCTGGTCCGCCCAACAAGGAAATTAACAGCCGGACTGATCAGGTATGCGACAAACGCCGCAATGGTAAACATCTTCACAGCCTCGTGCGCGTACAACAGAAACGCCACAAACCCCATGAAGAGAATAACCGCAAGGATATAACGAAAAGACAAACTCCACGTTTTGCTCTTGGTGCTCATAATAATTTTCTCACTGCTTCTAAAGTAGGTTCGATAATGGGAGCAGATTCGACCGCCTGCATGGCCGCGCGGACATCCTTAAGGCCGCTGCCCGTATTCAAGACCAGGATCGGGTCATCGCTTCCAACTACACCCAGGCTTGTCCCTTTTACCAGCCCGGCATACGCTGTCGCTCCAGCCGGTTCGGCAAAGACACCCTGCCTCCCAAGTTCTGCAATGGACTCGATGATCTCGTCATCACTGACCGTGACGTACGTTCCGTCGGTCTGCATCGCCGCCCGCACCGCACGGACACCATCTCGAGGCAGGTCTACCGAAATACTGTCTGCAATCGTTTTTGCAGAAACCGGCGTAATTTTTTCTGTATTTGCATGAAAAGCATTGGCAATTGCCGCCGACCCTTCCGCCTGGACGCCAATGATTCGAGGCATGTTCGGAATCCAACCCAGCGTCAACAGTTCCTTGAATCCCTTATGAATTCCAGAAACGATATTGCCGTCACCGACAGACACAAAGATCGTAAGGGGCGGATGGTTATCCAGCGGGCTGTCCTTTTTATGCCAATCGCGGTGTGCCTTCAACCACCATTCCCAGATTTCAAAGGCAGCGGTCTTCTTCCCTTCGAGGGTAAATGGATTGTAGCCCGTGTTGCGGCAATACCAGCCGAATTCGTCCGCAGCTTTTATGGTGAGGTCAAAGGCATCGTCATAAGTGCCATCCACTAGAATGACCTTTGCGCCAAATACAAGCAACTGCGCCACCTTTGCCTGCGGCGCAGATTTTGGCGCGAAAATCACTGCCTTCTGAGCAATCGCCGCTGCCATGCCTGCAAGCGCCGCTCCCGCATTGCCGGTGGAGGCTGTTACGACCACCTCGGATTTCAATTCTCGCGCACGGGTCACTACAACCGCGCTGGCTCTATCCTTGAACGAAGCAGTGGGGTTGCGCGACTCATCCTTGAGCCAGAGGTGTTTCAGGCGTAGTTTCTCTGCCAAACGCGGCAAGGCAAATACCGGGGTCCAGCCGGAGGCGTGCAAAGGAGTGGAATCCCCTTCGGGTTCGCCGACAGGCAAAAGGGGCAGGTATCTCCAGAGCGAGGCTTCCGTCCGCGAAGTGATATCTTCAGGCTGGAATTTTTTTCTGATGGCGTCGTAATCGAGGATGACATCCAGATTGCCTCCATCCTTTGGGCAGGTGTAAACGACCTGACCCTGGAGGTATTCCGTGCCGCAGATCGAACATTTATAGCCGGAAAAGTTTTTCATAGCCCCATAATTTTATCAGACCTCCGGGTTCTTAAAGGACTCGGAGGTCTTGAACGGTTAATCCCTTTCAAACGGCACGCCCAAGGCCGCGGGCGGCGAGGCGCGCAATGCGCGTAATAGTTTCGATAAAAATTTTCGAATCGATTCCGGCATGGCGGCAAGCGCACGTTCCACCCATTCGGCATTCCCGATATTAACCAATAGAAGGGTAAGGATCATCAGCGGGAAAGGGGCAACCTGCAATACCTGTGAAGGAACCTGCGTAAGCACGGGTTGAAGAACCAGCCCAAGCCATTGAAGAAACGCGAAAAGATACGCGCCGAATGCGCCGCGCAACGGACTCCACCCGCCAAAGATGGTGATAGAAAGCGCGATCCAACCGATCCCATCCAAACCGGAGATGGTTCCCATCCAGCCTGCCCGAATGGCGAGCGAGTATGCCGGACCCGCCAGCCCAATCAAGGCACCGCCCACAACCGTATACACATAACGCATCAGGTTGACGTTCGCGCCTCGGATATACGCCGCAGCCGGTTTCTCACCAATTCCTTGAAGCATCAGCCCGGGGCGGGTGCGGAAGATCCACGCCCACGCGAGAAAGACAGCAATGAAGCTGATGTAAGTGATCATGTCCTGCCGAAAGAAAAGCGGACCAATAACTGGAATATCGCCAAGGACAGGGATCGGCGCTGCCTGCAAACGCGGACCGGGCAAACCCATGTAAGGGTTTCCGAGAAAATAGGACAGGTCGCGGCAGGTCAACGCAAGGACGAATCCGACTGCCACTTGGGATTGCTTCAAAGTAATGCTGGCAAAGGCAACAATCAACGCGACAATTGCGCCGATCAACATCCCGGCAAGGAAGCCAAGAATAATATTATCTGTGTTATAAGCGGCAGCAAACCCGCCCATGGCAGCAAGCAGGATCGTCCCATTCATGGACAGGTTGATCACGCCCGCGCGTTCCGAAAGCGTTTCGCCAAGCACGGCGAAGATCACAGGAGCCGCCGAAGCGAGGACGCCAGCCAGACCAATAAGTATCGTTTCCTGAGTCATAGTTACGCCTTCTTCGAGAATTTCTGCCGCATGCCAGCCGCCAGCAGGACAAACAAAACCAGCACGCCCTGCAAAACGCCTGAAAGGGACGAATCAAGTTTCATCAAAATGGGTAGCTGGATGCTGCCGATGTTCAATCCCGCAAAGAACAAGGCAACCGGCACCGCCCACACTGCCCGATAGTTGATCAGCATGGCGACCATCAAGCCAAGATAGCCATACCCACTTGAAATGGAGGGTATGAGGCGGTGATAGACAGCCGCCACCTGCATTGCGCCGGCCGCTCCGGCGAGTGCCCCGCACACCAAAAAGGAATACATCGAATACTGCCAAGTGGGAATGCCGAGAAGGTAGGCGGCGCGGAAATTCTTGCCAACCGCCTTAAGTCGCAAACCAAAGTATGTTCCCTGCAGAAGAAAATATATGACGATAATGCCGACCAGCGAAATACCCAGCGCCCAAGGGCTGATGCGCAACGCAGCAAGCTGCGGCAGGGAGAATTCATCCGGAAATGGAACCGTCCCACTCATGGAGGCAACCCCGGGACGTTTCCACGGACCGAAGATGAGATAGATCGTCAACGCTGTGGCGACAAAGTTCAAGCCAAGCCCACCGAAAATCTCATTCACGCCGCCGAATACTTTCAACACCCCGGCCAGCGCAGCCCATATCGCACCGCCGAGCATCCCACCCAAGATCGCAAGAGTAATGATGAGCGCAGGAGGCAACCCACTGTCAAGAAAGAAGCGGTAGACCCACGTCGTTGCGATGGCGCCTAACACCACCTGCCCCTCCACACCGATATTCCACAGACCGGAGGAAAATGTCGCCAGCAGTCCTGCTGTGACCAATAACAAAGGCACAAAGGCAACCAGCACTTCTGCAAATTTTCGAATCGACCCGAAGGAGCCTGTAAACATGTTTTTGTAAGCGTCCCACGGCGAAGCGCCCACAGAGATGAGGATCAGTGAGACCACGCCGAAAGCAAGCAAAAGCGCTGCGGTCTGATACAAAAGGTTCGTCAATTGTTTCTTAAACATCCGCTTCTCCCTTTTCAGCCCAGCCTTTGCCGCCTATTAACTGACCCAATTGTTCGACGCTTGTCTTCGAAGCATCAATGGGATCGGAAACCTTCCCATTGAAGAACACCAGAACGCGATCACTGTACTGCAAGATTTCCTCCAGATCCGAAGAAATAAAAATGATCGAAGCGCCCTGTCGGCATCGTTCCTTCAGTTTGCCCCAGATGTAAATGACCGATTCAATATCGAGACCGCGCGTTGGATGTTCGAGCAAAACCAGTGAAAGCGGGGACTGCAATAACGCCAATTCAGCCCGCTGTTGGTTTCCGCCCGAAAGAGACTCCACCGGAGTGAGCGGTGTGCCGCGTATGTTAAAGGATTTGATGCGCTCGTCCGCCAGTTTTTGCCCGGCAGGCTGGTCAATAAACAATCCCTTCGGCTCTTCCGCCAGAATGAAATGGTCGCTGAGCGTCAGACCAGGCACCAAGCCTTCTTCGAGTCGCGCTGCTGGAAGAAAATTCACACCTGCGTGCTTAAAAGGATGATAGGGCTTCCCGGTCAGGTCGCGTCCTTTAAGTAAAATCCTGCCGCCGACAGGTCTCACCAGCCCGGCACAAGCACGGATAAACAATCCTTGACCGGAACCTTCCATGCCAGCCAAGCCAATCACTTCTCCTGCGCGGACATCCAAATCCACATTTTTAATCTTCAGGCGGACGTCCTCGAGTGAGATATCCGCCAATGCAAGGATCACATCGCCTGCTTTTGCCGGTTGCCTTTTACCAAGCGTGATTTCCTTTCCAAACATCATTTCCACAAGGTTCGAGGTGACATATGGCGATTTGGTCTCACCGACCATTTCACCTGCACGCAGGACAGCCACTTGATGGCAAAGATGTTCCACATCTTCCAGTTTGTGAGAAACAAAGATAATCGTCATTCCCTGCCCGGCGAGTTTCTTCAATGTGGCAAAGAGCTTCGTTTTTTGCGAGGCGCTGATGCCCGTCGTCGGCTCATCAAGGATGAGGACGCGTGCGCCCAGCCACAAGAGACGGATTATTTCGAGCTGCTGGCGCTCGCCGACGGTGAGAGCATCCACGTAATCGTCCGGATCGAGGGAAAAGTCAAATTGATCGGCAAGCCGCTTGAAGTCCTGTGAGACCGCGTTTCTGTTGGGAAAAAGTCCGCCCGACTGACCGAGAAGGAAATTATCGAGGACGCGCATGGGGGGGAAATCCAACGGATCTTGATGCAGCATGCCAATGCCAACGTGAATGGCGTCGGCAGGCGAGCGAATGATGGTGGGGGTTTCATCCAAAATGATTTCACCGCCCGGGTCGGCTTGAATAAATCCTGAAAGAATCTTCATCAAGGTGCTTTTTCCAGCACCGTTTTCCCCCAATATCCCTTGAATTGTGCCGGAGGGGATGTTGAGATTGATCCCCTTGTTGGCATAGACCTTGCCAAAGTGTTTGTGGATGTTCCGCAGTTCAACATTCATGAGCTGTGTTTCTCCGTGGCGGGACAGTTTGAAAAGAGGGGCGCAGACGAACTGCGCCCCTCAAGGTGGATCGAATAACTATTCAGCCGCGCTCAGGCCTTCCATGCCTTCGAGCAACTGAGGGAGATACCAGATTTGCTGGTCGGTGGCGACTACGCCATCCGCAAGATAGGCGGTGCCATCCTGCAGGTTAATGGGACCAGTCCACAGATTCAGCCCGCCAGCGAGGTCGGCAATGAAGGCATCCAACGCTGTGACAGCATCGGCGCTTAACGCATTGCCTTTGACAAAACCGATCGCGGACGTATCATGGTTATTCAAGTCGGTCCAATCAGGACCCTGCCACAGGAATTCAGACGCCCAGGAACCATCCTGCGCGGACTTGATGGCGTTCACATAATCGGGACCCCAGTTGAAATACGGCACACCGAGGCAGACATCGGGAGCGGCATCGCAGGCAGCAACGTAATCGTAGGCAATGCCATAGGAGGGTTTGCCTTCAGCAGTCTGCTTTTGCGCTTCGCCGAGGTTGACGGGATTGTCAATACCGGAAATCACAACATCATAACCGGTGGTATAGAACTCGTTGGATACCTGAACAGGGTCAGTGGTAACACCGGGGATGTGGAACCAGAAGCCGATCCAGGTTACCTTGAATTCCAAGTTGGCGGCGTCATTGCCAGCCTGCTCCCAGCAGTGCTTCGCGCCCAGATAGGCTGAAGCAGCGAGGCGGCGGGTTTCATCATTGATCAATGGTCCAAGATAACCGATCTTGCCGGTCTCGGTGGAGAGCGCGGCGGCGCAACCAGCGATCATCTTGCCGTATTCCATGCGCCCCATGATGTTCATCAGGTTGGGGATTTCTTCATAAGCCTGACCGTCAGCCCAGACCTGGTCACCCGAAGCCATGATGACAAACACATCAGGATTGGCTTTTGCAAAAGTGGTGGATGCGTCCTTCATGTCATCTGAATTGAAGATGATGAGCTTGGCGCCCTGCGCAACCAATTCTTCCGCCAGTTGATCCGGGGTGGTTCCGGGGCGGTCGGCAGGATTGACCTTGTCGAGATAGATCATTTTCGCGCCGAGTTTCTCTTCCACATACAAACCGGCTTCATAGTGGGCCTGGCTCCAACCGTTATCATTGTACGGACCAACCATGAGCATACCGAAAACAAACTGTTCTTCCATCGGCGCTTCTTCTGTTGCAACTGGGGCCTCTTCGGTGGCAGCAGGCGCTTCCTCAGTGGCAGCAGGCTCTTCTGTGGGCGCGGGTGTTCCACCGCATGCAGACAGAACGAGCATGAGTGCCATGGCAAGCATTGCGAGGCGAGCGAGATACTTATTCATACTTCTTCTCCTTTATGAAATTTGGATTTTCCGACGAACTGACTGGAAATGTTGAATTCGTGCCTCCTTTCAGTTGTCTAAACAATTTTACCAAAAATACCGTTTTTGTGAAGAAAAGAACATTGTAACCTTCTAAGGCGGGCATTCAAAGTTTTCAGCCGATTGCAATAAAGCCGACTCGCGCTCCGATGTATTTTCTGTTTCGCGTTCGATGCGATCCCACAGTTTGCACAAAAGCGGGCCGACATAATTCTTCGAAACCTTATATGATGCTACTGATAATTCTACCGCTTTTTTCCACTCACCAGAATGAGCGTAGCCTTCAATGAAAACAAAACGCTCCACCGGGTCATTGGGATGATCATCGAGCGCAAAAGCGGTCTCACCCAATTTCACAACCTCATCCCAATCTCCATCTTGTCGCGCAAGATCCGCTTTTTCGAAATAATAGCACCACCCATGCTCAGGTTCAGGACCATATACCTCCGGCATCTGCGATGTATGCTCGGACAGGATCGGCGCAGTGGAAGATAAACCCGCCGCATCACGCAGCAATGTATCATCCGGGATGAGTCGGTTGGCCGAATCGATTTCGGGATCGAGCAGGCGCAGGCATTTCGGCGGCGAATAATGGAACACGAGCACTTGTGATGTATTGCCTTTGAATCTCCCGGCAATGAAATCATATTCGAATGGAATATTCGGCTTCAGCGGGAGGTTTCTGCGGTTCGTCGGATAGAATAGGACGTAATCAATGTCGTCCGTGTGATTCTCCACCGCATAGATCCAATTCAACGCTGCGCCAAGCGAATTATCGGCGTAATATAAAAGCTGTTCGTTCACCAGCACAATCGTCTTCTTTTCCAGCCCGGGCGCGCGCCACGTCATCTGCCAGAACATATTCTTTTGAGAAGCCCAATCGCGCCGGAATTCGTTCGCCCATAAGAACTGTCTGCCGGAAGCCAGAGCCGCCGTTAAAACGAGAACGGCATATCGCGCCCGCATGGGGAGATATTCCAACATACCCGCAAAGAAAACACAAACACCAAGCATGAACGACAAAGTGGCGCGGTTCGCGGGAAAACCAAGCGAGATGGGGACATTCGTCAGCCAGAAAGGCGGACCGCCGAGAAGCATCAGTACCACTCCCAAAAGAAGCGCCCACGAAATTTCCCGCCCGCCTCTTTCCTGACCTTGAGCCTGTTTCCACAATACAAACAGTATCAACGCCCCAACGACAATTACCACGAATACATACAGCATCGTCGTGCGCGGACCATCTGCTGCGAGGCTGGGGAATTTGAATATCAATGCCCAGGCGGCAAACGCCGTCTGCCACAGACTCGCTAAAATGGTTTGGATCAACTGTCCCGTTGTTTCGAGAGGCGCTTTTCTCAATTCATCCGCGAGGCTGTAGCCAAATCCGGGATGGCTGAAAATGAACGCCCTGTATCCAATCGCAAGAAGGAAAACCGCCAAATATGGCGTCCAGACTTTCAAAACGCGTTTTATTTTTTCGCGCGTTTCGGCTGGGTCGTCTCCCAGCGAAATCCAAATGATGATCGGGCGCGCCAGTTCGAGCAAAAAGAAATACTCGAGCATGAGGAGATTCAACGCCGAAAGGATGAGCGCGGGCATCGTCCAGCGGCGAAGCATCGCGTACCACGAGAAAAACAGAAAGAACAGGACGATAAAGAAATGGGCGTAGAGATAACTCACCCACTGCTGGTTGAAACCGGGGTAGAGCAAAAAGAACAGGCTTACCGCAAAGGCAAAACTGCGGCGGTTGGGAAATAGGCGTGAAAAGATCGCCCACAAAACGACGGCGTCCAGCCAGCGCCAGAACAGCGCGAATACCTGCCAGACGATTGGATTCTGTGGGAGAACGGCGGTTGTGACCTGATACAGATATGCCCAGATCGGTCTGCTGGTGGAAAAATATCTTGTCATTCCCTCCACGCCAAGGTGATATCGGATCCACGACATGGGCAGGTCATCCCAATAGAAGCCCAACTGGGGAATGAGAATCCCATAGGCGAGGATGGCTGTAACGAGCAGTGACAGGGACGGGTGTATTCTCTTCATCTTCGATGCGGCGGGGGCAATGCCCCCGCTCAATTCGTTAAGGGACGATCCAGGTTCCAGTTTCGCCTTTCAAGGCGCGTCCGATGCTTTCGGGGTTGGTGATCAGCGCCTGTTTGCCGCCGTTCTCCAGGAACCAGATGATCGCTTCAATCTTCGGCGCCATCGAGCCTTTTGCAAAATGCGACCCTTCGGCGAGATAGGCTTTGGCTTCGGCAAGCGTCATTTTATCCAGCCATTTCTGATCGGGCTTGCCAAAGTTGACGGCAACCTTTTCAACGGCAGTGGAGATCAGGAACAGGTCGGCTTTGAGAAGACGCGCCAGCAGGCTGGAGGCGAAATCCTTGTCAATGACCGCGGCGACGCCCTGATAACCCTGCTCGCCTGCGTCAATCACGGGGATGCCGCCGCCGCCAACCGTGATGACGATTGCACCGGCATCTATCAGAGTTTTTACCGATTCAAGCTCGACCACTTCCTTCGGCAAAGGCGACGCAACGACTCGTCTCCAGCCGCGCCCCGCATCTTCGACGACCGACCAGCCCATATCTTTTTCGCGATGCCTGGCTTCAGATTCATCCATGAAAGAGCCGATCGGCTTGGATGGATTCTTGAAGGCGGGGTCTGCTTTATCCACCAGCACTTGAGTAACGACCGTAGCAACAGGTTTTTTAATGCCGCGACGATTCAATTCGTTTTGGAGAGTCTGCTGAAGGGCATAGCCAATGGCGCCCTGAGAGTCCGCGCCGCAGACATCCAGCGGGACTTCGTGCATGCCTTCAGCTTTCGCGGCGATCTCAGAACGCCTCAAAATAAACCCGACCTGCGGACCGTTACCGTGACCGATGGCAACCGTCCAACCGGCTTCGATCATATCCGCGATGTGAAAGGTTGTCTCTTTGGCGGCTTGATACTGGTCTTCGACAGTTTTATGTTTCTCGTCCTTGATCAGGGAGTTGCCGCCAATTGCAACGACTGCGAGTTTTGACATTGATAAATCTCCTATATTGTCTGCAGGGGCGAGGTCATCCCATCCGTAAGTGGGCGGGGTGTCCTCGCTCCTACCAATATTTACGCCATCGTCAACGCCATCACGGCTTTTTGCGCATGAAGGCGGTTCTCGGCTTCGTCGAATACCACAGAATTGGGCCCATCCAGGACTTTGCTAGTCACTTCAATATCCCGGTCGGCGGGAAGCGGGTGCATGTAAATCGCGTCCTTCTTGGCGACCTTGAGCTTGGCATCATCCATGATCCAATCCTTGAATGAATCCTGGAGTTTTTTGCCCTCGACCTTGTCGTTCGTGGTCAACAACGGACCCCATGATTTGGCATAGATGACATCGGCATCCTTGCAGGCTTCGGTCATACCGTCCTTGCTGTCGATGATCTCGAAATTGGTTCCGGCGATCTTCGCCTGCTCTTTCGCCCGCTCGACAATATCGGGCATGAGCTGGAAGCCGGGCGGGTAGGCAAGGGTCACGTCCATGCCGAAGCGCGGCATTTGAAGGATGAGCGATTGCGGAACGGAAATCGGTTTGAGATAGGAAGCCGCATACGCCCATGAAACGACGATCTTCTTCTTACGAAGGTCACGCCCCTTCTTTTCCATAATGGTCATCAGGTCGGCAAGGCACTGGAAGGGATGGTAAATATCGCACTGCATGTTGAGGACAGGCGTGCGGCTGGATTTGGCGACGTCGTTCAAATATTTGTTGCCGTCGCCGAAGTCACAGTGACGGATGGCGATTCCGTCGAAATATCGCCCGAAAATTTCGCCGATCTCGACGGGGGTGTCGCCATGAGAAATCTGAGTGGTGTTCGAGTCGATGAACGCGCCGTGACCGCCAAGCTGGGCAATGCCCGCTTCGAACGACCCGCGCGTGCGTGTGGATGAGAAGAAGAACAGCATCGCCAGCACTTTGTCGCGCAGGTATGCGTGCGGTTCGCCCAAAGCCCGTTTGCGCTTGAGGTCCCAAGCCACATCTAAAACAGTTTCGACTTCTTCCTTCGTGAAGTCCAGGTCGCCGATAAAATCGCGGCCACGAAAATTGGTTTGCATATGTCGCTCCTTGTTTTATTGATTAATATTTTTCCTGCAAAGCCGGGAGCGCAAAAGGCGGGAAACGCTCCCGGCGAGGATTGCTCTTTGATCAGAATCCGCTTCAAGTCAAGCCGGAGGCGGATTGCTCGTTCCCATGCTATTCCTGTGTCTGGGACGTGTCCTCGGTCAGCGCATCCAGAATTTGATGAAGGTCACGAGCCGCATCGGACAACCATTTGACCGTGTTCTTGAATTCATCCACAGTGATGCCTTCGGGGAGGCATTCACAAATTCGGTCACTCGCTGATTGAAGCAGGTGCGCGGACGATTCGACCGTAACAATGGGGCGCAACAACTCGCGCCGCAGAACCAGCAGTTTTTGTTCCGCGCTTGCCATTCCGTAATTCTTGCGAAGTTCATCGAAGATCGTTGTCATGTGCGTCTCCTATTCCATTGCGCCAAGCACGAGCGCCAAAAGCGTCATGCGCATGACGACGCCGTTGAAGGCTTCCTGCCAGTAGCGGGACCAGCGCGTGATGTCCACATCCTCAGGAATCTCGTCCATGCGCGGCAGGGAGTGCAGCAGGATGGCATCCGACTTGGCTTTCTTTTCCAGCAATTCGCGCGTGATCTTATAGTTCGCTGGCGTAAGATCGAGCTCGCCTGTGCGCTCATCACGAGACTTGGTGTAATCGGGCTGCACCACCGGCTCGACCAGAATCACGTCGGCATCGGCAATCGCCTTTTCCACATGGTCGGCTTCCTTGAAGTTCACGCTGTACTGCTTGAGTTCTTTCTTAAACTCGTCGGTGAGATTCATCTCGGGCGGCGCGACGAACGTGATGGGGCAATCGAATTGACTTAAGGCGTAACCGAGGGAGTGCATCGTCCGCATGCGCATATCGCCGACCGCCAGCCATTTCAACCCGTCAATGCGTCCTTTCTCGCGCAGCACTGTATACAAATCCGTGAAGATCTGGGTCGGGTGCTCGCCCCAGCCGTCGCCGCCGTTGATGATCGGCACGCTTGCCCACTTTGCGGCTTCATGCGGCGCGCCCTGCTGGAAATGGCGCATCACGATCACATCGCCATAGAACTCCAGCATCTTGACGGTATCCTTGATGGACTCCTGGTAGAAGTCGCCCGCGCGGGTCATCTTGGCGTCGGAAAAACCTGTAACATGCCCGCCAAGGCGGTGCATGGCGGCTTCATGTGCCAGACGCGTGCGGGTGGAAGGCTGGTAAAAGGCTGTCACCAGCGTCTTTTCCTTGAGCAAGTCCACGTTCTTCCTGGCGCGGGCAATGGGCTCCATTTTCTGAGCCACATCGAACACGTGGAAAAACTCATTCCGCTCGAACTCCTTGAGCGAAAGAATATCACGACCAGCAAAGCTACGCATACGAACCTCCTATTCAATTGTGAAAACGTTTTTTTCGACGGCTCCAAGTCTCCTTTGCTACGATGTATCCTTCTTTGGCGTTTCTTCTATTGAAGTTTCTCGCTCAAAATCAGCGGGAACAATGCATAAAACTCTGTCGCCGCAACAACCTCGTTCAACGGGACCTGATCCATGGTGGTATGAGCATAAATCTCATCGCCGGGTCCAAACCCAATGGAGGGAATTCCAGCCTTGCCAGCCCAATACGTGCCGTTCGTGGAAAAACTCCATTTACTGGTCGGGCGAGTCTCTTTCCATAACTGACGAATCGTCTCCTGCCCCGCGCGGACAATCGGATGCGCTTCTTCCAACGCCCAAGCCGGATAATATTTATCGACAGGGAAGACAAAGCCGGTATAAGACGGCTCGTCATAGTACATCTCTTCAACCTTGATCTGATTCCGCAAATAAAAGGGAATGAGGTCCCGCACCTGTTGGATCGCTTCTTCCTTGGTCTCTCCGAAGGTCAGGCGGCGGTCAATGAAGATGATGAAGCCGTCCGGAACGGCGTTGATGGAGGCGGTGCTGATGCGGGTATCCGTCACCATGATTGTGCCCTTTCCCAAAAACGGATCGGTGTGCAGGTGCGCGTCAAGGTCGCGGATGCCGGAAATGACGGATAACATTTTATACAGGGCGCTGTCGCCCATGTGATGAGAAGCCGCATGAGCCGACCTGCCCGTGGACGTGACTTTAAGTTCGACGCGCCCCTTGTGCCCGCGATAGACCTGCATCTTCGTTGGCTCGCCAATGACGACAAAATCAGGCTTGACCTTCGGGTCCACTTCCACAAAGGTGTTCGGCGCAATGCCGTCACACCATTCTTCCATGTTGCCAAAATAATACGCCGTCCAGCCGTCGAGCAGACCCAGATCGCGTGCCATTGCCAATCCGTAGACCATGCCCGGCGTCGATCCTTTCTCGTCACAGGCGCCGCGCGCGTATAAAATGTCATTTTCGACCTTGCCTTTGAACGGATCCCACTCCCAACTGGTCGGGTCGCCGATACCAACGGTATCTATGTGGGAATCGTACACGACCACACGCTTCCCGTTCCCAATCCGCCCCATGATATTACCCATTTTGTCGAAGCGGACTTCATCGAACCCAAGCTTGTTCATCTCCTGTGCAATGCGCTCCCCCACGTCCTTAAGCTGGGATTCCATCGAGGGAATCGCCACAATATCAAGCATGAATTGAATAATATCCCCGCGCGCTGCCTGTACGCGTTTTTGTATTTCAGCAACCTTGTCCGGCATTAATAATCTCCTGGTTTACGAGTCGTTTTGACTCTAGAATTTTTACTTGATAGCAAAATATATAATATCTACTGCCGCATGCCTGCCACCCGACGTACGACATGAAAGTGAAAATACCCGGGGATGAAATAACTCAACGAATAATCCACGATCCCGCCGCTCGCATCAAATAAAAGGGAATTGAAATGCAGGAGGACATCCCCCCGTTGGATCTCAAGCGCCTTGGCTACCTCCGCCGTCGCGCCAATCGCACTGACGTTCGCGCGCGAGGTGGTCAATGAGATGCCGCGATTCAGCAAAAAGTCCAGAACCGAGCCGTTGAAATCCGCTGGCATATCCTTGGCGTGGAGCGTCGTCTCGGGCAGAATATCCACCAGATATGCCACCGGGCGGCTTTCAGCCCGAATGACGCGACGCACACGGGTCAAACCCGAACCGGCAGATACATTCAGAGCCTTTGCAAGTTCCGGAGAAGCAGACTCGCTTTCTATCGCCAGATCGCTCACCGAAATTTCAAGCCCCAGCCTTTTGGCGATCGTATCCAGGCTCTCCAGCACTTCCAACCCGCTGTCCAATACTTGCATCTTGCCAACCACGAACGTCCCCGACCCCTGTCGGCGGCGAATCATGCCCTGCGTTTCAAAGGAACGCATTGCCTCGCGCAGGGTGGCGCGGGAAACGCCAAGTTGCTTCGCGAGCTCAGGCTCTGAAGGCAGCCTCTGGCCTGCCGGCGTATTGGAAATCAATGTCGCCAGATCAGCCTGCAATCGTTGAAACGGAAAGTTAGCCATGTTATCTCTCTTCTATCTGGAGATTTCTCAAAGAGTTGAATCTGCCGTAGCTGCGGATCGTCCTAATCTTCCAGCACCGGGATGAAATCGAACTGTGTCACATCCACAAGCCCCTTGTCGGAAATTCTCAACTCCGGGATGACAACCAAAGCGAGAAGGCTCAACTGCATGTTCGGGTTGTTCAATTCGCTGCCGCATATCTTGAAACCATCCAGCACCGTGCCGGCCTTTTTCGCTACGATGTCCGCATGTTCATTGGACATCAAACCAGCGATCTGCAATTCCACCAGCCCGATCACTTTGCCATCCTGCACCACCACCTGACCGCCGCCGCACTTCGCCAGCTCGTTTGCGGCAACCGCCATGCTTTCTTCATCCGTGCCGACCACGATCATGTGATGGCTGTCGTGCGCCACCGTCGAACCAATGGCGCATTTGCGCGTGAAGCCAAATCCGTTTGTCAAGCCAACCACCACCTTGCCCGTCGCACGGTGACGTTCCACCAATGCAATCTTCGCAAGGTCGCGTTTCATATCCGCTTTGACTTGGCCGCCATCGGCCTTGACTTTCATCTTAAGGCGACGGGTCGGCGCCTGATTCTCGATCACGCCGATGACATTCGCATCGATCTCCACCCCATCGCCTGCCCTTGTGCGAAGAACAAAATCCTCCGCTGTGAGTTTTCTCTTCATCTTCACGGATTTCTTGACCCACTGCGGGTACTTCACAACCGGCAGTTTGACCTGCCACTCGCCTTTCTCGGCAATCACCTGGCCTTTTGCAACCACCAGATCGGTTTTGAAATCCATTAAGTCTTCCACCAGCAAAACATCACCCCAGCGTCCTGGCGCGATCATGCCCATTTCACGGCTCATGCCGAAATGTTCCGCCGCGTTGATGGTCATCATCTGAATGGCTGTCATCGGGTTCAAGCCTTCGCTGATGGCATGCCGCAGGACGCGGTCCATATGCCCTTCTTGAGTCAATGTTTCGGCATGAGAATCATCCGTACACAAAATGAAACGGCGCGAATCCAATTTCTTTTCGGTAATGGCTTTGACCTGCGCGGCAACATCAAACCATGCGGAACCGTATCGCAGCATTGGCTTCATGCCCTGCCGCACGCGCGCAATCGCATCATCCATGCGCGTGCCTTCATGGTCGTCTTCCGCGCCGCCCGCCACATAACCGTGAAATGGGAGACCCAGATCCGGCGAAGCATAATGCCCGCCAATCACTTTGCCTGCCGCGCGGGTCGCGGACATTTCATCGAGCATCTTTTTGTCGCCCATATATACACCAGGGAAGTTCATCATCTCGCCCAAGCCAATGATTCCCTTCCATGTCATCGCTTCGGCAACTTCCTTCGATCCGATCGACGATCCGGGTGTTTCCAGCCCCGGCGCTGACGGCACACACGACGGCATCTGTACCCAGACGTGAATAGGCTGTTTCTGCGCCTCATCCACCATGAGTTTGACGCCTTTGAGACCGAAGACATTGGCGATCTCGTGCGGGTCAATGAACATGCCCGTCGTGCCGCGAACCGCCACTGCGCGGACGAACTCCGTCACCGTGACCATGCCGGATTCAACGTGCATGTGCGCGTCCAAAAGACCCGGCACGAGGAAACGTCCCTTCGCCTCGATGACCTTCGTCTTCTTCCCAATGGTATGGCTCGCATCCCGCCCGACAAAAGCAATGAGTCCCTTCACAATGGCCACATCTGTGTTCGGAACGATCTCACCGGATTGTACGCTTACCCATTTCCCGCCGCGAATGACGAGGTCAGCGTGGGCGCGCCCCATGGCGACATCAATGAGAGCGGCCGTCAGTTTTGTGGAAGGTGTCATAAAGATCTCCTAACGTTTCTTGTACGTCTCCAGCAGATGGTCGTATTGTCCCGTATTGAATTTCCATATTTCGACGATGCGATTCCAATCCGTCAAAGATCCGGTAATAATGAACTTTAATTTGGAATAATAGAGCGACAAATCCGGATCGGCAATCTCGTTCTCGCCTGTCTCCAGGGTCTGGAGATAACCCTCTGGAAATTCGCGCCGGAAATGCCCGATCTCCCATTCCGAAACGGGTAACCGCGCCAGCAAGGCGTCCGTCAGAGCGTAATAATCCGTTACGTAAATATTCGGCCCTTTTTTGTAACCGGGTTTGCCAAGCGCCTCGGCAATATAGACTTTTTCGAAGCCTGTAAAACGCCACTGGTCTCCGGCAAACTCCGAGCCAAGCTCGAAATCCCGAAAACCATTCTCGACGAAACTGTTGAACTGACCCTTCCGCTCGTTCCCGAAATAATGCAGCCGCTGATCGGATATACCATTGCGGTCGCTGATGGGAAACGCGGGAAGATACTGCACCATGTTCGACGACCAGAGTGGCGACCGTAAAGAGAATCCACCTAAAAGGATCACTATGCCCATCCCGACCAACTGGCTTCTTTTTGCAGTGAGTTGATTTGAAATAATTGCAACAGACACAAGTAAAGGAGCCGTCAGGAATCTGCCGGTCATAAAATCGCCGCCGATCTTGACAATGTACGCCAGATAAAACAGGACCCCGGCAAACAAGAACATGTGCTTCCGGTTCCTTTCAAAGTACAACGTGACGCCCGCCAGCCCAATCGCAAAAAAGATGACCGGGTCCCAATTGACCGAGTTCAGGAAGTAGTCAAATCCCTGGAGTGCGAGCGCGGTGCCGGAAATTCCCGTGTTCAGTTTGGCATATGCAGTATTCGGAAAGGGAAATCCAAAATAGAACAGGGAAAACAATTCCCACAGCAGCATCGGGATGAGACCGATCAAAATCTTCCAAAGACCACTTTTGCGTTGACCCGATATCCACCACGCATACAGGAGCGCGGGGGCAACCAGCAAAAAGGCATCCATCCGGTTCAGCATGAGAAGCGACGAGATGAAAGATAAGAACAAAAGATTCGGAATCTCGACCAGATATGCAATGACGAAAACCACAAGAAGAAAATGCGTCAGGGGATTTTCCAATCCCGACGTCGAAAAGTCTATAAACCCGTTGGAGAGGCTCAAAATCAAGACCGCCAGTCCGAGCGGCAGAATTCCCGGATTGGAAAGGCGGGTCAAAAGAAGGAAGGCCGCCAGAAAAGAGAATAAAACAGATAGGAACACCGTTACAAGAAATAAGGCAGTCGGCACGCTGGGAATGACCAAACCAGCCAGATAATAAAGAAGCGAGACCAAAAACATCCACAGCGGATGAGTAAATGTCTGCACGCGGACGAACGGGTTGTAGCCCAGTCCATAACCCGCCAAAAAATTCTCCACCACTCGGAATGTGATCATGCCGTCATCCGAAACCCACGCGTTTCGGATGACCAGCAGGATATAAAATGCCAGCAGGGAGTGTATGATGATCGCGGTTTCTTTCGATGAATGTTTCAT
The DNA here is from genome assembly GCA_964563315.1 of uncultured Anaerolinea sp. GTDB lineage: Bacteria > Chloroflexota > Anaerolineae > Anaerolineales > Villigracilaceae > Villigracilis. The sequence goes on along the minus strand of CAZLWG010000053.1, from coordinate 1,905 downwards.
CGGATTCTCAATCAGGGGTCAGAGCGCTTGATAATAAAGAATAACGCCGGCAAACCAGATAACCGTCAAAAAAGCGGGCAGGAGAAGCGACCAAGCCCACTTCATTTTGCCCTTCCAGACCGCCAGCGCGGAGCCTGCCTGAAACAGCGGCAGAAAAATCATATATCCACGAGACGTAGGCGAACCGTTGAAGTAATACGATACCGGTAAAAACAACACAGCGCCAAGTAAGGCCATCCAGGGTTTCTTTTTCGACACACCCGCAATCGAAAATGCCAGCGAGAGCGGAATGGACAACCAGAACAGGACGGGGATCAGCAAGTCAATCATCAACAAAAATCAAACGCCGCGAAAATCGGACGCCACAAGCCTGAACAAGTAATAGATGAGATACCCAACAGACGGAAGCGGCAGAAGCCAAGCAAGTAGGGAATCCTCCCGGCTGATGGCCACTGCGGAAAGCAGGGGGAAGAGCGGCATCAACCGCACCACCATAAAAAGACCCGACCATGTTCCAAGTGTGTATGCCATCGGGACAAGCAGAAAAGCCGCCGCAATCATCATCAGTGTGTCCCTGCGGATCAGGGCAAGCAGGATCAACGTCAACGCCAATCCGCCGACCACGAAGCCCGGAATTCCGGTTGAAAGGGAAACCATCAAACTATTAAAGAAAGCCATAGCGAAACACCTTTATCCAGCCAGCAAACGTTTTGCGGCTTTATTATGTTTTTCGGTCAACTTGCGCTGGTCCACCGTCGCAAGCCTACCTTCCTTCACGACAAACTTTCCATTGACCACTGTGTAATCCACGTTCACAGATTGTCCGAAAACAACAGCCGATACGGGGTCATGCATACCTGTGAACTCGAGCCGGCTCAAGTTCACGGCAAAAAAGTCGGCGCATTTGCCCGCTTCGAGCGAGCCGATATCGGAACGCCCCAACACTGCCGCGCCGCCCCGCGTGCCGAGATATAGCGATTCGCGGGCTGTCATCAATTTTCTATTTGGATCGTTCGAAAGGGAATAGCCCGTTATTCCCTCCTTGACGCGGGACAACAACATGGCATTGCGGACTTCAGCCAATAAATGCGAGCCATCGTTGGAAGCGGAGCCGTCCACGCCTAACCCTACGTTCACGCCTGCTGCCCGGTATTCCTTGACCGGAGCAATCCCTGACGCCAGCCGCATGTTCGAGGACGGACAATGCGCCACGCCGCAGTCATGCTTGGCAAAGACTTTGATCTCTTCGTCATTGACCCAGATCGCATGCGCAAACCAGACGTCATCCCCCACCCAACCCACTTCCTGCATATACCCGACGGGACGATGACCGAACATCTGCATACAGAATTGTTCCTCATCTTCGGTTTCGGCGAGATGCGTATGCAAATGGACGCCGTATTCCCGCGCCAGTTTGGCGGACTGTTTCATCAAATCCGAAGTGACGCTGAAGGGCGAACAGGGCGCAAGCACGATCTGGGTCATCGCGCCGGGATTTGAGTCGTGATATTTTTCAATGAGGCGCTGCGAATCTTTCAGAATGTTCTCTTCACTGTCCACCACGCTATCAGGTGGGAGACCGCCTTTGGATTCGCCAAGGCTCATCGAGCCGCGGGAAGCTTGCAGACGCAGACCAACTTCGAGAGCGGCGGCAATTTCATCGTCCAGTTTTGAGGCGTTGGGGAAGAGGTAGAGATGATCCGACGCGGTGGTGCATCCCGATAAAGCGAGTTCCGAAAGCGCGGTTTGAGTCGAGGTAAAGATGTCGTCGGGGTTCATCCGCGCCCAAATGGGGTAGAGAGTTTTTAGCCAATTGAAGAGGTTGGCATCCTGGGCGGCGGGGACGGCACGTGTGAGGGTCTGGTAAAAGTGATGGTGCGTGTTGACCAAGCCCGGCAGGACGAC